>CAYQAY010000010.1:0-47587 GCA_964415585.1 uncultured Reyranella sp.
GATCTGCGGGGTGGCGGCTGCGAGGTTGCGGGTCGTGGCCTGCAGCGACGTCAGGATGGAGTCGGTCTTGACGATGATCTGGGCGATGCGCGGATCCTTGGTGGTGCGCTCGATCTGGCCCGCCGTCTCACGAACGCTGAGCAACGTCGCCTCGAGATCGCTCGCCATCTTGTCGTTGGCGATCAGGCGGCCTGCCACGCCTTCGCCGCTCTCGACCTTGCGCGCGATGCTGGCGGCCGAGGCCAGCGTCTGCTCGAGCGGTCCGCCAGGGTCGACCGCGCGCTGGGCAACGGCGGTGAAGGCAACCACGGCTTTCTGGACGTCGTCCATCAGCGGGATGATCTTGGCGCGCACCTCGTCGACCATCTGGCCGATCGTGTCGGTGGCAGCACGCTCGCTCTGCGAGGAGACCACCGCGTAGGACCAGTCGAGTTGAGGGCCGGTGCCGCGCGAGATATCGATGTAGGCCGCACCTGCGACGCCGAACTGGCGCCGGATCGACACTTGGGAATCGCGCCGGATGAAGGGCCGCATCTGGTCTTCGACGCGGGCAACGGCATGCATGCGTCCGTTGGGGTCGATCACGATGCGGCGAACCTCACCGGCGCGTGTGCCGAGCACCTGTACCTCCGCACCGGGCGCCAGGCCCGATACACCCTCGTCAGGCAGGATGATGCGCAGCGTGAAAGACGGCTGGAACCAATCCTTGAGAAGCCCTGCGTTGATCAGCACGGCCACGAACACGCCGACACAGGCCAGGACTACAGCGCCTACGATTTCGTCGAACTGGTAAACGCCGAAGATCGAGCGCTTCATCGCCTCCTCACACGCACCAAGCCCAGATCGCCAAGGCGGAAGGACTGTTCGGCCTGCACGAACCGCACAGCTTCCGCGGCCAGACTCTCGACGATCCACAACACGGTGGCACCGCGATCCCTTGCTTCAGCAATCGCCTGCGCCATCGGGACGGCGAGGTCAGCCGTGCCTTCGAGCGTCTGATCCTGCACCACTATGAGGTCGGGCGCACCGATAAAGCCGCGCACGCAGGCGGCGCGGACGAGCGCACGTCGTGGCGTCGCCTCCCGGCGGCCGACCGGAAGGCCGGGCAGGCCGAACAGACGCGCCAGCGCCGTCGCTTCGGCAATGACTTCATCGCGTGGACGGTTGAAATGGTAGAAACGCGCGACCAGCACGGACTCCAGAACCGACATGTGCGCCGGCCAGACGTGGCTCTGCACCACTGTGCCGATCCGGCGCCGCCGGTGCAGTCTCTCGCGCGGCGTCCGTGCCTGCCAGTCGACGCCGAGGAAACGGACGGTGCCGTCGGCCGGCGGGACGATCCCCATACAGAGGTCGACCAGCGACACGGCGTCGACCTCATCGTCGACCTGCACCAGCGTCGCCGAGCCGCGTGGCAATTCGAGGTCAATGCGCGTTGGGGCCGTCGAAAGCTGACGCTCTCCGAGGATGGCTCCCCGGAGCGACAGCACCGAGCGTGTGGCGGTCGCGCGCGCCACGTCAGGCCACCAGGTCGAAAATGCCGTTGATCAGGAGGATCGCTAGCGCAGAGCGGACGAAGCCGCGCGGCACGATACGCTGAAGTTCGTCGTGTTCGTCGCGGCGCCCCAGGCCGGTGGCACAGCAGACGAGTGCGACCATGAATCCGATGATGATGCATTTGAGAGGTGGCACGATGAAGTCGCGCGTCGTCGTGGCACGCAGGACGAGATCCGAGAAGTCCCATATCGAGTAGGCGATCAGGCCCAGACCGTGCGCCGCCAGGTAGCCGGTGAGCAGGGTCGACAGCAGCAGAATCGTCGCCATGCAGAAGGCGCCCACGGCGAAAGCGAGCGCACGCGGCACGACCAGCATAGCCAGCGGATCGAGCCCCTGGATCTCGAACTGACGCAGCCAGCCTGCCGTGTGAGCCTCGCCAAGCTCGATAAGGGCGGCTGTGCCGTTGCGGCCGAAGATGATCAGGCCAACGAGGATGGGCACGAACTCCCGGACCAATAGGATCACGATGACCTCGCCGACCAGGCCCGTCTGGCCGGTGGCCTTGAGCCAGTAGACGGCCTGCGATGCCAACGCGAATCCCACGAGCACGCCGGTGCTCACTACTGTCCATAGCGAAGATACGGCGACGTTGCCCAGGACACGCTTGAACTCCGCCCACACCGGGCGGCGCCAGGTCGTGCGGCGGCAGGCGACGACGATCACGGTGGCGGCGAGCGAGCTGAAGAGGAGCAGACCGGTCGTGCCGTTGAGCGTGACCGAGCCTAGGCGCCCAAGGGCGCGACGGAGCCGGCTCCGGCCGATGCCTGGTCGTCGCGTCATGATCATGTGCGGCCCACCATGACGAAGGTCCGCATGGTGCCGGTCTCGGGCAGGAAGTAACTGCCGCGCGGCCGAAACAAGAAGTCGCCGGACAGCATGTCGTACGCCGTCTCCGATGTCGCGATGCTGCGCCGGCCTGCAGTCGAAGCCAGAACCTTGGCGACGGAGAGCGCGCCACCCCACAGATTGCGCGTCGGCGGCTCCGTTCCGATGGTCGAGGCCATCACCGTGCCAACGTCGATCGCCAGCCGGAAGTCGAGGCTGACGTTCCAGCGGTCCTCGAACTCGATCAGCCGGTCGCGCAAAGCGAGGATCACGGTCGCCACACACCGCGCATCCTCGGCGCTCTTTCCCAAGTCAGCGGAGAAGGCGGCGAGCACGATCTCGTCGTCGAGCAGGGCCGCGTAGGTCACGCCGCTGCGCTCGATCGAGCGGCGCAGGTCATGGACGATCGCGTCCATCGCCGTCCGTTCGCCGCTGTCGCTCGGCCGCTGCGCTACGGTCGTCCAGGAAGGCAGCCTGACCACGCCGACCGCGGCACGATCGATCGAGGCCTCTCGTACGTGCTCCAGGGCAGCACCCTGCTGCAGCAGCGTCCGCTCGAGCTGCGCCTCGCGTTGGGCAAAGCTGTCCGGCGACTTCTCCTCGGTCGGCGGGGGCATCACTGCGGCGGCGAGGGCGGGGGAGGCGGTGCCGATCGCCGCGACCGGCGCAACAGCCGCCGCGGTGAAGCGCAGGCCGAGCAGGATCGAGAGGGCGTCGCAGAAGGCTGCGAGGCCCGTCGCATGGTCACCGCGCCGCGGGTCCTCGACGCTCAGCAGGCCGATCGACTGTCCGCCGGCGAGTATCGGCGCCAGGTAAACGCTCTTGATCTCGAGCGGCGCGAGGTAACTCGCGAACAGTTCGGACGTGCGGCGATCGCGACCTGCGTCGGCGACATCGATCGACTCGGCCCTGTCGAGCGACGCGAAGAGGCTGGGCATCTCGTCGCGGTGGAAGGTGAGCCCGGACGTGTGATCGTTGGCCGTACGGTCGAAGCAGTCCTCGCACTGGAGCGTGCGCCGATCCGACGTCAGCCGCCATATCGCCACGCGCTTGGCGGCACAGGCGTTGGCCGCACTTTCGGTGGCGGACTGGATGTCCTCGCCGGCGAAGCCGTCGGCAGCTGCCACGCCACGCGCCAGGTCGATGAAAGTCCGCGTGCGCACTTCGAGCGCCTGCTGGCGCGTTGCCGCCGCCGAGGCACGACGATCGGCCCGTACGCTGCGCCAGGCCATCAGGCCGGTCAGCGCCGCGACGATCAGCACGACGACGACGGACATGATGAGGGCCGCTATGCCGCTGTCCGACACGAAGCCCACGAAGTCGGTTTCGGGCACGACGATCAGCGTGACCCAGTCGCGGCCCGTCAGCATGTTCACCGGTTCCGACGACACGATAATGCGCTGGTCTCCGATCTCGAGGATCTTGCGGCCGTAGCCCTCGACGCGAAGCCGGTTGTAGACATGAGTCAGCACGGGATCGTCCAACTCGTCGAGCTTCGGCGGCATGACGTCGGGACGGTCGGCCGGCAGCCAGTGGTCGCTTGGGTAGGCGACGACACGTCCCTCGCGATCGACGATAAGCGCCTTGCCGCTGACGCCGATACCGAGTTCCTTCAGAAACGCGCAGATCGTGGCGATCTCGATGTCGACGCCGACGACGTTGCGCAGGCGGCCGTCCGGATGGAAGCTCGGGATGGCGAAGGAGATTCCGGGCTTCTGGGCAGTGAAGAAGAGGTAGGTGCCGGTCCAGAACGGCTTCCTGGCTTGTTCTGCTCCGAGGTACCAGGGACGTTTGCGGGGATCGAACGTATCGGCTGGGTCTTCTTCGACGGATATCGTCTTGCCGTCGCCGTCGCGTCGCGTCCAGGTCACCTTCCGGCTGCTGCCGTCGACGTCGACGCGCTTCGTGTCGAGGCCGCCGCTCTCGTTGCGGATGACGAAGAGGAAGTCGCCGTCGGGGTCGGCGTAGCTGAAGCCGGTGATCGCCGGAACGCTCGGCAGGCCCTTCAATGCGAAGCGCTCGGCCTCGGCGGCACCTTCGTCGACGCGCCGGTCGTTGGCAGCGGCCTCGGCGAGCTCGAGAAACTGCTGCGCCGGCTGAAAATAAGCATGCATCTGAACCGCAACTCGGCGATCGATAGCGGTGATCAGGTCGTTGGACAGCACGACGGCTCCGTGCCGGTTGCTGTCGTAGATGTAATAGGCGATGCCGGAGACCAGCAGCAGCACGGCCACGACGCCGACGACGGGCAGGCTGTGACGCAGCCAAGCCATGCCCGACAGTGCGCGCAGGACAGGCCTGACGATGCGGGACGCAGTAAATGCCGTACGGGCCATGCAGCCGTCACATTAGCGTAACGGCCCGCGAGCGGTAGGGCCTAGGCCGGCTGCCTGGATATGCTCGGCTGGCGGGGCAAAAAAGCCGTCAGGAGCCCAAGCAGCAGCAGGAGCGGCGTCATCTTGTAAACCGCCTCGATGCCGGCATGGTCGGCGATCATGCCGAGTGCGGCGGCGCCGAGGCCGCCCAGCCCGAAGGAGAAGCCGAAGAACATGCCGGCCACCAAGCCGACACGACCGGGCATCAGCTCCTGCGCGTAGACCAGGATCGCCGAGAAGGCCGACGCCATGATCATGGCAACGAGGACCGCGAGCACACCCGTCCAGAAGAGGTTGGCATAGGGCAACGCGAGCGCGAAGGGTAGCGCACCCAGGATCGAGAACCACATGACCGGGATGCGGCCGACTTTGTCGCCGACCAGGCCGCCGACGATCGTGCCGGCGACAATGCCGACAAGGAACGCGAAGAGGAAGAGCTGCGCCGTCTGCACTTCGACGCCGAACTTCTGGATCAGATAGAACGTGAAATAGGAGCCGAGGCTCGCGCTGTAGACGTTCTTGGAGAAGAGCAGCGCTACCAGCACCAGGACCGCGATAGCGATACGACCGCGTGACAGTATGACGGTGCCCGCAACGCCCGCCGCCTTGCGCGCGACGGGCTTCTGAGTAGCGCGGCGCATCTTGTACCAGTTGCCGACCCGGAATAGCACGACCATGGCGACCAGCGCCGCCGCGGAGAACCACACGATGCTGCGCTGGCCGGCCGGCACGACGATGAAGGCGGCAAGCAGCGGCCCGGCCGCGGAGCCCATGTTGCCGCCGACCTGGAACAACGACTGCGCCAGACCGTATCGGCCACCCGCCGCCATGCGCGCCACGCGCGACGCCTCGGGATGGAACACCGAGGAGCCCATGCCGATCAGCGCGGCGGCCAGCAGGATCACAGCGTACGAGCTCGCCTGGCTCATCAGCAGCAAGCCCACCAGGGTGAAGCCCATGCCGACCATCAAGGAATAGGGCTGGGGCTTCCTGTCGGTGTACATGCCGACCAGCGGCTGCAGCATCGACGCCGTGCACTGAAAGGCCAGCGTGATGAAGCCGATCTGGCCGAAGGTGAGCGTGTAGTTGTCCTTGAGGATGGGATAGAGCGCCGGCACCAGCGACTGCATCATGTCGTTCAGCAGGTGGCAAAAGCTGAGCGAGAGTATGACCGCGAAGGTTGTGCTGTTGGCGGATACGGCAGCGAGCTGCGGGCCGGGTGCAGCGGTTGCGGCGATCGGGCCGGCCGCTATCGTGTTGTCGGACATCGTCGTACCGTACCAGCCGCGCACCAAGCCGCCATGCCCACTGTGGCAAGGCTGCCGTGCGCCGGGGAACAAGCTTGGGGTGAGCCGCGTTCCGATCCATTGCATGTCTTCTGCAGCGCCCGTCCACACCGACGTTCCCGCCCGCCTCGATCGGCTGCCGTGGAGCCGCTTCCACAAGCTGGTCGTCGTGGCTCTCGGCATCACCTGGATCCTCGACGGGCTTGAGGTGACGCTGGCCGGCTCGGTGGCGGCCGCCCTGCAAACCAGCCCGCGGTTGCAGCTCACGGCCGAACAGGTCGGGCTTACCGGCAGCGCCTATCTCGCAGGCGCCGTGCTGGGGGCGCTGTTCTTCGGCCATCTCACCGACAGGCTTGGCCGCAAGAGGCTCTTCAACATCACGCTCGGCGTGTATCTGGTGGCCACCGCGGCAACGGCGTTTTCCTGGGATTTCGCCAGCTTCATGCTTTTCCGCTTCCTGACGGGTGCCGGTATCGGCGGCGAGTACGCCGCCATCAACTCCGCGATCCAGGAGCTGATTCCGGCCCGGTTGCGGGGCCGTATCGATCTCGCGATCAATGGCAGTTTCTGGTTGGGGGCGGCCGGTGGCGCGCTGCTCTCGGTATGGCTGCTCGACCCCGAAGTGCTGCCACCCGACATGGGTTGGCGGGTGGCGTTCGGCAGCGGCGCCGCCCTCGGCCTTGTGATCCTTTATCTGCGCCGCTTCCTGCCCGAGAGTCCGCGTTGGCTGATGCTGCATGGCAGGCCTCGCGAGGCGGAGCAGGTCGTCGAAGAGATCGAGGCGCAGGTGGCGGCGGACGTGAAGGCGCCGCTCGGGTCGGTGACGAAAATGCTCGCCTTGGGCGAGACGCATCGCACCACGATGCTCTCGGTCGCGCAGACCCTGTTGCGTCGCTATCCGGGCCGGACGACGCTCGGTATCACGCTGATGGCAGCACAGGCATTCGTCTACAATGCGATCTTCTTCACCTACGCGCTGATCCTCACGAAGTTCTACGGCATCGCCGCCGACAAGGTCGGCCTTTACATCCTGCCCTTTGCGATCGGCAACTTCCTGGGCCCGCTGCTGCTTGGGCCGCTGTTCGACAGTTGGGGACGCCGGCAGATGATCGTCACAACCTATGCGCTGTCGGGCGCACTGTTGGCTCTGACCGGCTGGATGTTCCATGCTGGCCATCTCGATGCCACGACGCAGACTGCGATGTGGAGCGTCGTCTTCTTCTTCGCCTCGGCGGCGGCGAGTGCTGCCTATCTCACAGTCGGCGAATGCTTCCCGCTCGAGATCCGCGCGCTCACCATCGCGTTGTTCTATGCCTTTGGCACGCTGTTCGGTGGCGTCGGCGGTCCGTGGCTGTTCGGCGTTCTGATCGAAGGCGGTAGCTCGGCCGAAATCTTGTGGGGATACATGCTGGGCGCGGTCCTGATGATCGCGGCCGCCATCGTGACCTTGAAGCTCGGCGTTGCCGCCGAGCGCAAACCCTTGGAGGAAATCGCGCCGCCGCTCTCGTCGCTCGACGACAAACGTTAGCGGCGCGACGAGACCAGCGGCAGGGTAAAGCTCGCGCTCTCGCCCTTGATCTCGGGGGGCAGAGGCGAGTAGGGCGACCCCTGCCGCACGCCGGCGAGCACTCCGTGGTCGAACTCCGGGATACCGCTCGAGCGGACGACGGAGACGTCGAGCAACCGGCCATTGCGCGCAATGACGACTCTGACGACGGTGAGGCCTTCGTTGGCCCGGGTGTTCGCCTGGTAGCGGTAGCCCGAGAGTTTGCGCGCGACCTGCCACAGATAGTTGTCCGAGACGCGCGCGCGATTGTAGGTATCGGCCGGATTGACGAAGGGGTGCGGAGACGGTTGCTCCGCGCCGGGAGGCGCTGCCGGCGGCCGTCGCTGCGGAGTCGTCGTGAGCGGCGAGGGACGCAGCTCCGGCTTAGGCGCGGGCGGCGGCGGATGGGGTGTCGGCGCGGCAAGCGCCTGCTGCTGTTGCGGCGCTGTCAGGCCGGGCTTGGCGGAGTCGGTTGGCTGGGCGAGCGGACCGGGCTGCGGCAACGACAGCGGCGTTGGCGTCGGCTGCTCCGTCGGTGGTTGGGGCGCGGGTGGTGCCTTCGACGGCTCCGCTTGCGGTACCTGGGTGGGCTTGTCGGCCGTGATGTCGGCCGGCGGACGCAGGCCCTCGAAAAGCGGCATCTGCGGCTGCAGCAGAGGAGGTGGCGGCGGTTCCGACTTCGGGAGCGGTTCCAGAGTCACCTCGACCACCTCCTCGCCGGGCGTGAAGTGGAAGCGGTCCTGCGACAGCCACCAGATCGCCGCCACGGCCAGCAGATGCAGCAGGATCGCCAGCCCCACGGCAGCTGGCGACATCTGGTCGGAACGATAAGAGGAGGCGCTGATCGCGTGAGCCACGGGGTCTCTACGGGAGGAGCGGCGGGCCGCGCCGCATGTTCGCTCTAGGCGGGCACGGGCCGAGCCCGCTGATTATAGAGCATCTTGCGGATGCGCGCCTGCTCTTCCGGCGGCAGCTTTTCGCGCTCGACCGAGAGATCGGCGCCGACCGCCATGCCCTTCTGGACCCCGGCCCGTGCGCCGAGCTCTTCGAACCAGCGCTTGAAATGCTTGAACTCCTCGATGTCCTGGCCCTGGAACTTCCAGTTTACGGTCCACGGATAGCAGATCATGTCGGCGATTGTGTACTGGTCGCCCGCTAGGTAGCGGTGTTTGTAGAGGCGATTGTTGAGCACCCCGTAAAGCCGGTTCACCTCGTCGGTGAAGCGGGTGATGGCGTACTTCTGGTCGCCTTCGACGGCTTGGTCGACGCGGCGGAAGTGGCCGCACTCGCCGCTCTTGGGGCCCTGGTTCGCCATTTGCCAGATTAGCCACTGGTTGACCTCGTAGCGCGCCCGAAGCTCCTGCGGATAGAACTTCCCGGCCTTCTCTGCGATGTACATCATGATCGCGCCCGACTCGAACACGGTGATCGGATTGCCGCCGCCCTTGGGCTCGCGGTCGACCATCACCGGCATGCGATGGTTGGGGTTCATCTCCAGGAAGGCGTCGCTGAACTGGTCGCCGCGTCCGATGTTCACGGGCACGATCTTATAAGGCAGGCCGCATTCCTCGAGCAGGATGGTGACCTTCTTGCCGTTCGGCGTGGGCCAATAGTGCAGATCGATCATGGGTTTCTCCGCATGGCTTGAGTGTGTCGGGTTACGAGAGCGTCGACCGGTCGCCGCGACGCGTCAATGGTGTATGCTCGCGTCAGCAAAGACGTGCGGGAGGGGCATCGACTTGGAAAAGTGGGTCCGCAATGCCTGGTATGTCGCCGGATGGTCGCGAGACCTCGCTGCCGGACGCATCGAGGCGCGGCTGATCATCGACCAGCCACTGGCGCTTTACCGCAAACAGGACGGCCAGGTCGTAGCGTTGGAGGACCGGTGCTGCCATCGCTTCGCGCCGCTTTCGATGGGTCGCCTCGAACAGGACGACCTACGGTGCATGTATCATGGCCTCAAGTTCGCGCCGGACGGACGCTGCATCGAGATCCCCGGCCAGAAGCTGATTCCGCAAAGTGCGTACGTGCGGCGCTATCCGGCGACGGAGCGCGGCGGCTGGATCTGGATATGGATGGGCGACGAGGGGGCGGCCGATCAGATGTCGATTCCCGATCCAGTGCGGCTCGACGATCCGGCCTACTGCATGCGCAGTGGCCAGATGGACTATGCCGCGCACTACCTGCTGATCGACGACAACCTGCTCGATCTGTCCCACCTGACTTATGCGCACGAGAAGACGCTCGGCCTGGACATGCCGCAATGGGCCGACGAGCGGCCGCGGATCTCGGCACTGGAACGCGGCCTGCGCGTGCAACGCTGGTTATGCGATCAGCCTTCGCGCGGCTTCATGAAGCGCTGGGGTGATACGCTCGATCTCTGGAACAGCTACGACTTCCTCTTCCCCGGCATCTTTCTGCTCCGAACGGCCTTCTATCCTGTCGGCACCGCCCGACGCATCGACCGCGCCGAGCCGCAGGAACCGCCGCTCTTCCTGAGATATGACGATCAGGCCGTGACGCCGATGACCGACAGGACGACCCGCTACTTCTACGCAGCCGGCGCGCGTAGTGCCGACATCGATCCCGATCGGGCCGACCGGCTCTTCGGCGTCGTCGAGGCTGCCTTCGCCGAGGACAAGGCGATCATCGAGGCGCAGCAGAAGGTGATCGACCGCGATCCGGCACGACGAATGCTGCCGACCAGTCTCGATGCCGGTCCGACGCAGTTCCGCAAGCTCGTGCAGAAGCTGCTCGAGCTGGAGGGCAGGCCAGGTCCTGCCGCCATGTCGCGGGTCAGCTAGATGGCACAACACGACCGGGACGGACGGTCCGTTCGCCGCCTCGAAGATGCGCGTTTCCTGCTCGGACGTGGGCGCTATGTCGACGACATCAGCGAGCCCGCGGCACTTCACGGTCATTTCTTACGCTCGCCGCATGCGCACGCGCTGATTCGTTCGATTGATGCTGCGCAGGCGCGCGCTTTGCCGGGGGTGCGGCTGATCGCGACGAGCGCGGATCTCGCGGCTGACGGCCTCGGCACACTGCCCTGCCTTGCCGCAGTCAACCCGATGATCGTGCTGCCGCGGACGGCGCTCGCGACCGGGCGGGCGCGGCATGTCGGCGATCCCGTCGCCTTCATCGTGGCTGACAGTGCCGACGTCGCACGGGCGGCGGCCGAGCTGCTCGATATCGATTACGAGGCGTTGCCGGCCGTGGTCGATGGGCGTGCCGCACTCGGGGCCGGCGCACCGGTCCTGTGGAACGAGGCGCCGGGCAACCTCGTGTATCGCGTGCAGCGCGGCGACCGTGAGGCGACGGCCGCCGCGATGAAACAGGCGGCTCACATCGTCGAGATCGAGGTGGTGAACAACCGGGTAGTCGTCGTGCCGCTCGAACCGCGGTCCGGTATCGCGCGCTATGACGCGGCGAGCGACACGCTCGACCTGGAGCTGACGGGGCAGGGCGTGCACGGCATCCGCCGCCAGCTTGCGGAGTTCGTCTTCAAGGTCGAGCCACAGCGCATTCGCCTGCATGCGCCGGACGTTGGCGGCGGCTTCGGCATGAAGAACTTCCTCTATCCAGAGTGGATCCTGTTGCTCTGGGCGGCCCGGCGGCTTCATCAACCCGTGCGCTGGCTGGCCGATCGCGCGGAAGAGTTCGTGACCGGTCGCAGGGCCGCGACATCCAGGCGACAGCCAAGCTGGGCCTCGATGCGAGCGGGCGCATCCTGGCGCTCGACGTCGCGATGGTGGCCAATCTCGGCGCCTATCTGTCGGGCAATGGGCCGGGTGCGTCGGTGGTGGCGGCCTCGACGGCGCAAGGCGGCGTCTACGATATCCCGGCGATCGCTGTCGATGTGCGAGGCGCCGTCACCAACACGGTGCCGGTGGATGCCTATCGCGGCGCGGGGAAGCCCGAGGCCAACTACATCATCGAGCGCGCCATCGAGGCGGCGGCGCGTGCGCTGGGCCGCAATCCGGCCGAGCTGCGGCGTCTGAACCTGATCAGATCCTTCCCACATCGCACGGCCATGGGCATGGCGATCGACTCCGGCGACTTCGTCGGTAATCTCGAAGCAGCCATCCTGCGGGCGAAGGCCGATAGCGTCGAGCATCGCCGTTCCGAAGCTAAGGCGAGAGGCCGGCTACGCGGCATCGGCGTGGGCTGCTTCCTCGAGACGTCCCGCGGCGCGCCGAACGAATGGGCCGAGACGCGCTTCCATGCCGACGGCTCGGTGACGATCGCGGTCGGCACCGAGTCGAACGGGCAGGGGCACGAAACCTCGTTCCCGCAGATCGCGTCCAGGCATCTCGGCCTGCCGATCGAAGCCTTTCGGTATGTTCAAGCCGACACGGGCGCCACCAGGAGCGGCGCGGGACATGGCGGCGCGCGGTCGATGCACATGGGTGGCGCGGCACTCGTCAAGTCGATGGATGCCGCGCTCGCCAAGGCGCGCCGGCTTGCCGCTCACCTGCTGCAGGCCGGTGAGCACGAGCTCGACTACCGCCAGGGCCGCTTCGAGGTGAAAGGCAGTGACCGCAGCGTCGACCTCGCGGCGCTCGCTGGTAGCGCGAAGGATGCCGCGAACCTGCCGGACGGCATGACGCCCGAGGCCGCAGGGCTTGGCGAGCAGGTGCTGAACATTGCCGACCTGTTCACCTTCCCGAGCGGCTGCCACGTCGCCGAGGTCGAGGTCGATCCCGAAACCGGCGCGACGGCGCTGGTGAGGTACACGGCCGTCGACGACTACGGGCGGCTTATCAATCCGATGTTGACCGAAGGCCAGGTGCAGGGTGGCCTCGCGCAGGGCATCGGCCAGGCGCTGACGGAGCGCACGGTCTATGACGAGCGGTCGGGCCAGCTTCTCAGTGGCTCTCTGATGGACTATGCGCTGCCGCGCGCAGACGACCTGCCGACGTTCGACATCGAGCTGGTCGAGCGGCCGACGTCTGCCAATCCGCTCGGCGTGAAGGGCTCGGGCCAGGCGGGCTGCATCGGCGCGCCCCAAACGGTGATGGCTGCGATCCTTGATGCGCTGCGGCCGGCGGGTGTCGATTGGCTGGAGATGCCTGCCACTCCGGCGCGTGTGTGGGACGCATTGCAGCGGGCGAGATCATGACGCGGCACCCGGCTTGCTGAACAGGTCTCATACCTCGCATCAATCCCGATCGCGTCGTGGATGACCTCCGTCGCCTCGTCGAGCGTCGGACGCTACCAGACCGGCGTACACCGGCCACATCTGCGTCGAAAGCCGCACTGGCTTGCGGATCGCATAGCGGCAGCCGGACTGACGACTATTGCGCCGCCGCCAGGTGGCGTGCCAGCAGGGCAGCCTTATCTGCCGGCAGATGGCGAGATGCCTCGTTGAGCTTGATACCAAGGTCGCAGGCCGTGTCCGCAGACTGACGCGCGAGATTCCTGAGTCTGTCGAAATCGTCTGCCGTCAGGCCTGCCTCCGAGAGCAGCGTGGCGGCCTCGGCATCCGACGGCGACGACGGTGCCGCGCCTCTCTGCAGCGCTAGGCGCCCGGCGCGGTAGGCTTTCTCCATGCTCGCGAGCATCTCGCGCATCAGTTTCTGTCCGGTCGGGTCGAGCTTGTCGGGCTGGTGCAGCCCTACCAGTGCGAGCTCACGGCAGAGCGCGATGTCGGCACCACGCAGGTGGCGCATCAACGCGATGCGAGCATCAAGCACGGTCCGGGCCTCGGCGGCATCGGTCGCCCGCAGCGCCGGTACGATGTGGGTGGAGCGTAGCTCGGCCATCAGCAGCAGCGGCCGTGGTGGGCCCTGTGTCGTGGGATTGCGCAGCTCTTCCCGCAGACTGGTTCGCAGCCGCTTTTCGGCGTCGGGTACGTCGTCAAGGATCAGTCCGACCAAGGGCAGCGTCCGGGCCTCGGCGACCGTCTTATCGATCAGCTCGGAGTCCTCGCCGACGAGCGCTTCGATGCCGAAAACCGCCACGCTCGCGGCCACGCCCGCCGAGATTGCTGCAATCAAAGTGCGACGAGTCCGTCGCGGTGTGGTACGCAGCCCGCCGAGGACGTAGGCAATTCCGGCAGCGACAAGCGTTATGGCGGCGATGACGGCGATGTTCTCCACGCACCTTCTCCACTTTCGCGGACTCTGACACATCCTTGCGGACGAGCGTGGTTGAATGTAGGCAGGCGCCCCGGGGACCCATGCCGATCCATATCGACTTCTTCCATCCCAATCGCCTGGCGATCATCGTCGCACGCGGCGAAGTGACCATGACGGATGTCGGCGAGGCTGCACGAACGATGCTTGAAAGCAACGCGCTGCACTATCGCAAGATCGTTGATGTCTCCTCGCCGTCGACGCCGATGAAGAACGAGTCTCTCGAGAAGTTGGCGGCCATGATGCGTAGCGCGCCCAATGCCACTAAGCGCGGTCCGCTGGCCATCATAGTCGGTGACGACGACAAGGCTGGCCGGGCCGAGGAGTTCGCTGCGCTGACGGCGTCCGAGAGACCGGTGAAGGTGTTCCGGAGCCTGCACGAAGCGCGCCGCTGGCTGGAGCAACAGCCGCTCGGCCAACTTTGAGTGCCGCTCAATCTGCGGCTGCGCTGCAAGGACTTTCGTTGCCGACGGTGTAGAGTTGAGTTCGCGTAGAGTCGGCGAGGCCATGGGTTTCCAGTTCGACATCTTTCCACCCGATCGCATCGTCACAGTCGTCGCCCGCGGCGACATCACGATGTTCGACCTGGCGAAGCTCACTAAGGACCTGATCGACGCGCAGGTGCTGACCTACCGCAAGATCATCGACATCACGTCCGCGACCTCGGCGATCGGCGAGAATGAGCTGGCTGTGGTCGCCGAGCGGTTGCGTACCGCTCCAGTGCCACGCCAGCGCGGTCCGCTTGCGATCGTCGCGGATCACGAACGCGGCGAGTTGGCGCGGCTGTTCACGTCGATGACGTCGGACGAGCGGCCGGTCAAGGTGTTCCGATCCATCCACGCGGCGCGCAAGTGGCTGCTGGAGAACTCCCGAGTCGAGCTTTAGTTTCTACTCGAAGCAGCGCACGCCCTTGAGCTGGCAGCTGCTGGACGGGACGCGGGCGTTGCATTCGTTCCACGCCGATTGCTCGGCCTGCTGTCGTGTTGCCGCCGCACCATACCCCGACGCCTGCCCGTTGGCGCTATGGGCATAGGCGACGCAGCGTTCTGGTGCGGTGAGACGAACGGTGCAGCCGCTGCCGCACTCGGATAGAGCGGTGACTTCGGCCGCCTCGCGCGAAGCCATACCGGCGATGATCCCGTAGTAGCCCTGACCGTTGTCGGCGATGGCGCCCCAGGTCACAGGTGTCTGCGCGGTGGCGGGAACAGCGAACAGCAGCATGGCGAGGAAGGTTCTTGTTCTCACTGCGTGTTCTTCTCCAGGAAAGCGCGTACCCGCCTGATGGACTCTTGCAGATGCTCGGGGCTGCGCCAGTCCTTCTGGACTTCGATGTTGGGAGCGAGGGCTGCGATCTCGTCACTGGTCTTCGCCGGGTGCGGTTTGTCCGTGCCAGGCTGGAGCAGGAGCGGCGTCGAACAGTTTTTGACGAAGTCGCGCGTCACCGAGAAGACGAAGTCCAGCCCGAACATGTTCTTGCCGAAGCTCTGGATGGTTGCGTCGGTGATCTTCGGATCGCGGGCCCGCACCGTTTCACCGTAGCCCTTGACGGCGGCGTCCCAGGTGTCGCGGTTCTCGTGCAGGCCGATCGGGTTCTGCAGCACGGCGCAGGCGACGCGGTCCGGCGCCTGCTCGATCGCCTCGAAGCAGTAGCTGCCGCCGATGCAGCCGCCCATGACCGCGAACTTCTTGAAACCCAGATGATCGATCAACGCCAGGTGATCCGCGGCGAAGGTGTGCCAGCCATGGTCGGGCTTCACGTCGGCCACCGATTTGCCGGCGTTGCGCTGGTCCATGGCGATGACGGTGAAATGGTCGGCGAGCGCCGCCCGCGGGTCCATCCACGCGCGCGGGCCCTCAGGTCCCGGTCCCCAGAAGTCGATCGCCGACTTCAATCCGCCGGGCGCGTAGAGCAGCACGGGAAAGCCCTTGCCGTGGACCTCGTAGTGGATCTCGGCATCGGGACGCTTCAGGACGGGCATGGCGGGGCTCCGATTGTCGGGCGATGAAGGGGCGGAGGGTAAGGCGGTGCGGGGCCGGCGTGCAACCGCGGCAACGCACGGACGTTGATGCCGATCAGCGAGGTCCCGTGGCCGCCAGATCAGCCCCCTTCGTCCCCACCGTCCACTTGCGGGGCGGCTCGGCCATTCGCCGGCCGCTCATCGTGCTGGCGGTCTGCGCCGTGGCGGTCATCGCCTACTTGGCGCGCGACTTCCTCGTCCCGACCGCCGCGGCCATCGTCCTGGCGCTGATCCTGACTCCCGTCGCCAAGGCCTTCGAGCGGGCACGCCTGCCGCCGACGGCTGCGGCCGGAGTTTCGGTGTCGCTGCTGGCCATCGTCGTAGCCGGCGTTATAGCTGTCTCGGCGCCGGCTATATCGACCTGGGCGCAGCAGGCGCCCTATCTCGCCTACACGCTCGAGCGCAAGCTCGAGGGCCTGCGCGAGTCGCTTGCCGTGGTGAAGCGGTTCACCGAGCGCGTCGAGCAGGCGACTACGGCGGCGCCGTCGACGCCCGGGACCACTGCTGCCGAGAAGCCACCCGAGAAAGTCGTGGTCCGCGACAGGTCGCTGCTAGGCGAGATCGCCAGCACCACGCCGACGCTGCTGCTGCAGACCGGCTACGCGGTCGTCCTCTCTTTCATGCTGCTCGCGCACCGCAACGACCACCGCCGCCAGATCCTGCGAGTGCCGCTCAATTTCCACACGCGCGTGCGCCTGGCGCGGATCATGCGCGACATCAACGGCCGCGTCGGCAGCTACCTGTTCGGCCTGGTCGTCGTCTACTCGATGGTGGCGGCAGTCTCCACCATCGTGCTGGCGTTACTGGGCTTCCCCAGTCCGCTCCTGTGGGGGGTAATGATGGGGCTCGCCTCGTTCGTACCCTTCATCGGACCGCCCATCGCGATCGGCGTGATCGCGCTGGTGGCGCTACTCACCTACGACGATTGGTGGCTTATGCTGACTGCACCACTAATGCTTGCTGCGATCCATTTCATCGAATCGCAGCTCATCACCCCGATCTTCGTCAGTCGCCGCTGTGCGCTGAACACAGTGGCGGTTTTTGCCGGCGTCGCCCTGCTGGGATGGATGTGGGGCGCCATCGGCGCTATCGTAGCGGTGCCGCTGCTCATTCTGCTAAGCACCATCGCAGCTCACTTGCCGTCTTTGCGCTGGCTGGAAGTGATGCTTTCGGAGGACCGCCCGGTCAGCGAACGTCTCGCAGTGAAACCACCCCTTGCGTCCGTAACGCCGCTTCAGTTCCGGCGACGGCGCGCTGCGACAAAATAGGAGCCGCCGAGCACCGCCCAGAAGCCGCCGACGATAGCTGAGGCTGCGGCCGGATCGAGGTGACGTTCGATAGCCGCGAAGGCGGAGAAGGACAGGAATACTGCGCCAATGCCGACAGCCAGGGCGGCAGCGAGCGTTAGCGCGGCGTGCGTCAACACTTCGTGGGCGGCGACGCGTAGCGAACGAGCCGCGGCGGTCGAGGCCGCAACCCGGAGCAGGGGGCCGATCATGGAAGGCTTGGTCCGCGCAGAAGCAGGCTTCGCCGCATCGCTACTGGCGACGACAAAGCCAGCCTGCGAGGAAGCCGATGCCGGCGATGGCTGCGAGCGTTGTCAGCGGACGGGCCTCGGCTGTCTCGACGAACTTGCCGGCCGCCCTATTCTTGAGATCGATCGTGTCACTGGCGATCGCTTTGGCGGTGTCGCCGTATTTCGCGATCAGCTCGCGCGCTGAGCGCAGCGTCTCCTCTAGCGCCTCCTCGCCGCGGGCCACGATCGAATGGCCGGTACCGTTGACCGAATCCGTCAGCTCTTCGAGCTGGGTCTTGAGCAGGGCGATCTCCTTGGCGAGATCCTTGCCGTTGTGGGTGGCGGAACGCATGGTGGGTCCTCCGACTGGCTCTTGAAGTTGGGCGTCTCGTTGTCGAAACGCCCATGTCTCCGGGAGGTTGCAATCCCACATCCTGTGGATCAGCCGTCCCAGATGTTCTGCGGCATGGGCAGCCTTGCAAAATCGGCATCGAGAAGCGGCCGGGAATGTCCGATGCCCTCACGGTCGAGCAACATCATCCATTGCCGCACGTGCTGGCCCGAATGCCACGCGGTCCTCTCGAGCAACTCATGGAGGCTCTGCGGTCCGTAATAGGTCGAAAGTACGCGTGTTGCGTCAGTGTCGCCGCCCTGCCACCAGTCACGGAATCGCTGCCGGACGTCCGTGCCGTAGCTGACGATCGTGGCGATGTCGGCATCTTGCGCAGGCTCCTCTCGGAACATCGCCTGTACCAGCGTAGTGCCTTGTTCGGCGTCGAGGAATGCCTGGACCACACGGAAGAGGTGGAAGGCGAGCGAGCGGTAGCTGCGCGGCCGGCCCGGCACATGGACGTGCAGCCGCTCCGGCGGCATCAGCGGCAGCAACGCAAGTGCCGCCGTCATGAACTTGTCGAGGCGACCGTACAGTTCGGTCGGCGAAAGAGCAGGGCCCGACTTCTCGTCGAGGCCCAGAAACTCGGCGATCTGCTTGATGCTCTGGCCGAAGGTGTACGCAGTGCCGCGTGACAGGACCGGCACGGAGCGCAGGCCGAGCGCTTGCAGCTCGGCGAAGCCGGCCGGATCTTCGAGAACGTTAATGGAGACGAAGTCGATCCCACGGACCGATAGAAACTCTTTAAGTCTCAGACAGCTCGTTCAACCAGGCTGCCAGAAGACCCTCAGCGGCACCGACATTGCTTCCTCCTCATGGTTTCCTATGACAGACGACACAAATCTTGTTGCCATCGAGGTCGCGCAGGTACGCACCGTAGTAGTTGGGATGATAGTGCGCGCGGAGGCCCGGCGCGCCTTCGTTCGTCGCGCCCGCCGCGATCGCTGCCTTGTAGGCTGCGTCGACGGCGTTGCGATCGGTCGCCTCCAGGCCAATGGTGATCCCGTTGCCGACGGTTGCCGCGTTCTTGTCGAGTGGGTTCAGCACCCAAAGCTGAGGCCGGCCACCCACGGGACCATAGCCGGCGGCGTTGGGATAGTCGGCATGACGTACCAGACCCAGCGGCTTGAGCAGCCCGTCATAGAATGGCTTGGCCCTGCCGAGATCGTTGCTGCCGATCGTGACATGACTGAACATCGCGAAACTCTCCTCAGTTGAGCGGCTGTATGCCGAGCGCCCGCAGCGCTGCCTGCCACTTCTTCATGTGGGCCTCCATGCGCTCGGCCGCGGCCGCAGGTGTCGAGGTCTCGACGTCGAGCCCGAGCTGGGTAAGCTGCTCCCTGACTTCCTTGCTGTCGAGGACGGCGACCAGCGCGCGGTTCCAGGCTTCGATCATCGGTTCCGGCGTGCCGGTACGGGCATAGAAGCCGTACCACTCCTCCATCGTCAGCCCCGGATATCCCGCCTCCGCCGCCGTCGGCAGGTCCGGTGCGATCGAAACGCGCTTGGAGCCCGAGGTCGCGAGGATGCGGATACGGTTGGCACGATGGGCGACCAGAAACGACGTCAGGCCGGCGACGCCGGCCGGCACCTTGCCGTCTGCCATATCGTTGATCAGTGCAGACGTGCCGCGAAACGGCACACCGTCCAGGCGGACAGCGAATTCGCGGCTGAACAGGCCGACGTAGAACTTGAGCGATGCGTCGTTCGCCGCGGCACCCAACCGGTTGCGTCCAGGTTCGCCGGTCTTCAGCCATGTCACGTACTCGGCGACTGTCGACACTCCAAGCGAGCTCGGGACGGCCAGCGCATCGATGAAGGTGCCGGCCGTCGTGATCGGCACGATATCGGTCGCCGGATCGAACGGGTAGGAGGGCGTGAAGATCTTGGCGATCAAAGATGGGCTTGGCATGAAGGCGACGATCGTGCCGTCAGCGGCTCCGATCTTCAGGGCCTCGCCCGCCGCGGCCCCTGTGCCGCCGGGCCGGTTCTCGACCGTGACGCGCCGGCCGGTGCGTCGCTCCAGCGCCGTTCCGATCAGGCGCGCCATGATGTCCGAGCCGCCGCCGGCACTGAAGCCGACGACAATGCGCAAGGCGCGGTCGGGAAGCGCCGTCTGCGCGCTCGCGAACGTCGGGGCGGCCGCTGCTGCACCGAGGGCGAGAATCGATCGCCGTCTGATGGTCGGTGGACCCATCCACTCAGGATGACCGAGGCGCCGGCCGAGGCAAGCCGAAATGCTCGCGCAAGGTGGAGCCTTCATAGGAGGTGCGGAAAAGGCCCCGCTTCTGGAGGAGCGGCACGACCTCGGCAACGAAGACGTCCAGCATGACGGGCAACAGGGGTGGCATCAGGTTGAAACCGTCGGCGGCGCCGTCGTTGAACCAGTCCTCGATCAGATCGGCGATCTGTTCGGGCGTGCCGGCCGCAGTGTAGTGGCCGCGGGCACCGGCCAGATAGGCCAGCAACTGGCGCAAGGTAAACTTCTCGCGGCGGACCAGGCCCACGATCACCTCCGTGCGACTGCGTGCGGCCTGCACCGTTCCCGGATCCGGGAAGTCTTCGGGCGCGAGCGGTTTGTCGAGCGGGAGATGGGAGAAGTCGTGGCCACCGAAGCGACCGGAGAGCCGCTTCCGACCGACTTCAGGATCGGTGAGGTCGTTGAGTTCGGCAGCAAGGCGCCTGGCCTCGGCCTCGGTCGAAGCGATCACGGGGCTCAGTCCCGGCAGGATCAGCACCTGCTCGGGCGGGCGGCCCTCGGCGGCGGCCAGCGCCTTGAGGTCGGCATAGAATTCCTGCGCCGTCTTCTTTTCCATCTGTGCGGTGAAGACCGCCTCGGCGTGGCGCGCAGCGAAGCGGCGGCCGGTGTCGGACGAGCCCGCCTGCACGAAGACGGGGCGGCCCTGCGGCCCGCGCGGCATGTTGAGCGGGCCAGCCACCTTGTAGAACTTGCCGGAATGGTTGATCGGCCGGATGCGATCGGCACGCGCATAGTCGCCGCTCGCGCGGTCGTCCAGCACGGCATCGTCCGCCCAACTGTCCCACAGCGCCTTCACGACCTGCACGAACTCCTCGCCGCGCTCGTAGCGCTCGTCGTGGCTGACGAGGCTTTCGCCGCCGTAGTTGCGCGCTGCCGCGGCGAGCCACGAGGTCACGATGTTCCAGCCGACCCGGCCACCGCTGATATGGTCGAGCGAGCCGAACTGACGCGCGAGGTTGAAAGGTTCGGAGTAGGTGGTCGAAGCGGTGGCGATCAGGCCGATGCGGCTGGTCGAGCCGGCGATGGCGCCGAGCGTCGTGATGGGCTCGAGCCAGGTGCTGGCTGCGTGGGCCACCGTGTCCATCAGCGCCAGCGTATCGGCGAGGAAGATCGAGTCGAAGAGGCCGGCCTCGGCACGGCGCGCGAGGTCGCGGAAATACTCGACGTCGGTCAGCGCGAGGGGCGAGGAGTCCGGGTGCCGCCACGACGCTTCGTGGTGGCCCCGGCTCTGGATGAAGAGATTGAGATGGAGCTGTCGCTTCATCCCCTCACTGTGCAGCCGGCGCGTAGACCGCCGCAAGCTGGCGCGACACCAGGCGGGCGTAAAGTCCGCCACGCGCAAGGAGCGACGCGTGCGTGCCGCTTTCCGCCACGCGGCCCTCGTCCAGAACGACGATGAGGTCGGCGTCGCGGACCGTCGACAGGCGATGGGCGATCACGATCGTCGTGCGATCGGCCTTCAGGACGTCGAGCGCGCGGCGGACAGCCTGCTCGTTCACCGCGTCGAGATGCGAGGTTGCCTCGTCGAGGATCAGGATGGGCGCGTCCTTCAGGAAGGCGCGGGCGATGGCGACGCGTTGGCGCTGGCCGCCGCTGAGGCTGGTGCCACGCTCGCCCACCGCCGAGTCGAGACCTTCGGGCAGGGCGGCGACGAGCTCCGAAAGCGACGCATGCTCTATGGCAGCCTGCAACTCGGCTTCCGAGGCATCGGGCCGGGCGATCAGGATGTTGGCGCGCAGCGTGTCGTTGAAGAGATAGGTGTCCTGCGCGACCAGGGCGACGAGCCCGCGCAACGCATCGAGCTTGTAGTCGCGGAGATCGTGGCCGTTCAGCAGGATGCGGCCTGAGTCGGGATCCCAGAAGCGCATCAGGAGTTGTGCTGTCGTGGTCTTGCCCGCGCCCGACGTGCCAACCAGCGCCACCGTCTTGCCGGCGGGAATATCGAAAGTGACGTCGGTCAGCGCGCGCCGCGACTGGCCGGGATAGGTGAAGCTCACTTTGTCGAGCGAGAGTGCCGCGGCGCCCCTGGCCGCCGGCACGCCCGGGCCGTCGACCACGGGGATCGGCTCGTTGGCCAGCGCATAGACGCGGCGCGTGGCGCCCAGCGTGTCGGCGAGCTGCCGCCCGATCTGCGCGATCTCGGAGACAGGCAGGAATGCCGACATGGCGAGGATCGTCATCAGGGGCAGCAGGCCGGGATCGAGCGTGCCGCGCGAGGCGAGTACGGCGCCCACCACCACGACCGCAAGACCACCGAGTCCCGTCAGCACCTCGAGAAGCGCGTGCTGCAACGTCAGCTCGCTGAAGAAGGGCAGCCACAGCGAGATGTGGCGTTGCGACAGCTCGTCGAGCTTGTCGCCGCGCGGGCGCTCCTGCTGGTTGGCGACGATCTCGCCCAGGCCCTGCACCGAATCGACCGCGAAGGCGCCGAGTTCGCCCGCGGCCTCGCGCGCCTGGCTGCCCAGGCGATCGACGCGCTTGCGCATCAGGAACGGGCTGAGGCCGACCGCGAGCAGGAACGGCACGAGCGTCAGCGCGAGCCAGCCGCTCTCGGCGCCGAGAGCGATCACGACGGCGGCCGGCACGAGCACCGCCACGAACGCCGGGGCTACCGTGTGGGCGAAGAAGTATTCGACCAGTTCGATGTCGTGGGTGGCCAGCGCCATCAGATCACCGGTACGGCGGCGGGTGAGGTAGGCTGGTGCCAGGGCGTCGAGCTTGCGGAAGGCGTCGATGCGCATCTCGGCGAGAAGGCGAAATGCCATGTCGTGGGCGAGCCAGGATTCGAACCAGTGAAGGATGCCCGACAGCGGCGCCAGGATCGCAAGCGCGATCGCGAGGTTGCCGTAGGGCTGGCCATTCTTGAGGGCGAGCACGATCAGTGCGGAGAGCACGCCGATGCCGATGAAGGCGACGACGCGGCCCACACCCAGCATGAAGGTGGCAGTGAGCTTGCCCTTCCAAGGCATGATCACCTTCATCAGCGCCACCACCACCTGATACCAGGTGAGGCCTTCGGCCTTGATGATGCCTTCGGTGACGGGCTTCACCGCGCCGCCCGGCGTGCTGGCGACGGTTTCGGCGCGTTGCGGCGCATCGAGCGCCTCGATGATCGCGCCTGCCTGTTGTTCGCGCGCCTGCTCCGCCATCAGGCGCGAATAGACGCCACCTCGGCTCATCAGCGGGCCGTGCTTGCCTTCTTCCGCGACATGGCCGCGGTCGAGAACGAGGATGCGATCGCAGTCGATCACGCTCGACAGACGATGGGCGAGGATCAGCGTCGTGCGGCCTTGCATCAGCCGGTCCAGCGCTTCCTGGATCACGGCTTCGTTCTCGGCGTCGACAGCCGAAAGGGCTTCGTCGAGCACGAGGATCGGCGTGTCGCGCAGCAGGGCCCGGGCGATGGCGACGCGCTGGCGCTGGCCACCGGAGAGCTTGATGCCTTTCTCGCCGATGATCGTCTGGTATCCCTGCGGCAGGCTCAGGATGAAGTCGTGGATGTTCGCGGCGCGCGCGGCGTCGTGGAGATCCTGCGCCGAGGCGTCGGGCCGGCCGAGCCGGATGTTCTCCTCGACGGTGCCGTGAAACAGGAATGTGTCCTGATTCACGACCGAGATCAGCGAACGGATCTGCGCGAAGGAGAGCGAGCGGAGATCGTGGCCGCCCAGCAGGATGCGACCCCGGTCGGGGTCGTAGAAGCGCAGCAGCAGCCGCACGATCGACGACTTGCCGCCGCCCGAGGAGCCGACGAGGCCCAACCGCTCGCCGGCGGCCGCAGTGAAGTTGAGGCCGTCGTGCACGGTGCGGCGCGTGCCGGGATAGGCGAAGCGCACGTTCTCGAAGGTGATGGTGGGTGCCAGTACGGTGCTGAGCGGCGCTGGCGGCGCGTCGGCGACCGAGGGATGGTCGTCGAGGATGCGGTAGATGCCCTGCGCGGCCGAGAGGCCGACCATGCCCTGGTGCAGCACGGAGCGCAGCTCGCGCATCGGCCGGAAGATCTCGATACCCAGCATCAGGATGACCAGCAGCGCGGTGAGCGACATCGCGCCCGACTCGACACGCGAGGCGCCGTAGATCAGGGCGGCGGCGGCACCTCCCGCGATCGACGTGTCGGTGATGCCGCGCGCCAGCGAATTGGTGCCGAGCACCCACATGGTGCGGCGGAAGAGGTCGCGTGCCTCGACTTCGAGCTTGTCGGCGCGCGCCTTGCCCTGGCCGAAGGCCTTGAGCGTGGCGAGGCCCTGGATGGAGTCGAGGAATTCGGCCGCGAAGGCCTTGTACGCCGTCATGCGCGCGATCGAGGCGCGCACGTCCCACTTGTGCCAGAGCGCCGGCGCGAACAGCGCCACCAGCGCGAAGGCCAGCATGACCAGCGCCACCGGAAGGTCGATGAAGGAGATCACCGCGAAGATCAGCAGCGGCGTCAGCAGTGCGATGATGAACTGCGGCAGGAACTGCCCGAAGTAGGTCTCGAGCTGTTCGACGCCGTCGATCATCGAGAGCGTCAGCCCGCCCGACCGCTGGCGGCCGACCGTGCCGGGCCCGAGAGAGGCGACCTTGTCGTAGAGGGTGCGCCGCAGGGCCTTCTGCACGCGTGCCGCGGTCTCGTGCGCCAGCACGGCGCGCCAGTGCTCTGCAGCACCCCGCAGCACCATGATCACGGCGATCAGCACGATCGGCGTAACCAGCTCGCCCAGGGGCCGTCCGACGAAGACCTGGCCGATCAGCCAACCCAGCAGGCCGAGGCGGGCGATTCCCAGGCCCACGCCCACGAGGCCGACGGCGACGGTGGCGGCGATCCGGAGGCGGACGCCGCGGGTGAAGACGAGTAGGCGGGGTTCGATGTGCATGATGGGATGCTAGGCCCGAACACCCACATTCGTCAGTCCACAAAAGGGAAAAGCCGCTGTACAATTCTGTACATGGACGCCAACTGGGACGATCTCCGCGTGTTCCTCGCCCTGGCGCGTGGCGGCACGCTCACCAAGGCCGCCAAGGCGCTGGATGTCAGCCACCCGACGGTGGCGCGCCGCGTGCACGCGCTCGAGAAGCAGATCGGTGCGCGGCTGTTCGACCGGCTGCCCGACCGCTTCGTGCCGACCAGCGTCGGCGAGGAGCTGCTGGCCGACACCGAAGCCATGGAGAAGGCGGCGCATTCGATCCACCGCCGCAGCGCCGGCCTCAGCGACACGGTGAGCGGCACCGTGCGGCTCTCGGCGGAAGAGGCGACGGCCGCGTTGATCGCACGCTTTTCCGCCGGCCTCAGAGCCGCGCTGCCGCAGATCGAGTTCGAGGTGGCCACGAGCCACACGCCTGCCAACCTGTCGAAGCGCGAAGCCGATCTCCTGATCCGCGAGCAGGTGCCCGAGCTCGGCGGAATCGTGGCGCGCAAGCTCGGGCGCGCCGCTTATGCCATCTACGCCGCGTGCGATTTTCCCGTGAAGCGCGCCACCCAAGCGGCGCTGGTCGCGCTGCCGTGGATCGGCTTCGACGACGATCACCTTCGGATGCCGGGACAGCGCTGGATGCAGGATTATCGCGGCGGACGCCGGCCGGAGATCCGCGGCAACAACTGGCTGGTGCTGCACGAGGCGACGCGCAGCGGCGGCGGCCTGGCCGTGCTGCCCTGCCATCTCGGCGATCCCGATCCGGCGCTGAAGCGCGTCGGCGGCGTCATCCTGGAGGTCTTCGCCGACCAGTGGTTGCTGGTCCATCGCGACCTGCGCGCCCTGCCACGGGTGCGCGCGGTCATGGACGCCGTGGTCGAGCTTTTCCAGCGCGAGCGGTCCCTGCTCGAAGGGCGTAGAGTCCGAACGTAGAACACGAAGAACGACCCGGTCGCGATCTACGTGGTGCAGGTGCGCGATTCCGACCGGATCGCCCTGCTCAGACTGGTCAGGCGGCAACCTGCCGGATCCCGCCGCGCCGGACACCGGCCTCGATCTCCTGCCACAGGATCTCGTGGCCCTCGGGCAGCGGGCGGTTGTTGCGCATGCTGAGCCAGAGGCGCAGCAGCAGGCGGTCGTGGCCGCTCGAGGCATCGTCCTCGAACGGCGTGCGGCCATGATAGGTGATGTGGCTGTTGATGAGCTGCAGGTCGCCGGGCTCGAGCGTCATCTCGAAGCAGAGGTCCTCGGCGGTCTGCATCAGCAGGTCGATCGCCTCGCGCTGGGCGTCGGTGAGCTTCGGCACTCCGGGCGCCATCTGCGCGGCCTCGATGAAGGTCAGCGAGTAGTGCGACGTGAACTTGCCGTCGCGCAGGCCGAAGATCGGCAGCGGGTAGGCGGTCTCGCGCGTCGTGGCCTCGCTGTCCTTCTTGGTGCCTTCCTCGCCGAAGCGGCTGCGCCAGTAGTCCTGGAACAGCAGCTCGAGCAGGTCGGGCCGCTTCGCCAGGATCGCGTTGTGGATCGCGGGCGTCGAGGCGAGCTTGCTGACGCCGCCGGTGCGCGCCTGGCGCACGCACAGCAGGCCGACCACGTCTGTGCGATCGGTGTGGAAGCGCAGGCCGCCGTTGGTCAAGGTGCGGGCGTAGGAGGAGAGGAAGGTCTTGCCGCTCTCGTCCTTGGTCTCGCCGTAGGTGCGGCCGACATGCGCGCCCTCGTCGCGGATGGCGCGCATCAGTTCGCCGCTACGGTTCTGGAAGACCGGGATGCCGAGATGGGTGCCCAGCGCGAAGTAGAGGCGGCGCAGGTCGTCCTCGTCGTAGCGGTCCACCGGGAAGCCGCGCAGCTTCATGATGCCGGAGCCGTTCTCGAGCTCGTCGGCGATGTCGTCGCAGAGCTCGTCGAGGGTGGGGAACCAGACGTCCTCGCGCGTGATCTCCGACCATTCCATGCCGCGCAGGCCCTTCACGGCGGCGTCGAGCTCGTCGAGCTGCTCGGGCGTCAGGTCGCGAATCCAGCGGGAGGAGTTCTTGATCTCGTCGCCGGTCCACACGGAGGGGCCGGACAGAGGCGTGCGGGTGCTCATGGCGGCGATTTATCCTCCCCGGGACGCGGACCGCGCAAGGGGTCTTGGGGTAGCGCCTTGCGCATGTTGATCGAGGTCGGCCAGTCGAAACCGGGATGCGCTTCGCGCGAGATTTCGCGGTATCCCAGCGAACTGAAGAGCCGCTGGTTGTCGGTCAGCACGATGCGGACGCCCAGCCGCACGCCGGCCAGGCCGCGCCGGCGGGCTTCGGCCTCCACGGCCTCGATCAGTCGCTTGGCGAGACCGAGGCCGCGCGCCGAGGGTACGACCGAAAGCCGCCCGAAATAGAGGTCGCCCTCCATCTCCTCGACCAGCACGCAGCCCAGCATCTCGGCCCCGCGTTCCAGCACGATGGCGCCGGCGCCCTTCGCCAGCTCGGCGGCGATGTTTTCCGGGGTCTCGCGGAAGGCACCGGATTCCGGCACGAGCTTGCCGCGATACTGTGCGAACGAAGCCGCGATGGTGGCGGCGATCGCCGCCGCGTCGGCGGGCGTTCCGGCACGCAGGAGGAGAGTGTCGCTCACGTCCTTTTTCTCGCGTAGGCTCCGGGCAAAAGCGAGAGGAAATGCGGGATGGACGACCAGACGATCGTCGTGCGGAAGCTGACGCCGGGCATCGGCGCGGAGATCACGGGCGTCGATCTCGCCAGGCCGCTCGGCAACCACGCCTTCCAGGCGATCCACGACGCGCTGATGCAGAACCTCGTCGTCTTCTTCCGCGACCAGGAGCTGACGCACGAGCAGCAGAAGGCGTTCGGCCGCCGCTTCGGCGAGCTGCACATCCATCCGACCTCGATCGCCACCGTGCCCGACCATCCCGAGGTGCTGGTGATCAAGGCCGACGAGAAGTCCAAGTTCGTGGCGGGCGAGGAGTGGCACACCGACGTGTCGTGCGATCCCGAGCCGCCGATGGGCTCGATCCTCTATCTCAAGGAGGTGCCGCCCGACGGTGGCGGCGATACGTTGTTCGCCAACATGTACCGCGCCTTCGAGACGCTCTCGCCGCCGATCCAGAGATTGTGCGAGGGCCTGACCGCGATTCATGACGGCGCGCAGGTCTACGGCGGACGCTTCGGCCAGAAGCCGAAGGAGGGGGGATTCCCGAGGAACGAGCACCCCGTCGTGCGCACGCATCCGGTGACGGGCCGCAAGGCGCTGTACGTCAATCGCAACTTCACGACGCGCATCGTCCAGCTCGGTAAGCGCGAGAGCGACGCGTTGCTGAATCTGCTGTGGGATCACAGCGAGACGCCGGAGTTCCAGTGCCGCTTCGCCTGGCGCCCCAACTCCATCGCCTTCTGGGACAATCGCGCGGCCATGCATCACGCGATGTGGGATTACTTCCCGCACCGCCGGCTCGGCTACCGCGTCACCGTCAAGGGCGACAAGCCCTTCTATCGTGCATAGGACGACTAACACAGGGGCGACACATGGCTCTGATCACCTACCTCACCCGCATCCAGTTCGACTTCGGCGCGCTGAACCTGCTCGACGCCGAGCTGAAACTCCTCGGCATTCGCCGTCCGCTCATCGTCACCGACAAGGGCGTCGTCTCGGCGGGCCTGTGGGCCAGGGTGAAGGACCAGCTCCCTGGCAACATGCCGATCACGATGTACGACGGCACGCCGGAGAACCCGACCGAAGCGGCGATGCGCGACGCGCTCAAGATCTACAAGGACGAGGGCTGCGACGGCATCATCGCCATCGGCGGCGGCTCGCCGATGGATCTAGCCAAGGCGGTTGCGCTGATGGCGACACATCCCGGCACCTCGCTGCAGCCTTATTCCTTCGTCGAAGGCGGCGCCGGCAAGATCACCGCTGCCGTGGCGCCCATCGTCGCCATCCCGACGACCTCGGGCACCGGCAGCGAGGTGAGCCGCGGCGGCGTCATCATCATGGATTCCGGCCGCAAGCTCGCGATCGGCAGCCCGCACCTCATCCCGAAGCTCGCGCTGATCGATCCGGAGCTGACCTTGAGCCTGCCGCCGCACCTCACGGCCGGGACCGGCATGGACGCCTTCACGCACAACATCGAATGCTTCCTCGCCAACGTCTTCAATCCGCCGGCCGACTCGATCGCGCTTGATGGGCTGGAGAAGGCCTGGAACAACGTCGAACGGGCGACCAGGGACGGCCAGGATCGCGAGGCGCGCTACAACATGGCGATGGCCGCCATGGAGGGCGCGATGGTGTTCCAGAAGGGACTCGGCGCCGTGCACGCGCTCAGCCATCCGACCGGCGGCCTCAAGGGCTACCGCACGCACCACGGCACGCTGAACGCGATCTACCTGCCGGCGGTGCTGCGCTTCAACGAGCCGGCGGTGGGCGACAAGTTCCGCAAGGTCGGCCAGGTCATGGGCCTGAAGGAGAGCGAGCAGAACGCTGCCGGCGTGGCCGAGGCCGTCGCTGCCCTCAACGAGCGGCTGGGGATCCCGAAGGGGCTGAGCAAGGTCGGCCTGAAGGACGACACGATCGAGCAGATCGCCGACGGCGCGCTGGGCGACCATTGCCATCTCTCGACGCCGCGCCAGCCGACGCGGGCGCAGTACATCGAGCTGATCCAACAGAGCTGGGGCTGACATGAAGGTCAAAGGGAAGGTTTGCGTCGTCACCGGCGCGGCGGGCGGTATCGGCGAGGCGATTGCGCGGCGCTACGTCAGGGAAGGCGCCAGGGGCGTGGTCGTGGCCGACATGGATGCCGGTAGGCTCGACAAGGTCGCCAAAGACATCGGCGCGCTCGCGGTCGCCGGCGACATCGGCAAGGAAGCCGAGGTCAAACGGCTCATTGCCGAAGCGGAGAAGAAGTACGGTGAGATCGACATCTTCTTCTCCAATGCCGGCATCGGGCGCGGCGGCCATGAGGATGCGACCGACAAGGACTGGGCCGACTCCTGGGCGATCCATGTGATGGCGCATGTCTATGCGGCACGCGCGCTGGTGCCGCAGATGCTGAAGCGCGGCGAGGGCTACCTGCTCAACACGGCGAGCGCTGCCGGCCTGCTCGCCTCCATGGGCTCCGCGCCCTACGGCGTCACCAAGCATGCCGGCGTGGCGCTCGCCGAGCACCTCGCGATCCAGTACGGCGACCGCGGCATACGCGTGTCGGTGCTCTGCCCGCAGGCGGTCGACACCGACATGCTGCGCATGGCCGGCGCGACGGCGGCGTCGGTCGACGGCGTGATCAACACCGATGCGGTCGCCGACACGGTGATCGAGGCGATGGACGAGGAACGCTTCCTGATCCTGCCGCACCCGGAAGTGAAGGAATACATGGCGCGCAAGCTCGACCGGGACCGCTGGCTGCGCGGCATGCGTCGGCTGCGCGACAAGACAGGCGAGGGGCAGGCAAAACGCGGGTGAAGTGTCCCCGGGAGCCGTGAGAAGATTGAAGAGTTTGTCGGACGCGCCCAAAGAGAAGGAATCCTAGAAGTTATCATGAGCGGTTGACAACTATCCTATCCTCTCCTATATATGATTGTAGAGGAGGATATCCATGGATTTTCCCACCGAGACCGCCGTTCCCGAAGCGCATCAGCCCCCGGCACCGCCCGCCGACGGCATGACCTGGCAGTGGCTGGCCTGGCAGATGCGGCTGCACCGCGAGAACTTCATCCCGCCGCCGCATCTGCGCGGCCTGTCGCTTGCCCATGTCGAGGCCAAGGCGCGCGAGGAGGGGCGGGCCGAGCGCGAGGCCAGGGAGGCGAAGGAGAGCGAGCGGCGCATCGCCGAGGCGCCGAAGTCGATCGAGCGCGCACTGCTCGACGGGCCGCGTGCGGGATCGGGCGGCAAGGTGCCAGCAATGCCAGCACAGCGCGGCTGGCGGCTGCGCGTGCGCTACATCAACAACCTGCGCCGCTGCCGGAACTTCCGCGAGGCCGCCGCGCGGGTCGGCATCGACGAGAGTACGGCGCGGCGCTGGCGCGCGAAGTATCCGGCCTTCGCCGCGCGCTGCGAGGCGGTGGTGGCCGAGCGCTACGCCGAGAACCGCGACGATCTCCGGTTGCGCGCCGGCCAGGTCCGCACGCGGCCGCATTTCTTCCGGGGCAAGCAGGTCGGCGAGGAGACGATTCACGACGACCGCGCGCTGATGTTCCTGCTGAAGCTGGAGGATGCCCGCGAGGCACGGGCGGCCCGTGCCGAGGAGAACCGCCTGCAGCGCGCGCACGAGATCCGACTGAAGCAGATGGAGATCGAGGCGCGTGCCGAGGCCCGCCGCGAGGCGCGTGAGGCGCAGATGCCGAGCGACGCCGAGATCGAGGCCGCCATGGCCGCCGACGAAGCGGCGGAAGCGGCCCGCGCCGCCGAGTTCGGTGTGCACGCTTCTGCCGCGCACGGACACGACCACGGCGGCGACGATTCCCCGTGGTCCTTCAACGGCCTGGACGGCGAGGAGCGGGACATCCCACCTCCGCAGGTCGTGGAGGTTCCCGGCGTGGGGGAGCGAACCGCCGCGCCCGGCTCAAGGGTTGACCGGCCATACGATATCGCGGAAGGTCCGCGGCCATGATTCGACTGACGACGCTTCGACTTATCGGCTGATCCTCCGCCCCGGTGCTGGTGTTCCCCGGGGCCGCGGATCGTCGTCGTCGTTCGTCTCTCCTTCTGAAAGCAGTCGCGTCATGGTCGCCTACATTCAATCGCTGTTCGCCGAGACCGGCCTGTGGACCGCCGTCGGCGTCACCCTCGTAGCGGGTCTGATGCGCGGCTTCGCGGGCTTCGGCTCGGCCATGCTGATGGCGCCGATCTTCGCCATCCTGTTCGGCTCGGCCGAAATGGTGGTGACGGTGGTCGCCATCGAGCTCGTGGTCTCGCTGCAGCTCTTCCCGCAGGTCCGCCGGCATGCCGACTGGAAGGTGCTGACGCCGATGAGCATCGCCGCCTGCGCCGCCATGCCGTTCGGTGTCTGGCTGCTTGCGAGCGTCGACAAGAACATGATCGTTACGGCGGTCTCGGCGGTGATCGTGGCCTTCGTCATCCTGATGTGGACGGGCTGGAAGTATCACGGCAAGCGCTCGACCATTGCGACCGTAACGGTGGGCGCGATCTCGGGCGCGATGATGGCCACCACCAGCGTCGGTGGGCCTCCGGTCCTTCTCTACCTGCTCTCCGGCAACGATCCACCGCAGGTCAATCGCGCCAACATCGTCACCTACTACTTCCTGACGCAGTTCCTGCTGATCGTGATCGTGCTGGCGACCGGCGTGGCCGGCGTCGATGCACTGGTACGAGGGGCCGTGCTGTTCCCGGTCATGGTCTTGGGTGCCTGGGCGGGCGGGCGGCTGTTCCACGGGCTGGCCAGCGAACGGCTCTACCGCAACGTCGCGCTCACGATCCTGTTCGCGACCGGCCTGTTCGGCCTGCTGCGCAACTGGCTGATCGGTGTATGATCGGCCGATCCAGGGAGTGCCGCATGCGTATCGTTGCCACGGGACTTGTCGTCGCCGCCCTTGCCGTTCCCGCCGCGATCGGGTCGCCCGCCGCGGCCCAGAACAGCGAGTTCATGAAGGAGTGCATGGTCACGGCCGCGCAGAACACCTGCCAGTGCATCGCCGCGCGTATCCCGGCGAACATGATGGCCAACGCCATCCTCGGCCTGCGCAAGTCGAACCAGTCGGTCAGCGTCAGCGGCAACCTGCTCGACCCCGCGACCCTCAGCCAGAACGAGATGCAGGGCCTCAACTCGGTGGTCGCCGCGCAGGCCTACTGCATGTGACGAAAAACGGCGCGCATCGCTGCGCGCCGTTCGTCCCGCCGATTGGTCGGAGTGAGAGGATTCGAACCTCCGGCCCCTAGCTCCCGAAGCTAGTGCTCTACCAGGCTGAGCTACACTCCGTCGGAAACGGAGACACCCCGCGCGGCGAGGGCGCGGTTATAGCCGCCACCCCCTGAGGTCGCAAGAGCCGCGCCGGATCGCTATAGTCGCGCCGAAACGGGCAGCGGGGGAACACATGGCCAAGGAAAAGCGCCTGAAAATCGCACTGATCGGCTATGGCGCGATCGGCCAGATGCTGTTCGACGTGTTCGGCGAGAAGAAGCCGCCGATCGACATCGTGGGCGTGCTGGTGCGTCCGGGCCGGGCCAAGGAGACCCAGAAGAAGGTCGGCAAGAAGGTCGCGGTCGTCGAGACCCTGAAGGCGCTGCTGAAGCTCAAGCCCGACATCGTCGTCGAAGCGGCGAGCCAGCAGGCGGTCCGCGACTGGGGCGAGACCATCCTGAAGAAGGGCATCGACCTGATGGTGATCGCGACCGGCGCCTATGGCGATCCGGCGCTGTGGAAGAAGCATCTCAAGGCGGCGAAGAAGGGTGGCGCCCGCCTGCGCCTGCCGTCCGGCGCCATCGCCGGCCTCGACGGCCTGCTCGCCATGCGCCTCGGCAAGCTCGAGCGCGTGAAATACATCTCGATCAAGCCGCCGCATGCCTGGAGCGGCACGCCGGCAGAGAAGGATTTCGACCTGCCGTCGATCAAGGAGCCGACGGTGATCTTCCGCGGCAAGCCGGCCGATGCTGGCCGGCTCTACCCGAAGAACGCCAACCTCGCGGTCACGGTCGCGCTGTGCGGCGCGGGACTCGACCGCACCGAGATCGAGCTGGTGGCCGATCCGACGTTGCCGCCGGGCACCAATGCCAGCAAGCTCGAAGTCGTGGCCGATTCCGGCGAGCTCAAGCTCGAGCGACTCGGCCGCGCCATGCCTGACAATCCCAAGACCGGCGTGCTGACCGCGCTCACCATGGCGGACGATCTCATGAAGATCGTCCGCAACAGTGACTGGTAGGAGCTAACGAGGGCCGGCGCCGGGTCCGCCCGGCCCACCCATCCGGTCGCCCATCCCGTGACCCATCGGGCCGCGCGGACGATCGAGCGAAGCTTTCTGCTCGGGCGTCAGCGCCGCGAACAGGGCGGTGAGCGAGGGCTTCACGGTCTCGATCGAGGCCAGCCGCGCCTTCATGGCGCCTTCCTCCATCGTCAGGCGCTCGACGTAATCGGGACGGCCTTTCATCTCGGTTGGTAGGGTCGCGCAATAGGCCTTGGTCCTGGCGCTCGCCTCGTCCGACGCCTTCTCGAAGGCGTTCCAGGCCGTCATCTGCTCGGGCTTCAGGTCGAGCTTGGCCTTGATGTAAGCGCGGTTGCCGATGCGGCGGGCCACGCGATCCTCGCAGAAGGCGCGCGGCGAGAAGGAGCGACGCTCGGCGCCAGCCGGCGGCGTCGCTTGGGCAAGTTCGAGGAAGTCGTCGAGATCGGTCTCGACCGCGTGGGCGGGGGCCGCGAAAGCGAGGCCGGCGAGAACGACGGCGGCCGACGCGCCGAGAAGAAGAGGACGTACGGACATCGGGACCTCACGTGATGTTGGAAACGGCCCGATCATAGGCCCGTGACCGCCGGACAATTCCGGCAGCGAGGTGAAGTTATGTAAAGTTCGGCCGCTGCTCGGCGAGCCAGAGCGAGAACGCCTCGCGCTCCGCGGCCGTCATGTGGAGACCTTCCTTGGTGCGCCGCCACAGCACGTCCTCGGCGTCGACCGCCCATTCGTCGCGGACCAGATAGCGCACCTCGGCCTCGTACAGGCTGCCACCGAAGTGGCGGCCGAGGTCGGCGACGGTCTTCACGTTCTCGAGCAGGTCGTCGACGCCGGTGCCGTGGCGGCGGGCGAGGATGCGCACCAGTTCCTTGGGCAGCGCGGGCTTGTTCGTGGAGGCGCCGGCGACGAACAGGTCGAACGCCTGCTCGAAGGTCGGTGCGTCGGCGAGCTCGCCATCGACCAGCGCCCGTTCGGCTGTCCAGGGTGCGCCCATGTGCGGATACCAAGGGGCGAGGTCCTTCAAGGCATGCTCGGCCAGCCGGCGGTAGGTCGTGATCTTGCCGCCGAACACCGAGAGCAGCGGCGCCTTGCCGGGGCCGCCGTCGACTTCGAGGTGATAGTCGCGCGTCACCTCGGACGGGTTGTCGTCGCCATCGTCGAACAGCGGACGCACGCCGGAGTAGGTCCAGACGACATCCTGAGGCCGCACAGGCTTGGCCATGTAGTGGCTGGCAATCTCGCAGAGATAGGCGGTCTCTTCAGGTGTGCAGACCGGATGCTCACCTTCGTCGACGGCGATGTCGGTGGTACCGATCAGGGAGAACTCGCGTTCGTAGGGAATCACGAACACGATCCTGTTGTCGCTGTTCTGGAGGATGAAGGCGTGATCGCCATCGTGCAGCTTGGGCACGATGATGTGGCTGCCCTTGACCAGGCGAACGCGCTTGGTCGTCTTCACGTCGGTCTGTTCGTCGATGAAGTGCTTCACCCACGGCCCTGCGGCATTTACCAGCCCGCGCGCCTGAAGTTTCACCGGCACGCCGCCGGGACCCGCCAACTCGATGTCCCAGAGCTTGCCGTCAGCGCTGCGCCTGGCCGACACGCAGCGGTGCCGGGCCCAGATCTTGGCGCCCATTTCCCGCGCCGACTTGAGGTTGGTGATGACGAACCGCGCATCGTCGACCCAGGCATCAGAGTAGACGAAGCCTTTCTGGAAGCCGGGCTTGAGGCCTTTGCCGAACTTCGAGGTGGGCAGGTCGACCGCGATCGACTTGGGCAGGGTCATGTGCCAGTCGAGATGGTCGTAGAGGAACAGGCCGATGCGCAGCATCCAGCGCGGACGAAGATGTGGCTCGTGCGGCAGCACGAAGCGCAATGGCCAGGAGAGATGCGGCGCTTTGGCGATCAGCACCTCACGTTCCTGCAGCGCCTCCCGGACCAAGCGGAACTCGTACTGCTCAAGGTAGCGCAGGCCGCCGTGGAGCAGCTTCGTCGCCTTGGACGAGGTAGCGCTCGCGAAATCGTTCATTTCGCAGAGCCCGACCTTGAGCGCCCGTCCCGCCGCGTCGCAGGCGATGCCCGCGCCGTTGATGCCGCCGCCCACCACGAACAGGTCGAGCGGCCGGTCCTCCGTTCCATTCATGGTCCACATATAGCCCGCTTGACCGGATTTCGCAGGAACCGCAAAAGGCCGCATGGGCTTCTTGCTCAAGATCGCGCTGTTCGGTGTTGCCGTGTACGGGGCCTGGAAGACGTTCCGGTACTGGAAGGGCATGTTCGACCGCTTCACGGGCAAGCCCGATACGCCGCCTCCACCGCCGCCGGTCGCCCGTCCGGCCCCGCCGCCCGCTCCCGCAGCTCCGCCTTCCCGCACGGTCGTGGTCGAGGACACGGTGCAATGTGCAGGCTGCGGTGCCTACATTTCGACCGCTGCCGAAAAATGCGGCCAGTGCGGTCGTCCACGGCCATAAGGCCGCAGCCTTTCGCGGGCCCTCTGCCAGCCTTGACCGGGGTGGGGGCGGAACCTATTTTGCCGCACCGCAAAAACGGCCATAAGTCGCGGAAATAAAAGGCCTTCTGAGCTTCGGGGAATACCGGTGTCGAACCCCACAGCAGCGCGCGCCAAGCCGACGTGCTTCCAGGAACTCATCCTCACCCTGCAGGAGTATTGGGCGGCACAGGGCTGTCTGATCCTGCAGCCCTTCGACATGGAAATGGGCGCAGGCACCTTCCACACGGCCACGACGTTGCGCGCCTTGGGGCCAAAGCCCTGGTATGCGGCCTATGTGCAGCCCTCGCGTCGTCCCGGTGACGGCCGCTACGGCGAGAATCCGATGCGGCTCCAGCACTACTACCAATTCCAGGCGATCCTGAAGCCCTCGCCGCCCGACATTCTCGAACGTTACCTGGGCTCGCTCGACGCGATCGGTATCGATACGTCGCTGCACGATATCCGCTTCGTCGAGGACGACTGGGAGAGCCCGACTCTCGGCGCCTGGGGCCTCGGTTGGGAAGTCTGGTGCGACGGCATGGAGATCACTCAGTTCACCTACTTCCAGCAGGTAGGCGGCATCGAGGTCGATCTGGTGGCCGGTGAGATCACCTACGGGCTCGAGCGGCTCGCCATGTACTTGTTCGACAAGAAGTCGGTCTACGACCTGCCGTTCAACCGCTCGGACTCGGACGTGCCGCTGACCTACGGCGACGTGTTCCTGCAGAACGAGAAGGAGCAGTCGGCCTACAATTTCGAGCACGCCGACACCGAGATGCTGTTTCGGCGCTTCGTCGATGCTGAGAGGGAATGTCGCCAGCTGATCGAGAAGAAGCTGCCGCTGCCGGCCTACGAGCAGTGCATCAGGGCCTCCCACGCCTTCAACCTGCTCGACGCGCGCGGCGTGATCAGCGTGGCCGAGCGTCAGAGCTACATCCTGCGCGTACGTGATCTCGCCAAGGCGTGCTGCACGGCGTGGCTTGCTACCCAGAAGAAAGCTGCCTGAGATGGCCGAGCTTCTTCTCGAACTACTTTCTGAAGAAATACCGGCGCGCATGCAGGCGCGCGCGGCCGACGACCTGAAGAGACTGGTCTGTGACGGGCTGAAGGGGGCGGGTATCGGTTTCGAGAAGGCGCAGGCCTTCGTGACACCGCGCCGGCTCGCGCTTGTGATCGACGGCATTCAGGCGGTGCGTGACGACGTCAGAGAAGAGAGGCGCGGTCCCCGCGTCGGCGCTCCCGACCAAGCAGTCCAGGGATTCCTCAAGGGAGCCGGCCTCGCCTCGCTGGAACAGGCGGAAAAGCGCGACACTGGCAAGGGCGAGTTCTGGTTCGCCGTCGTGACAAAGAAGGGTGGCCCGACGGCCGACTCGCTACCTGCAGTGATCGTCGCCGCCATGAAGGCGTTGCCGTGGCCCAAGTCGATGAAGTGGGGCAGCGGCACGATGCACTGGGTGCGGCCGCTGCAGGGCGTCGTGGCACTGTTCGACGGCAAGGTGCTGAAGGGCGCGGTCGAACCCGGCGGCCCGATGGCGCCGGTTGCTTTCGGTGACACGACGCGCGGTCATCGCTTTCTGAGCAAAGGAGAGATTTCAGTCTCCGGCTTCGCCGACTATGTCGCGAAGCTAAGGGATGCGCACGTCGTGCTCGATTCGGCCGAGCGGAAGGCGATCATCCTCGAAGGCGCGCGCAGGCTCTGCCGCGAAGCGCAGGTCACCCTGAACGACGACGAGGGGCTGCTCGAGGAAGTGGCTGGCCTTACCGAATGGCCCGTGCCCTTGCTCGGCTCCATCGACGCCCAGTTCATGGATGTGCCGCCGGAAGTGCTGATCGTCTCGATGAAGATGCATCTGCGCTTCCTCACGACCGCGAAAGCCGACGGCTCGCTCGCCAGCCGTTTCGTCGTTGTCGCCAATAACGTGGCGAGTGACGGCGGAAAGACGATCGTCGCGGGCAACGAGCGGGTGCTGCGCGGCCGCCTCGCCGACGCGAAGTTCTTCTGGGACCAGGACCGCAAGCAGACACTGGAGAGCAGGCTGCCGGCGCTGAAGCAGATCGTGTTCCACGCCAAGCTCGGCACTCAGGCCGAACGCGTCGAACGCATTGTGAAACTGGCAGGCGATCTCGCGAAAGCCGTGCCGGGTGTGGATGCAAGCCAGGCCGAGCAGGCAGCTCGGCTCTGCAAGGCCGACCTGGTGAGCGGCATGGTCGGCGAGTTCCCCGAGCTGCAGGGCGTGATGGGTCGGTACTACGCGCTCGGTGAGAAGCTGCCGGCGGCGGTGTCCGATGCTATCGGCGACCACTACGCGCCGGCCGGTCCGAACGATCGCTGCCCGAGCGCGCCGGTTTCGGTCGTGGTCGCGTTGGCCGACAAGCTCGATACACTGACCTCTTTCTGGTCGATCGGCGAGAAGCCCACGGGATCGCGCGACCCCTTCGCCTTGCGCCGCGCAGCGCTGGGCGTGATCCGCATCATCGTCGAGAACAAGCTGCGTCTGCCGCTCAAGCCGTTCCTCAAGGCCGACGACCTGCTCGCCTTCTTCGCCGAGCGCCTCAAGGTGCAGATGCGCGAGAAGGGCGTTCGCCATGACATGGTCGATGCGGTACTGGCACTCGGCGGCGAGGACGATCTCGTGCGCCTACTGACGAGGGTCGAGGCGCTCCAGGCTTTCCTCGGCAGCGAGGACGGCAGGAACCTGCTGACTGCTTATGGTCGCGCGGCGAACATCGTTCGCGCTGAGGAGAACAAGGACAAGGCCCTGGCGGCGAAGATCGCGGGTGCCGCCGATGGCGCGTTGCTGGAACAAGTCGAGGAGAAGGCCGTTGCTTCCGCCTTGGCCGACATCGAGCATGCCGTGAGATCTGCTCTGGCCATGGAGGATTTCGCGGGTGCCATGAAGGCCTTTGCCGGCTTGCGTGCGCCGATCGACTCTTTCTTCGACAAGGTCACAGTCAACGTCACTGATCGGCCCGATTTGCGGTTAAACAGGCTGAAGTTGCTCAACAAGATACGCGCCACCATGGATTCGGTGGCCGATTTCTCGAAGATCGAGGGCTAAGCATGGCCAAGTGGGTCTACAGTTTCGGGGATGGCATGGCCGAAGGCCGCGCCGAGATGCGCAACTTGCTGGGCGGCAAAGGCGCCAACCTGGCGGAGATGTCGAGCCTCGGGCTTCCGGTGCCGCCGGGCTTTACCATCACGACGGAAGTCTGCACCTACTTCTACGACAACAAGCACACCTATCCGCAGGAACTGAAGGACGAGGTCGAGAAAGCGCTCGTCGGTGTCGAGAAGGTCGTCGGCGCCAAGTTCGGCGACCCGGCCAACCCATTGCTGGTATCGGTCCGGTCGGGCGCGCGGGCCTCGATGCCCGGTATGATGGACACGGTGCTGAACCTCGGCCTAAACGACAAGACGGTGCTGGGGCTTGCCAAGTCCTCCGGCGACGAGCGCTTCGCCTGGGATAGCTATCGCCGCTTCATCCAGATGTACTCCAACGTCGTCCTCGACGTCGGCCATCACTACTTCGAGGAAGCGCTGGAACTTCGGAAGGAGGATCTCGGTGTCCACATGGACACCGACCTCAAGGCCGACGACTGGCGCACCGTGGTCGGCGAGTACAAGAAGCTCGTCGAGAAGCGGACCGGCAAGCCCTTTCCCCAGGAGCCGCGCGAGCAGCTCTGGGGTGCCGTCGGTGCCGTGTTCGAATCGTGGATGAACCAGCGCGCCATCACCTACCGCCGCCTGCATTCGATCCCGGAGAGCTGGGGCACCGCGGTGAACGTGCAGGCCATGGTGTTCGGCAACATGGGCGAGGACTGCGCGACGGGCGTCGCCTTCACGCGCGACCCGTCGACCGGTACCAACCTGTTCTACGGCGAGTATCTCGTGAACGCGCAAGGCGAGGATGTCGTAGCCGGCATCCGCACGCCGCAGCATCTCACCATCCAGGGCAAGCTCGCCCAGAAGTCCGATGCGCCGGCGATGGAAGAGGTGATGCCGGAGGTTTTCAAGCAGCTCGATGACGTCCGCCAGAGGCTCGAGAAGCACTATAGCGACATGCAGGACATCGAGTTCACCGTGCAGCGCGGCAAGCTCTACATGCTGCAGACGCGCAACGGCAAGCGTACGGCCAAAGCCGCGCTGAAGATCGCCGTCGACATGGTCCGCGAGGGCCTGATCGACAAGAAGGAAGCGGTGGCGCGTATCGTGCCGTCCTCGCTCGACCAGCTTCTGCACCCGACGCTCGATCCCAAGGCGCAGCGCAAGGTCATCGCCAAGGGCCTGCCGGCCTCGCCGGGTGCTGCGTCGGGCAAGATCGTGTTCTCCGCCGACGAGGCGGAGAAGCAGGCGCGCGGCGGCGAGAAGGTCATCCTCGTGCGCCGCGAGACCAGCCCCGAGGACATCCACGGCATGCATGCTGCCGAAGGCATCCTGACCTCGACGGGCGGCATGACCAGCCACGCTGCCGTGGTGGCACGCGGCATGGGCAAACCCTGTGTCGCGGGCGCGGGCGACGTGCGCATCGACGGCAGGGCTGGCACGCTCTCGGTACGCGGCACGTTGGTCAAGGCCGGCGAGCACATTACGCTCGACGGCGGAACTGGCGAGATCATGCTGGGCGTGGTGCCGACCGTTCAACCGGAACTCAGCGGCGACTTCGCCGAGCTGATGGCTTGGGCGGACGAGTTCCGCACGCTCGGCATCCGCACCAATGCCGAGACGCCGGCCGATGCCGCGCAGGCCCGCAAGTTCGGCGCCGAGGGCATCGGCCTCTGCCGCACCGAGCACATGTTCTTCGAGGGCGACCGCATCGTGGCTGTCCGCCAGATGATCCTGGCCGACGACGAGAAGAGCCGCCGCGCGGCGTTGGCCAAGATCCAGCCGATGCAGCGTCGGGATTTCATGGAGCTTTTCGAGATCATGGCCGGCCTGCCGGTCACTATCCGCCTGCTCGACCCGCCACTGCACGAGTTCCTCCCCAAGACGCAGGCCGACATGGAGGTGGTTGCCAAAGACCTCGGTGTCGAACCCGCTGAGATAGAGGCGCGTGCCCACAAGCTGCACGAATTCAACCCGATGCTCGGCCATCGCGGCGTCCGCCTCGGCATCTCTTTTCCGGAGATCTATGAGATGCAGGCCCGCGCGATCTTCGAGGCCGTGGCTGAGGTGCAGAAGAAGGCCGGCAAGACAGTCGTGCCCGAGATCATGATCCCGCTCGTCGCGACAAGAAAAGAGCTTGACCTCATGAAGGTCGTGGTCGACCAGGTTGCCGAAGAAGTGAGACAGATGTCGGGCCAGAAGCTCGAATATCTGGTCGGCACGATGATCGAGCTGCCGCGTGCGGCGTTGCGCGCCGGCGACATCGCCCAGTCGGCCGAGTTCTTCTCCTTCGGCACCAACGATCTGACGCAGACAACCTTCGGATTAAGCCGTGACGACTCAGCCTCGTTTCTCGAGAAGTATCAGCAGCGTGGCATCCTGGAGCACGATCCGTTCGCGTCGCTCGATACCGAGGGTGTGGGCGAGTTGATCGAGATTGCCTGCGAGCGCGGCCGAAAGGCGCGCAACAGCCTGAAGCTCGGCATCTGCGGCGAGCACGGCGGCGATCCGGCGTCTGTTTTCTTCTGCCACAAGGCCGGCCTCGACTATGTCTCCTGCTCGCCCTATCGCGTGCCGATCGCGCGCCTTGCGGCGGCGCAGGCGGCATTGGGCGGTGCCCTCAAGACCGAATGAGGTTGGCGGCGCTCCGCAGAGAAGGCAAGCGGGCGCTGGCCGAAGCGCTTGCCGGCCTAGAGCGCGATCCCGACGGTGAGGCGACGCAAGCGCTGCTGGGCGAGGCATGGTGCGATCCGCGTGCCCATGTTGTGGGCGTTACCGGACCTCCGGGGGTTGGCAAGTCCTCCCTGTGCGCCGCGTTGGTCGCCGCCTGGCGGAGATCCGGCAGCACTGTCGGCGTCATCGCTGTCGACCCGTCATCGCGGATGAGCGGCGGCGCGCTGCTCGGCGACCGAGTCCGCATCGTCCACGACGGCGCCGACGAGGGTTCTTTCGTCCGCTCCATGGCAGCCCGCGACCGGCTGGGCGGGCTGGCGGACCAGACGCTCGCCGCCATGGTGGTCATGAGGGCGCTGTTCGACTATGTGCTGATCGAGACGGTGGGCGTCGGACAGTCGGAGACCGACGTCGCAGGTGTCGCCGACACCGTGCTTTTCTGCGTCCAACCCGGCTCCGGCGATTCGCTGCAATTCATGAAGGCGGGCATCGTCGAAATCCCGCATCTGGTCGTCATCACCAAGGCCGACATGGGCACCGCGGCGGAGCGGGCGCGTGCCGACGTGACCGGTGCATTGTCTCTCGCTACGGCAGGTGAAGGCGGTGGCTGGCCGGTCAAGATACTCGCGGTGTCCTCACGCAGCGGCGCCGGGATGGAAGGGTTGGTCGGCGCGCTGGAAGCGCATCGCACTTACATGGCGGTCGACGGGCGCCTGGCGGCCGCACGCCACCGGCAGAGCGAGGTTTGGGTAACGGAGTCGCTGCGCGACCGGTACGGCCGCGACGGCCTTGCGAGGCTCGACAAGCTGGGGTCCGATGTTGCCTTGGCGCCGGGAGCGCAGCCCTTCAAGCGGCTGCGTGAGCTGGCCGCCGTGCTGGAGGTGTGCCGCGATGAACCACCCGATCGAACATAGCTGCATCTTCTGCAGGGTCGTCGCGGGCCAGATTCCTTGCTTCAAACTGTTGGAAGACGAGGCGACCATCGCCTTCATGGACATCAACCCTGTCAACCCCGGGCATGCTCTGGCCGTTTCCAAGGGCCATTGGCCGACGGTAGACATGATCCCCGCCGACGTTCTCGCGGCGGTAGCGAGGACTGCGCAGAAGGTTTCCAAGGCGGTCGCGAAGGAGTTGAAGCCGGTGGGGATCAACCTGTTGCAGGCCAACGGCGAGGGTGCAGGGCAGAGCGTGCCGCACTTCCATATCCACATCATGCCGCGCCAAACGGGCGATGGAGTAACGCTCAACTGGAACTACAAGCCCGGCGACAAGGCCGAGATCGAGGCGATATACGAGCGGCTGAAGGCCGCCCTCTAGGCTGCGTCGGCTGGCGCGCGGTGCACGATCGGGCTGAACCACTCCCGCTCGTCTTGGCGGAACTGCTCGCGGACATAGTCGATTACGGTGCGGATGCGCGCGCCCTTGTTTGTTTCCTCGTGGCTCACCAGCCAGATGTCGCGGACGATATTGAGATCGATCGGTGCGGGCTGGAGCGTTGTGGTCTTCGCGATGTAGTCCGGGAAGACCGAGATACCGTAGCCACCGCTGACCGCCTCCATCGCGGCATAGGAGGAGTTCGTGCGAAGCACGATGCTGTGGCTGCGCTCGACGACCTCGCTCCACGGCTTAAGTGCCGGCAGCGCATGTAGCGTGGTGTGGTCGACAATCTGATGATCCTGCAGGTCTTCCAGAGACTGCGGTAGGCCGTATTGCTCGACATAGCTCGGCGCCGCGAAGATCGACATGTTGACCTGGCCAACACGCGCGGCGACAAGCTGGTTCGACGTCGGGCGGAAGAAGCGGATCGCGAGATCGGCTTGACGCGTCGCCAGATCGAGGACCTGGTCGCCCACGATGACCTGCACGATGATGTCAGGGTGTAGAGTACGCAGCTTGCCTAGGCGAGGCACCAGCCAGTTGGCCGCAATACCTTCGGTTGCAGCTATGCGGACGATGCCGGCCATCTCGCGGTCGAGACCGGCGAGGTGGCGCTCGATCGACGTCGCGTTCGACATCATCGATTCGGCCTGGACCAGAACGCCGCGTGCGGCCGGCGTCACCTCCATGCCGTGGCGGTGACGGTCGAACAACTTAGCGCCCAGCCGACGCTCCAGCGCTTGAATCCGACGACCGACGGTCGTCTGCTTGGTGTTCAATTGTGTAGCTGCAGCGCTGAAACTTCCGGTTTTTGCAACCGCAAGGAAGAAACGAACGTCGTCCCAATCGCCGAGAATATTTGGGACCTTGCTCTTGAGTGGTGGAGTCGTGACCATCGTAACAATCGATACAATAAGGTTGTCGGCCCGAAGTTTACTTGAATGGGGCCCCGTGGTTTACCTTATACCATTATTGGGAAGTTGTCGTTTTCCGTCTCTTTCTAGGGCACTAGGCGGCTTTTTTCCACAAACCGCACAGGTCGAGCCGGCACTTATCTAGTCCTCGCATTCGTTAGTCAATCTATCGGTTGTGTGATTCGCGATTGACGCTTCGTAACGGGGCTGAAGGGTGCTTCTGTGGCCGTAATCGGCTCAGACGGTAAGGCGACATGGCTGGCGAATTTCTCCGGCATGATCGCTCGTTATGTGCGCAGTCCATCGACGCGCATGGCCACGTTCGTCGGCCTCCTTCAGTATTTGTGTTATGGCTACGCGCACAATAGCTGGACGAATCCGGCTCTGATCGGGGTGTCGCTGTTCATCAGCTTCTTCATCCCCACTTACTCCAACTGGAGCAACAAGGCCGAGATCTGGGCCAACAACAAGACCGGGTTCGTCACCGGCGGCAGACTGGGACGTTTCTTCCCGCAGTTCGCCTTCAACCTCGGCGCGTTCTGGGTCATGGCGTCGGGTGGAGCGCTCAACCAGGCCGGCTTGGCGTCGGTCGGTGGTTTCGTGTCGGCGGCGCTTGCGGTGACGCTCGCTTCACAGGGCATCCAATATCTCGGCGCTTTCCTGTTCCAGCGCGGCATTGGCGACGCGGTCCGCAACACGCAGGTGGGTCTATCGGTGAACCTCGTGTTGGCGGCCTTCGGAACGGCAGGCCTGCCTTACGCTCGCGAAGCCTTTCTGATCGTCGGATACGGCTTCGGCGCGCTATTGTTCACTATTGGGCTGCTGTCGGACCTGCGCTCGCAGTTCGCGCCGAAGGGTGGCATCGGCCTCTACTTTGGCACCTTCAACCCGTTCCACAACACGCACCTGAAGATCGTGCGGCAGGCGATTGAGGATCGCGGGCTCGACAAAGTCATCATTCACCCGACCCTCGTCCCCCGCGCCCACGCCGACGCGTTCCGCAAGGGCGAAATCCGCATTAGCGGGCTGGAGAGCGGATTCCAGATTTACGAGAAGACGGAGAAGGCCGACGTCGCCGTAGACTATTTCCCGACAGGCAACAAGTTTCTGCCGCCGGAAACCCGGAAGGCGCTGATTGACCTCGCCCTCGCCGAGGCAGGACTCAGTGACAAAGTCGAGGTCTACTTCAACCCCGAAGTCTACTATGCGCGAGGCTTCCAGGGCGTGATCGCCGACATCAAGAGGCGCCATCCCGGCACGCGACTGCATGGTCTGCACGGCACCGACTATGGCGGCATGCTGGTCCGCGCCATCTACGACGAGTGCGGCTGGATCTATCCGTGGCGCATCATGCGCCGCGACAACGTATCGGCGACAGCGATTCGCCGTGGCGCGAAGGGAATGACGTCCGCCGTCGTTACCGACGTTCTGGAACAACTTTCTCAGAATCTTCCGGTCGTGTCGGCTGGGGGCCGTCGCTTCCGGAACGACAACGGAGTATTGACGGAGGGGAATTGAGATGACCGAACGACCGACGGCGGGTCTGAGCAATCGGCCCGTCATTACCATCAAGCTGGCGTCGACATCCGACGAGCTGATGCAGTGCTACATGCTGCGCGCCGCCGTCTACATGGGCGAGCAGCATTGCCCGTACTGGGAAGAATTCGACGGCAACGACTATTCCGCCAGCCACATCATGGTCTATGTGGACGGCGAGCCCGCGGCGTCGCTGCGCATTCGCTGGTTCGGAACGTTCGTGAAGTTCGAGCGTGCGGTCGTCCTCAAGCGCTACCGGTCGATGGGGCTTTTTCTACCGCTCATGGAGTGGGCAAAGAACTTCGCGGCGAAGAAAGGCTACAGCAAAGGCTATCTGCACTCCCAGCACCGCTTGTGGAAGATCATGGAGCGCTGCGGTTTCTACCGGATCGACGACAAGATCTTCCATTTTTCCGACCACGAGTACGGGGCGATGGCCGCCGATTTCGGATTGGACGAGCGGGACAAGCCGACAATCTACACCGATCCACTCGTGCTGAATCGGCCAGAAGACCGGCTCGACCAACGCGGCATCCTGGAGGAATCGACGGTGAGGGGCGCGACTAATCCGCATGCTGAATGGGCTGAGCGTCGAGCGAACTGAGGGGGACGTAGAATGGCTGCCATTGCGCAATCGATTGACGGCGAGACTATCGCGACCAAGCTCGCGATGAGGATGGAAGACTCACTGCAGGCCTTCGCAGTACGGGCCGCCTGTTTTGTGGGTGAGCTTGGCGTGCCGTACTCCGAGGAGTTCGACGGCCATGATTTCGGTGCCACCCACATCATCGCCTATGTCGGCGAGGAACCGGTCGGCGCCGTTCGCGTGCGCTGGTTCCGGTCGTTTGCAATGCCCGAGAGGCTGGCGGTGATCCAGCGCTACCGCGGCCACAATATCGGCCAGCTTCTGCTGGAGCGCTGCCGCAAGCTGGCGGAAAGCCGTGGCTGCAACATGCTCTACACGCAGTCTCTACCGCAAGATGTGAAGTACTGGGAGAAGCACGGCTGGCGCCGACTCGTCGTCGAGGACACCGGCGGCAGCGCCAAGCGTATCGTGGCAATGGTCCGTGCCGTCGACCCCAGCAAGCCCCTGCCTGAGGTCGAGGCGCCAGAGGCCGTCGTGCTGCGGCGAGAGCAGCCTCTCGATGCTTCCGGGCTGCCACTGGGGACTCCCAGCAACTGACAGCGACCTGAGAGAACGTCACCACAGATCGCCGTCGCCCGCCTGCTCTTTTGGGGTAGGGTATGGCAGGCATCGATCAGCGAGGGTAAGTGACGTTCCCCGCCCGTCCGCACGTCGGCTATTGCCGACGTGCGGACGCGGCAGCGTCAGGCGGGTGCACATGGCAGATGGTTTCAAGATCGTCGTCGAACCGAACATCCAGCGGCGGCGCGGCAGGGCGCCTCTGTCGGAGAAAAAGCGGGCTGCAGCGTTGTTCAGAGTGTGGCATGGGGTGCGCGACCTGATCGAAGAGGCAGAGGGCCTGGCTGACAGCGAGCTGGTGCACTTTTTGGCAGTCGCGCAGCTTCTGGTGGAGGAACGCGTAACCACCCTGAACAGCAGGGTGCCCGCCTTCGAAAGCATCGACACGGCGCTGCCGAATTAGCCGGGTGATCGCCTGCTCGTAGCACAGCTGGCTGTGAGCTTCCGATAGGTTGTCCCCCCGGCTCCTGCCGAGGAAGCTGATGTTGTCGAGACGTCAACGTTCCTTGGGGGGAGAGCTGAATGGACGTCTACAAGAATGCCCGCCCGACACCGCACGGTCGAGAGCGGCTGGCGAAAATGATCCTTGGTGGGCAACCGCCGCAGGCCGCCA
>CAYQAY010000010.1:47687-96608 GCA_964415585.1 uncultured Reyranella sp.
GGTCGAGAGCGGCTGGCGAAAATGATCCTTGGTGGGCAACCGCCGCAGGCCGCCAGTGAAGCCGCAGGCGTTTGCCCGCGCACCGGCCGCAAATGGGCCGGCCACCTCGAGCAGGAAGGCCTGGCCGGCCTGCAGGATCGCAGCGCGCGGCCTAGCCTAAAGCGACTGCACCGACCGACGCCGCCAGAGGGGATCAAGCGCATTGCAAGCCTGCGACGCCGGCGCATGCCGGGCAAGGAAATCGCCGCTACGGTCGGTGTCTCGCCAGCGGTGGTGAGCCGCGTGCTCGAGCGCCCGGGGTTGAGCAAACTGAGCGCCCTGGAGCCGGCCGAGCCGCCTCGTCGGTACGAGCGCGAGCTGCCCGGCGAGATGGCAACGGCGATCGCGATGCGCCCGCCCGGCCCGTCACGGAAGATGATCGACCACGTCACAGTTCGATCAGCGGCCCGCCGCGTAGCCCTGCATGCCGCGCGGATTGGCGGCCGCCTTGCGCCACGGATCGTCACGCGTCGCGGCGGTCAGCCGGCCCTCCGACCATTCATCATTGATTTCTACCTCGTGGCCGCGCTTCTTCAGCTCGGCGACGGTTTCTTTGGGAATGCGGCCCTCCAGCACAAGAACGCCGGGGCGCGCGGTGCGCGGCCAGAACGAAGAGGGGAAATGCTCACTGTGCCAGGCCGGCGCATCGATCGCCTCCTGGAGATTCATGTCGCAGTGGACGTGGCGCAGGAAGTGCTGCGTGATCCACTGGTCCTGCTGGTCGCCGCCCGGTGATCCCCAGACCATGTAGGGCTTGCCGTCGCGGTGGGCGAGGGTAGGTGTGAGGGTACTGCGCGGCCGCTTGCCCGGCGCCAGCGAGCCGGGGAGACCTTCCTCGAGCCAGAACATCTGCCCGCGGGTGCCGAGCGGGAAGCCGAGCTCCGGGATGACGGGCGAGCTCTGAAGCCATCCGCCCGAGGGCGTGGCGGAAATCATGTTGCCGTCCCTGTCGACGATGTCGAAATGAACAGTGTCGCCGCTGGTCTGGCCGACGCGCCCGACCGTCGGCTCGCCGGCGCCGCTCGAGGCCACGCCCAGTCGAACACCGTCGGCGCGGCGTAGCTTTATCAGGCCGCCATAACCTTCAACCTTGCCGGGGCGCTGTTCCAGCGAGGCACAGGCAGGATCGATCAGTTCGCGGCGGTCGGCATTGTAAGCGTCCGAGAGAAGCGTCGGCATCGGCACGTCGACGAAGGCGGGGTCGCCGTAGAACGCCTCACGATCGGCGTAGGCCAGCTTCAGGCATTCGACCTGCAGGTGGATGAAATCGGGACTGGTCGGGTCCATGCCGTCGAGGTCGAAGCCCTTGAGCAGGGCGAGTTGCTGCAGGACCACCGGGCCCTGGGTCCAGGTGTGCGGCTTGCAAACAGTGTACCGGCCGTAGTCGTAAGTGAGCGGTGCTTCCACCGTCGCCTGCCACTTCGCCATGTCCTGGCCGGTCAGCACGCCTTTGTTGCGCTTGCCGGAAACGTCCATCACGTCCTGATCGCGACAGAACTTGTCGATCGCCTCGGCAACGAAACCCTGGCTCCACGCCTTGCGGGCCCGCTCGATTTCGACCTCGCGGCCGCCACCGCCTGCCTCAGCCTCCTTGAGGATGCGCGCGTAGGTTTTGCCCAGGGTGACGTTGCGAAACGTCGACATGGGCTTGGGCACGTCGCCGCCCGGCAGGAACACGTCGGCTGAGGTCGTCCAGTGGGTGCGGAACTGCTCCGCGACGGCGGCGATGGTCGCCGTGGCGCGCTCGACGATGGGATGGCCGTTCAGCCAGTAACCGATCGCCGGCGAGAGCACGTCGGCGAGGCGCATCGTGCCGTAGTCACGCAGGACCAGCATGTAGGCATCGAAAGTGCCCGGAATGCAGGCGGGCAGAAGGCCGGTGCCGGGAATGAGGTCGAGGCCGAGGCCCCTATAGTGCGCGATGGTCGCGGCAGCCGGCATCGGGCCCTGGCCGCAGACCACCTCGGTCTTGCCGCGGCGGACGTCGTGCAGGATCAGCGGCGCGTCGCCGCCGGGCCCACAGAGATGCGGCTCGACGACCTGGAGCGTGAAAGCGGTGGCGACGGCGGCGTCGAAGGCGTTGCCGCCCTTCTCGAGGATGCCCATTCCGACCGCTGTCGCGATCCAGTGCGTCGAGGTGACGACGCCGAACGTGCCGACGATCTCCGGCCGCGTTGTGAATGGATTGGGATTGATGAGCTTCACGGGATCCTCTCCTCGCGCACCAATACCGCGTGGGCGCGAGGGAACCTTAGGACCCGTGAGGCGAAGAGGCTAGGGCTTGCCCGGCGGACGCAACTGCTGGTTCAGGTTTTGATTGATGGCTTGCTTGCCCGGACCGCCGATGCCGCTCCGAATCGGTGCTGGCACCTTGGGCACCGCTGGTTGTCTCGTCGGCCCGGCCTTGATTTGCTGTCTCGGTGGCGGATTGCCCAGAGCACGCTGGCCTTGGTCACCCTTGGCCTCCGGCCGATAAGCCGCCACCAGCGTGGCTCTTGACGCTCCCAGTCCGGAGTTGCGCTCGCGGAATTTGGATCTATCGAGCGTATCGCCGATCGACGCGACGGTCTGCGGCGTGATGGCCGCAGTCGTAAGGATCGGTGTCGTGGTCGGTGTGGTGGTCGTCGGCGCCGGCTGCATGATCGGGGAATTCGGGACGAAGTTCTGCTGCAACGCGATGTTTTGGTTGACCACGTTCTGGTTCACCGGTGCCCGGGCACCGGCAGGGCCGGGCAGCGGTGCCGCGGCGGGGCGCTTCTCGAGAGGCTGGGTAGAGGGCATCTGGCCACGAGGAATGATGCTCGGCTTGGTTGGCGGTTCACCAGGAGCCACCTGGATCTGCGAACCGCTACGCGTGGCGATCGTGGTTTGGCCCAGATTGGTAACGCGCATGGCATCGCCATAGAGGAAGTTGGCCGATGTCACCCCGCTTTCGGCTACCGCAATTTGCGCGATGCCGCCGCGGATGCCGATGGTGGCGCTGGGCGTCTTGACCGTCACCTCGCTGTTCTTGCTGATTGCGCCACCGACGAAGCGGAACACGCCACGCGTCGTGCTGAGCGCGATGTCGCCGGTCTTGCGGTCCGGATCGTAGACGTACCTGTCGATGACGAGAACGCTGTTGGGTCCGATCGTCAGCGCCGTGCCATCGAGGAAGACGACATGCGCGCGGTCGTCGGCCTTGGTGGTGACGCGCTCGTTGGCCTGCACGTCGATGCCGACTCGCAGTATGCGCTCGCTCGCGGTGGGCGGCTGGCCGAGCGGCTCGCCGTCCGTCACGGATGTGACGCCGACCTTTGCTTCAGCGATGGTTACGCAGGACAACGCGATGCACGCTGACGCTACAGCGAACACGCCAGAGCGGAACATGGTAGCCCCCGAGATTAGAAGCGCCATCCGATACCCATCATCGTGCTGAAGGCATCGTAGGCATAGGTGCTAAGCGAGGCTGATCGACGGAAGTAGTTCGCCTGACCTATTAGCGAGATACGGTCGTCCAACGGTATGGCCAAAATCAGGCCGAGATTGACGTCGTTCTGGCTTCGTACCGTGGTCGAGCTAACCGACGGATCTGGTTGATCATATACCGCCGCAGCCGTGCCAATGTTGGCGGTCGCCGACCAATCGCGGCCGTTTATGGACAGGGGATCCTTGAAACGAACCTCCATCGCGCCGCCCAAAACTATCTCGCCATAGCTCTGCGCCGGCGTCATCGCGACGAAGCGGGTAAACGCGCCATTCAGCGTCATCGTCATGTACGAGGTGAGCTCGACGCGGAATTCGAGCGAAACCACGCCTTCGTCGCCCGACGACTGGTTGTTGGTCGGGGCATTGACGCTGTTCACAAACTCGCGGCGTCGGCCAAACATCGAGAGTGTGCTGGCGATCTGCGGACCGAGTGGTGCGCCGAATTCGAGGCCCGCGCCCCAAGCCCAGTAGCTGGTGGCGTCCTGCACGTTCACGTAGCGGGCGGTCAGAAAAGGCCGCCAAGTCAGGTCGTCGAAGAAGCCGGTCTCGAACGGAGAGGTGCGCGGCCCGGTGGTGAAGTCGAGGTAGACGACATTCGCTTCGGCCACCTGAAACTGCCGCGATGTATAAAACTGAAGCTCGCTCTCTAGCGCGCCATTGTCCTGGCGGTGGAGATCGTAGCGATGGCGCAGCGTGGCGGCGCCGATCACGTTGAAATCGGGGCGCTGCGAGATGTTGGGATTGGTCACCGCTGTCGCGCCGAACGCGCCCGCGGCGGCGCCCGGGCCGCTGTTGGCGTTGGTCGAGTAGCCGAGGCCGACCATGACGTCACCGGACAACTGCGAACGACTGACCTTGCTGTCGACTTCGCGAAGATACTCGTCGGCGCGTTCTCGCGTCTCGGCCGTGGCGCGCCCCGACTGGCGAGCGCTCTCGAGGTAGGTCCGCGCGGCCTCATAGGAGCCGAGGCGGAAGTAGAGAACGCCCAGCTCGAGTTTGACCTTGGGCTGATCGCCGTCGATCAGCAGCAGTCGTTCCAGCGCGGAGATGGCGGCCTCCAGATCGCCGACCTGCACGGCGAGATCGGCATAGCGCAACAGCACGCCGGGATCGCCTGGCTTGCGGAGCGTCTCCTGAAACGCCGCTTCGTAGGCTGCGCGCGTCTGCTCCGAAGGCGCCGATTGCTGCGCCATTGCCGCTGGCGTCGCAACCAAGCCTGCCATGACGACAGCGAGTGCAAGAATACGCATGAATTGTGCATTATATGCACAATCCGTTTGGACGCCATCAAATCTAGGTGGGCAGGCGCATCCAGCCCGGGAATTCTGGCACGATCCGCACACCGTCTGCAGTAAGAGTGGCGCCGTTTTGGGCGGCGTCGAGCTGCAGCATCGCTATGGCCCGATTGCCCGAGCCCGACCGTAGTTCGCCGACTTCTTGCCCGTCTTTGTGGATAGCCGTGCCGGGAGCGGGGGCCTCGCCCTCGACGCTCACGGGGAAGAGTCGCTTCTTGATTAGTCCGCGGTATTTGGTGCGGGCGGTCAGCTCCTGACCCATGTAGCAACCCTTCTTCCAGTCCACGCCGTTCAGCTCGTCGAAGCCGCTTTCGAGCAACAGCGCCTTTTCCACCGGCAGGTCGCGGCTGCCATCCGGCACGCCGAGCGAGAGGCGCAGCGCCTCGTAGACTGCAAGCGGCGCTTCGATCAGCCCGCTTGCCGTCAGCAGGACCGAAGCCCGGCCGGCCGGTGCAATGACCCGGGTCCCAAGCGCGTCGAGCCGGGGGTCGGCGAAGGCGATCGCACCCTCCACTGTCAATGTCGTCGGAAGTCCGTCACCATAGACCAACGCCACTTCAGTCGTGGAGCTACGATCCTCGACCGTGACCTTGGAGCGTAGCGTGTACATCTTCAGCTTCTTGGCGAGCGCTGCCGTCCGCTCGCGCTCCGTCTCGAGCAGCAGCGTGTCGCCGCCACCGTCGACGACGAACATGTCGTTAAGAAAGCGGCCTTGCGGCGTCAGTAGCGCCGCCCAGATCGCCCGGCCCGGCGCCACCTTCGTGGTGTCGTTGGAGATCAGGCCTTGAAGGAATTCGACCCGATCCGGACCGCCGACGGCGATCACTCCGCGATGCGGTACTAGGCTGAAGTTCGGGCCCGACATGACGCTAGAGTTGGGGCGGACGCGGCGGCTTGGCAAGTGTTAGAACCCGCCTGTTACCGGGAGGTTTGCAAATGTCGTTTCGCGCGCTCGTTCTCAACCAGGGTGCCGACCGCAAGGTGAGCGGTGCCATCGAGACCCTGTCCGAGGACAAGCTACCGGCAGGCGACGTCACCGTGGCGGTCGAGCATTCGACCCTGAATTACAAGGACGGCCTCATTCTCACGACCGGCGGCGGTCTGGTGAAGACCTGGCCGCATGTCGGGGGCATCGATTTCGCGGGCACGGTGGAGAGGTCGGACAATGCCGGCTTCAAGCCGGGCGATAGGGTCGTGCTGAATGGCTGGCGGGTCGGCGAGCTGCACTGGGGCGGCTTCGCCACGAAGGCCCGCGTGAAGGGTGACTGGCTCGTGAAGCTTCCTGCCACGATCTCGTCCAAGCGCGCCATGGCCATCGGCACGGCCGGCTACACGGCGATGCTTTGTGTGATGGCGCTCGAAAAGCACGGCATCAGGCCCGCAGCGGGGGAGATCGTGGTGACGGGTGCGGCAGGCGGTGTCGGTTCGGTGGCGGTCGCGATCCTGGCGAAGCTCGGCTACGCGGTCGTCGCTGCGACGGGACGCCCGCAGGAGGGCGAATATCTCAAGGCCCTAGGGGCGGCGACGGTCATGGACCGCAAGGAGCTCGTCGATGCTCCGGACCGGCCGCTGCTCTCGGAACGCTTCGCCGGCGTGGTCGACACGGTTTCCGGCGCGATGTTCGCAAAGGCGCTGGCTCAGGTAAAGTACGGGGGCGCAGCCGCGGTCTGCGGCCTTGCGGCCGGACCTACGTTTCCAGGCTCGATTCTGCCGTTTATCCTGCGCGGCGTGGCGGTCTACGGCATCGATTCGGTAATGCTACCCAAGGCACCGCGCGAGGAGGCGTGGCGTCGCCTCGGCGCGGATCTACCACTCGACAAGCTCGACTCGACCGTGAGCGATGCCGGCCTTGGCGATCTGATGACGCTGGCCCCAAAAATCCTCAAAGGAGAAGTACGTGGCCGCGTGGTTGTCGACGTAAACAAGTGATAGCGTGACATAGATCGTTCAACTTCCGCCGAAGGTATTCCCATGACGCCGCCGAACGCCAAGCCCGTCGCCAACAACATGGACGCCTTCCTGATGCCGTTCACGGCGAACCGGCAGTTCAAGGCGAATCCCCGCCTGTTGGCCAAGGCCAAGGGCGTCCACTACTGGACACCGGAGGGCCGCAAGATCATCGACGGCACGGCTGGTCTGTGGTGCGTGAATGCTGGCCATGGCCGCGAGGAGATCAAGGCGGCGATCGCCAAGCAGCTCGACGAGATGGACTATGCGCCCTCGTTCCAGATGGGCCATCCCAAGGCGTTCGAGCTCGCTGCTCGCCATGCGGCGCTCCTGCCGGGCGACCTCAACCACGCCTTCTACTGCAACTCGGGTTCGGAGGCCGTGGACAGCGCGCTCAAGATCGCACTCGCCTATCACCGTGCCAACGGGCAGGGCACGCGCACGCGCTTCGTCGGTCGCGAGCGCGGCTATCACGGCGTCGGCTTCGGCGGCATCTCGGTCGGCGGCATGGTGAACAATCGCAAGTGGTTCGGTGCGATGCTGCCGGGCGTTGATCATCTGCCGCACACGCATCTGCCGGAGAACGCCTTCTCGCGAGGCGAACCGGAGAAAGGCGCGCATCTTGCCGACGCGCTCGAAGGCATCGTCGGCCTGCACGACGCCTCGAATATCGCCGCCGTCATCGTCGAGCCCTGCGCCGGATCGACCGGCTTCCTGCCACCGCCCAAGGGCTATCTGAAGCGCCTGCGCGAGATCTGCGACAAGCATGGCATTCTATTGATCTTCGACGAGGTGATCACCGGCTTCGGCCGGCTCGGCACCGGCTTTGCCGCCGAGAAGTTCGGTGTGATCCCCGACCTGATGACCGTTGCCAAAGGCATCTCCAACGCCACCGTGCCCATGGGCGGCGTGTTCGTCCGCAAGAAGGTGTTCGACGGCCTGATGCAGGGTCCGGAGAACGCCATCGACCTGTTCCACGGCTATACCTACTCCGCCCATCCGCTGGCCTGCGCCGCTGCGTCGGCCGTCCTCGACATCTATCGCGATGAGGAGCTGTTCGCCCGGTCAGCCGAGCTTTCGCCTTACTGGGAGCAAGGCATCCATTCGCTGAAGGGCCTTCCGAATGTGACGGATATCCGCAACCTGGGCCTCGCCTGCGGCATCGACCTAGCGCCGGAGGGCTCGGTCGGCGCACGCGGCTATAAGGCCTTCACCAAGGCGTTCGAGCTCGGCCTGATGGTGCGCCAGTCGGGGGACGCGATCGCCATGTCGCCGCCGCTGGTCATCGAGAAGGCGCAGATCGACGAGATCGTCGAGATCACGGCCAAGACCATCAAAGCGGTCGCTTAGCGCGTGGCGCACGGCTAAAACCGGTTCCGGCCTTCCGTGGATGGAAGGTGTGGAGCGGGCAGGGTGATTGTCGCCGACGACCTCACGACACTGGTAGGCACGGCGGCGGCCATCGGCCACGTGACCATCGCGGGCGCGGTGACCGTCCACGTTCTGCTCTACAAGCGCAATGTCGGCGCGGCCGTCTCTTGGATCGGCATCGCCTGGCTGTCGCCTTTCCTGGGCGGACTGCTCTATGCGATCATGGGTATCAACCGCGTCAAGCGGCGCGCCAAGCGGCTGCGACGCGAGCGGCTGCCGCTCGCAATCGCCGGACCCGGATTGGCCACTGCCGCCACTGATTCTCTGTCGCCGCTCGAATACGCGGTCGGGCGGCTGACGGGACTACCGTCCGAGGCCGGCAATTCGGTCGAGGTGCTGCGAAGCGGCGACCAAGCATACCCTCGCATGCTGGAGGAGATCGAGCGGGCTCGGAAAAGCATCGGCCTCTGCAGCTACATCTTCCGCGCCGATGCGGTCGGCGAGAAGTTCCATCAGGCCCTGATCCGGGCGCAACGGCGCGGCGTGCAGGTTCGTGTACTGATCGACGGCGTCGGCGGCGGCTACTTCTGGTCCGGTACCTATCGGCGCCTGCACAAGGCGGGCGTGCCGGTCGCGCGCTTTCTGCACTCGTACTTTCCCTGGCGCATGCCGTTCGTCAACCTGCGCAACCATCGCAAGGTGTTGGTGATCGACGGTCACGTGGCGTTTACTGGCGGCCTCAACATCGGCGCCGAGAATATCGAAGAGAGCGACCCTCGTCGTCGCGTCCGCGACACGCATTTCCGCATCGAAGGGCCAGTCGTCGAGCAGCTCAGTGAAGCATTCGCTGACGACTGGCTGTTCACCACGGGAGAGCAGCTTCTGACCGAGAGCTGGTTCCCGGTCCTGGAGAAAGTCGGATCGGTCGCGGCGCGCGTCATCACCTCTGGCCCTGACGAGGACATGGAGCAGATCGAGTACGTCGCTCTGCATGCGATCTCCTGTGCACGGCAGTCAGTGCGACTCGTGACGCCCTACTTCCTGCCTCCCGAGCCGCTGACGATGGCGCTCGGTCTCGCTGCGATGCGCGGTATCACGGTCGACATTGTTCTCCCGGAGCGTTCCAATCATGCCATCCTGGACTGGGCGCGGCGTGTGCCCCTTCGGCTGCTTGTCGAGGCGGGCTGCCGTATCTGGCTGATGTCGCCTCCCTTCGATCATTCCAAGTTGATGACGATCGACGATTCGTGGTCGCTGATAGGAAGCGCCAACTGGGATACTCGGAGCTTCCGGCTCAACTTCGAGCTGAACGTCGAATTGCACGACGGCCAGTTCGCTCGCCAGCTCGTCGAGCTGATCCGGCCGGAGCTGCGTATGACGCTTGCCGACATAGACGGCGACGGTCTCCTCATCCGCCTGCGCAACAGCGCCGCGCGGCTTCTGCAGCCCTACCTGTAGAAGCGGCGCAGCCGATCCCGGCGATTGCGAGGCAGTCCGCCGCATGCCTGGCCCTCGGCGATCCTGAGCTCGAGCCGGATCGGGCGATGGTCGGAAGGACCGAAGTCGAGCGCGGCGGCGGAGCTACAGGAAAGGTTGTGCACCAGGCAACGGTCCAACCGTACCGGCATGACGTTGCCGGAGAGGTGCGTGGGCTCGCGTGGACCGACATCGACGAAGCCCGGCAGGGAGACCGGGCCGACAGCGTTGTAGTCGCCGATGATCGCCGAAGGCTTGCCGTGCAGTGTCGCGGCGATGTGCGCGAGCTGGCGACGGTTGAGAAGCTGGCCATGCGAGAGATGGACGTTGGCGAATGTGATGCCGGCCACCTGAACGATCTGCGCACGGCGCCGGGGCAGCCGGCCCGGCAGCCGCGAGGCCGGTAGTGACAGCGCGGTCGGACGCGGAAAGTGGTGGGGGCTCCAAATCCCCAGCCCGTGGATCCTGCCCAGCCACGAGAGGCGGTAGAAATGGCCGCCCACCAGCGTCGTCAGCGCATCCATATGCTGCGTGGCTTCCTGCATCAGAAGCACGTCCGGCCTTTCCACACCGATCAGAGTCGCCACGTCCTCGACGGCGGCCCCGACGAGGCGCAGGAGATTCCAGCTGATGACCTTCATGATCGTCTCATGACTTGGCGGTCTTATCGCGCCGGCCACGACGGATCTGCTCGGTCATCGATGCCGTTCCGCCGGCGGCCGCCTGAAGCTCGTTGCGCACTTGCTCGCGCCGCTCGTGGATCGAAGCGATCACCAGACCCATCGGCACGCCGAGGCCGACCAGCGACGACTCGGCGAGCTGCAGGCTGGCCTCGATGGTTTCCGGTACAGTGTCGGTGACCGCGAGCGTGTAGAGATGGCGGGCGTGCTGTGCGTCGTGAGCTCTCGCCACAATCATCACGTCCGGGCGACGGGCACGAACGGCGCGAACGACGTCGTCGACCGCGGCCGTATCGATGGTGACGATGACGCCGGTGGCTTCGTCGATGCCGCATCGCTGCAGGAATAGCGGATTGGACGCGTCGCCGAAGTAGATCGGCCGCCCGAGTTTGCGCCAGCGTTCGACGCGAACGGCATCCCGGTCGGCGGCGAGGTAGGAGATTTCGTGCTTGTCCAGCAGGTCGCAGACGAGCTGTCCGACGCGACCGTGGCCCACCACGATCACGCGCCTTGCGTGGTCGGCGGGCGGTAGCTCCGTCGGCAGCGGCTCTCCCGAGACCTTCATCTCGACGTTCTGGGCCGCTCGCCGAGCGAGCAACGAGACGAAGGGCAGGGTACCCATGGTCAGTGACACGACCGCAAGCACGCCCGCTGCCACGCCGCTGTCGATCAGGCCGTATTGTGTCGCGAGCCCGATGCCGATGAAGGCGAACTCGCCACCTGGCGCCAGCAGCAGGCTGGTCTCGACGCTGGCAGCCCACGGTACGCCGAACAGACGGCAGAGCGGGACCAGAATTACGGTCTTGGCGATCATCATGGCGAAGAATCCGCCGATCACGAGCACCGGCTCGCGCCAGAGAAAGCTCAAGTCGATATGCATGCCGACGGAGAAGAAGAACACGCCGAGCAGCAGTCCCCGAAACGGATCGATCATTGCTTCGACAGCGCGTCGGTATTCGGTTTCCGCCAGGAGCAGACCGGCGATAAACGCACCCAACGCCATCGAAAGGCCGGCGTAGGCCGCGATCACACCGGATCCGACCGAGATCAGCAAAGTCGCCGCCATGAAGAACTCGGGATTGTCAGTGCTGGCCGCCAGCCGGAACAATGGCTTCAGGACGACCCTGCCGACGACCGCGATTACGGCGACGGCGATGGCCGCCTCGACCAGGGCCAGCGCGACGCCTTGCACCACCGAACCTTCGGCATGGCCTCCCAGTGCGCTGATCAGGAACAGGAGAGGCACTACCGCCAAGTCCTGCGCCAGAAGGATGGCAAAACTGGTGCGCCCCGTGGTCGACATCATGCGTCTCTGGCCCGACAGCAGTTCCATGACGATGGCCGTCGAGGAAAGCGCAAGGCAAGCGCCGATGATCAGGGCTGCGGCTGGCGGCTGGCCGAGCCACAGGGCTACCGAGCTGATCGCCAGTGCCGATAAAGAACCCTGCAGGCCTCCCAGGCCGAAGACCAGGCGTCGCATGGTGATCATGCGACGCATGGAGAGCTCGAGGCCTATGAAGAAAAGCAGGAACACGATGCCCAGGTCGGCGATGAATGCTATCTGGCGCTCGCCTGTAACGGTCAGCCAGTCGATGGCACGGGAATGGTCGGCTAGCCTGCCGAGACCATAGGGGCCGAGGGCGGCGCCGACGACCATGAAGCCCAAGACGGGGCTGATCTTGAGGCGGTGGACGACCGGCGCCACGACAGCGGCCGTACCGAGGACGATCAGGGCGTCCTTGAAGACGAATACTTCGGCGGGTCCTGCCATTGTCCGCAAACATAGACCGCGAGAGGGGTTCTGTGCACACTTTCGTCGATACTCAACCAATCGGGACGGAAACGACATGAAGGTGGTGATCACCGGGGGCGCAGGCTTCCTCGGCAAGAAGCTGGCGCGGCGTATTCTCCAGCAGGGCGAGATCGGCGGCTCTTCAGGCCGCCCGGAGAAGGTGTCCGAGCTCCTGCTGTTCGATGTCGGCAAGGCAAGCGGGCCTGGCCTCGACGATCCTCGGGTCAAGACGCTGGCCGGCGACATTTCGAATTTCGCGACCGTCCAGTCGATCGTCCAAGGCGCGTCCACGGTGTTCCATTTCGCTGCCGTCGTGAGCGCTGGTGCCGAGGCCGATTTCGACCTGGGTTACAGAGTGAACCTCGACGGCACCCGCAATGTCCTGGAGGCCTGCCGGGCGCTCGGGACCAATCCGCGGGTGGTCTTCACGAGTTCCCTGGCCGCGTTCGGTGGTGACCTGCCGCCTGCCGTCACTGACGACACGCCATTGACGCCTCAGACTTCCTATGGCGCCCAGAAGTCGATCGGCGAGTTCTTGGTGCGCGACTATACGCGCAAGGGTTTCCTACGCGGTACCTCGGTCAGGCTTCCGACGATTTGCGTCCGCACAGGTCTTCCAAACAAGGCGGCCTCGACGTGGGCGAGCTCGGTCGTGCGCGAGCCGCTTACCGGGCTCGATGTCGTCTGCCCGGTGACGCCAAGCACTGTCATGGTCGTCCTCAGCCCGCGGAAGACGGTCGACGCGTTCATGCGGCTGCACGACCTCTCGCCCGACGCTTTCGGGCCCGGTCGCACGCTCCTCTTGAACGGCATCAACGTCACGGCGAAGGAGCTCGAGCAGGCGGTCGGTCGACATGCCGGCAATCGCAAGGTCGGCAAGGTGGCGTGGCAACACGATCCGGCGATTCAGAAGATTTGCGACGGCTGGCCGCAGGGCATCGATTCGGCTCGGTCGCGCAAGCTCGGCTTCGAGACTGACGAGGATCTGGATGAGATCGTCCGTCATTTCATCGCTGACGATCTCGACGAACAGATCAAGCTGACGTCGGCGGCCTAGCTGCCGCGCAACATCCGCCAGCCGTTCTGCAGGTGGCGCAGCGGCCCCCAGACGTGACGGGTCCGCATCATGTGCCAGCGCTGCGGCTCGTTGTCGGGCCCGGCGATGGCCCCTGCATCGTCGACATAGTCGGTGATACCGACTGCGTCGGTGTCCCAGGGGCCGGTCGTCTTGAAGATCGTCGTCTTGGCGCCATAGGCCTGCAGGCTACGGGACATGCCCGATGCCATGAAGTCCATGTAACGCGGCAGGCTCTCCGGCCGGCATAGGTAACCCTTGTTGAAGCCGACGGCGAGCAGCCGGAAGTGGAAGGGGTTCTTCTCGAGATAGCGGATGACCTCGGTCGTGTTGGCCGGGTAGCGCGGTGAGAAGAAGTCATCGATCACGACGATGCCGTCGGTATTCACGATACGGTTGGCGAGTTCGAGCTCTCGATAGACGGCTGTGCCGGTGTGTTCGCCGTCGATGTGGAACCAGCGGACCGACTGGTGCATGGCCTGGAGGTCGAGCTTGGCCGGGAGGTCGGCGGAAGGCCCCGACAGCGGGACGATGTTGGTCGGTTGGCCCCCTGTGGCTTCGATCGAACGCCGGACGGCCGCCTCGTCTAGGCGCAGGTCGCAAAGATAGAGTTTTTCGTCGCCCTTTCTGTAGGCCGCGAGCACGGAGGCGGAGCGGCCGCGCCAAACACCGATCTCGAACAGGTCGCCGGAAATCCCGGCCTGTTGGTCGAGCAGGGCACGCCAGACGCAATAGGACTGGAACATGAACCAGCCCGGGATCGCGTCGATTTTCTCCCAACTCAGCATCCTGCACCCTCGCTTGCGGCGCCTTGCTAACAGCGCGCTACGGACGCTGCAAGCCGTCAGCGCTTGCGCCAGTAGCAGCGGTCCTGTAGAGCCCGCACGCGGGGAAATGCCAACTACTACAGTAGCATACAGGTCGACAGTCGGCCTGCTCTGGATCCTGGCGCTCTGGCACAGCTGGGAGTGCAGGGGACTCTTTGTCGACGGATCCGCATTCCTCGTGCAGATCGCCCGGCGCGAGTGGTTCTTCGATTTCTACGACCCGCGGCTCTTCGCTATGGTGCTGGGCCAGATTCCGGTTATCGCGGCGGTCTTCCTGGGCGTGACCGACCTGCATTTTCTGGCGCAGCTCCTGTCGCTTGGCCTCTTCGCCCTGCCCACCGCACTCTACCACTTGGCCCTCATGCGAGTGAGGCACGACGCCCTCCTGCTGGCGACGGTGATGGCGGCGATCGGCATCGTCTTCATGACGACGTCGTTCTTCATCGTCGGCGAATACAACACGGCCTTCGCGATCGCGATCACCGTCACCGTCCGGTTGATGACGGCCGAACGACGACTGTCCATTGCCGACGGAGCCTTCCTGGCGGCTGCCGGGGTGCTCGCGGTACGCACCTACGAAGTCATGCTGTACTTTGGCCCGCTGTTGGCCGTCATGATCTGCTGGTGCATCTGGCGGGCCACCGAGCGCCCCAGGATCGCCACGCTTCTGCATTTTTTTGCAGCGTGTCTGTTCGTAGGCGGCATGATCGTTGCCGCCAACTCGCTGATCAATCCGTTCTCCGAGGACCATCTCAGCCGGACCGCAGCGACCGTGCTGGATGCCTGGCAGAACGTGCAGTTCGACCTGACGCTCCTGGCCGCCCTGGTTATCTTCGTCTGGGCGATCGTTCGCCCGGCCGACCTTGCCACGCGCAGGCCCTACTTGGTGGCCGGCTTCTTCCTCGTGCTGCTGGTCCTCTCGCCGCTCCTGGTGCTGAGCGACACGCTCGTGCGGCCGCACGCCAAATCGCAATACACCGCCCGCAGTATCGCCGGCCTGGTGGTTGCGACGATCGTCATCGTCATCTGGATCTACAAGTCGCCGCTCGGCGACCGGATCGGAATGTTCAAGGAACTGCGCAAGCCGGCCGCCGCACGGCGACTGCTGGCCTTCGGCTGCCTGATGGTCCTGGCGGTCGTTCCATCCGACGCCTACTTGACCCTCGAGTGGCGGAGCTACCTGCAGACGGTGCGGACCATCGTGCGCACACAGCCCGGCGTCATTGCTTACGAAAGCACCCCCCTTTCGAGACCGCCGCTTGCGATGCTCGTGGAATCCTGGATCTTGCCCAGCCAGAGCCTTGCCCTGCGCTCCAAGCGTGGCGATGGAATCATCGCGCCGCCGCGAGATTTCAACGAGTGGCAGCCTTTTCCGCCGACGGAACCCTACCCGCTCGGTCTCTTCATCTGGCGCGACTGACGTGCGCGGACCATCGCAGGTCGCCATCTGCCACGCTGTTGCCGCTCTACTGTGGGGCCTGGCGATCCATGGCGGGCTGGCGTCGCGCGCCCTGTTCTGGGATGGCGCGTCCTTTCTCGTCAGCCTGCTGGATCACGGGCGCTTCCACGACTTCTACACGGCACGAGCGCATGTCGACTGGCTGACGCAGGTGCCGGTGCTGATCGCGGTCGAATTGGGCGTACGGAACATCGCGATTCTGGCCGTCGTCTACTCGATCACGCTGTTCGCGCTCCCCACGGCCTTCTATCACTTCGCGTTGGTGCGCGTGTGCCGCGATCCGCTGCTGCTGGCGACGGTCCTGGCAGTGATCGCCACGATCTATCTGCCGACCTCGTTCTTCATCGTCGGTGAGTACAACGTGGCCTTCGCCTGCGTGACGGCGAGCGCGGCCGTCGCGGTCACCGGCACCGGCAGAAGCCGCGGAGATGCGGCGCTTCTGCTGATCTTCGGCATCCTGTGCCTGAGGTCCTACGAAGCCATGATCTATCTCGGCCCACTGGTTGCGGCCCTGATCCTGTGGTCGACGCGACACAGCGACGACATGGCCGCGAGGATGCTGAGCGCACTCGCCTCATTGGCCTTCCTGGGAGCTGCCATCGTCTCCGCCGCGACGATCGTCGACTACTGGGATCATCCGCATTTCACGAAGGTGCGCTCGACCAGTGTCGATTTCTGGCAGAACATGCAGTTCGCCATCCCGCTCTCGGGATTCCTGATCTGCGTCATCCAGGGTGTGCGCCGGCCGGGCTGGCTGCAGGGGCGCGGCCCGCTGTACGTCATGGGCGCGACCATAGTGTTGCTGGCGATCTCGCCATGGTGGCGCGACTTGCACCCGCCATCGATACTGTATCCGCCGTCGCACTATGTCGCCCGCCAGGCCGCCGGCATTCTGCTGGCGGTCCTGCTCGTCGGCATATGGGTCCATGTCGCGCGCCGCGATCCACCCGCGATCTTCGCGGCGGTGCGCTCGCCGGAGATCTCGCGACGCCTGATCCTGACGATGACGATGTTGACCTTTGCCGCGGCCGTTCCGGATGTGGCCCTCACGCGGCTTTGGAGCGGGTATCTCGACCGCCTGCAGGCAGTCGTGAACGAGCGCAACGGCATCGTGCGTGCCGAGACGTTGCCGCTGCACGACTGGCCCAACAAGCTCTTCTTCCAGGACTGGTCGTACCCGGCGTTGAGCGCGCTGGTCAGCCGCACGCCCGGACGGGCTTACGTGGTCTCGGATCAGGACTATCTCAGCAACCCGCCGTTCGAGCCGGCCTGCGGCCTGTTGCCCAGGCTCAACGGCTACGGCTGGCGCGGCTAGCCTTTTTCCGCCCCGCCTGAACACGGTGTGTTTGTCCGCGCTGCACTGTCCATCAACACGGCCAAGTCCTTGAAGGATCGAACGAATGAATTCTGGACAGCGCCCCTCTTTGCCTGTCCAGAAATCGCTTGATGCGGCGTTGCAGGGCTGTCGGCCCGACCGGCCGCCGGACCGGCCTCATGAGGCCGACCACCGCCCGCTCGACCAGCTCGTCGCGCACCACGTCGAAGCCGCGCTCCAGCGCATCGCCCCAGCGGCGGGCGAAGTCGCGATCCCGGTCGCGCCAGCGATAGGCGGTGCGCTTGTCGATGCCGGCCGCGCGCGCGGCCAGCGCGACGTTGGCGGTCTTGGCGAGGACGCGCAGGAAGCGGCCCTTCCGCGTCCACGGATGGCTGGGTCTTTTCATCGGATTGTCCCGGGTTGGAGGCAAAGAAAACGCCCGGAACGGCGTGCCGTCCGGGCGTTGCGGGCAGTTTTTCAAAACTCTGCCAAGTCTACCATATAAGTAGCGCGAAACCTGCTGAACCTGCAACCCTAGTTATCCACAGACCAGGTCAGGGCCGCATCCACATCGCCGCGGGACCGGAGCCGCGCACCGGGGCGGCGATCTCGACGAACTCGCAGAGGATCCTGCGGGTATCGCGCGGGTCGACGATCTCCTCGATCCAGAAAGACTCGGCGCTGCGGAAGGGCGAACGGAGCTTGTTCAGCCGGTCCTCGATCTCGGCCATCTTGGCCTTGGGATCTTCGGCGGCGTCGATGTCGGCACGGTAGGCGGCCTCGATACCGCCTTCGAGCGGCAGCGAGCCCCAGCGGCCCGACGGCCAGGCGTAGCGCCAGTTCATGCGTCCGCCGTTCTGGTGCGCAGCGCCCGCGACACCGAAGGCGTTGCGGATGATGAAGGTGCACCATGGAACGGTGGTCTGGAACATCGCCGACATGGCGCGCACGCCCTGGCGGATGACGCCGCTCTTCTCCGCTTCGAGGCCGATCAGGAAGCCGGGGCAGTCGCAGAAATAGACGACCGGCAGGTGGAAGGTTTCCGCCAGATCGAGGAAACGTGCCACTTTCTGACAGGCGTCGGCCGTCCAGCCGCCCCCGTAGAACATGGGGTCGCTCGCCATCACTGCGACCGGCCATCCGTCGATGCGGGCGAAGCCGGTGGCGACCGAGCGCCCGTACAGCCTGCCCATCTCGAAGAAGCTGCCCTGGTCCACGATCTTCTCGATGATCGGACGGATGCGATAGACCTTGCGGATGTCGCGCGGGATCGCCTCGAAGAGGGACTCTTCCCGACGGGCCGGATCGTCGGTCTGCGGCCCTCGCGGCGGGGTGTCGTAGACCGAGGAGGGCAGGTAGGACAGGAAGCGCCGCACGGCGGCGAACGCCTCGTCCTCGCTGTCGACCGCTTCGTCGATGGCGCCGGCTCGGAGCTGGATCTCCCAGCCGCCGAGCTCCTGTTTGTCGAACTGCCTGGGGCTCAGGCGGTTTACGACGGGAGGACCGGCGACGAACATCGCCGAGATCTCCTTCACCATCACCGAGTAGTGCGTCGCCGCTAGTCGCGCCGCGCCGAGGCCGGCAACGGAGCCGAGGCCGAGGCCGACGGTCGGAACGGTGCCCATGTTGCGTACCGCCCACTCCCAGCCGCTGACGCCCGGAACGTTGGCCCGGCCTGTCGTCTCGATGGTCTTCACCGAGCCGCCGCCGCCGGACCCTTCGATCAGGCGCACGACGGGAATGCGGTACTGGTTGGCGTAGCGTTCGACGAAGTTGGACTTCTCCTTGATCGTAGCGTCGGCCGAGCCGCCACGCACCGTGAAGTCGTCGCCTGTGACAGCGACATGCCGTCCATCGATCCTGCCGCGTCCCATCACGACGTTCGCGGGAGTCAGGTCGACCAGGTCGTTGCGGTCGTCATATTCGGCTTTGCCGGCGATGCTGCCGATCTCGCGGAAGGAATCCTTGTCGAGCAGGCGCTCGATGCGCTCGCGCACGGTGAGACGGCCCCCATCGTGCTGGCGCTTCACCTTGTCTGCGCCGCCCATGCGCTTCGTCATCTCCTGACGGCGGCGCAGCTCGTCCATCTCCGGTTGCCAGCTCATCTCGTCGTTCCCCGGTACCGTTGTTTCAATTCGGATGGTCCCGTGTCGTACCAATGCCGCCCCGAGCGGGCTACACTGAATGCGCCGGAAGCGGGGAGCGCGGCCGATGGACGAAACGGGCAACAGTAGCGTTCTGCTGGTGGCGAGATGCCTGGTGGCCGGCCTGTTCCTTTGGTCGGGGCTGGGCAAGTTCGCGGGCTACGACGACAGCGGCCTGTTCGTCGCCCAGCACAGCATCATGAGCATGCTTCTGCCTGTCGCGATCTTCGTCGAGATCCTGGGCGCCGCCTTGCTGATCATCGGGTTCCAGATGCGATTCGCCTCTTTGACCCTGGCCGGCTTCTGCGTCGTGACCGCCCTGCTGTTCCACGCGAACTTCATCGACCGGGCACAGATGTTCCACTTCCTGAAGAACTTCGCGATCGCCGGCGGCCTGCTGGCGCTCTACGTCGCCGGGCCGGGCCGCTTGTCGTTCGACGGCGTCGCCGCGGAGAGCAATCAATAGACCACGCCGTCGATCAGGTTCTCTTCGTAGAGGCGGACGAGGTCGACGCCGCCCGGCGGGCGCGCCGTCACGAAGCTCGCGATGGCACGCTGCAGGCGTGCTTCCTGGTCGCGCCGAAGGGCTTCGGCCTCTTCGACCGTGACGGCCGCGAAGCGGACGGTACTGCCGGGCAACAGCCGGCCGAGCCGGGGCAGGTCGACCGACGCGACGGTCGCAATCTTGGGATACCCGCCCACGGTCTGGCGGTCCGCGAGCAGCACGATCGGCAATCCGGCACCAGGTACCTGGATGGCGCCAGGGCCGATGCCGTCGGAGATGATGTCCGCGCCACCTCTCTGGACGCTGGTCGCATGCGCAATCACCGGTCCCTCGAACCGGATGCCCATGCGGTCGGCTTCCTTGGAGACTCGATACTCGCTCGAGGTGAATATCTGCCGTCCATCGGCGCTGAAATAGTCGTCCTGCGGCCCCCATACGACCCGCACCGGGCCGCTGCCGTAGTTGAAGGGCTGTGCGAGCTTGCGCTCGTCGCGGGTGGGAGCCGCGGCGCGCGTGAGCGGCAGCGCATCACCCGCCGCCAGCTTGCGACCGTGGAAGCCGCCGATGCCGGCGCGCGAATAGGTCGACAGGCTGCCCATGAACGGCGGCACGGCGAAGCCGCCGGCGACCGCGAGATAGGCGGTGCTCGACCCCTCGACCATGCCGACGCGCAACACGTGGCCGCGCTTCAGGAGATGGCTGCGATCGGTCTCGATCGGCTTCGGTTGTGCATCGGGCCCTTCGATCAGGGATGGCGACAAGGGTCCCGTCAACGCCACGCGAACACTGTCGCCCTCGACCAGAAGGTCGGGCCCCATGACGCCGATCTCGATGCCGGCGCAGTTCAACGGATTCCCGGCCAAGGCGTTGGCCAGCGAAAGTCCGATGCGGTCCATCGCGCCTGCCGTCGGCATGCCGAGCGCCATGAAGCCGGTGCGACCGAGATCCTGCAACGTGTCGAACAGGCCGGCACGAACGACTTTCAGTGTGGCGCTCATCTCGACTTGACCAATGTCGCCCAGTCGAACGAGCCTGCCTCCACGGCACGCGCGATGCGATCGTATGTCTTGCGGTCGATCCTCTGGAAGGTGAGCGAGTCGCCCGGTGCCAGGAAGACCGGTTGCTCGCGGCGCTGATCGAACATCCAGAGCGGGGTACGGCCGATCAGGTGCCAGCCGCCCGGGCTGTCGAACGGGTAGATGGTGGTCATGTCCATGGCGATGGCGACGGAGGAGCGCGGCACCCGGACCCGCGGTTCGCTGCGCCGCGGCAGGAAGAGGGACCGCTGGAGGCCCGCGACATAGGCCAGTCCCGGCATGAAGCCCAGCACATAGACCTTGAAGGGCGAGGCGACATGCGCCGCGACCACCTGCGCGGGAGTCTTCTTCGTGCGCTCCGCGACCTCGGCAAGGTCGGGCGCGAATTCAGGGTCGTCGTAGCAGCAGGGAATGGTCAGCTTGCGGCTCTTCGTGCCGGCCACCGAACTCCGGGCCACCAGGGCGGCGACCTCGGGCTGCAGCTTCGAACGCGACGTCGCGAGTGGATCGTAGCTCACCATGAGGGAGCGCATGGTCGGTACGGTCTCGATGACTCCGGCCAGCCTGCCTTCGTCGCGGGCACGCCCGATGGCGGCATGCAGGGCCATCACCCGGCCATTGATCTCGGGCGAAATCTCGTTGCCGAACTCGACTGTGAAGGCGGTGTCGCCGCAGGATAGGTACCGAACGCTCACATCTGCTACGATAGCGTCTCGAACCGAGGGAGTCTCCCATGGCCGCATCCACCAACGCCGGACACGTCAACATCAACTCCGACCTGGGCGAAAGCTTCGGGCCCTGGGTGATGGGCAACGACGCCGAGGTCCTGAAGATCGTGAGGTCGGCCAACGTCGCCTGTGGCTTCCATGCGAGCGATCCTACGGTGATGATGGATACCGTGAGGCTCTGCGCCGAGAACGGCGTCTCCATCGGCGCTCACCCGGGCTTCGCCGACCTGCAGGGTTTCGGCCGGCGGGCCATCAACCTCACGACCAAGGAGCTCGAAGCCAACATCGCCTATCAGCTCGGCGCGCTGCAGGCGATCGCGGCGCTGCACGGCGCCAAGGTGACCCACATCAAGCCACACGGCATGATGGGCAACATGTCGGCGGAGAGCGCCGAAATGTCGGAAGCGATCGCCCGTGCGACCAGGGCAGTCGACCGCGACCTGATCTTTCTGGCGCAGGCGAATACCGAGCAGGGCAAGGCGGCCCGCAAGCACGGGCTGCGTGTGGCGGAAGAAGTGTTCGCCGACCGGACCTACACCGATGCCGGATTCTTGACTCCGCGCAAGGAAGCCAACTCGATGATCAAGGATCCCGCGAAGGCGGTGGCGCATGTCCGTCGCATGGTCGACGAGCAGGCGATCTACTCGACATCCGGCAAGCGCATCCCCTGTCGGGTCGATTCGATCTGCGTTCATGGCGACGGGCCGACGGCCGTGACCGTCTCGAAGGCAGTTCGGGAAGGGCTGGAAGCAGCCGGAATCCGTATCGTCACGCTCCCCGAGATGCCCGCCCTGCGGCACTGATGCCGCGCTTGTCGGACAGGTTCCCGCCGCTATAGTCCGGCCACCCCGCCCGACCCGTGGCGCGGGCGAGGACAGGAGTGGCGTGATGGCGGTGTTCGGCAAGGCGCAGTACATCAAGCGTGTCGAGGACGACCGGCTTTTGACCGGTACCGGCGGCTTCACCGACAACCTCGCGCGGCCGAACCAGGTGCATGTTGTGCTCGTTCGCTCCCCGCACGCCCATGCAAGGATCGTCAAGATCGACTCCGCCGAAGCCAGGAAGGCGCCCGGCGTGGTCGCGATCTACACCTGGGGCGACATGGCCAAGGACGGCGCGGGCGAGTTCACGTTTCCCGCGATGTTTCCCAATGCCGACGGCAGCAAGCCGGAGATGACGCCGCGCCGTTCGCTCGCTCACGAGGCGGTCCGCTACGTAGGCGAGGCCGTCGCAGCGGTCGTTGCGGAAACCCGGGAGCAGGCACAAGACGCCGCCGAACTTGTCGAGGTCGAGTACGATCCGCTGCCGTCCGTCACCACCATCGAGGATGCGCTGAAGCCCGGCGCGCCGCAGGTCTGGAAGGGCGCCCCCGGCAATCTCGCGGGCTTCAACCGCTTCGGCGACGCCGCCAAGGCCGACGAGGCCTTCAAGGCCGCGGCGCACGTCGTGTCGCTCGACATCATGCACCAGCGGCTGATCGTCAATGCCATGGAGCCGCGCGCGATCATGGCAGAATGGGACGGCGACCGGCTGGTCGTGCATATCGGCAGCCAGAACCCGTCGGTGACGCGCGACACGCTGGCGGACGTGATCCTCAAGATGCCGAAGGACAAGATCCGTGTGCTGGTGCGCGACATCGGCGGCGGCTTCGGCATGAAGGTCGGCATCCAGCCGGACGAGTCCGTCGCAGTCTGGATCGCCAAGGTCCTGAAGCGCCCCGTGAAATGGCGTGCCGAACGCAGCGAGGAGTTTGCCGCGACGACCGCCGGCCGCGACCAGTTGCACAAGGGATCTCTGGCGCTCGACAAGGACGGCCGAATCCTCGCCCTCCGGCTCGAGGCCTTCGCCAACATCGGCGCCTACCCGGCACGCGCGGGTGTCGTCATTCCGCTCTTCGTCGGTCCGAAGGTCACGACCGGCACCTACGACATCCCTGTCGTCGACCTGAAGCTGAACTGCGTCATCACAAATTCGGCGACGATCGGCGCCTATCGTGGCGCCGGCCGGCCGGAGTGCATCCTCGATCTCGAGCGCCTGATGGACACCGCCGCGCGCCAGATCGGCATGGATCCGGCCGAGCTGCGCCGGCGCAACTTCGTCAAGCCGTCGCAGATGCCCTACACGACGGCGATGGGCGAAAAGTACGATTCGGGCGACTTCGACCTTTTCCTGACCAAGACGCTCGAGGCGGCAGACTGGAAAGGCTTCGAGGCGCGCAAGGCGGATGCCCAGAAGCGCGGCAAGCTCTACGGTCGCGGGTTGGCCTCCTACGTCGAGTGGACCTCGGCGAACGTCATGAACGAGATGGCGCACTACGAGGTGAAGGAGGACGGCAAGGTCGTCATCTGGATGGGCACGCAGGGCATGGGGCAGGGGCTGCAGACGAGCTTCACCCAGCTTGCCTCCGAACTGCTCGGCATCGATCCGTCGAAGATCGAGATTGCCATGGGCGACTCCGATCGTGTCGGGGGCGTCGGTTCGATGGGCTCGCGCTCGGCCTACATCGGCGGCTCCGCCGTCCTCACCGGCAGCGAGAAACTGGTCGACAAGGGCAAGGAACTGGCTGCGGATGCCCTGGAAGCCAGCACGGCCGACATCGTCTATGCCGCCGGCCGGTTCACCATCGCCGGCACCGACCGCGGCGTCGGACTCGGTGAGCTTGCCGCCAGACAACCCGACAAGCGGATCTTCATCGAGAACGTGAACACGGTCGACGGCATCGCATGGCCGAACGGCGCGCATGTCGGCGAGGTCGAAATCGACCCCGACACCGGCCGCATCGAACTGAAGCGCTATACGACCGTCGACGACGTCGGCAGGCCGCTGCACCGGCCGATCGTGTTCGGCCAAATCCACGGTGGCGTCGCGCAGGGTATCGGTCAGGCTTTGCTCGAGGAGAACGTCTACGACCGCGAGACCGGTCAGCTCATCACCGGCTCGTTCATGGACTATGCCATGCCGCGTGCCGATACCTTTCCGACCTTCTCCAACACGCTCGACGACACGGTCCCGGCCAAGACCAATCCTCTCGGCGCCAAGGGCGTCGGCGAGTCGGGCACCGTCGGCTCGACTCCGACGGTCATGAACGCCATCATGGACGCGCTCTGGCCCCTCGGTGTCCGCAACGTCCAGATGCCTGCCACCCCTCATCGCATCTGGCAGGCGATTCGGGACGCCAAGAAGTGACGGAGAGGCGATGAAGCAGCGCATCTTCGGCTGGATCTCGGTTCTCGTCGGCATCGTCTTCGCCTTCGCCGCACTCGAGGTCACGGCGATCGCCTGGCTCTACGTCGAAGACGGCAGGTATACGCCGGCCCGGGAGCTTTTCGACCGGACACAGAACACCTACGTGCGGGATGCCACCAAGGGCACGTCCTGCCGCTACGTCGACACGCTGTTCCCCCATCCCTACGTGGCGTTCGTCCATCATGCGAACCCGCCGTGCGGTATGCCGTGGGTCAACAATGTCGGCCTGTTCGGCGACGATTTCCCGGTGGTCAAACGCGACGACCGCTACGTGATCCTGCTGACCGGCGGCTCGGTCGCCTCGCAGCTCGGGCAGAACGCGCCGCCGCCTGCGCCGCGCTACTTCGAGGAGGAGCTCAACAAGAACTACGTCAGTCCCAACGGCAAGCCGTTCCTGGTCCTCAATGGCGGGGACGGCGCGTGGAAGGAGCCTCAACCGTTCATCCTGGCCTCGCTTTATGCCTCGTCGGTCGATGCCGTGGTGATCCTCGGCGGCTTCAACGAACACTATTTCTTCTGGCCCGGCGCCGAAGAGCGTCTGGAGCGTCCGCTCAGCAACTTCCTCGACGTGAATCCCTTCGTGGCTGACGAGAATTTCGGCGATGCGGCGATCGGCTGGGTGATGGGGCGCATCGCCGGTTCGCTTGCGTTGAACCCTGTTCTGGGGCGCTCACATGCCGCTTACATGGTCGTCCGGGGGATCGAGCAGGCTGCCAAGGGCAAGGACATCTTCAAGTCGGCCAAGAAGACGACGCTCAACAGCATGTTCGCCATGCCGGAGAACATCCGGCGCAATCATGAGCTCGCTTTCAACGTACAGCTCGGCCTGTACCAGAAATACGTGCGGGCGGCCGACGCGGTGGCGAGAGACAACAAGGCCAAGTACGCCTATTTCATTCAGCCGTCGCCGGCCCTCGAGAAGGAACTGACCGACGAGGAGAAGCGCGTCGTCGGCGACATCTCCTACCGAGAACTCTACCGCAAGCTCAGGGCCGGCCTGATGTCCCTGCGCGATGGCGGCACGCCGATCTTCGATCTCGGCGATCTCCTCGCCAACGAGAAGGGTACCTTCTACGCGGATCACATCCACTTTCTGCAGGATGCCAAGCACGAGAGCCCCGGCAATCGGCTGATGGCGGCTCGGATGGCTAAGTTGCTTTCAGAAACTTGGGGCTTCCAGCGCAGACCGTGACGTCACGGCGATTTCAACAGCGCTCGGACTATTGCTGTTGATTCTGTCGGGCCGGCGCGTTTCACTCTCCGAGACGCACGATAAGTAAAGAGGCAAAGCCTCATAAGCGTCATGGGATGGGAGAGAAACATGGCCGTCACGCGTCGGCAATTCATGAAGGTGAGCGCCGCCGGGCTCGCCGCGTCTTCCGTTGGTGCCCTGGGTTTTGTCGGAGCGGGCGAAGCGCTCGCTGCCGGCGTCCGACCCTTCAAGCTCGAGCGCGCCACCGAGACGCGCAATACCTGCCCCTACTGCTCGGTGAGCTGCGGCGTGCTCATCTACTCGATGGGCGACAAGTCGAAGAACGCCAAGCCTGCGATCGTTCACATCGAGGGCGATCCGGATCATCCGGTCAGCCGTGGCACACTCTGCCCGCGCGGTGCGGCATCGCTCGATTTCGTGCGCAGCCCGTTGCGCCTCAAGTATCCCATGCACCGCAAGCCGGGCTCCGACAGGTTCGAGCGCGTTTCGTGGGACTTCGCGCTGGACCGCATCGCCACTTTGATGAAAGAGGATCGCGACAAGAATTTCGTCGCGAAGAACCGCGACGGCACGACCGTCAACCGCTGGCTCACGACGGGCTTCTTCGGTACCTCGGCGCAGAGCAACGAAGCCGGCTACCTTGTCTACAAGCTGGCCCGCGCCACCGGCATGCTGGGGTTGGAGAACCAAGCACGAATATGACACGGACCGACGGTGGCCAGTCTTGGCCCCACATTCGGCCGCGGAGCGATGACGAACTCCTGGAATGACATCAAGAATGCCGACGTCATCCTGATCATGGGCGGCAATGCCGCCGAAGCCCATCCGTGCGGGTTCAAGTGGGTCACGGAAGCCAAGGCCAACAACGGCGCCAAGCTGATCGTCGTCGATCCGCGTTTCACGCGATCGGCTGCGGTCGCAGACTATTACGCGCCGCTTCGTCCCGGCAGTGACATCGCGTTCCTGTCGGGCGTGATGCGCTACCTGCTGGCGAACGGGAAGATCCATCAGGAATACGCCAAGGCCTACACAAACGCGGCCTACATCGTGAAGGCCGGCTACAAGTTCGAGGACGGCCTGTTCACGGGCTACGACCAGGCCCGTCGGGCCTATGTCGATCGCTCGGCCTGGGAGTACGAGTTCGACGAACAGGGCATGGCCAAGGTCGACGACACGCTGCAGGACCCGCGGTGCGTCATCAACCTGCTCAAGGCCCATGTCGAGCGCTACACGCCCGAGATGGTCGAACGGCTGTGCGGCACGCCGAAGGACAAGTTCCTGAAGGTCTGCGAGATGATCGCCTCGACGTCGACCGGCGATCGCACGATGACGTCGATGTATGCGCTGGGCTGGACGCAGCACACGACCGGCGCGCAGAACATCCGCTCGATGGCCATGATCCAGCTCCTGCTGGGCAACATGGGCATGCCGGGTGGCGGCGTGAACGCGCTGCGCGGCCACGCCAACGTGCAGGGCATCACCGATCTCGCCCTGCTTTCGACCTCGACGCCGGGCTACCTCGTCCTGCCGACCGATCGTGAGGCGACGTACGCCGACTACATGAAGTCGCGCGGCTTCAAGCCGATCCGGCCGGGACAGACGAGCTTCTGGCAGAACTACGGCAAGTTCTTCGTCAGCCAGCAGAAGAGTTTCTTCGGCGCGGCCGCGACCAAGGACAATGACTGGGCATACGACTACCTGCCCAAGTTCGACACCAGCTACGACACACTGAAGATGGTCGACATGCTGGCGGCGGGCCAGATGAACGGCCTGTTCTGCCAGGGCCTGAACATCCTGCTGGCGGCGCCGGACAAGGCGAAGGTCCAGACCGGCCTGTCGAAGCTCAAATGGCTGGTCGTAATCGACCCGCTCGAAACCGAGACGGGGCGGTTCTGGGAGAACCACGGCGAGTTCCACAACGCCAACCCGAAGTCGATCCAGACCGAGGTGATCCAGCTCCCGGCGACCGCCTTCGCCGAGGACGAGGGCACCTTTACCAACTCGAGCCGTGTCATCCAGTGGCACTGGAAGGCGGCGGACGGCCCAGGCGAGGCGCGTAGCGACATCCAGATCGTCTCGGAGCTCTATCGCCGGCTGCGGGCCCTCTACGCAAAGGACGGTGGGGCGTATCCCGATCCGATCCTGAACCTGACCTGGAACTACACCAATCCCGCCAACCCCGATCCAGCGGAGGTGCTGAAGGAGATCAACGGCTATGCCATCGAGGACGTGCCCGATCCGGCCGACCCCTCGAAGCTCCTGCTGAGGGCCGGCCAGCTCCTGCCGAACTTCGCCGTCATGCGTGACGACGGCAAGACGGCGAGCGGCTGCTGGATCTACACCGGCGTCTATACCGAAGCCGGCAACATGGCGATGCGTCGCGACGCGAGCGACCCGACGGGCAAGGGCGTGCATCCCAACTGGGGCTTCGCGTGGCCGGCCAACCGGCGCGTGCTCTACAATCGCGCCTCGGCCGATCCGAGCGGCAAGCCGTGGAGCGAACGCAAGAAGTACGTCTGGTGGAACGGCAGCCGCTGGGTCGGCGCCGACGTGCCGGACTATGCGCCGACGATGGCTCCCGACAAGTCGGTCGGGCCGTTCATCATGAACCCGGAAGGCACGGCGCGTCTCTTCGCCCGTGGAGCGATGCCGGACGGCCCGTTCCCCGAGCACTACGAGCCGATGGATGCGTACCTGGCGAACCCGCTGCACCCCAAGGTCAGCGTCAATCCTGTGGCCCGCATCTTCGCCGCCGACCAGAAAGCCTTCGGCACGCCGGACAAGTTCCCGATCGTGGCGACGACCTATCGCCTGACCGAGCACTTCCACTACTGGACCAAGAGCGTGCACGGCAATGCCGTCCTGCAGCCGGAGTTGTTCGTCGAGATCGGCGAGCGGCTTGCCAAGGCCAAGGGCATCAAGAACGAGGACTGGGTCGAAATCTCGAGCCAGCGCGGCGCCATCAAGGCCAAGGCGTGTGTCACCAAGCGCATCCGGCCGATCATGGTCGACGGCAAGCCGTGCGACGTGATCGGGTTGCCGATCCACTACGGCTTCATCGGCCTCACGAGAAAGGGGTATGGCACCAACGTCATCACGCCCCCGGTCGGCGATGCCAGCGTGAACACGCCGGAATACAAGGCGTTCCTCGTCGACGTGAAGAAGACGACGGCGCCGACGACGCCGGCAACGGCTTGAGGGAGGGCTGACCATGGCTACGCTGCAATCCCTCGACATCCGCCGCCGCTCCGCCTCGACCGAGCCGCCTCCGCAGGTGCGCAAGACCGTCGAAGTGGCCAAGCTGATCGACGTCTCGAAGTGCATCGGCTGCAAGGCCTGCCAGACGGCCTGTCTCGCCTGGAACGACCTGCAGGCGCCGGTGGGCTACTTCGAAGGTACCTACGACAACCCGGTGGACCTCACGCCGACCTCGTGGACGGTGATGAAGTTCAACGAGTACGAGAAGGGGGACGACCTCGAGTGGCTGATCCGCAAGGACGGCTGCATGCATTGCGACGACCCGGGCTGCCTCAAGGCCTGCCCGGCACCGGGCGCCATCGTGCAGTACACCAACGGCATCGTCGACTTCGTGTCGGAGAATTGCATCGGCTGCGGGTACTGCGTGAAGGGATGCCCCTTCGACGTGCCGCGCATCTCCAAGATCGACCGCAAGGCCTACAAGTGCACGCTCTGCTCCGATCGCGTCGCGGTCGGCCAGGCGCCGGCCTGCGCCAAGGCCTGTCCGACGCAGGCGATCTACTTCGGCTCCAAGGAGGACATGATCGTCCACGCGGAGAAGCGGATTGTCGACCTGAAGTCGCGCGGCTACCAGAATGCCGGCCTCTATGATCCGCCGGGCGTGGGCGGCACGCACGTCATGTACGTGTTGCATCACGCCGACAAGCCGTCGCTTTACGCCGGCCTGCCGGACGACCCCAAGATCAGCCCGCTGGTCGGGCTGTGGAAGGGCGTGATGAAGCCGCTTTCGCTGGCGGCGATCGCCTTCGCCGGTGTGTTCGGCTTCCTGCACTACATCACCAAGGGGCCCAACGAGGTCTCCGAGTCCGACGAGCGTAAGGCCGACGATCTGGCGAAAGGCAAGGGTGCATGAGCGAGGACAAGAACGTCGTCGCCCGTTACACGACGGCCGCCCGGATCAATCACTGGATCACCGCGGTCTCGCTGGTGCTGCTGGCACTCAGCGGGCTCGCGCTGTTCCACCCCTCGCTGTTCTTCCTGACGCATCTGTTCGGCGGCGGGCAGATGACACGCGCCGTCCATCCGTGGATCGGCGTCGTGCTGGCGATCAGTTTCCTCGGATTGTTCTTCCGGTTCTTCACATTGAACTTCTGGACCAAGGAAGACACGGTCTGGATGAAGAACCTCGGCAAGGTCATCAACAACAACGAAGAAGGGATGCCGGAGCTCGGCAAATACAATGCCGGCCAGAAGCTCGTCTTCTGGGGCCAGAGCATCCTGATCCTTCTGCTGTTCGGCAGCGGTCTCGTCCTGTGGGACGTCTACTTCGAGGACTACACGACCGTCGATCAGAAGCGCCTGTCCGCGGTCGTCCACGCGCTGTGCGCGATCGGCGCCATCCTGATCTGGATCGTGCACGTCTATGCGGCGATCTGGGTGAAGGGTACATTGCGGGCCATGACGCGCGGGTCGGTGACACGCGGGTGGAGCTGGAAGCACCACCGCAAATGGTTCCGTCAGGAAGTCGGGAAGCCCTGAGCGGTCCTTCGAATCCACCTCCTCAGGGCTACGGGGAGAGCACGCTGGGCGAGGTCGCCCACAGCGACCCCATCCGGCTGCCCGATCTTTCCACCATCTTCGGGCGCCGCGCCGCCCGACTGAAAGCGCTGGCGGAGGGACATGAGCTACAGGGCTTCCTGCATATGATAGGGGCCATTGTCGCGGCCCAGGAAGTTGCCTTGCGCGCCCTGCCGCCGGGCTCGCTGCCGGGTGCCGCCGAGGTGGCCAAGGCCAAGCTCGTCGGCCGCGCGCCGCTCGATCCTGAGCTCTGGAAGCGCGACCGGAGCTGGCGGGCGGCCTTGGCAAGCATTTTGGAGGGGGTCGACCGCACGGCGCTCCCAGGGCCTGCCCGGGAGGCCTGCGAAGCCCTCGAAAAGGCATCCGAGGGTGATCTCGAAGGCTTGGCCGATCGCTTTCTCCAAGGCGCGGTAGCGTCGGGAGAGGCTGGTAAGGCGGTCCTCGTCGCTGCAGCACTGCAGGTCGCTTGGACTCGCATGGCCGCGCTTCTCGATGTTGCGGACCTCGGCGGGAGTGACGGCGACCAGGGTACCTGTCCGGCCTGCGGCTCCCCACCGGTCGCCGGTATCGTTTCCCCGGGAGGCACCAAGTTCGGCCACCGCCGCCTGCATTGCTCGCTTTGCGCCACGGCCTGGCGGTACGTACGGGTGTGTTGCGTGCATTGTGGAAGCACCGAGAAAATCTCGTTCCGGAACCTGGCAGGCACGACCTATCTGCGGGCCGAATGCTGCGAGTCCTGCCAAGGCTACTCGAAGGTCTTCTATCTCGAGAGCATGAAGGCGCTGGAAGCGCTGGCCGACGACCTCGGATCCCTCGGGCTGGATGTGCTGGTCGGTGAGGAAGGATTTGCGCGGGTGCCCAATCCCTTCGTTCTGGGTGTCATGGAGCAACCGGAAGGCCGAACGGGCCCGGCGCTACCCCGAAACAATTGATACCAAGGGCCGGCCTTCCCGACACCGCAGATACGTTCGGATCGCGTATATGACGTTGGTGCCGCACGGGAGGGGTCCCGGACGGAGCAGCTAGAGAGAGTTCAAGTGTGGGATTGATGCTCTGCCCCGAGGGGTGGGGCGAGGGTGCTGGCCACTACGGAGCGAAGGGGTTCGCTCCCGGCCGGCGGGGTTCATGACTTGGGGATTTCCATGACGTTTGTTCGTGCGTTCCTGCAGGATGATCGCGGCGTCTCGTCGACGCAGCTAGCTCTCATGATTGGCCTGTCGGCTTCGGCCGTCCTGGTCGCTGTCCGCATCGCCGTCGCGGCGGTCGGGCAGTAACCTCTGCCGAGGCGCGGCGGTCGTTGATCGGCCGCCGCCCCTGGGTCATTCTTGGTGGCGCCGGGCGGGGTGTCCGGTCCTGCTTTCCTGGGGAACCGACCCGTGTCGCGTGCCGACCGCGCCAATGGCGCTCCTGATGTCCGTCCGCTGTCCATCGATCGAATGGCGGGGTGGCCGACCTTGGCGCCGTTGATCGAGCGGGCTGGCCGCCCGATGGTCATCGAAGCGTTGCGTGCCTGGGTTGAAGCAAGGCGAGGCGCAGCCGAAGTTGCCGACGAGGCCGCCTGTGCCCGTTGGTGCGCCGCGCACCTCGCCGTCTTCCTGAATCCCTCGCAGCGCCGCGTTTTCAACCTGACCGGTACTGTCCTCCATACCAACCTCGGCCGCGCCGTTCTCGCGGAGGAGGCGATCGCGGCCGCGGTCGAGGCCATGCGCTCGCCGACGACGCTCGAGTACGATCTCGATGGCGGCGTTCGAGGCGAGCGAGACGACCACATCGCTCCCTGGATCTGCCGCCTTACGGGTGCGGAGTCAGCTACGGCGGTCAACAACAACGCCGCCGCCGTGCTGCTGACGCTGAGTGCGCTGGCGGCGGGCCGCGAGGTCATCGTGTCGCGCGGCGAGCTGATCGAGATCGGCGGCGCGTTCCGCATCCCCGACATCATGGCGCGGGCGGGGTGCCGGCTGGTCGAGGTTGGCACGACAAATCGGACCCATCTCAAGGACTATGCGGCGGCGATCGGGCCGGACACGGCCGCGATCATGAAGGTCCACCCGTCGAACTACGCGATCCACGGCTTTGCCAAGGCTGTGACGGCGGCAGAGCTGGTTCCGATGGCGCGCGAAAGGGGCGTGGCGCTGATCGAAGATCTGGGCAGCGGCACGCTCGCCGATCTCGAGGCCTGGGGACTGCCGCACGAACCTACCGCGCGCGAGGCGGTAGCGGCCGGCATCGATGTCGTTACATTCTCCGGGGACAAGCTGCTTGGCGGACCGCAGGCCGGCCTGGTGGTCGGCCGAAAGCATCTCATCGAGCGCATCGCCCGGAATCCGATGAAGCGCGCCTTGCGTCTCGACAAGGTCCGGTTGGCGGCGCTCGAAGCAACGCTGCGGCTTTACGGCGATCCGGCGCGGCTTGTCGAGCGCCTACCGACGGTCCGCGCGCTTGCACGACCTGCAGCGGACATCCGCGCGCAAGTGGAGCGGCTTCTGCCAGCGATGCGGCAGGCGATGGGCGCCGCGGCGTCGGTAGGTATTGCCGAAGTGAGGGGACAGATTGGATCGGGCGCTCTACCAGTGGATCTGCTGCCATCGTTCGCGCTGGCGATCAAAGTCCAGGGCCTCGACCGGATCGCCGATCTCTTCCGGCGTCTGCCGATCCCCGTGATCGGGCGCATCGCAGACAATACGCTCTACTTCGACCTGCGGACGCTCGACGACGAGGTGGCGTTTGCGGCGCAGCTGGAGAAGTTGCATGTCGTGGCTGGGTAAACTCCTCCACCGCACGCCATCACCTGAACTGCGTATGGCGGAAGCGCTGATGGCATGGAAGGCCGGCGACTACGGCATCGCTCTAGACCTTTGGGCGCCGCTGGCTCAGGCCGGTGTCGCTGGGGCACAAAGCAACATGGGGGCAGCCTTCCTTGAGGGCCGCGGGGTTGAGCGCGACCCCGACAAGGCGGTGTCATGGCTGCGGCTCGCTGCGCAGCAGGGCGACGCGGGGGGCCAGCGCAACCTGGCCCTCTGCTACTACGAAGGTTGGGGTGTGCCGCAGGATCAGGAGCAGGCCGCGTCTTGGTACCTGCGGGCGGCCGAGCAGGGTGATATCGAGGCGCAAGACATGCTGTCGTGGATGAAGCTGGTCGGCGGCGGCTGTGCGCAGGACTATCTCGATGCCCGGGTGTGGGCGGAGAAAGCGGCTTCGAAGGGTAGCGTTGGTGCGATGGCCCGGCTGGGCGACATTCATCACAACGCGCTTGGGGTGGAGCGCGATCCCGAGGCGGCCGCCTCTTGGTGGAGCCGCGCAGCGCGGCTGGGGCATGCCGAAGCACAGGCGATGCTGGGTGCAGCCCATCTGGCCGGCAAGGGCGTTCCGTTGGATGTCGTCGAAGCCATGCACTGGTTGATGCGGGCCCAGCAGGGCGGCGCAGGCGAGCTCGCCGCTGGCTTCCTCAAGGAGGCGCGTGCCCAGGCGAAGGCCTGCCAGCGCGCCGAGGCCAAGCGCCGGGCGGGCGAGGCGCTGTCATGATCGTCGGGACCGCGGGTCATATCGATCACGGCAAGACGGCGCTCGTGAAGGCGTTGACCGGGGTCGATGCCGACCGCCTCAAGGAAGAGAAGGCGCGTGGCATCACCATTGATCTGGGCTATGCCTACAGCGATCTGGGCGGTGGTCGCCAGCTCGGCTTCGTCGACGTGCCGGGCCACGAGCGTTTCGTGCACAACATGCTGGCCGGAGCCACGGGCATCGACGCCGCTCTGCTTGTCGTGTCGGCGGCTGAAGGCATCAAGCCGCAGACCGTTGAGCACCTACAGATCCTCGATCAGTTGGGGCTCGATCGCGGCATCGTGGCCCTCAGCAAGGCCGACTTGGCCAACGACGATCAGATCCTCGAACGTATGGCGGAGATCGAGACGCTGCTCTCGGCAACGTCGCTGGGCGGTGCCGAGATCATTCCGGTGTCGGCAATCACGGGGCTGGGCCTGGACGAGCTGAAGGCCAAGCTGTTGGCCCTCGGCGAGAGTGGCAAGGCCGCGACGGGGTTCGCGCGTCTCGCGATCGACCGCTGTTTCGTGCTGTCCGGCGCTGGCGTCGTGGTGACGGGCACAATCCATGCCGGCGAGATCAGGGTCGACGACCGCATGTTGCTCACGCCCTCCGGATTGGAAGCGCGCGTGCGCTCGCTCCATGCGCAGAACCGGCCTGCCGAGATCGGCCGCGCCGGCGAGCGGTGCGCGCTCAACCTGAGCGGGCCGCGGCTTTCGAAGGACATGATTAGCCGCGGCGAATGGGTGGTAAGTCCGGCGCTTCACGCGCCGACCGATCGTGTCGATGTGAAGCTGAGGCTGCTCGCCTCAGAAGCGCAGCCGCTGAAGCACTGGTCGCCCGTCCATGTCCATCTCGGGTCGGCGCATGTGATGGGTCGAGTGGCGTTGCTTGAGGGCGACAAGCTCGCGCCGGGCGACACGATGCTGGCGCAGGTCGTGCTCGACGAAAAGGTGGGCGTGCTCGCTGGCGACCGCCTGATCCTGCGCGATCCGTCGGCTACGCGGACAGTGGCCGGCGGGACGACGATCGACCCCTACGGGCCGCCACGCAACCGACGCGCCGAACGACGGCTTGCCGAGCTGGCTGCGCTCGCCGAGCACGACGAGATGGCCCTACAGCGTCTCCTTGCCCTCGAGGCGGGCTATGTGGATTTAGGCCGGTTCGGCCTGTCACGCAATCGGCGTCCCACTGAAGTGGAGAAGCTGCTGTCAGCGGCGAACGGTGCAAAGCTCGAGAACTTCGGATTCCTCGCGACGACGCTCGCCGAGGCGCGCCAAGACATCGTTACGACGTTGAAGGCTTTCCACGAGTCGAAGCCCGATGCGCCAGGCTTGCAGGCCGAGCGCCTGCGCCTCTCCCTGAACCGGCGCTGGCCGGCACCCGTCTTCAAGGTGCTGATCGACCAGGAGATCCAAGCCAAGAAGGTGACCGTCGACGGTGCCTTCCTGCGGCTTCCCGGTCACTCGTTGAAGCTCGGCGCCCGAGACGAGGCGCTGTGGCAGAAGATCTCGTCAGAGATGGTACGCGACCGCTTCAAGCCGCCCCGTGTCCGCGACTTTGCCGAGGCGTACCGCGTGCCGGAGACCGACACCCGCAAGTTGTTGCAGAGGCTAGCCAAGCTGGGGCGGGTCGTGGAGCTTGCTCCCGATCACTATTTCCTGAGGTCGGTGGTTGCCGAGATGATCGGGATCGCTAACGGGTTCGGTCGCGACTTCACGGCGGCGGAGTTTCGCGACAAGCTCGACAATGGCCGCAAGGTTGCGATTCAGATTCTTGAATTCTTCGACCGCCACGGCATCACGGTTCGACGTGGCGACATTCGACGCGCCGTGCCGCAGAAAATCGGGCAGTACGGTCCGCCGCCCGCCTCCTAGGTCCAGGCAGCCTCGGCGCGCCATCGGGATCGGCAATCAGCAGCGGCAGGAAGCCGTGCCCCTCATGAAGGGCAGTACCCAAGCGACCGCAGGAGGCCAGGTCTGCGCGCATGGCTGTTAGATGGAGCACGCGCAGGCCGAGTTGCCATGTGCTCGCCGGGTTCGGCGAGGACGCGGGCTGCAATGCAAGCTGCGTCGTGGTCGGATACGCTGGCCGCAGCACATTTCAGTTCGACAGGCGGGGCGTCGATCTCTGGGAATTGCCGACGCTAGCACGGCGCGTGACAGAGCGCGGGTTCTGGGGAATTATCCCGCCCGGAGGGGAAGCGCTCCCGGTGGGGCGGCTGGCCTTCAAAGCCAGAGAGGGCCGTTAGCCGGCTCTTAGTGGGTTCGACTCCCACTCTCTTCCGCCAATCCCGTGTGCTTCAGGAGTACAGGCAATCGATGCGAACCTTGGTCGTCGTCCTCATGCTGACACTCGCCGCCTGTTCCGCAAACTCCCACTATTCAGACCCCCGGCGTGTGTCGAGCATCGAGACAACCTATCGGGCAAGGGACGCTTGCCTGGCCAAGAATACCGTGCCTTACGTGAATGGCGACACAGATGTTGCCAACATTGCGCGGGCGATCAGCCTGAGCTGCCAGACCGAAACCGACAAGCTCATCTCCCTCAGCAATCCGACGAGAGACCCGGCGATCACCGCTGCGATCCGCCGTGATACGGAAAGCAGAGCCATGGGATATGTACTGAGGGCGCGAGGTGAAGTTATACCCTACTGAATGTTGAAGGCATTTCAGTTCGAGAGGAATGCGTGACTAACCAGGATGACCCGACCGGTGATGCCAAGGTGGCGTTGGCTGATTTGATGATTCGTAAGGCCGGTCTCATTCGAACCATCCGGCACGAGATGCACAAGCAGGGGATCGTCTACTTTAATGGCCTCACCGAGATACTGGAGGCGATCGAGCGGGCGAAGAAGGAGAACTGACTCTTCAGGCGCACGAGCGTTCGCGCCCGGCAGCATCGAGGCTGGAGCATTGACGGCGACCAAGTGGACACTGCTGCACGCCACGGTCGGCGGAAGCGTCACGCAAGGTGTCGGTGGATGGCGGCGGCGGGCTAGACTATGTAGCATAGTCGGACTTGCCCCAGCAGCACGGGTCGGGTGAACTCTCTTGATGCCGGCAGCCTTAGAGATCCTGATTGCCCGCCTACAGGCGGATTGCACCACCGCCGAGGCCGCGGAAAGAGCCGTGCGGGCGTCACTCGAGGTAAGAATCCGAAGTGCCGAACGCGAGCGCGTGTTCGCTTGGCGGCGGCTCAGCGCACTCTCAGGCATGGCGCGGGTCGCTGCACTCGAAGCTGATCACGAGGTCGCGGTAGAACGGCAGCTTGAGGCATTGTTCCGCGATATCGGCTGGATCGAAAACGATCTTGCCGAGCTGGGGGAGGGCGCGCGTCCATTGCTCGAGTGGCTGCGGCCGATTGCCGAGGCTCTTCATGCCGAAGCCCATCCCGTGCCGTCGGGGTCAGACGAATCGGCTGCAGAAGCGCTATCGATCGCCGATCCGATCGCGGCCTTCCGTGCCTTTGAGGTCTGGTACGAGGCCGAGCGGGGACAGCCGTTTCTGCAGGTGTTCGAGCGCTATGTGCCGCCGACGCCAGTCGTCGAGTTCTAGGTGCTGCCGTGAAGAGCGACTTCGAACAGTGGCTGGGTGCCCAGTTTGCCGATACCGGGCCGTTTACCGCCTTCATCGTGCTGGTGGGGATCACGCGGGAGAATGCGGTGCCGCTAAAGTCGAGCTACGCACACCTGATCGGAGACGAGATGAGCTGGCAGGAGATGAGCTCGCTGCTCGACAGTGCCCGGACGCCGTGGGACGGCGTGGCATTTTTCGTCGGACTGGGTCACGCTGGAGGGCCGCTATCCGACGAGGCTGCGGCCCGAAAGCTGAAGGAGGTGGAGGCGGACGTGAAGGCCGATCCGCTAGCCTTCAATCGCGGCATGTTCTTCGATCGCAAAGGACGGCATCTGCGGATCGACGAGGCCACAGCATGATGGCAGATGGCTCGGTTCGCCGGCAGGCGCGCCGCCTGACCTCTGTCGGCGGCGAGACGCTCGACGAGACGATAGCCGAGGAGGCGGCTATCGCACTGGTCTACAATGGCGTTAGCCATGCTGTGATGATGGCCTCACCCTGCGATCTCGAGGACTTCGCGCGCGGGTTCTCGCTGACGGAGCGGATCGTCGAGCGCCCGTCCGAAATCTATGACATCGAGACCGAGCTGGTGGGTCGTGGCATCGAAGTGAGGCTTGAGATCGCGGCGCAGCGCATGGCCGGCCTCCAGGAACGTCGCCGCAGTCTCGCAGGCAGAACCGGCTGCGGCCTCTGCGGCGTCGACAGCCTGGACGCCGCGCTACGGACCGTGGCGCGAGTCGAGGCGGCGGTGCCGGTAGCGCGCGAAGCCATTGGCCGTGCCATGACGGCCTTGCCGTCCGAGCAGCGCATCAACCGTCTGAACGGCGCTACGCATGCTGCGGGTTGGGCGTCTTCAGACGGGTCATTGGTTGCGGTTCGCGAGGATGTCGGCCGTCACAATGCGCTCGACAAGCTCGCGGGCGCCCTTGCCAGACAGAAAGTGCCACGCAGGGGCGGTTTCGTCGTCGTCACAAGCCGCTGTTCCTACGAAATGGTGCAGAAGGCCGCTGCCATCGGCGCGAGTGCGATCGCGGCGGTTTCCGCGCCGACGTCGCTTGCTATCGAAACCGCTGAGCAAGCGGGCGTCGCTTTGGTCGCCTTCGTGCGTGACGGCAGGCTGACGGCTTATGCCCATGCCGACCGGATCGTACTGTGACACACCGCGTCTTCGGCATCATTGGTTGGAAGAACTCCGGGAAGACAACTCTCGTCGAGCGTCTGGTTGTCGAGTTCGTACGCCGCGGCTGGCGGGTCAGCACCGTGAAGCATGCCCACCACACCGTCGACATCGACAAGCCCGGCACCGACTCCTACCGTCACCGCGCGGCAGGCGCGACCGAGGTCGCACTGATCGGTGGCGAGCGCTACGCCATCATGCGGGAGACCGCTGAGCCGCCGCTGTGGGAAGTGTTGGACCGACTGTCGCCCTGCGATCTGGTGCTGATCGAAGGGTACAAGCGCGAACCTCACCTCAAGCTCGAGGTGCGCACCGACCATTTGCGGCCGATGGCGCCTGCCGATCGCAACATCGTTGCAATTTCGTCCGATGTCGAGCCTGTCGGCGAAAATCTGCCGTGGTTCGGGCGAAGCGATGTTGTGGCGATGGCCGATTTCATCGCCGCACGGGCGTCAGACGAGCCAGCTCCGTGCGATTAGGAGCCATGACAGAGGCGCCGTTGCACGCGCGGCACGCATGCGCAGGAACATGCGGCGGTATTGGCGGTCGCCGAGAGCTCCGATGAAGCGCTCGCTGTCCCGCTGCATGGCGGCCAGCATCCGGTCCAGCATCACGGCGTAGGTGTTCCCCCAGTTCCGGCTGGAGAGGTGTAGCCGCCCGCCGAGAACGGGATTGTCGGCGGCACCGTTGCGACCGTGGAGGCGATAGGAGTAGAGCGCCTCGTCGATCAGCAGCGATCCCGCCACCATCTGCGCCATCACCACGATGTAGAAGTCCATATGCAGCCGGTAGACCTGGTCGTCGTCGGGGAAGACGAGATCGATCAGGGAGCGCCGAAACATCATCGACGAAGTACTGACCCAGACCCAATGCACGGCGCGCTTGGTATAGAGACGATAAGGCGTCTGGCTGCGCCAGTCGGCCTGGCCCTGGGCAGTGTCGATCTTGGGGACACGAGCTGGATCGACCGGAGTGAAAGCTTGGTCGCGGTCGGCGCGCGCGCGGTCCTTGCCGAACCAGTAGACGCAACCTGCGATGAGTGCGCCTTGGCCGTCGATCAGCCGTGCATTGCAGGCGGTGAAACCTACGGCGTAGGTCTCGTTGAGGTGCGCCGCGAGATGTCGCTCCAGGAAGTCCTCGTTCCAGAGATCGTCGGAGTCGAGGAAGCAGACGAAAGTGGCGCGCGTCTCGGCGAGGCCACGCCGTGTAGCACCGGTCTGCCCGACATTCTTCTCCAGGCGGATCAGGCGGAAGCGGAGGTCGGCGAGTTCGTCGAGGGTCTGCTTCACGACGGCGGCGGAATCGTCCGTCGAGGCATCATCGACGATCACGCAGTCAAAGTCGCGCAGGGTCTGCCGGGCGACCGAACGGATAGCGTCGCCTATGTAGTCACGGCAATTATAGCACGTGACAACGACCGAAACGCGCGGAAGCTTGGCGCCACTCACTTCGCCGGTCCAAGGAAGTCGAAGTCGACACCTTCGTCGGCCTGTAGGACGGTCTTGAAAAAGAGGCCGGCATAGCCACGGCCGCGTTCCAGGTGCGAGGGCGGCGCTTTCCAGGCCTTGCGTCGCGCGGCGAGTTCCTTGGCGCCGACCAGAAGCTCGATTTTGCGCTTCGGCACGTCCAGCATGATGCGATCGCCGGTCTTCACCAGCGCCAGCGGTCCGCCGACCGCGGCTTCCGGAGCGACATGCAGCACGATCGTGCCGAATGCCGTGCCGCTCATGCGCGCATCGGAGATACGGATCATGTCCTTCACGCCGGCGCGCGCCAGCTTCATGGGGATCGGAAACGAACCTGCCTCCGGCATGCCCGGCGCGCCCTTCGGGCCGGCATTGCGCAGCACGAGGATGTCGTCGGCCTTCACATCGAGGTTCGGGTCGTCGCCTCGTGCGGCGAGGTCTTCGAGCGAATCGAACACGACGGCACGACCAGTGTGGGTGAGGAGCGCCGGTGACGCGGCCGCATGCTTGATGACGGCGCCGCGCGGCGCGAGATTGCCGCGCAATACGGCCATGCCGCCGGTCGGCTTGATGGGATTCGTTGGAGTGCGGATGACCGTTTGACCCGGAACCATCTCGGCGGCGTCGATCACCTGCCTCAGCGACCTACCGGCAACGGTCATCGTCCTTTCATCGAGATGCTTGCGGATCTCCTTCATGAGCCGTGAGTTGCCGCCCGCCCAATGGAAATGCTCCATGTAGTGGTCGCCGGACGGCTTGAGGTCTACTAGGACCGGCACATTGCGCCCGATCTCGTCGAATTCCCCGAGCTCGATCTCGATGCCCAGCCGGCGTGCAATGGCTGTCAGATGTACGAGCGCGTTGGTCGAGCCACCGATCGCCTGCAGGACGGCCAGCGCGTTGCGGAACGCCGCCTTGGTCATGATCTCGCTGGGCTTGGGACCCTGCTTGACCGCGATCTCGGCGGCCAGCTTGCCGCTCGCTTCAGCGATACGCAGACGGTCAGAATGCGTGGCGGGAATGGAGCCGCTGGTCGGCAGGCCCATGCCCAGAGTCTCGACCATGCAGCCCATGGTGCTGGCCGTCCCCATCACCATGCAGGTGCCTTTGGTAGGGGCGAGGCGTTCGCTCACTTTCTCGATGTCGGACTCCGAGAAGGTACCGGCGCGATACTGGCCCCACAGGCGGCGGCAATCGGTGCAGGCGCCCAGAACCTCGCCCTTGAAGTGGCCGACGAGCATCGGGCCCACCGGCAGGACAACGGCGGGGCGATCGGCACTCGCCGCCGCCATGAGCTGCGCCGGTAGGGTCTTGTCGCAGCCGCCGATCAGGACAACGGAGTCCATCGGCTGGGCGCGGATCATCTCCTCGGTGTCCATGGCCATCAGGTTGCGCAGGAACATGCTGGTGGGATGCGAGAAGCTCTCGTGGATCGAAACGGTCGGGAAGACCATCGGCAGGGCGCCGGCAAGCATGACGCCGCGTTTCACCGCCTCGATAAGGTCGGGCACATTGCCGTGGCAGGGGTTGTAGTCGGAGAAGGTGTTGGTGATGCCGACGATCGGCCGATCGAGGGCATCGTCAGAGTACCCGCCCGCCTTGATGAACGCCTTGCGCAGGAACAGCGAGAAGCCCGCATCGCCATAGGTGGCGAGCCCCTGCCGCAGGCCGGTAGCCTTCTTCGGCGTTGCCGACTTGCGTCGCTTGCGGGAAGCCATTTCGATCTCTCTCTCTCTAGCCGAGGCGCATTTTGTCAGGTCGGTTGATCGCCGACCAGACCGGCGGCCCAGCGTGCATGCGCCGTGGCGTCCCGACCTTCGGCAATCGTCCGGGCAAGTTCGAGGCCCATCAGCGCACCGAACTTGAATCCGTGGCCGGAGCAGGGCGACATGGCCCAGCCGCGCGCACCCTGGCGCTCAACGATGAAGCGCTCATCGTCGGTCACGGCGTAGAAGCAGACCTTGAGCCGATCGACCCGCCACCGATCGAATCCCTTCAGTAGATTGCGACAACGGTCGAGCAACGGGCGCATTTCCTCGATTGTCGCCGTGCGCCCGGCGGCAGGATCACCACTGCGGCTGAATTCGTGGTCGCCGATCTTCATGGTACGGCCTTCGGCCGGAGGCACGAGATAGAGGCCGACATCGCCGGTCTTTTCGATAACCATTGGCATCTTGGTCCAGGCGGCGCGCTGGTCCGTCGGCAGCTCGAAGTAGACGACCGCCTGCCGCGACGGCACGACTCGAGAAGCGAGCGAGGCCAACAATCGGCTGAACCATGCGCCGGCCGCTACGATGACGACATCTGCGGTGTGGGTCACGCCGTCCTCGGTCGTGATGTTGCCCTTTTCGAGATCGACGGCGCGGACAGGCGAGCTGGCGTGCAACCGTACGCGTGGCTGAGCGGCCAGATGGCGGACCAGCGCGGAGACGATGTCCTGCGCGAACAGCACACCGCCTGTATCGATCCAGTAGGCGCGCTCGACCCCCTTTGTATCCAACAACGGAAAGCGCCTCGGCAGTTCGTCGATCGCGATTTCCGTCATCGGCTTACCGATCGTGGCCAGCGTCATCGCCGAACGCACCGCCCAATCCGCGCCGTTGCCGTTCAATGCCAAGGTGCCGGTCGGCGCATACAGGCGTTGGCCGATGTCCGCCCACATCAGGTTCCAGGCACGATAGGCGTCGTCGATCATTCGGGCATAGCCCCGATGCTCGCCATAGGGATGACGAATCAGTCGATGCTCGTCCATCGACGAGGCAAGGGGGTTGGGAACAGGCCCTTGCTCGAACAACTCGACAGCATGCCCGTCACGGGCGAGCCCCCAGGCAGTGCTGAGGCCCATGATGCCGCCACCCACCACGATCGTCCGCATGATTGCTTTCCAGCGCAACTCAACCTGCCGCCCAACGTTCCCGGTCCGCCTGCGAGCGCCTCCAATCGGCGCGGACCGCAAGCTCGGCGCGCACCATGCGGCCGAGGTCTTCGATCTTTGAGGCGGCGACGAGGCGGCCAGACGCGTCGAAGTCGAGCTTCAGGCCGCCTACCCATTCGCCGTCGAACTCGCCAGCTTCGTAGTCCGCGGCGTCGCCGACCAGCCCCTCGGGCGTGGCATAGTCATCCAGAACGCGCAGCCGACGGCCGCTGACATTCCTTTCGACGATCAGGTAATAGGCCCTTTCCATAGTCCCTCCGCCCATAGCGATAGGGAGTATAGGATATATTCCTATGGACTGTCAAGCTCGCGAGATCAGCGCGAATACTTGCCCACGATGAGCTGGACCTTCTGCCACTGGCTGCGGTCGAGGTCGAAGTCCTTGGCCGGGTTGAACTGGCGGACGCGCCACTTCTCCGTCGTGCTGCGCAGCAGGCGCTTCACCAATGCCTGCTGGGTACCGTCACCCTGGTCACGCACGAAGACGCAATCGTCGCCCGGGCGAACCGGGCGGCCCGGATGCACGAGCAGGAGGTCGCCCTGCTCATAGGCCGGACTCATGCTGTCGCCGATGACGTAGCAGCCGTAGCCATCGCGCACCGACAGCAGAGGCTCGGGACGACGCACATAGTCGATAGGCTCACTGGTAATGATGATGGCGCCACCACCGCCCTCGGCAGACGCGTAGACCGGCAGGTCGGCGCGGTCCGCTCCACGCAAAGGGCCGGCGCCCCGAACGTCACCTTCGAGCCTGCCTCCCGGCGGAGAGCTCGAACGCAAGTCGTCGGGCGATACGCCCAGCAGGGGGGCCAGCCCATGGCGTGCCGATTCCGGCAGCTCACGTGGTGAGCCGCGCATCAGGTACTGCTGGAGGTAGGCGTGGTTGCGGCCGATGGCCAGCGACAGGTTTTTGAGGTCGAGATCCGACCGGCGCGCCAGCGTATCGACCAAGAGCTTTCGGGGAGCATCCATAGTGCAAGCATTTTGCCAGCTTCGGGTGTTTTTGTCTACTAGGAATTGTACGATTGACAATACAGTAGAATCCTATACTCCTGTTGATAGGAGGTGCCAATGTCCTATCACAATTTCCCGGATCGTTTTGCCAGCCGACGGTTCGCGATCACCTATTGCGGTCGGATCGCGGCTGCCAACTATCACGGTGCCCGAATAGCGCGCTTGCTCGCAGCCAAGATGGGGATGCAACCCGCGGACGTCCTGCCGCTGATGGCGCGACCGCTCGCGCGGGAAGCTGCGCGCTCGCTCGGCCTCTCTACCAGCCACATGCTCGTTGATTTCGCGGAGTCGACCGAGCTCGGCGGAGGGCACCGTCATGGGAAGTAGCTTGAGCTTCGCGGAGGCGCGAGAGGCGGTGATTGCGACCCTGGAGCGCGCTGCCGACACGTTGCGCCGCCTGCCAATGCCCATCCATGCTCGACCCGCCCCTGTGCAATCTTCTTGGCCGTCCGGGCCGCTTGAGCCGCTTCGGGCGCATGACGCGAACGCTGGGTCGGCCGCAATCCGCGCGCCCACCGCTCGCGCGATCTCGGAGCTGGATCGCGTACTGCCTTGGCTGTCGAATCTGGACCTCGCCGACCGCCGACTTGTGTGGGCGCGCGCCAGTGGCCTTTCGTGGCCACGGCTCGCTCGCAAGTTCGGGATATCGATCGGGCAAGTCCGCTATCGCTGGAACGGCGCCATTGATTGCGTGGTTGCAACGGCAGTGCACGACCCGATCAGAAGGGGTCGCCAGATCCCCCTTGGAGGGTCTTGCAAATTCAAGCGTCTTGGGCGTTGATGCGGCGGAGGCTTATGCAACCGCAGAGTAGTCGAGGAACAAACATGGCGATGACCATGCTGCAGATGGCAGGGGCGCAACCCGCCCCCGCAACGATGGCGGACGGGATCCTGCTGATTATCGACGCGCAGCGGGAATACACGGACGGGCTTCTTCCCTTGACCGGCGTTCAATCTGCGGTCGAGGCGCTGGCGGTTCTTCTCGAAAAGGCCCGCGAAGCCAAGGCGCCGATCGTCCATGTGCGCCATCAGGGCAAGAGCAAGGCATTCAATCCCTCATCGACGGGGTACGAGATCGTCAAGGAGCTGACGCCGCGATCCGGTGAGCTCGTCATCGACAAGTCGCTGCCCAATGCTTTCGCGGGAACGGATCTCGCCAAGCAACTCGGCACGCTCGGGCGCAAGAACCTGATTGTCGGCGGGTTCATGACCCACATGTGCGTATCCGCGACCGTGCGGGCGGCAACCGACCAAGGGTTCATGAGTACCGTGGCGGCCGACACCGTGGCGACGCGCGATCTTCCGGACGCCGTGGGCAGCGGGACGATCGCGGCGGACGCCGTCAACAAGATCACGCTTGCGGCGCTGTCGGACAGGTTTGCCTGGATCGTGCCGGGAGCGAAGCAGATCACCTGATGGCGGCGGCTAGCCGCTGGTCGCCATATGGCTGGCATGGGATGACGGCACGCCGGCATCGCCGAACTGCACGAACATGGCGATTGCCGCGATGGCCAGCAGCAATGCCAGGGAGCTGTACTCGATGAAGACCGTGCCGCGATTGTCCGCGAGCAGGCGACGGAGGAGGGCTTTCGACGACATCGTTAAGGCAACAGGCTGCTGAAGGCGGCCAGCAGGCCATCGCCGACCGCATTCATCCCGACGATCGCCGCCACGGATATGATCGCGGCGATCATGGTGTACTCCAGGCCCGTCACGCCCGTTTGGTCCTCGTTGAGTCGCCCGAGGAGGGCGGACACATGCGAAGGCTGACGACGGGCCATGGCAGACAACCTTTTGGAAATGGCTGGCGCTACTCGAGGGCAAAGCATAGCGGGCTGACGATGTGTCACAACGCCCTCGGTGTAACGTTGGTAGGCCTGCTGCAGAAAACGCGATGGACCGCAAAAAGAAAAGGGCGGCCTCGCGGCCGCCCTGTCCTGAAGGCGAAATCGCCTTGGTCGGCTTGATTAGTTGGCTTGGATCGCATTGCCGACGGTGGTCAGCGTGTTGGTCACCTTGCCACCAACAGTGGTCATCGCGGTGATCGCGGCGACGGCGATCAGCGAGGCGATCAGCGTGTACTCGATGGCGGTGGCGCCCTTCTCGTTCTTCATCAGACGACGGAAAATGGACAGCATGTGTATCTCCAAAAGAGAAAGAACGTTCTTTGACCTCCGCCCGACATCTCCGCCCGGGGTTCTGGGGACCCGAGGGGTTTCGACACAAGCGATGGGGGCCGATATGCGCCCTAACCTCAATGCATAGTAGAGGTGTGCTCCCTAAGATATTGATCTAGAAGGACTATTCAACGCACGAATTGTATCAACTCCATCATCTGGCGCACGGCCACGAGGGCCGTGTTATCGTCCGGCGAACAGGGAGGGCGAGCCATGAAGTCGATCCTGACAATGGCGTGGACGGCTGACGATCCGTCTGCATTCGATCTGGCTGCCAAGATCGCACGCACCTTCGGGGCTCGGCTGGTTGGTCTGGAGCCGCCGTCCTACGGGGTCATGAGCATGGCGTGGGCCGACGCCGGGATGGGTGCACCGATCGGCGGCGGTCTTGCAGAGGATGCCGAGGAACGCCAGCGCGTCACCGCCGTGAAGCAGGCATTCGACGACCGCGCCAAAGGCCTCTCGTCGGAATGGCGTTCGGCCGACGACAGTGGCCCGACGGCGATCGGTACGATCGGTCGTGCCTACGACCTCATCGTCCTGCCGCAGCCCGGCGCCCTGCCGAAGATGCCGGAGAGCGTCTTCGAGACGGCCCTGTTCGATTCAGGCCGGCCCGTGCTCGTGGTCCCGCCGGGTTTCGACGGCATGGTCGGCAAACGCATCCTGTTCGCTTGGAACGGATCGACCGAGAGCGCGCGCGCAATCTCTCTTGCCATGCCCGTTCTGTCGGGAGCGGAGACGATCGAGGTCTTCAGTGTCGAAGGTGCAATGGTACCCGGTCCGACATCGGCGGAGATCGCCGAGTCGCTGCGCAGCCACGGACTGAACGTCACCAGCCAGCATGTGAAGCCGGGAGCGAAGACGGCTGGCCAGACGATCATCGATCGTGCACAGGGGCTCGGCGCCGACCTCATCGTGAAGGGTGCCTACACGCAAAGCAGGCTTCGCCAGATGATCTTCGGCGGTGTCACGCGCGATCTCATCCTGACGTCGCCTCTGCCAGTCCTCTTCTCCTACTGACAATCCGCCGCCGGTCGACCAGCCGGAGGCGTGCTAGAAGCGCCGCATGACGGCTGGTCGACCCGAGACCGGGAATTCGAGGCGCCGCCGAGTCGTCGGCATGGCGACGGTGTTCTGCGTGGCCGCCGCGGCGACGGCGGTCTGGCTGTTGCGGGCGGAGAGCGGCGGCTCCGGACCGACCGTCGGCGAACGGGTGGGCGCCCTGCGTGCCGAACGCGCCGCGCTCCAGGCGAAGGCCGATGGCGTCGCTCGTGTCGAGCTGCTGTCCGCCTTCCGTGGCGCAAGCCTGCTGTTCGACGCGCTCGCCGCCCGAAGCGACTCAGACCGCGAACGCTCCTTCGAGAAATTGCCGGCCGCGCGGCACCGGGCGTTCGCCGAGCTGGACGCGCTCAACGCGGCACTGCGAGAGGCTGCGGAGCGTCCCGGCGCGGGCGCGCGTTACACCGTCGCGCAGGCGGCCGATCGTATCGGCGGCGAGCTCGAGCGGCTGGCGGCGTTCGACGACGCTCCCGTCGTCCTCGCCTATACGCCCGTCTTCGTCGCGCCGCGCCGTGCCACCGGCGAGCTGACCTTGGCGCCCGGCGCACCGCCGTCGCCGCCGTCGGACAGCGCGCTCCGCCTCGAGCCGCGCCCCATGCAACCGGGCGCCGCGGCGCCTCCGACGGTCCCGCGCTATGCACCCTCTTTCGCCGGGCCGGGCGAAGACGACCCGCCGGTGGAGATCGAGATCGTCGGCCTTCGTCTCGCCTCGGCGGGCGGGACACCGCCCGTGCTTTCGATCGGGACGTGGCGAGGCGAGGCGGTGGTCACGCCCGAGCGGCTGCGCTTCGCCGTGCCGCGGAGTGCCTTTCCGACCGATGCGGCGCGCACGAGCTTTGCTTCCGCATCGCTGGCGGTGCGCCACGCCGCCCGGACGGCGACGTTCCAGCTTCTCTTCACGGTCCTGCCTGACAGGCCGGGCTCGTTCGCTCTCGATCAACGCGTGCGCACCACGGTGCCCGAATCCAATACGCTGGTCTCGCCGGAGATCCTGTCGCGCGCGCCGAGCGGCGAGACGCGTACGGTGCGGCGCTGCTTCGATCCGCCACCCGGCTGGCGCTTCGACAAGGACAGGAGGCGCGTCGTCATCGTCGAACGGCTCGGCTGGCTGGACGACATTCCCGACGAGACGATGAATGGCGGTTCCGTCGAGTTCGTCCCCGAGGAAGCGCCGGGCCAGATCTGCCTTGCGGTCGTTGCCAAGCCCGTCACCAAGGCCGCACGCACCGCCACGATCGGTCGCTTCGAGGCGACCCTCGTGCGCGACCGGCCGGTCGAGCGCACCGTTCAGAGCGGCATCCGGGCACTGGACTGGAACGAGCCGGCGCGCGTGCCGATCGAGCCGGGCATTGTCGAGTGGAAGCTCTACGTTCGCCTGTTCGACGAGATCGACCGGGAATACGAAGGCAGGGCGGATTTCGGCGCGCCGCCTCCCGGCGGCTCGTTCCTGCGCATCGCGATCGACGGTGACGGCAGGACCTTGGTGCTGCGCGCCGATCCCACGACCGCTCGCTGAGCAGGGGCCGGTCGCCCCGGCGCTATCGGCCGCGCGCTTCCAGCCGCAGGCGCCGTTTGCCCGTGG
>CAYQAY010000011.1:0-48481 GCA_964415585.1 uncultured Reyranella sp.
GCACTGCTGCGGCGAAGAGGTGATCGTCCGTCAATGCCGTCCGCGGAACCGCCCCACCATCCCGATGGTGATGAGGAGGCCGACCGTCACCAGCACCAGCCCCGAGATCTGGAGCGCACCCGGTATCTCGCCGACGATCGGGATGCCGACCAACACCGAGACTGCCGGCACGACGGCGGGAAACAGCACGGCGCGGCTGACGCCCAGCAGCACGACCGCCTGGCTGTAGGCGATCATGGTCACAACCCCCTGCAGCCCACCCTGGATAAGGCCCTGAAAGGCCAGTGCGCCGAGCGGCAGTGTCATCAGGTGCTCCGCTCCCTTCCACAGCAGATAGGCCGGCGTCGCGACCACCATCGACAGAACAGCGACGACGGCCGTCGCGCGCAGTGCCGACAGCCGCCAGTGCCTCAGCAAGAGGGTGAAGCCCGCCCACAGGATGCTGGACGCGAAGAACAGGAGATCCCCCAGCCAGGCTTGTCCGCCAGCGGCGGCGGCCGACTGCACGATCCCGTCCCAGCCGATCAAGCCGATGCCCAGCAGGACGACGGCGGCACCAGCCAAGTGAGAGCGACCGAGACGCTCGCGCAGGAAGATTGCGGCGCCGATGGTGCTGACGATGGTCACGGTGGAGGGGGCGATGATGGCGCCATGCGCCAACGGGGCGTACTCGTACCCGCCGGTCTGCAGCAGGGCGAACGGCGCCCCGCCCAGCAGGGTGAGAGCGAGCGAGCGCCCGAGGCCGATGCCGGCCAGCGTCGGCAACCCCCAGTACAACAGCGCGGGCAGCATGATCGCGCCGGCGACGAGATAGCGCGCGAAGATCAGGTCGGCAGCGCCCAAGCCGTCGACGATGCCGGCGCGCGCCGCGGCGAACGACAGCGAGGCCCCCAGCGCCATCGTCGCCCCCGACAGAATGCCCCACCGCGTCCGCCGCGTCCGTTCCGCCGCCGATTGCGTCATGGCTCCGCCTATCACGCTCACGACGCGGCACAAAGTATTTTGTATCGCTCGATCCAAAATCGTGCTCAGATGCACGCATGGGACGACTGAGAGAGTTCGACGAAGACAAGGCCATGGAGCGGGCCATCGATTGCTTCTGGGAGCACGGGTACGAGGCGACCTCGGTGCGCGACCTCGCCGCGCAGATGGGAATCGGTGGCGCCAGCCTCTACAACGCCTACGGCAGCAAGCGTGCCCTCTTTGCCGCCGCCCTGGAGCGTTACGCCGACCGTACGTCGCGCCAGCGTATCGCCCGCCTCGAGGCGAGCGGCCGGCCGAGAGAGGCCATCCGGACGTTCTTCGCCGAAATCATCGACCGGTCCCTCGCCGACCGGCAGCGGCGCGGCTGCCTGTTCGTGAATTCCGCCCTCGACGTGGCGCCGCACGATGCGGAACTCGGCAGGCTGGTCGCCAGCTACCTCGACGAGGTGCGCGCATTCTTCCAGCGCTGCATCGCCTCGGCGCAGGCGGCCGGCGAGATCCCCGGCCGCCTCGACGCCACGGAGACCTCACGCCACCTGTTGGGCGTGCTCGTGGGATTGCGCGTTCTGGCGCGCGCGCGTGGCGACCGGGAGACGCTCGAAGCCGTCGCTCGTCCGGCCCTACGGCTGTTGGACGCGCCCCTGCGTGCGGAAACACAATGAGCGCGACCGTCATCGAACACCTGAATGCCGAGGCGCTGTCCGCCCTGCCCGACGACACGCCGGTCGTCATGCTCAACCTGATGCGCTTTCGTGAGCATTCGCTCGACGGCAACGGAAGCGGCTGGGACGCCTATCTGCGATACAGCGCCCTGGCCATCAAGCTGATCAAGGCGCAAGGAGGCACCATCGTCTGGACAGGCACGGCCGAAGCGGTGGCGCTCGGCCGGCCGGAAGACAACCGCTGGGACTATGCCGCCCTGGTCCGCTACCCCTCGCGCGCGGCCTTCATCGCGATGATGACCTCGCCAGCCTACGCCGAGGCCAACGTCGAGCGCGACAATGGCTGCGCCGCGCACACGATCCTCGCGATCCGCGAGACCTACAACAAGCTCGGCCAACCCCTTGCAAAGGAGTAGATCATGTCACTTTCAGAAAAACTGGCGGCAACACGCGCGGCGAGCGCGGGCCGAATCCCGCCCGAACGCGCCGCCATCATGGAGCGGGCGACGAATGACCTGCGAAAGTCCGGCATCCTCGGGCGCATCGTGGGGGTCGGCCGACGCGCTCCGGCGTTCGAACTCGCCAACCACGATGGTCGCCGCGTCGCGTCGTCCGATCTGCTCGCGGGCGGGCCACTGATCCTGTCGTTCTTCCGAGGATCGTGGTGACCCTATTGCAGGCATGAGCTGGACGCTCTGCAGACCATCTACACCGATATCGTGCGGCTCGGCGCTTCGCTGGTCGTGATCTCGCCGGAAACTCCGGCACGGACGGCCGACATGGCCGTCAAACAGAAGCTGACCTATCCGGTCCTGTGGGACGAGAACTCCGTGGTCGCCGACGCCTTCGGGCTGGCCTTCTCGCTGCCCGACGACCTCAGGGCCGTCTACAAGGGCTTCGGCATCGATCTGCCGGTCGCCAACGGCGATCCCTCATGGCGTCTTCCCATACCGTCGCGTTTCGTCATCGACCAGGAGGGCGTGGTACGCTCGGTAGAGGCCGATCCCGACTACAAGTACCGACCGGAGCCGGAGACGACGCTCGACGTCCTGCGCAAACTGGTGGGCGGCTGACGGTCGGCAGGGAGTCCGACGCCAGTCGGGCTTGCCAAACCTGTCGGCGGACGCATGACACGTCCGCCAAATGGCGGGAATTGTTACAAAAATTCAATCCGTCAGTTATCGCACTCAATGTGTGATTATTGACCTTCCCCGAAACTTTGATATCGTCCCACGCGAGACGAGGCGGCCTTGGGTAGGGTCGCTGCCGTAGGCATCGGGTGGGCTCCGTTGCACCAAACTGCGGTTGTTTCTACGTGGGTAAGGTGCACACGATATGGCTGGGCTCAAACCCGGCGCTGCAAGGTCCGCTGGGTGTGGCGGCGACGACGCGTTCGACTTCCAGGCCGTTGGCGAAACCATCACGGCCCGGTTCGCTGTGGCCGCGCGCGCCGCGGCGGCATCGACCGCCATCGTTCAGCGCAGTCAGACACTGACGTACGGCGAACTCGATCGGCGTTCGAACAAGCTTGCACGCCACCTGTCGGCTCGTGGTGTCCATGCCGGGGATCTTGTCGCCCTGCATGCCGGCCGTTCCATCGGATCGATCGTCGCCATCGTCGCGATACTCAAGATCGGCGCCGCCTACGCGCCCCTCGACCCTGCCGCGCCTCCCGATTGTCAGGCATGGCTGCTGCGCGACTGCGGCGCCCGTCTGACGCTGGCGAGCGGCCGCGACGCCGCGAACCTGCCGGGCCGCGTCCTCGACCTCGACGCCGCCCTGACAGCCTGCGAGGCCGAGGACGATTCCGCACTGGAAGACGTCTGCCGGCCCGAAGGCATTGCCTACGTGATGTACACGTCGGGTTCCACGGGGCGTCCCAAGGGCGTGGCCGTGCCGCATCGTGCCGTGGTCCGCCTGGTGACCGATCAGACCTACGCTCGTTTCGCTGCCGATGAAGTGTTCCTGCATGCCGCCCCGCTGGTGTTCGACGCCAGCACCTTCGAGATCTGGGGAACTTTGCTGCACGGCGCGCGGGGCATCGTCGTCGAGGAGGATCGCGCTTCCCTGCAGCAGATCGCCGATGCGATCCGGCGCTACGAAGTGACCACGGCGTGGTTCACCGCCGGGCTGTTCCATCTCCTGGTCGAGCACCAGCTCGAAGCGCTGCAGGGCGTACGCCAGATCCTGGCCGGCGGCGACGTGCTGTCGCCCACGCATGTGCTGCGCGCTCGCGCCTCGCTGCCGAACTGCCAGCTCATCAACGGCTACGGCCCGACCGAGAACACCACCTTCACCTGCTGCTACCGCATCCCCAAGCAGGGCTGGGGCGGCGGGCCGGTCCCGATCGGCACGCCGATCCGCGGCACCTACGTGCGCCTGCTCGACGACGACATGAAGCCGGTGCCCGACGGCGAGATCGGCATGCTTTATGCCGGCGGCCTCGGCCTGGCCTCGGGCTATCTCGGCGATGCGCGGCAGTCGGCGGACCTGTTCGTGCCGGATCCCTTCCATCCCGGCGCCACTCTATATCGGACCGGCGACCTGGCGCGGCGTCGCAGCGACGGTGCGTTCGATTTCGTGGGGCGCCGTGACCGCCAGGTCAAGATCGACGGCAAGCGGGTCGAACTCGGCGAAATCGAGGAGACCCTGCGGCGCATCGGCAGCATTGCCGATGCCGTCGTCACCGCCACGAAGGCCGACGACGGACACGTTCTCACCGCTTACATCAAGGCGACGGCCGCCAACAGCGACCGATCGATGCTGGCGGCGGAAGCGCGCAACGGCCTCGTCCGCACATTGCCGCCGCACATGCGGCCGGCGCGCATCGTCGTGCTCGAAGAGTTTCCGCTGAATGCCAGCGGCAAGGTCGACCATGAGCGCCTGCCGGCGCCGCAGCATCTTCAAGCCGAGACCACCACGCCGACCGAGGGCAACACCGAGCACATGCTGGGCGAGATCTTTTCGCGCGTGCTGGGCATACGCAGTGTCGGCGCCGAAACGAACTTCTTCGATCTCGGTGCCACGTCGCTGAAGCTCGTCGAGGCCCATGCCGCGATCGAGCGCATCTGGCCCGGCGTCGGCGTCGTCGCCCTGTTCCGTCATCCGAATGTCCGGGAGCTGGCGCGCGCCATCGAAGGGCGTGACACGGCACTCGACGCCGCTGCGCGCCGCCGCGCGCAGCAGCAGGCGGAGGCGCTGAAGAGGATGCGGCGCGCCCGGCTGGCGCAATGACCGGACTGCCCGAGAACGCCGTCGCCATCATCGGGCTGGCCGGTCGCTTTCCCGGCGCCGACGATGTCGCGCAGTTCTGGCAGAACGTGCGCAATGGCACGACCTCGATCTCGCGCTTCACCGAAGCCGAACTCGAGGATTCTTTCGATGCGAGCGTCCGCAACGACCCGAACTTCGTCGCTGCGCGGCCGATCCTGAAGAATGTCGACATGTTCGACGCCGGGTTCTTCGGAATGCTGCCGCGCGAGGCGGCGCTGACCGACCCGCAGCACCGGCTGATGCTGGAGTGCGCATGGGCGGCGCTCGAGGACGCAGGCTACGATCCGGCGAAGTATCCGGGCTCGATCGGCGTGTTCGCCGGCTCGAGCATGAACACCTACCTGCTGACCAACGTGCTGGCGGAACGGCTGAGCGCCGACGGCTTCGCCAGCGACTATCAGGTCGGCTCCTACGACACGCTGCTGGGCGCCCTCTCGGACACGCTGGCAACCCGCATCGCCTACAAGCTCAACCTGCGCGGGCCGGCGATGACGGTGCAGAGCGCCTGCTCGACCTCGCTGCTGGCCGTGGCCCAGGCCTGCCAGAGCCTGCTGACCTACCAGTCCGACATGGCGCTGGCCGGCGGCGTCTCGATCACCTTCCCGCAGAAGCGCGGCTACCTGTACCAGGAAGGCGGCATGGTCTCGCCCGACGGCGTGTGCCGGCCGTTCGACGACGGGGCCGGCGGCACGGTGTTCGGCGACGGCGCGGCGGTCGTGCTGCTGAAGCGGTTGGCCGATGCGATCGAGGACGGCGACCACATCCATGCTGTGATCCGCGGCAGCGCGGTCAACAACGACGGCGCCGACAAGGTGGGCTTCACGGCGCCCAGCGTGCGGGGCCAGTCCGAGGTCGTTGCCGCGGCGATCGCCGCCGCCGGCGTCGATCCCCGCACGATCGGTTACGTCGAGTGCCACGGCACGGCGACGCCGCTCGGCGATCCCATCGAGTTCGACGGGCTGCTGCGCGGCTTCGGCGCGCAGCGCGTCGAGCAGCCCTACTGCGCGCTCGGTTCGGTGAAGGCCAATGTCGGCCACCTCGACGCCGCCGCCGGTGCGACCGGGCTGATCAAGGCGGCGATGGCGCTGCAGCACCGCGAGATACCGCCGCTCACCAACTTCACGCGCCCCAACCGCCACATCGATCTCGCCGGCAGCCCGTTCTACTTCCCTGCGACGCCGCTGCCCTGGGCGCAAGGCACTGCACCGCGTCGTGCAGGCGTGAGCTCGTTCGGCGTCGGCGGCACCAACGTCCATATCGTGCTCGAAGAAGCGCCACCGGCCGCGCGACGACCGGCGCTCGCCCCTCACGGCCACATCCTGCCGCTGTCGGCGCGCAACGACGCGGCCCTCGGCGAGGCCGCCGCCGCTCTCGCAGACCATCTCGAACACGCCCCCGCCGTGCAGCTCGGGGATGTCGCCCATACGCTGCAGACCGGTCGCCGCGCCTTCGACCGCCGCGTCACGATCACGGCCGACTCGCGCGAGAACGCCATCAAGGCGCTGCGCGCGCTGCCGCCAGCGACGACGGCGACAGCAGGCCATCGGCCGCGGCTCGTCTTCATGTTTCCCGGCCAGGGCGCGCAGCATGCCGGCATGGCCCGCGACCTTCATCGCGACCATGCGCTGTTCCGCCGGCTGGTCGACGAGGGCATCGCCATCGCGGTGCCGATCGTGGGTGACGGGCTGCGCGCCCAGCTCCTCGATCCGGAAGCGACCGGTGGCGACGCGACGCTCTATGCGCAGCCCGGCCTGTTCATCTTCGAGTACGCGCTGGCGCGACTCTACATGTCGTGGGGCTTCGAGCCCGACGCCATGGTGGGCCACAGCATCGGCGAGTTCGTCGCGGCATGCCTCGCCGGCGTCTTCACTTTCGAGGAAGGCTGCCGTCTCGTCGCCGAGCGCGCGCGGGCGATGCAGGCCATGCCGCCGGGCGCCATGCTGGCGGTGCGCCTGCCCGAGGCCGAGCTGCGCGCCGAGCTGGGCGAGGCGCTCGACCTCGCGGCCGTCAACGCGCCCTCGCTCTGCGTCGCCGCCGGACCCAAGGTCGAGATCGAGGCGCTGAACGCGCGCCTCAGCGCGCGCGGCGTGATGTGCCGGCCTCTGGCCGTCAGCCACGCCTTCCATTCTCGCTCGCTCGATCCGGCGCTGCCCGAGATCGAACGCGCCGCGGCCGGAGTTGCGCTGCAGGCGCCGCGACGGACCTTCGCGTCGAGCGTCACCGGCGGCTGGGCCACCGCAGCGCAGGCGACCGACCCGAAATACTGGGCGCGCCACGGCCGCGATACGGTGCGCTTCGCCGATGCCCTGACGACGGTCGCGCGCGACGATCGGCCGTTCCTGCTGGAGGTTGGGCCGGGCCGCAACCTGGCCGGGCTGGCGGCGCAGATCGTCGATCGCCGCACGCTGGCCGGCGTCTCGGCGAGCTTGGCGGATGCCGAGGCCGAAGACCTGCGCGACGCCTTGGGCGCGATGTGGAGCGCGGGCTTCGACCTCGACTGGGACCAGGTCCGCGCCCCGGAGGGACGACGGATCTCGCTGCCAACCTACCGCTTCCAGCGTACGCGCCACTGGATCGAGCGCAGTGCGAAGCGCGCCACCACAGCAAGTGTGCCGGTCGCAGAAATCGCGCCGGTGGCCGCGGCTGCGCCTCCCGTCACATCGATCGTCGCATCGGCGTCGCGGCTGGAGACGCTGCAGGCCGAGATCGTCGGCATCCTCGAGCACCTGTCCGGCGCCTCGGCCATCCACCCGCGCGAGACCTTCGTCGACCTGGGCTTCGACTCGCTGCTGCTGGGGCAGGTCGCCCGCGCCGTCGAGCGCAAGTTCGGGACGCGCGTTACCTTCCGGCAGCTCCTGAAGGACATGCCGTCGGCGGCGGTGCTCGCCCGCCATCTCGACGCCACCCTGCCGGCCGACGCCGTGCAGGCCGAGGTCAGGGCAGCGGCGCCCCCAGAGGCCGCGCCACCACCGGCCGACGACGGCGAGGCACGCGTGCGGCTCTACCGCCCCTCCTCGGCCAGGATGCCGAGTACGCTGAGCAACGCCCAGCGCGACTATGTCCAGACGCTTGTGCGCCAGATCAACGAGCGCACGCCGCTCTCGAAGGCGAAGACGCAGCGCGACCGCGCGGTGCTGGCCGATCCGCGCACGGCTGCGGGCTTCCGCCAGGAGTGGAAGGAGCTCGTCTATCCGGTGATCGCGGCCAGTGCCAAAGGCTCGAAGATCCGCGACATCGACGGCAACGAGTATGTCGACCTGGTGAACGGCTACGGCCAGACCATGTTCGGCCACTCGCCCGACTTCGTCATCGAGGCGATCGAGGCGCAGCTCGAGGACGGCTTCCCGATCGGCCCGCAGAGCCCGCTGGCGGGCGAGGTCGCGGCGCTGGTCTCCGGGATGACGGGCGACGAGCGGGTCACCTTCTGCAACACAGGTTCCGAGGCGGTGATGGCCGCGATGCGCGTGGCGCGTGCCGTCACGGGCCGCGAGCGCGTCGTGGTGTTCGCGCACGACTATCACGGCCAGTTCGACGAGGTGCTGGTGAAGGCGGGCGGCGGCGCGGCGCGGGCCGCGGTGCCGGTGGCGCCGGGCATCCCGCCGGAATCCGTCGCCAACATGACGGTGCTGCCCTACGGCGACCGCCGCAGCCTGGACTGGATCGAGGCCAACGGCCATGACATCGCCGCCGTCATGGTCGAGCCGGTGCAGAGTCGGCATCCCGACCTGCGGCCCAGGGAGTTCCTGCAGAAGCTGCGCGCGCTCACCGAGGCGAGCGGCACGGCGCTGGTGTTCGACGAGATCGTCACCGGCTTCCGCGTCCACCAGGGCGGCATGCAGGCGGTGTTCGGGATCCGCGCCGACATGGCGACCTACGGCAAGGTGGTGGGCGGCGGCATGCCGATCGGCATCCTGGCCGGCAAGGCGCGCTTCATGGATGCGCTTGATGGCGGCATGTGGCGCTATGGCGACGACTCGATCCCCGAGACCGCGCCCACTTTCTTCGCCGGCACCTTCGTGCGCCATCCGCTGGCGCTCGCCGCTTGCAAGGCGGTGCTGCTGCACCTCGAGGCCGAGGGGCCGGCGCTACAGGAAAAGCTCGCATCGCGCACGGGCGGGCTCGTGCAGCGGCTGAATGGCGAGCTGCAGCGGCGCGGGCTGGCGACGCGCCTCGAAGCCTATTCGAGCTGGTTCTGCGTCAACTTCGCGGCCGAGGGGCCGCTCGCCGCGCTGTTCTGGCCGCAGATGCGGCAGCTCGGCGTCCATGTGCAGGAAGGCTATCCCTGTTTCCTGACGACGGCCCATTCCGATGCCGACATCGCCGCCATCGAGAGCGCCTTCACGGCGACGCTCGACGCGCTGGAGCGCGGCGGCATCCTCGACGCGGCGCGCCATGCCGCCGCCGACTCGGCGCCGCTCACCGAGCCGCAGCTCGAGATCCTGGCCGCCGCCCAACTCGGCGACGACGCCTCCTGCGTGTTCAACGAAGGCCTGAGCGTCGAACTCGCGGGCGAGATCGACACGGCCGCCCTCGCGGCGGCGCTGAACGCCGTCGTGGCGCGCCACCAGGCGCTGCGCGGCCGTGTCGACCGCTCGGGCGAGCGCATGCGCTTCGCGCGCACCCTGACGCTCGACCTCCCCGTGCGCGACTTTTCGCACGAAGCCGATCCGGCGGCGGCGCTGGCCAGGCTGGTCGATGCCGATGCGCGGACGGCCTTCGACCTGTGGAACGGCCCGCTTGTCCGCGCCGCACTCGTACGGCTGGCGCCGGACCGCCATGTGCTGGTCTTCACGGCCCACCACATCGTCTGCGACGGCTGGTCGATGAACATCGTGCTGAACGACCTCGCAGCGCTCTATCGCGCGCAACGGGCCGGCGCCACCGCCGACCTCGGGCCGGCGCCGCGCTTCGCCGACTATGCGGAGGCGCAGATCCAGGCGAAGGACGCACGCGCCCGGGATCTCGCCTGGTGGACGGGCCTGTTCGCCGACCTGCCGCCGCTGCCCGACCTGCCGACCGACCGGCCGCGGCCGCCCGTCCGCTCCTATGCCGGCGCGACCTACACGACGCGGTTCGACGCCGACCTCCTCGACGCGCTGCGCAAGACCGGCGCTGCAAGCGGCACGACGCTCTTCTCCGTGCTGTTCACCGCTCTGCAGGCCGTGCTCGGCCGCCTCGCGAACGCTTCCGACGTCGTGATGGGCGTGCCGGTCGCGGGACAGTCGGTCGAGGACCAGCCCGATCTCGTGGGCCATTGCGTGCAGATGCTGCCGTTCCGCGCACCGATGGACTGGCAGGCGCCGTTCGCCGCGCACGTCGAAGCGGTGGCGCAGCGCCTGCTCGATGGCTTCGATCATGCGCGCTGCACCTACGGCACGCTGGTGCGCGCCCTGCCGGTACAGCGGGTCGCCGACCGGCTGCCCCTCACCGAGATCCAGTTCAACCTCGAAAAGGTCGCCGACGCCCTCGACTTCGGTGGGCCGAAGGTCGCGGTCACGCCCAACGGCAAGGCGGCGGTCAACTTCGACCTGTTCGTGAACGTCAACGAGTCCGCTGCCGGCCTCAGGATCGACTGCGACTACAACAGCGATCTCTACGACGAGGCGACGGTCGGTCGCTGGATGGCGCACTACCGCCGCCTGCTCGAGGGCATCGTCGCCGCGCCGGCCACGCCCATGGCCGCGCTGCCGCTGCTCACCGCCGCGCAGGAGCGCTTCGTCCTGGACGAGGTGAACGACAGCACGACGGCCTACCCGCGCGAAAGCTGCCTCCACGAACTGTTCGCCGCACAGGTGGCGAAGACGCCCGACGCCGTGGCGGTGGTCGACCGCAAGGGGGCGCTGACCTACGCACAGCTCGACCGTCAGTCGACCCGGCTCGCCCAGGAGATGCTGGGCGTCAGCAAGAAGCGCAACGGCAGGATCGCCATCGCGGTCGATCGCTCGCGCCTGCTGCCGATCGCGCTGTTGGCCGTGATGAAATCGGGGCACGCCTATGTCCCTCTCGATGCGAGCCAGCCGATCGAGCGGCTGAAGCAGATCGCGCTCGCCGCCCAGATCGACGGCCTCGTCTGCCAGGACGATCGCGTCGCCGGAATCGCCCCCTATGCCTTCGTGCTGCGCGCCGACCGGCTGAACCTCGACGCGGTGCTGACGCGCCATCCGCTGCCTAAGGTCACCGCCGATGCCACCGCCTACGTGCTCTTCACCTCGGGATCGACCGGCGCGCCCAAGGGCGTCGAGGTCGGCCATCGTGCACTCACCAACCTGATCGCCGACATGGTCCGCCGGCTCGGGCTGACGTCGGGCGACGTCACGATCGGCTCCAGCGCCATCACCTTCGACGTGGCCGCGACCGAGATCTACGCACCGCTTGTAAGCGGCGGTCGCCTGGTGCTGAGCGAGGCCGACGAGGTGCGGACCGGCGTCGAACTGGTCCGGCTCGCCAAGGCGTCCGCCGCCACCCTGATGCAGGCGACGCCGACCCTTTGGCGCATGCTGCTGGATGCCGGCTTCGCCTCGTGGCCCGGCCTGCGCATGATCACCGTCGGCGAGGCGATCTCGCGCGCCACCGTCGACCGGCTGATCGAGGGTGGCGGCCGGCTGTGGAACCTCTACGGGCCGACCGAGACCACGATCTATTCCTCCGGTTGCGAGATGCTGCCCGGCGAAACCGGGATCACGATCGGCCGGCCGCTCGCCAACCAGCAGCTCTACGTCCTCGACGACCGCGACCAGCCGGTGCCGCCGGGCACGGTCGGAAACCTGTTCATCGGCGGCGATGGCCTCGCCAAGGGATACTTCGACCGCAGCGACCTGACGGCGGCTGCTTTCCGCGATATCGCGCTGGCCGGCCGCCCGCCGCGACGGCTCTACCGCACCGGCGACCTTGCGCGGCTGCTGCCGTCGGGCGAGTTCGAACTGCACGGCCGCCTCGACCATCAGGTGAAGCTGCGCGGCTTCCGCATCGAGCTCGAGGAAATCGAGGCGGTGCTGCGCCAGGCGCCGGGCGTACGCGACGCCGCCGTGCTGCTGCGCACCGATATCGGCTCCGACCCGCTGCTGGTCGGCTATGTGGCGGGGGCGGCGCGGACGGCCGAACTCGCGGTGTTCCTCGCCGACCGCCTGCCGGCCTACATGGTGCCGTCGCGCTGGGTGACGCTCGACTCCCTGCCGCTCACACCCAACGGCAAGACAGACCGCAAGGCGCTGCCCTCGCCCGCACCGGCCGCCGCGGCGCCGGCCGGCAGCCCGCCGCGCACGCCGCTCGAGAGCCGCATCGCCGCCGTGTGGGCTGCCGTGATCGGGCTGCCCGCGGTCGGCGTGCACGATCCGCTGTTCGCCCTGGGCGCGGATTCACTCCAGGTATTCCGCATCGCCGCCCAACTCGACCAGGAGGGCATCGCGGTCAGCGCACGCGAGCTGATGAAGAACCCCACGGTGGCAGCTCTCGCGGAGCTGATCGACGGCACGCCGGCCGCGTCGCGCGAGGCGACCGTCCGTCGCGGGCCCTCCCTTGCCGACTTCCGGCACGGCGCGCGGCGGCGTACCCTCAACTCGTGAGCATGGGCGACTACGACGATGGGCGGGCCGGCGCGGCGGGGGCGCAGGCGTTCGCCTGCACGATGCTTCAGGAACGGCTGTTCGCCCAGCAGCGCACACGCGGACCCCAGGGGCTGAACATCGCCATGCGCTGGCTGGTGACCGGCGCGCTGTCGCATGGCGCGGCGGAGGGTGCGCTGCAGACGCTGGTGCGCCGGCACGAGATCCTGCGCACCTCGTTCCGCGAGATCGACGGCCGGCTGGCGCAGGAGGTGCACCCGCCCTGCCCGGTCAAGCTGAACGCCATCGACCTGACCGCGCTGCCGGCGGAAGAGCGGGAGGCGCGCGCCGACGAGATCGCCCGCGCCGAGGCCGTTGCGCCGATCGATCCAGCTCGAGTACCGCTCCTGCGCGCGAGTTTCCTGAGGCTGGCGCCCGACCGCGGCACCCTGCTGCTCACCCTGCATTCCCTCATTTGCGACGGCTGGTCGACCGGATTGATCGTCCGCGAGCTGCGCGCTGCTGCCGAGGCGATCGACGCCGGTCGTGCGCCCGATGCCACACCGCCGGACCTGCAGTTCGCCGACTATGCGGCCTGGCAGAACGAACTGCTGGCGAGCGGCGAACTCGACGAGGCGCGTGCCTACTGGATGCGCCAGTTGCGCGGCGCGGCGCCCACCGAAGTGCCGGCCGACCATGCGCTTCCCGCCGGCGTGCGACCCGGCGAGCATAGCCACATCACCTCGCTCCTGCTGCCCCTCGAGCTGAGCGACGCGGTCGAGAGCTTCGCGCGCCGGCACGACGCCACGCTGTTCGGCATGGCGGTGGCCGCGCTGGGCCTGATGCTGCATCGGGTGACAGGCAGTGCCGAGATCGTGTTCGGCTCGCAGGTCGCCAATCGCGAAGAGCCCGAGGCGGCGGAACTCCTCGGACCGACGGTGAACTCGATCACCCTTTGTCTGCCGGTCGAAGGGGCCACGACCCTGCACGACTTCGTGACATCGGCGAGCGAGCGCGTGCAGGAGGCGCTGCGCCACCAGCGCCTGCCCTTCGAGATCGCCGAAGGCTTCGCCACACGCCGTGACGGACAGCCTCTCCACGCCGTCAACCTGGTGCTGCATCGCTCCTATTCCGGCACCAGCGAGACGGAGCACGACGGCGCGGGCGGGTTCCGGCTGGTCTCGCTGCCCTCCTTCTCGTCGGGCACGCAATGGCCGCTCAATTTCTACATGATCGGCCGCGACGAGGGCTGGCGCCTGTCCTGCGAGGCCGATGCGGGCCTCTACGAGCCGGCGACCGTCGAGGCGCTGCTGGAAGCGTGGCGCCTCTGCCTCGAGACGCTCGCGACGGCGGCCGACGGGCCGCTGGCAGCGAACGCAGCGCTGGCCGGCATCGCGGCCCGCAGCGGCCCACCGCCGTCGGCCCGTCAAGTCGTGGCGCGCGGCGAGCCCATCCCCGTGTGCGGGCCGGAGCGGCAGGTCATGCGCTTCCATGAGAACGGCACGCGCACGCCGATGGTCGTGCTCAACAACCGCTCGGTCTACTTCCAGCTTGCCCGCCAGCTCGGCGAGCAGCGGCCCTTCATCGACATCCTGATGTATCACCAGGACGGCCGGATAGATCTCGACGCCTATTCTTTCGAGGACTTCGGCGCCTATGCCGTCCGATTGATCCGCTGGGCCCAGCCGCGCGGGCCCTACATCCTCGGCGGCCACTGCGTCTATGGCGTCCTGGCCTTCGAGGCGGCGCGCCAGCTCACGGCGATAGGCGAGAACGTGCCGCTGGTGGCGCTGTTCGATAGCTGGGGACCCGGCTATCGCGAGACGATGTCACGCTTGGACCGCGCGCTGCGCCGCCAGCAGCTCCGCCTCGACCGCTACAGGAAGCGGATCGAGCGGTTCCGCAAGGGCGAGGTCGGCTTCGACGAGCTCGTGCGCAAGCCGGTGCTCTACCATCTCGGCCTGCTGCCCAAGGAAGCGGGCCCGACGCAGCAGGCGCTGGCCGGCGAGTGGTTCGACGACTATCTCTACGCCAAGGTCGCGCAGTACCGGCCGACGCCCTATGCCGGCGACGTGGTCCTGTTCCGCAGTAAGGAGCCGCTGCGCGGCCGGCTGTTCGACGAGCACATGGGCTGGAAGCCGCTGGTCGCCGGCACCTTCGCCAAGGTCGACGTGAACAGCGGCCATTTCGACATGTTCCGCGAGCGGCCGGCCGCCGAGATCGCAACCGTCCTGCGTCCGCTGTGAATCTCCTCCGCCTCCTTCTCGTCGCCGCGCTGGTCGCGGCCGTCGTCGTCGCCGCGGGCTGGTATGTGCTCGTGCCGCGCTGGCCGATGCCCAGCGGCCCCGATGCGATCGCCGAGAGCAATGCGACGCTCCAGGACTCCAATGGGCAACCGCTCGCGGTGACGATCTGGCAGCCGCGCGAGGTCAAGGGGCCGGCGCCCTTGATCCTCTATTCCCCGGGCTGGGGCGGGCCGCGCAACCAGAGCCGCGCGCAGGTCGAGAATCTCGCCAGCAACGGCTTCGTCGTACTGGGTATCGACGACTACGCGAACGATCGGGCCGCCGACCCCGACAAGGGCATCTCCTTCGAGCTCCTCACCGAAGCCCAGACGGTGGAGTCGATGCGGCGTGCAGCTCGGCATGTCACAACCCAGGGCAACCGCATTGTCGAGGTACTTGCGGCGCTGCGGGAAGGACAGCTTCCAGACCTTGCGGACCGGATCGATCTCGGCCGCGTCGGCATACTCGGCATGTCGATCGGCGGCCCCTCGGGATTGGCGGCCGCGACAAGGGACCCGCACATCGTCGCGGTGTACAATCTCGACGGCGGCCTGTTCGGGCTCGCCGCCCGCCAGATCCGCGTACCACACTACTTCCTGATGTCGAGCCGCGAGGCCTTCCCCTCCGACGCCGAGCTAACGTCGCCCGATACCTACACCCGCAATTACGCAAAGGTGAGTGCGCTCGATATCCCGCACAACAGTCTGCGCATGGAGCGCCCGCACGGCTACTGGGCGCAGCTCCCGGCCGCCGAGCACGACGAGCTCTCCGACGCACTGTTCCGAATGCGACGCCGTCTGCCGATCCGGACGAACCTCGAGCGCACGGACATGAACGAGGCGATCGGCAAGACCCAGGTCGCGTTCTTCCGGAGTGCCCTGCTGCGCGACGAGGGGCCGCTCAGGGCACTGCTCGGTCGCAGCGATCAGACGTTGCGGTGGATCAGCCCGAGCTCGCCGCCGCCGGGCGCAGCCAGGGCGCGGCAGTAATCTCCCGGCACGAGATGCAGCCACCAGGCGCCCGGCGATTCCGGCGGCGCAACGGCCATTACGGGGCGAGGACCGGCGATCGACACGGCGAAGCCGCCGAGCGGCAGCGAGAGGCCCAGGCCAAACGCCTTCACCACCGCCTCCTTCAGCGTCCAAACTCGAAAGAAAGCCTGACGCGGGTCTTCGTGCCGCTCGATGGTGGCGACCTCGTCGGGATGGAAGTAGCGTCGCGCGAGGCCGATATGGTCGATCGCGCGTACCTTCTCAAGATCGGCGCCGATCTCGGGCCCCTCGCTCACCGCCAGCAACGCGCGGTCCTGCGAATGGCTCAGGCTGAAATGCACGCCTGGATGGTCGTCGAGCCGGGGTTTGCCGAACTCGTTCAGCAGGAAAACGAGGCCGCGAGGATCGCGATCAAGATGCCGGCCGAGCAGCAAGCGGAGCTGTGCACGCGCCGTTACGAACCGGCGTTGCAGCAGAGGACCGACGAAGCGCCGCGCGCGATCGCGCTCCTCGTCGGTCAGCAGGGCCTCGGCGCCTGGCAGCTCGTCGTCGAGAGACCAGGACCAGAGCTGGATGTCGTGTCGGCTCATGCTACGGCCCCGATCTTGGACACCCCTTCGCCGGTTGGCTAGGTTGGCAGCAGTGCTCGATCCCCTGAAAAACCTCGCCTTGATGGCGTACGGCCGCTGGCGTGCCCTGCGCGGCGAGCCAGTGCGTTTCCGGGGGGCCTACGCCTGCTACGACGAGGCCCTGGCGAATGTTCGAACCGGTCGGCTCGCGGGCTACGATCACGACAGTGTCGCCCCCGTTGCGCAGGCTTTCATGCAGGAGCGCGCGTTGTGGGACTATCCGGTGCTCTATTGGTTACAACGGATCGCGCCCGACACCCGGTGCCTGGTCGATGCCGGCGGCCATGTCGGCGTGAAGTATCGAGCCTTCGCACCCTATCTCGACCTCGACCGGCTGCAATGGGTGGTCTACGATCTGCCGGCGCTGGTGCGGGCCGGACGCGCGCAGCAACGACCGCAGGACCGCACGCTTTCATTCGTCGATCGCCTCGAGGAGGCGCCGTTCGCCGACGTTTTATTGGCTTCGGGCCTGCTGCCCTATCTTCGCGAGCCGTTCGAGGAGCTGGTCGGCCGCCTCCGCGGTCGGCCGCGGCACATCCTGCTTAACAAGGTCGTGACACGCGACGGGCCGACCGTCGTGACACTCGAGAATTTCGGAGTGGCGGAAGTACCCTACCAGATCCGCAACGTGCGGGAAGTGCCGGCGGCTCTGGCATCGCTGGGTTACGAGATCGTCGACGATTGGACCATCGACGACCTCGCCCACCGCATCCAGACACACCCCGAGCTCGGCCGCTGCACGTATCGCGGCTATGCCGCTCGTCTGAAGAGCTAGGCGGCGACGAGCGTCTTGAAGCCGCCGTAGGCCATGCGCTTCATGTCGAAGGGCATCGGCCCCGGGATCTTCTTCAGCCGCTCATCCGCCATCACCTTGGCATTGACCTTGTCGCGATGCGCGCGCGACTTGTAGACGATGTAAGAGAAAAGCACGGTCTCGCTCTGCTTGGCCTTGATGAGCTTGGGAAACGGCAGACCGAACTTCACGTTCATGTCGTCGGCCACGCACTCACGGTAGTCGAGCGCGCCATGATCGCGCCACACCTTGCCGGCCTTGCGCGCGATGCTCTTGTAAGCGGCGAGCTTCTTCTTCGGGACGACCAATACGAAGCCATCGACATACGACATGACATTGCTTCCGATTGTTTAACTGGGGAGTTAATGGCTATGGAATTGCACATCGTGTGTCAATCGGGTCGGAGTATCGCCACGGCCGACAACCTCTTGGCCGCAAAATCGAGAAAGGCGTCGATCTTGGGCGCGCGATGCGCGCGGCCCTTGGTAACGAGTTGCACCGGCAGCGGCGGCCGCTCGAAGGCGCGCAGCAGCCGTACCAGCCGCCCCGACACGAGATCGTCGGCCACCTGATAGGAGAGGAACTGCGCCACACCGCGGCCGTCGCGGGCAGCACGCAGGCGCGTCTCCACATCATCGACTCTGAGCCGGCCCGCGAGATGAAGCGAAGCGCCGGATCGAGCGCCGGCGAAGCTCCACTCCATCGCACCGCGCGAGGTGCCGAGCAGCGCCTCGTGCCGCGCCAGGTCCGCCGGCATGCGCGGTGTGCCGTGCGAGGCAAGATAGGCCGGGCTTGCGACCCATTGGCGGCGGACATGCCCCACCGGTCGCACCGTCAGGCTCGAATCCGCCAGCGCGCCGATGCGTAGCGCCACATCGATCCCTTCGTCGATCAGGTCGATGTTGCGGTCGTTCAGCATCAGCTCGATCTCGACGCCGTCATGGCTGTCGAGGAAGCGCGTGGCGATCGGCGCGATGTGGCGGCGGCCGAACTGCACGGGCGCGGTGATACGCAGCAGGCCGCGCACCGGCGCCTCGCGCGCGCCCGTTGCGGCGGCCTCGTAGTCGGCGACGACGGCGCGGGCGCGGTCATAAAGCGCACGGCCGGCCTCGGTGGGCGCGAGCCGCCGCGTCGTGCGATCCACCAGGCGTACCCCGAGCCGATCTTCCAGCGCCGCCAACGCACGCGTCACCGCGGGTGGCGACCGCCGCAGCCGGCGGGCGGCGCGCACCAGGCTTCCCTCCTCGACGATGCGTGTGAAGATCGCGAATTCGTCCAGCCGATCCATATTATTATTCCAACAATTGGAATTATAAATTTAACATTCATGCAATTCCGGTGGCAATCTGCCGACCCTATCTTCAGCGGCAAATGGGAGGGTCGTCATGCTGACCGGAAGCTGCCTCTGCAGCACCGTCGCCTACCAGGCCGATGCCGACATACAGCGCATCGCGCACTGCCATTGCCGGACCTGCCGCAAGACGCACGGCACGGCCTTCTCGTCCGTGAGCGCGGGCCCGCGCGAGAAATTCCGATGGACGCGCGGGCAGGACAATCTTGCGGCAATCGAATCCTCGCCCGGCAAGTTCCGCCGCTTCTGCTCGGGGTGCGGCTCGCACGTCGTGGCCGAACGGGTCGCACAGCCGGTCGTGCTGCTGCGCCTGGGCTGTCTCGACACGAAGGTAGCGGACGTACCGCAGCTCCACATCTGGCGATCCCACGCCGCGCCCTGGTACGACCTCAAGCCGGCCTGGCCCGAGAACCGGGAAGGCGTACGATGACCGCCGAAACCTTCCTGCCCTTCCACGCCGACGAGGTGGCGGCCCAAACGCTTGCCGGCGTCTCCATGCGCCGCGCGCCGATTCGGCCCCACATGCCGGACCAGCATCGCGAGTTCTTTCCCCTGCTGCCCTATATCTTCACGGCGACGCTCGACGGACACGGCTGGCCGATGGCCTCGGTGCTGAGCGGCCCGCACGGCTTCGTGACCTCGCCCGATCCCGCGACGCTCCGCATCGCCGCCCTGCCGCGCGCCGACGATCCGGCGGCCGCAGGCTTTGCCGCCGGCGGCGACATCGGGCTGGTAGGCATCGACCTCACCACGCGGCGGCGCAATCGCGTCAACGGCCGCATCGTGAAGATCGACGACGGGATCACCGTCGGCGTGACGCAGAGTTTTGGCAACTGCCCGCAGTACATCCAGGTCCGTGCGCCATTGCCGCATCCCGTAGCCGCGAAGGTCGCGGTCGAGACAATGGCGCGCCTCGACGCCGATGCGCGCGCCCTCATCGCTGGCGCTGACACGTTCTTCGTGGGCAGCCGCGGCCGCGCGGACCTGGGCGCCGCGGGCGGCCTCGACATGTCCCATCGCGGTGGTCGGCCGGGCTTCGTCGGGATCGAGGAGGACACGCTTATGATTCCGGATTTCTCCGGCAACCGCTTCTTCAACACCCTGGGCAACCTGTTGGGCGATCCTCGCGCCGGTCTGCTGTTCGTCAACTTCGCGACGGGCGACCTGCTGCAGCTACAGGGGACCGTCACCATCGACTGGCAGCCGGCATTGGCGGGGCCGCGAGGTACGCAACGTATCTGGCGGGTCGCCGTCGAGCGTGTCTGGCGCCGCCGCGCCGCCTTTCCCTTCCGCTGGAGCTTCGGCGAATTCGCACCGACGACGCTGGCTACCGGGACATGGGCCTGAGCCGCGCCACCATGGCTTCAAGCGCCAGGATGTAGGAGTCGATGCCGAACCCCGCGATCACCCCGACCGAGGCCTCGGCGGTCACCGAGCCGTAGCCGCGCTTCTCGATGTTGGTCATGTGGATCTCGATCGCGGGAGCGGAGATCGCGCGCAGGCAGTCGCGGAGCGCGTAACCGGCATGGAGAAATCCAGCCGGATTGAACAGCACGCCGTCGACCTTGGCGCGATCGGCGCGGTAAATCGCCGAAACCGCCTCGCCCTCGATGTTGGTATAGAAGATCTCCAGCTCGACCCCGAGCGCAACCGCGTGACGTTGCAGAATCTCGTCCAGTTCGGCCGCCGTCGTCGTGCCGTAGAGCTCGGGCTGGCGGCGCCCGAGATACTCCATGTTGGCGCCCTGGATGAGCAGCAGCTTCATCGGAGCCGAATCAGCGCGGCAGCGTAGTGGAGCCCATCAAGGCTTCGTCGATGGCACGGGCGCACTGGCGGCCCTCGCGAATCGCCCAGACGACAAGCGACTGGCCGCGCCGCATGTCGCCAGCGGCGAACAGCTTCGGCACCGACGTCTTGTAGTCCTTCACGTTGGCCGCGACGTTGCCTCGCAGGTCCAGCGACACACCCGCCTGCTCGACGAGGCCGGGTTTGCGCGGTCCGAGGAAGCCCATCGCCAGCAACACCAGGTCGGCCTTGAGCTGGAACGCGCTGCCTGCGACCTCGTGCATACCCATGCGGCCGTCGGCGCCCTGGGCCCATTCGACGCGCACGCACTCCAGCGCCTCGACCTTGCCACCCTTGCCGATCGCCCGCTTCGTCAGGACGGCGAAGTCCCGCTCCGCGCCTTCTTCCTGCGAGGATGACGTCCGCATCTTGAGCGGCCAGTCGGGCCAGGTGAGAGCCTTGTTCTCCTTCTCGGGAGGCTGCGGCATGACCTCCAGCTGGGTCACGGAAGCGGCACCCTGACGATTCGACGTGCCGATGCAGTCCGAGCCGGTATCACCGCCGCCGATCACGACGACATGCTTGCCCTTGGCGCTGAGCGTGCCCCGGGGTGCGGCGCGCGCCTCGTCGTCGCCCGCGTTGCGCTTGTTCTGCTGCGTCAGGAACTCCATCGCGAAGTGGATGCCGCCCAGTTCGCGACCCGGCACCTCTAGATCACGCGGCCATTCCGCGCCGCCCGTCAGGGCGACGGCGTCATAGCCCTCGAGAAGCGACTTGATCGAGAGGGTGGCACCGACCTCGACGCCGGTCCGGAACTCCACGCCCTCGGCCTCCATCTGGCGCATGCGCCGGTCGATGAGGTGCTTCTCCATCTTGAAGTCGGGGATGCCGTAGCGCAGCAGGCCACCGATCCTGTCGGCCTTCTCGAACAGAGTCACCGAATGGCCGGCACGCGCGAGCTGCTGGGCGGCAGCGAGGCCGGCCGGGCCCGAGCCCACGATCGCGACGCGCCTGCCGGTCTTGTGCGCCGGGACGAGCGGCTGGATCCAGCCCTCCTCCCAGCCACGATCGACGATCGCGCATTCGATCGACTTGATGGTCACCGGGTTGTCGTCGATGTTCAGCGTGCACGAGGCCTCGCAGGGCGCGGGACAGATGCGGCCGGTGAACTCCGGGAAATTGTTGGTCGAGTGAAGGACCTCGAGTGCGTCCTGCCAGCGGTCGCGGCGGACCAGCTCGTTCCATTCGGGGATGATGTTATTGACTGGGCAGCCGTTGTGGCAGAACGGAATGCCGCAATCCATGCAGCGTGCGCCCTGGCGCGAGACCTCCGCCGGTGGCAGCGGCAGGACGAACTCGTTCCAGTTCTTGAGCCGCGCCTCGACCTTTTCGTAAGGCCGCTCCTTGCGCTCGATCTCGAGGAAACCCGTGACGAGACCCATGACCTACTCCGCTGCGACGGCCTTGGCCGCCGCCCTTTCCCGTGCCTGCAGCAGCGCCCGCTTGTAGTCGCGTGGCATCACCTTCACGAAGGCGCCGAGCGCATTGTTCCAATCCTCGAGCAGATCGCGCGCCCGCGCGCTGCCCGTGTGCAGGTGATGGCGCTCCACCAGGATGCGCAGCCGCTCCGCGTCGAAAGCCAGCATGTCGCCCATGCCGTTGTCCTCGACGCTGAGTGCCCGCTGGCACGGCCGCGACGGATCCTCGGCGTCGCCGCTCGCCGGGCCGACCCTCTCCAGATCGACCATCGCCGGATTGCACAGGTCCTTGAAGCGGGCCTTGGGGTCGTAGACATAGGCGATACCGCCCGACATGCCGGCTGCGAAGTTGCGACCGGTGTCGCCCAGCACGACCACGACGCCGCCGGTCATGTACTCGCAGCCGTGGTCGCCGGTCCCCTCGACGACCGCGACGGCGCCGGAGTTGCGCACCGCGAAGCGCTCGCCCGCGACGCCCTCGAAGTAGGCCTCGCCGGCGATCGCGCCGTACAGCACGGTGTTGCCGACAATGATGTTCTCCGTCGGATTGCGCCGGGAGCCCTTGGGCTGGCGGACCACGACGCGGCCGCCCGACAGGCCCTTGCCGACGTAGTCGTTGGCGTCGCCCGAGAGCTCGACCGACAATCCGCGCGCCAGGAAGGCGCCGAAGCTCTGGCCGGCAGTACCGGTGAGCTTCACCGAAATCGTGTCCTCCGGCAGTCCGCCATGGCCGGCGCGCTTGGCGACCTCGCCCGAGAGCATGGCGCCGATCGTGCGGTTCACATTGGTGACCGGCAGCTCGACCTGGATTGGCTCGCCCCGGTCGAGTGCCGGCTGTGCGGCCTCGATGAGCTTGTGGTCGAGCGCCTTGTCCAGCCCGTGATCCTGGCGCTCGGTGTTCCAGATCGCCACGCCTTCGCGAGCCGGCGCCTGATAGAGCAGCCTGGAGAGGTCGACGCCACCCGCCTTCCAATGGTCGACGGCGCGCCGCATGTCGAGCCGGTCGACCCTGCCGATCATATCATTCAGCGAGCGGAAGCCCAGCCGCGCCATGATCTCGCGCAGCTCTTCGGCCACGAAGAAGAAGTAATTGATGACGTGCTCGGGCTGGCCGGTGAAGCGCTTGCGCAGCACCGGGTCCTGCGTCGCCACGCCGACCGGGCAGGTGTTGAGGTGGCACTTGCGCATCATGATGCAGCCCGCCGCGATCAACGGCGCCGTCGCGAAGCCGAATTCGTCGGCACCCAGCAGCGCGCCGATCGCGACGTCACGGCCGGTGCGAAGGCCGCCGTCAACCTGCACGGCGATGCGGCCGCGCAGCCCGTTCAGCACCAGCGTCTGCTGGGTCTCGGCGAGGCCGATCTCCCAGGGGGAGCCGGCATGCGTCAGCGAGGTGAGCGGCGAAGCGCCAGTGCCGCCTTCATAGCCCGAGATCGTGACGTGGTCGGCGCGCGCCTTGCTGACGCCGGCCGCCACGGTGCCGACGCCGACCTCGGAGACCAGCTTGACCGAGACGCGGGCCGCGGGATTGACGTTCTTGAGGTCGTGGATGAGCTGCGCCAAATCCTCGATCGAGTAGATGTCGTGGTGCGGCGGCGGCGAGATCAGGCCGACCCCCGGCGTCGAGCGCCGCACGCGGGCGATGTTCTCGTCGACCTTGTGGCCGGGCAGCTGGCCGCCCTCGCCGGGCTTGGCGCCCTGCGCCATCTTGATCTGCAGGTCGTCGGCGTTGACGAGATACTCCGCCGTGACGCCGAAGCGGCCCGACGCCACCTGCTTGATGGCCGAGCGCATGGAATCGCCGTTGGGCAGCGGCTTGAAGCGGTCCGCTTCCTCGCCACCCTCGCCGGTGTTCGACTTGCCGCCGATGCGGTTCATGGCGACGGCGAGCGTGGTGTGCGCCTCGCGGCTGATCGAGCCGAAGCTCATGGCGCCGGTGGCGAAGCGCTTGACGATCGCGGCGGCGGGCTCGACCTCCTCGACCGGGATTGCCTTGTCCGCCCACTTGAAATGCATCAGGCCGCGGATGGTCAGAAGCCGCTCGTTCTGTTCGTTGATCGCCGCCGCAAACGCCCTGTACTCATCCGCCGAGTTGCCGCGCACGGCATGCTGCAGCTTCGCCACGCTCTCGGGCGTCCAGGCATGGTCCTCGCCGCGCAGGCGGAAGGCATAGTCGCCGCCGGGATCGAGCATGGTGCGGTAGATCGGGTTTTCACCGTAGGCGTCGCGATGGCGGCGCACGGTTTCCTCTGCGATCTCCTGCCAGCCCGCGCCCTCGATCGTGGTGGCGGTGCCGGTGAAGTACTTCTCGACGAAGCCCGAGTGCAGGCCGACCGCGTCGAAGATCTGCGCACCACAGTAGGACTGGTAGGTCGAGATGCCCATCTTGGACATCACCTTCAGGAGGCCCTTGCCGACCGCCTTGATGAAATTCTTCTGGACCTCGTAAGGCTTCAGCGGCAGGCCGTTCTGGATGCGCAGCGCCTCCAGCGTCTCGAAGGCGAGATAGGGGTTCACCGCCTCGGCACCGTAGCCTGCGAGGCAGCAGAAGTGATGGACCTCGCGCGCCTCGCCTGTCTCGACCACGAGGCCCGTCTGGGTGCGAAGCCCGCGCCGGATCAGGCTGTGATGGATGGCGGCGGTGGCGAGCAGCGCGGGGATCGGCACGCGCTCCGCCGAGACCGCGCGATCCGACAGGATCAGGATGTTGCGATCGGCCAGCACCGCGTCGGTCGCCTCGGCGCAGACACGGTCGAGCGCCTTCTCGAGGCCCGCCGCGCCCTCGCAGGCCGGCCAGGTCGTGTCGATGGTGGCTGTACGGAACGAGCCGTCGAGCAGGTCCTCGATCGAGCGGATCTTCTCCAGCTCCGCGTTGGTCAGGACCGGCTGCGAGACTTCCAGGCGCTTGTGCGTGCCCGCGTGGCGGCCGAGCAGGTTGGGGCGCGGCCCGATCATGGAGACCAGCGACATCACCAGCTCCTCGCGGATCGGATCGATCGGCGGGTTGGTGACCTGCGCGAAGTTCTGCTTGAAGTAGTTGTAGAGCAGCTTGGGCTTCTTCGAGAGTACGGCGATGGGAGTGTCCGTGCCCATCGAGCCCACGGGATCGTCAGGCTCCTTGCTCATCGGCTCGAGGAAGAACTGGATGTCCTCCTGCGTGTAGCCGAAGGCCTGCTGGCGATCGAGCAAGGTTGAGGGATCGTTCGACGGTGCCGGTGCCGGCGCGTCGGGAATCTCGGAGAGTTCCTCGAGCTTGTGCTGCGTCTCCTTAAGCCACTCCTCGTACGGTTCGGCCTCGGCGAGAGTGCGCTTCAGCTCTTCGTCTTCGACGATGCGGCCTTGCTCGAGGTCGATCAGCAGCATCTTGCCAGGCTGCAGGCGCCACTTGCGCACGATTTTGTCGTCGGGGATCGGCAGCACGCCTGCTTCCGACGCCATGACGACCTTATCGTCCTCGGTGACGATGAAGCGTGCGGGCCGCAACCCGTTGCGGTCGAGCGTCGCGCCGATCTGGCGACCGTCAGTGAAGGCGATGCAGGCCGGCCCATCCCACGGCTCCATCAGCGCAGCGTGGTATTCGTAGAAGGCCTTTCGTTTGGCATCCATCAGCGGATTGCCTGCCCAGGCCTCGGGAATCAACATCATCATGGCATGGCTCAGTGAGTAGCCGCCGGCGACCAGCAGCTCGAGCGCGTTGTCCACGCAAGCCGTGTCCGACTGGCCGTGCGGGATGATCGGCCACATCTTGTCGAGGTCGGCGCCGATCAGGTCGGATTCCATCGTGCGGCGGCGCGCGTACATCCAGTTCACGTTGCCGCGGACGGTGTTGATCTCGCCATTGTGCGCGATGAAGCGGTAGGGATGCGCGAGCTTCCACGACGGAAAGGTATTGGTGGAGAACCGCTGATGCACGAGGCAGAGCGCGGACTCGCAGAGCGGGTTGCGCAGGTCGTCGTAGAAGCTCTCGACTTGCGGCGCCAGCAGCAGGCCCTTGTAAACCACCGTGCGCGACGAGAAGGACGGCATGTAGAGCTGTGCCAGGCCCGGCAGCTTCTGCTTCTTCTCGAGCTCGGCGAGCGGGTTCTGTGTCTGCTTGCGGATGGCGAGGATCTTGCGCTCGAAGGCGTCCTGGTCGACGAGCTTGGGCCCGCGTCCGACGATCGCCATGCGGATCACCGGCATCGAGGCGATGACTGCCTTGCCGAGCCCGTCGAGGGTGGTCGGCACGTCGCGCCAGCCGACCAGCTTCTGCTTCTCGACCTTCACGAAATGCTCGAAGCGCTTCACCGCGAAGGCGCGCGCTTTCTCGTCCTGCGGCAGGAAGCACATGGCCACCGCGTAGTGGCCGGGCTCCGGCAGGTCGATGCCTTCCTTGCGCGCCCAGTCGCGCAGCAGGACGTCGGGAATCTGGATCATGGCGCCGGCGCCGTCGCCCATCAGCGGATCGGCACCGACCGCGCCGCGGTGGTCGAGGTTGACCAGGATGCGCAGGCCCTGACGGACGATGTCGTGCGATATCCGGCCCTTGATGTCGGCGACGAATCCGACGCCGCATGCGTCGTGCTCGTTCCGCGGATCGTAAAGTCCCTGCTTCTCGGGCAATCCCTCAGACAATCCCATGACTCTGTCCTGCTGGTGCGCTGGCCCAGCATCCCCCGGATGCTTTTCGGTGTGGCGGGTCATTATTAGCCCGGCCGGCGGGCCGGACGAAAGCGTTTGTTGCGTCGCAAAAGCCACTGTAGTTTGGCGACGCAAGCCCCTGGGGGAGATGCCGGAAGATGTCAGCGAGGTCGTTCCAGTGCCTGTCGCTCTGCACTGCGATGTTTGCCATCGGTGTGAGCGTCGGCGCCTGCAGTGGCAAGGGCGCGGCCGAGGCCTATACCGGCCCGGGCTGGTATCTTGAGAAATCATACCTCATCGTCGGCGGCGGCCCGAAGGTCTTCGGTGGTCCCTTCACGTACGACAAGTGCGAGGAGGAGCGCATCAAGCTCGGCCCCAACCTCTCGCCCGAGATGCTGTGCGTCAACCATCCTGGCAAGCCCAAGAAATACGGCCTCTACTAGACTGGGCTGCCCGCCCACAAGACGGCGGTGATGGACTCCCTTCCCGTCGATGAGGCACTGCCCCGGCTCAAGGCGGAGCTGCAGGTGCGCAACGCCGTCGTGCTGGTGGCACCGCCGGGCGCCGGCAAGACGACACGCGTGCCGCTGGCGCTGCTCGACGCGCCTTGGCTGGGCGAGAACAAGATCGTCATGCAGGAGCCGCGACGGCTGGCCGCCCGCGCCGCCGCCCGCCGCATGGCAGCCACCCTCGGAGAGGCGGTTGGCGAGACGGTCGGCTATCGCGTGCGCCTCGATACCAAGGTAGGCCCCCGCACGCGCATCGAGGTCGTGACCGACGGCCTCTTCCTGCGGATGCTGCAGGACGACCCTTCGCTCGACGGTGTCGGTTGCGTGATCTTCGACGAGCTGCACGAGCGCGGGCTCGAGACCGACCTGTCCTTCGCGGTGGTGCGCGAGGTACAGACGGCCCTGCGCGACGACCTGCGCGTGATCGCCATGTCCGCGACGCTTGACTCCGGTCCCGTATCGGAGCGGCTTGGCGGTGCGGAGATCGTCGAGAGCCGGGGCCGCATGTTCCCGGTCGAGACACGCTACCTCGATCGCGCGCCAGCCGGTCGCATCGAGGATGTCGTCGCTTCCGCCGTGCGCCGTGCGCTCGCCGAGGAAAGGGGCAGCGTGCTCGTCTTCCTGCCGGGCGTCGGCGAGATCCGTCGGGTCGAGGAGCGGCTGCGGGATGCTGGCGGCGACGTCGACGTGGCGCCGCTCTACGGCGACCTGTCGCCCACCGAGCAGGAGCGCGCGCTCGCTCCCTCGCCAGCCGGCCGGCGCAAGGTCGTGCTGGCGACATCGATCGCCGAGACAAGCCTCACCATCGAGGGTGTGCGTCTCGTGATTGACTCCGGCCAGATGCGTGTGCCGAGGTTCGCGCCGCGCACCGGCATGACGCGGCTCGAGACGGTGAAGGTGAGCCAGGCCTCCGCCGACCAGCGCCGCGGCCGCGCCGGCCGCCTCGAGCCCGGAGTCTGCTACCGGCTCTGGCCCGAGGAGCAGCAGCGCGGCTTGCTGCCCTTCACGCCGCCAGAGATCCTCGACGCCGACCTGGCGACGCTTGCGCTGGAAATCGCCGCCTGGGGCGCGACGGATGCCGCGAGCCTGCCGTGGCTGACGCCGCCGCCCGCCGCTTCGCTCGCCGCTGCGCGCGCTCTGTTGCTCGATCTCGGCGCAATCGACGGCACGAGCGCGATCACGGCGCATGGCCGCGCAATGACCCGGCTCGGCCAGCATCCGCGCATCGCGCACCTCGTGCTGAAAGGACGCGAGCTCGGCCACGGCCGTGTCGCCGCCCTGATCGCGGCGATCTTGGGCGAGCGCGACTTCCTGCGCCTGCCGCCCGGCCAGCGCGACGCCGATCTGCGCCACCGCGTCGACATCGCATTGCAGGGCAAGGCGCCGCGCCAGATCCTGGAGGTCGCCCGGCGGCTCTCACGCGACCAGGATTCCGACAGCGCGGCGACGGGTGCGCTGCTGTCGCTCGCCTATCCGGACCGGATCGGCCGACGACGCGCTGGCACGGCCGGACGGTATCTGCTGTCGGGCGGGCGCGGCGCAGCGTTGCCGGAAGGTGATCCGATGGGCGGCGCGGAGTTCCTGGTTGTGGCCGACCTCGACGGCTCATCGCAGGACTCTCGCGTGTTCCTGGCGGCGCCCATCACCCTGGCCGAGATTGAGGAACTGCACGGCGAGCGCATCGTAAACGAGCAGATCGTGCAGTGGAGCGCCCGCGACGGCGCGGTGCTCGCGCGGCAGCGCCGGCGTCTCGGTGCCATCGCTCTGGAGGACAAGCCGCTCACCAAGCCAAACGCCGACAAGGTACTGGCCGCCATGATCGAGGGGGTGCGTCAACTCGGCATTGCGGCCCTGCCGTGGACTGATGATCTGCGGCGCTGGCGCGAACGCGTCGCCTTCCTGCGTTTGCACGCGCCCGCCGATTGGCCCGACCTGTCGGATGCGGCGCTGGCGGACTCACTTGGCGGCTGGTTGATGCCGTTCCTCGGCGGCGTTTCGCGCCGCGACCATCTCGCGCTTGTCGATCTCGCAGCGGCGCTCATGGCACTCGTCCCGTGGGACAGGCAGCGTGAGCTCGATCGGCTCGCTCCCACCCATATCGAGGTACCGAGCGGCAGTCGCATACTCATCGACTACGCCAACCCGGCCGAGCCTACCCTGTCGGTACGGCTCCAGGAGATGTTCGGGCTTTTGGACACGCCGCGGATCGCTGGCGGCAAGGTGCCGCTAACGGTCCACCTGATGTCGCCCGCCCGCCGCCCGGTCCAGGTGACGCGCGACCTCGCGAGCTTCTGGGCCAATGGCTACAGGGCGGTGAAGGCCGAACTGAAGGGCCGCTACCCGCGCCACTACTGGCCGGACGATCCGCTGATCGCGGAGCCCACGGCACGCGTGAAGCCGAGGCCTACTTCTCGATAGTCCGGTCGAGTAGGTGCCTGACCTGCGGCGTGACCCAATACATCGTGGGTGCGGCGATCACCCACGAGATCATCCAGGAACTCATCCAGTCGCGGAACATCTGCGGGTTCACGCCGAGGGCGCGCCACGTGGCGACTCCCGACACCAACAGCGTCATGAAGAACGTCGTGCAGATCGGCATCGCGTACTTGTGCCAGGAAGCGGGGAGTTTCTTCACGTCAGCCCCGACAATATGGTACGGGCAAAGGTCTCGTCCATTGCCCGCACGGAACATCCGCCATGTCCCTAGAGCTCCCGTTCCAGACCGCCAAGCAGCTCGCCGCGGCGGTCCGGAAGAAGAAGATCGGCTGCCTCGAGCTTCTCGACCTCTATCTGAAGCGGGTCGAGGCGTACAACCCCGAACTCAACGCCATCATCGCGACCGACATCGAGGGCGCGCGCAGGCGCGCGAAGGGGTCCGACAAGGCGATCAAGGCCGGCAAGATGCTGGGGCCTCTGCACGGCGTGCCCATGACCATCAAGGAGTCGTTTGACGTCGCGGGGTATCCGACGACCTGGGGCGACCCGGCATTCAAGGACACGATCGTCGGGCAGAACTCCCTGGTTGTGGAGCGTATGCTCGATGCCGGAGTCACGCTGTTCGGCAAGACCAACGTGCCACTGAACCTGGCAGACTGGCAGAGCTACAATGAGGTCTATGGCTCGACCAACAACCCGTGGGATCTCGGCCGAACGCCGGGTGGCTCGTCGGGAGGATCGGCCGCAGCCCTGGCCGCCGGCCTCACCGGCATCGAGGCCGGCTCCGATATCGGGGCCTCGATTCGGAACCCCGCGCACTATTGCGGGGTGTGGGGCCACAAGCCGAGCTGGGGCGTCGTCTCGCCCAAAGGCCATGCTCTGGCGGGCGCTGTTGCCTATGGCGATATCGGCGTTGTCGGGCCGCTGGCACGCGGTGCCGAGGACCTCGAGATCGCCCTGGAGGCGATGGCCGGCCCCGACTCGATCGACGGCCGTGGCTGGACCCTCACCCTGCCGCGCTCGAAGAAAAAGAAGCTGCGCGACTTCAAGGTCGCGGTGCTGCTGACTGACCCAAATGCCGAAGTCGACGATTCCGTGCAGGAGCAGATCTCCAGGCTCGCGTCTTTCCTTGCCAAGAGCAAGGCCAAGGTGAGCGACAAGGCGCGACCGAAGATCGACACCACCGAGTTGAACGACGTCTACATACGCCTGTTGCGCGCGGCGACTTCGGCGCGCATGCCCGACGCCGTCTACGATCAGGCGGTCAAGGACGCGGCGACATTGCCCGCCGACGACATGAGCTATTTCGCCCAGATGCAGCGCGGCAACTCGCTGCCGCACCGCACTTGGCTGCAACTCAACGAGAAGCGCCACAAGATGCGCTGGGCCTGGGACGAGTTCTTCAAGGACTACGACCTGATGCTCTGCCCGGTCGCGGTGACCGCCGCCTTCCCGCACGACCAGGTCGGGCTGCGCCACAAGCGGACGATCGTCGTGAACAACAAACAGGTGCCAGTCGTCGACCAGATCTTCTGGGCGGGCTACGCCGGCGTCACCTGGCTGCCGGCGACGGCGGCCCCGATCGGCCAGAGTCGGGACGGCCTGCCGATCGGGGTGCAGATCATCGGCCGCCAGTACGGCGACTATGATTGCATCCAGTTCGCCAAGCTGCTCGAGAAGGAATATCGCGGCTTCGAGCCGCCGCCGGCTTACAGCTAGAGTCCAGGAGAGAGAATGCACAACGACATCGATCTCAAGAAGCACATTCGTTCGATCCCGGATTTTCCCAAGCCCGGGATCCTGTTCTACGACATCTCCACCCTGCTTGCGCACGCTAAGGCCTGGCACACCGCGATCGAGAGGCTGGCCGATCTGATCCGGCCACACAAACCAGACGTGCTGGCTGGTATCGAATCCCGCGGCTTCCTGCTCGCCGCGCCGCTCGCGCTGGCGCTCGGCACCGGCTTCGTGATGCTGCGCAAGCAGGGCAAGCTGCCCGGCACGACGGTGCGCCACACCTACGCCCTGGAGTACGGCACCGACACGATCGAGATCCAGCAGGATGCGATTCGCAAGGGCGCCCGCGTCGTTCTGGTCGACGACCTGCTGGCGACCGGCGGCACGATGGCCGCCGCCGTACACCTGCTGGAGAGCGTCGGTGCCCTGGTGCCGGCTGCCGCTTGCATCATCGAACTAACCTTTCTCGACGGCCGCAGTAAGCTGAAGCCGCCGGTCGAGGTATTGCTGAAGTACGATAGCTAGCGCTGGTCAGCGCGGTTGAAGGCGCCCGCCCCGTCCGGCAGCACAGCAAAGGTCGAGAGCGACTGGGCGATCGGGTCGGGCGAATTGTCGACATAGAAGTCGACCTCGCCGAACGCCGTGGTGCGTCCGACCCGCACCGCACGTGCCACGCCGACCACATCCTGCTGCACCGCAGCGCGGATGAAGTTGGTGGTGAGCGAAATCGTGGCCAGGGTCGCGAAGCGCTGCAGTTTCTCGCAGATCGCCAGCACCATGATCGTGTCGGCAAGTGCCATCATGGCCTGCCCCACCATCACGCCGCCGGGGCGTGCGATGTGGTCGCTGTACGGCAGGCGGATGCGGACCTCCTTGGCCGAGATGCACTCGGCCTTGAGCTTCAATTCCCAGATCCATGGCCCGAAGTTGCCGCCGGGCGAAAGCTGCGCCTGCGCAGCCTCGAGTGTGAAGAATGCCATGCCGCATGGTGCCGCTTTCCGCGCCACCGTCAAACCGGCTACGATGTGCCGGGGAGAGGAAGAATTGGATGTTTTCGGTGTCCCAGTGTTTCTCCGAGACCTATGCGGAAGCGCGCGGCAAGTTCTGCGCCGCTGCGGCCGACGGTGGCGGAGCGCTCCGTTCGTGGCTGAACCCCAAGGCAATGGGGCCGGGCGGCGAGAAGCTCTATCTCGACACGGCGAGGTTCGGGCCTGTCGACGCCGCCAACATGCTGGTGCTGATAGCCGGCACCCACGGCGTCGAGGGCCATTGCGGCTCGGGCGCGATGGTTTCGTGGCTGCGCTCCGGCGGCCCGGCAAAGCTGCCCCAGGGCACCGGCGCGCTCCTGATCCATGCCCTCAATCCCTATGGATTCGCGTGGACCCGCCGCGTCACCGAGGACAATGTCGACCTCAATCGCAACTTCGTCGACCACGACAAGGGCTATCCGAAGAACGAAGGCTATCTTGCCCTCGCCGATGCTGTCCTTCCCGAGGCATGGACCGCGGAGAGCAAGAGCGAGACCGAGCGTGTGTTCGCCGCCTACGCGCAAAAGCACGGCGCCTTCGGCCTGCAGGGCGCGATCAGCGGCGGTCAATACACCCATCCCGACGGCATCTTCTTTGGCGGCCACACGCCGACCTGGAGCAATCGCGCCGTGCGGGCCATCGCGCGCGAAGAACTGTCGTGTGCCCGGCAGGTCGCGATCATCGACTTCCATACGGGACTCGGCCCGTTCGGTCACGGTGAGCTGATCTGCGCCGTGTCGCCCGCCGCCAAATCGTTCGGCCGCGCCAAGGCGTGGTACGGTGAAGAGTTGACCTCACCGGAGGGTGGTACCTCGACGTCGGCGGTCGTCGTCGGCATCATGACCGACGCCTTTCCGCAGGAACTTCCCGATGCACAGGTGACGCCGATCGCACTGGAATATGGCACCTACTCCGTGCCGGAGGTGCTGAACGCGGTGCGGGCCGACAACTGGCTGCACCATCGCGGCAAGGTCGCGTCCGAACTCGGCCGCGCACTCAAGGCCGACATGAGGGAGCGCTTCTTCCCCGCTGGTGACAAATGGCGTGAGATGGTCTGGGCGCGCGCCGACCAGACCATCGGCTGGGCCTTGAATGGCATGACCGGGGGATGAGCCTCGCGGCGCCGAGCGAGGATACCGCCCGGCTGCGCCTCCGGAAGGTGCTGCAGCGCGCGCCACTATTCGCCGATCTCGATCCTACAGGCCTCGCCGCCGTCGAACGCGAGCTGACGCTGCTGGTGTTGCCCGGCGGCGCCCCCCTTTTCCGCCAAGGCGAGCCCGCCGACGCGGTCTACGTCGTGGCCAGCGGCTGCCTTGGAGTCTTCCGTCACGAGGAGGAAGGCGAGTCCGCCGAGCCGATCCTGATCGCCGAGGTCCCGCCGGGAGATCTGGTCGGTGAAATGTCGCTGCTGTCGCACGGAAAACGCACACGCAGCGTTGCGGCGTTGCGCGACAGCGAAGTCTGGCGCCTGGCGCAGACCAGCTTCAACACGCTGACTGCTCAGCACCCTGAGGTGCTACCAGCACTGATGCGCAGCGTGGTGGCACGCAACGCACTGGAGACCGGCAAGCGCCGCCGACAACCACGTACCTTTGCGATCCTGCCGAGCGGCCCCGACGTGCCGGCCGCCCGCTTCGCGGTAATGCTGGCCGATGCCCTCGGTCGCATCGGTAACCAGGTACAGATGCTGGGACCGGAATCGGTCGACCGGGAGCCCGAGTGGTTCTCGCGCTGCGAGATGGAATCGTCGTTCGTCCTCTATCGCGCCGACCCGACGCTGACGCCGTGGACCGAGCTTTGCCTGCGGCAGGCTGACTGCCTGGTTGCCGTGCGCAATGCCGACAACGACTTTCCCACCAAGCTGCCCTTCGAGGTCGAGACGGCGCAGAGCGGCGCCGTCTTCCACCGCCGCCGCGAGCTGGTGCTGCTGCACGAGGGCCACGATCCGCGACCCGGCTCGACCGCTCCGCTGCTGGCCGGCGGCCTCTACGGGCACCACCATCATGTCCGCATCGATATCCACTCCGACATCGACCGGCTGGCTCGGCTGCTGACCGGCCATGCGGTCGGCGTCGTCATGGCGGGCGGCGGCGCCCGCGCCTTCACCCATATCGGCGTCGTGAAGGCGCTGCGCGAATGCCGCGTACCGATCGACCTGGTGGGCGGCACCAGCATGGGAGCGATCGTCGCGGCGGGCGTCGCCTCGCGCTGGAGCGACCAGGAGCTCGACGAGCGCTTCCGCAAGGCCTTCGTCGATACCAATCCGTTGAGCGACTACACGCTGCCGCTGATCTCGCTGTTCGCCGGCCGCCGGGTGACGCGGCTGTTGCGTGCGGCGTTCGGCGAGAAGGACATCGAGGACCTGATTCTGCCGTTCTACTGCGTGACCGCCAACCTCACGACCTCGAACGCCGACATCCATACGGTCGGCAGGCTATGGCGCTGGTTGCGCGCCTCGGTCTCGATCCCGGGTGTGCTGCCGCCGTTCAACGAGGCCGGCGAGGTCCACGTCGACGGCGGCGTCATCGACAATTTCCCGGTGCGCGCGATGCGCCGGCTGGGCCGCGGCGTCACCATCGGGATCGACATCGATACCGGCGGTGCGCTGGCGGCGGGCGCCGGCGTGGAGGAGCCGTGGTCGGCCTGGCAGTTCTTCCGCCGCCTCATCTGGAAGCGCAACGAGACGCTGCCCATCCCCTCGATCGTCCGCATCCTGCTGCGCTCGGCGCTGGTCGCCAGCACCTCTCGGGCGGCGGAGGATCGCGGCGCGTCCGAGCTGCTGATCGTGCCGCCGATGAACCACATCGACCTGCTCGACTGGACCAGCTTCGACGCTGCAATCGAGCTCGGCTACCGTACGACCATGGAAAGGCTGGAGGAGGCCCGCACCCTGCCGGTCGGCGCCCGCCTCTTCCTCGCCTAGCGATCCGCCGCGCTTGACAGCGGCGGGCGCCCACCCTCTATTTTACTCAATAGTTAACAATAGAGATGCCGCCGTGACGCACGCCGTCGACCGCCTGAGCACGACCTTCGCCGCCCTCGCCGATCCGACGCGCCGGGCCATCCTGGCGCGGCTGACGCTCGGCGAAACATCGGTCGGCGATCTCGCCGAACCCTTCGACATGTCGCTTCCAGCCGTGTCCAAGCACCTCAAGGTGCTGGAGCGCGCCGGCCTCATCGAGCGCGGCCGCGAAGCCCAGCGCCGCCCCTGCCGCCTGGCCGCCGAGCCGCTGCACGAGGTTTCCGACTGGGTCGCGACGTACCGGCAGTTCTGGGAGCAACGGCTCGACCGGCTGGAGGCCTATCTGCTGGAGACGCAGGCGGCAAAGCCCGCGAAGAAGAGGACACGCCGCCATGTCCGCAGGGGCAAGTAAGCAGACCGTTCCGCAGCGACGCGCGTTCACGCTGAAGCGAGTGTTGCGCGCGCCGCGCGCCCTGGTTTTCCGCGCGTTCGTCGAACCAGAACGCATGAAACTGTGGTGGGCGCCGCGCGGCTTTACCATGCTGTCATGTGCGCTCGACCTGCGCGAGGGCGGCGCGTGGCGCATGCGCATCCGCTCGGAGGAGACCGGCACGGTGCAGACCGAGGTCGGCACCTATCGCGAAATCCGCGCGCCCGAGCGGCTGGTCTTCACCCACTCTTGGGTGTGCTCCAACGGTACGCTGACGCCGACCACGGTGGTCACCGTGACCCTCACCGAGCAGGATGGCCGGACCGAGGTGAGCTTCACCCAGGCCGACTTCCACTCCGAGGAGTTCTGCCGCAGCCACGAACAGGGCTGGGCCAGCTCCTTCTCGCAGCTCAGCGAGAAGGTGGTCGGGGGAGGAGCATGAGCCGCGAACGGCACCTCGCCGAGCTCGAGATACTCAACAGCAACTACGTGCGCTCGGTCGATCAGGCGGATGTCGGCTGGTTCGAGACCCATCTCGCACGGGATTTTTGCAACATCAATCCCGACGGAACACGACTCGACAGGGCCGCATTCCTGGCACAGATCGGACGCGGCTCGCTGGTGAAGGACATCCGCGAGCACGACGTGACGATCCGGCTGTTCGGCAACTTCGCAGTCATCCACGCGCGCACGCGCTACATCAAACCCGACGGCAGCCCGGGCGCGGGCTGGTACACCGACGACTGGCAGCTCACACCGGAAGGCTGGCGCTGCGTCTCGGCGCACGTCAGCCGCTCCTGACAGCGCAGCCGATGTCGTCCGCCGCCGGCGTCGACACGTCACCGGCCGCCTGGCGGGTCGTCTTCGCCTGCTTTCTGTCGGCCGTCTTCTCCTGGGGCTTCGGCTTCTACGCCCACGGCACCTATCTCGTGGAGCTGCAGAAGGCGCATGGCTGGTCGACCGGCTTCATCTCCTCCGTGGTGACTGCCCACTACGTGCTGGGCGCCCTCCTCCTGCCGCGCATCGCCGAGGCGATCGGGCGGTTCGGCCCACGTGCCGTCTTCCTCAGCGGCCTGTTCATCACCGCGACGGCGTTGATGATCCTGCCCTCGGCCACAGAACCGTGGCAGCTCGTGGCCCTCTATCTCGTCATGGCACCGGGCTGGAACGCCACCAGCGTTGCACCAATCGCCGCCACCATCGGCCAGTGGTTCGACCGCAAGCGCGGACTTGCGCTCAATCTCGCGCTGAGCGGAGCCACGGTCGCAGGCTTGGTCGTCACGCCTTCCCTCCTCGCCACCATCCCGCGCCTGGGCTTCGCCGACGCCGAGCGTTTACTGGTCGCCATCGGCGTCCTGGTGGCCGGCGGCGCAGTCGTGCTGTTCGTGCGCAAGGGGCCACTCAGCGCCACGCCCGCCGCGGTTCGCCGCAGCCGCCTTGCACCGCTCAGGCAGTGGCGCTTCTGGAGCATCTCCGCGCCCTTCGCCTTCGTGATGGTCTCGCAGGTCGGCTTCCTCACCCATCTCGTGCCATTGACGACGGGACGCAGCGGCGTCGATCCCGGCCTCGCGGTCGCCATCAACGCGGTGATGGCGCTGGTCGGGCGGGTCGTGCTTGGCTTCGTCATCGACCGGCTCGAGCCGCGCGCCGCCTCGTCGATCTCGTTCCTGGTGCAGGTCGGGGCCGTCGCCGTCCTTGCCTTTGCCGAGAAGCCTCCCGTGATCTACGGCGCCTGCGCCGTCTACGGATTCTCGGTCGGCAACAACATCACGCTGTCGCCGCTCATCGTGCAGCGCGAGTACACCGCCGCCGAGTTCCCGGCGATCGTCGCCCTGTCGACCGCCATCGTGCAGGTTCTCTACGCCTTCGGGCCTGGCCTGCTCGGCGTGCTGCGCGATGGCTTCGGCGGCTATGGCGTACCGCTCGCCGTCTGCATGGCGCTGAACCTGATCGCCTCCGGTCTGATCCTGATGAGGCCTAGGGCAGAAACTTGAGGCCGTTGACGACCTTGTCGATCGTCTTGCGCGGCCCATGCACGGCGATACCGACAAGGTCCAGCACATCGGCTGGCGCGGCCGCGACCGCAGTGCGGTTGTCGGCGTCGTTGGTGGTCGCGAACATCGGTTCGATGTAGATCGCAGGCACCAAGTCGCGGGAGAGCGCCCGCTGGTGGGTGCGACGCAGCTCCTCGAGCGTACCGCCATAGACGAACACCGGCTCGCGGATCAGCGCGGTGTAGCTCCGCCCCGCACCGTCGCGGTAGGGCTCACCCATCGTGTGGGCATGAGTACCGGCGAGGCCGCCGGCCAGAAAGGCGGCGACATTGGCCGTCTGCCAGGTGGCGAGGCCCCGGCGCAGGACGAGGGCGGTCTTGGTCTCATAGATCATGCCGCCCATATGGGGCATGGTGGAGTGACCGTCTTGAACGTTCGTGCATGAGCTTCGACCGCATCAGACTCGATCGACCCACCGCCGGCCTGCAGCGCATGGCCGCGCGCTTCGGCGGGCATGCCTTCGACCCGCACCGACACGAGACGTACGGAATCGGCCTCACGCTCAGCGGCGTCCAGCAGTTCCACTACCGCGGTAGCCTGCACGCCAGCCACGCGCGGCAGGTGCTGGTGCTGCATCCGGACGAGCTGCACGACGGCCATGCCGGAGAAGGCGGCACCTTCGCCTACCGCATGCTGTATCTCGACCCGGCCACCGTTTCGCAGGCGCTCGACACACGCCCGCCCTTCGTGGCGGAAGTGGTCACCAACGATTGGGCGATGGCCGACATCGTCGACGAGGCATTCCTCGATTTCCCGGAGCCGCTGGAGCCACTCGCCGCCGACGCGACCGTCGGGCGTATGGCGGAACTGCTGGCGCGACGGAGTGACGGCACCCGCCGGAAACCCGTCGGCGCCCTCGCCCTGCGGGCCATCGCCCGTGCACGGGATTTCCTGGCGGCCGAAGCGCGTCGCACCGTGCGATCGGACGAACTCGAGCGCGTGAGCGGGCTCGATCGCTTCATGCTCGCCCGCCACTTCCGTCTGGCCTTCGGAACGTCGCCGCACCGCTTCCAGGTCGGCTGCCGCCTGAGACATGCCCAAGCCATGATCGCCGACGGCGCGACACTCTCGGAAACCGCCACTACCACGGGCTTTGCCGACCAGAGCCACCTTACGCGCCACTTCGCCGCGCGATTCGGCGTTACACCCGGCCGATGGGCGATGCTCTCCCGCGGCCAGCAGGCCTCGCCTACAGGCCGCCGTTCACGACCAGGCACTGGCCGCTGACATAGTCGCTGTCGGGGCTGCAGAAGAGATAGACCGATCCGGCGGCCTCCTCGGGCAGGCCGCCCCGGCCGAGCGGGATCATCTGGTTCATGGCGGCGAGCCGGCCGCCTTGGACGCCGATCTTGACCTTGCGACCCTGGACCTCGATCTCTCCCGACTCGCCCTGCGCGAGCGGCTTGGTGAGGCGGGTCTGGATGTAGCCGAAAGCCACGGCGTTTACCGTGACGTCGTAGCGGCCGAATTCCTTGGCCAGTGTCTTGGTGAGCCCCACGATGCCCGCCTTGCCCGCCGAGTAGTTCGACTGACCGGCATTGCCGTTCACGCCGGAGGTCGAGGAGATGTTCACCACCTTGCGCACGATGCGCTTGCCGGCGGCGCGCTCCTTCTCGACCGCCTCCTTGAAGTGCTGCTGGAAAGCTCGAAGGATGCGGAACGGCGCGGTCAGGTGGACATCGAGGATGGCGTACCACTGCTCGTCGCTCATCTTCTGGATGACCGAATCCCAAGTGTAGCCGGCGTTGTTGACCACGACGTGGCAACCTCCGAACGCGTCGACCGCGGTCTTGACGATACGGTCACCGAAGTCAGGCTTGGCGACGTCGCCGTTGCACATGACGGCCTTGCCGCCCATCTTCTCGATCTCGGCGACGGTCTCCTTGGCAGGTGCGTCGTCGATGTCGTTGATCACCACCTTGGCGCCGTCGCGCACGAGACGCAGCGCGATCTCCTTGCCGATGCCGCGGCCCGAGCCGGTGACGATCGCCACCTTGCCATCCATCTGACCCATGTCGTTCTCCTGCTCCGTATCTTATGCCAGCGCCACGGTGGCGTTGCCCTGCAACGTGTCCTGGCCATTCTGGTTGGTGCACTTGACCTCGAGGTCGACCAGCTTCTCGCCGTTCTCCTCGCGCTTGGCCGTCACCTTGCCGCTTACCGTGATCACATCGCCCACCCAGGTGATCGAGGTGAAGCGCGTGCCCAGTCCGCGCACCTGCTTCTGCGGCACCCACGAGGTGACGAGGCGGCCGAGGAAGGCCATCGACAGCATGCCGTGCGCGAAAACGTCCTTGAATCCGAACTTCTTGGCGAAGTCGATGTCGACATGGATCGGATTGTGGTCGCCCGAGCCGCCGCAATAGAGAGCGAGCTGGTGGCGGCTGATCGGCGGCAGAACCAGCGGCTTCAGCTCGTCTCCGACCTTGACGTCGGCGAACTTAGGAGCGGTAACGCTTGCCATCTGTACCTCCCTCACTTCTTGCCGGCATCGGGGTTGCGCACGACGGTGATGCCCTTGGCTTTCGCCACGAGCTTGCCCGACTGGTCCTTGAGCTCCGTCTCGGAGGCGACGAACCACAGGGCGCCGCCCTTCTTGTCGTAGATGTCTACCACCTTCTGCTGACAGGTGATCCTGTCGCCGACGTGGACCGGCGCAAGATACTCGTAGTGCTGCTCGCCGTGCAGGATCAGGCCGATATCGACGTTGAGCAGGCGCAGCAGGCCGCCCTTGTCAGGGTCGTCGTTGGTGACGGCGGTGAGATAGGTCGGCGGCGCGGGAATCGCCCTGTAGCCGGCCTTCCTGGCCGCTTCCTCGTCGACGTAGATCGGGTCGTTCTCGCCGATGGCCTTGCAGAACAGCCTGATCTTCCCGGCCTCGACCGTGGTGGTGAACGCCTTGAACGTGTGGCCGATAAGCTTCTTGTCGAGCTGCATGGCCTCCCCTCCTCCTTGTGAGCAAAGAAAAGCCCTCTCCCCGACACCGTGTCAGAGAGAGGGCTCCGTCGCTGATGGCTACTCGTAACGGCCGACGATGGCGACGCTCGAGACGTTCTCACGCGGTGCACCGCCGAGATTGTGCGTCATGCCGATCTTCGGATCCTTGAGCTGGCGAGCGCCGGCCCGGCCCTGGAACTGCAGGTACATCTCGTAGAGCATGCGCAGGCCCGAGGCGCCGATCGGGTGACCGAAGCACTTCAGGCCGCCGTCGATCTGGCAGGGGATCTTGCCGTCGGCGTCGTAGAAGCCGTCGAGCACGTCCTTCCAGCCCTTGCCGGTCTCGGAGATGTGGAGATCCTCCATCGTCACCAGTTCGGTGACCGAGAAGCAGTCGTGCACCTCGAACATCGAGACCTCGTTGCGCGGGTTCTTGATGCCGGCCTCTTCATAGGCCTTCTTCGAGGCGATGCGTGTGGTGTGGAAGTAGCTGCCATCCCACGAATTGTGGCCCGACTCCGAGCCGTTCGACACGGAGAGCTGCAGCGCCTTGACGCTCACGATGTTGCTCTTGCCGAGCGCCTTGGCGATCTCCGGCGTCGTCACGATGGCCGCCGCCGCGCCGTCCGACACGCCGCAGCAATCGAACAGGCCGAGCGGCGAGGCGATCATCGGTGCGTTCAGGATGGTATCCATCTCGACCGCCTTCTGGAGATGGGCCTTCGGGTTCTTGGCACCGTTCTGGTGGCTCTTCCACGAGACGTGGCCGATGGCCTTCTTGAGGTCCTCGCCCGAGACGCCGTGGGCCGTCATGTAGGCGGTGGCGAGCTGGGCGAAGTTGCCCGGCGCGGTGCCGTTGGCGTTCCAGAGCTGCTGCAGCGGCGCGCCACGGCCGCCCGGCAGGCCGCCGTAGCCGGTGTCCTTCAGCTTCTCGACACCGAGCGCCAGCGCGAAGTCGGCGGCGCCCGAAGCGACGGCATAGCAGGCGCCGCGGAAGGCTTCGGTGCCCGAGGCACACATGTTCTCGACATGCGTGACCGGGATGTTGGGCAGGCGGAGGGTCGTCGACAGCGGGATGCCCGACTTGCCGACATGCACCTCGTCGATCGCAGTCGAGAACCAGGCGGCGTTGAGCTGCTTGGCGTCGATGCCGGCGTCGGCAATGGCTTCCTTGTAGGCCTCGAGCATCAGCTCTTCGGCGCCGCTGTCCCAGCGTTCGCCGAACTTCGAGCAGCCCATGCCGAGAATTGCGACCTTGTCCTTGATACCACGAGCCATTGCAGGTCTCCTTGGTGGCGGGTTGGAACTCTAGACTCTATTGAAAAAATCAGACCGGAGCGGCCTTCCAGAAATAGCGCTTGAAGCCACCGCGCATCTGGTCGTTGTCGCGGATACGGAAGGTCATGCGCATCTTGGCGCCGACCTTCACCTGTTCCTTGTCGCTGTCGGTGAAGTCGGCCATGAAGCGCCCGCCCTCCGGGAACGTGATCATGCCGTAGTAGGCCGGCGGATCCGGCGAGTAGGTGAGCGAGTCGGCAGTGAACGACATCACCGACGCCTCGAGGCCTGCCATGTTGTAGGGATCCTGGCTGTCGACGGCGTGGCAGTTCGGGTTGACGCACACGGGCGTCCTCGGGAACTGCGCGGTACCGCAGACGCGGCACTTGCCGCCGACCAGGCCGTAGATCATGTCGCGCTTGCGCCACAGGATCGAGAGCGCAGTCTTCTTGTCGAACTCCGCGCGCATGCCCTTGTCGATCGGCAGCATCTCGTTGAAGGCGAGGAACTTCATGTAGTTCTTCTCTTCCTTCCGGCGCGCCATCCAGCCCGACAGGCCCTTGCGCTTCGGCAGCTTGGCATTCTCGGCCGTGACCTCGAACACAAGCACGTCGACGCCTTGGCCGAAGGCGACGACCATGATCCTGTCGCCTTCCTTGGCGGTCTCGAGCGCGTCGACGAGCATGACCAGCGCGTGCGCCGAGCCGGTATCGCCGAGGGTGGCGCCTAGCAGGTCGCGTACCGCGCCCTCGCCCACGCCGCACATCTTGGCCATCTGCTTCGGCACGGCCGGCATCAGGCTCGGCATGATGAAGTGCGTGATGTCGGAGCCCTTGAGCTTGCAGGCGGCAAGCGCGGCCTTGATCGCGGGCGGAACGATCTTCGAGTAGCCCTCGTCGCGGATCCAGCGCTCTTCCCAGCCGTAGTCGAAGTCGCTCTCGTCGCCGCGGAAATGGTCGACGAAGTCCATCGACACAGAGTGATGGCCAACCAGCTTGGCGATCACGTTCTCGGTGCCGCAGAGCAGCGCCGCGGCACCGTCGCCGTAGTTCAGTTCGTTGGCCGAAGCGACACGCGTCAGGCGTTTGTCGGCGGCGGCGACCAGCGACGGCGCGCCCGCCTTCGAGGCGTTGAGGCCCGCGATCAGCGCCGAGGTGCCGGCCTTCTGTGAGCCGCCGACGTCGACGGTCGAAAGGTTCTGCTCGACGTTCAGCGCCGTTCCGATGACGCCGGCATTCTGCCGGTCCTTGAAGGGATGCGTGGTCGAGGCGAAGTAGATCGTGCGGACGTCTTCGGCCTTGTGGCTGGTCAGGCAGTCGCGGGACGCCTCGACCGCCATAGTGATGGAGTCCTCGTCCCAGTTGGCCATCGAGCGCTCGCCCTTGGCGAGACCGCGCAGGCCGGCGGCGAACCACTTGTTGGCGTCATAGACCGCCTGACGGTTGAGGCGCAGGCGCGGCACATACGCCCCATAGGCCACGATTCCGACCATCGTTATTCTTCCTCCAACTGGTCCGACATCCGTCGGCTCGTAAACGAGCGTTTATAACTTCGCTCTTAGCGTGCTCACCCGCTCGGAGCGAGCCGCATTTGATCATGGCAGCTCCGCTCGCAAAACTACCTTCCGGTCTGCGGAACACTTTCCGCAGACGGCATCTCGCGCACCAAGTTGCGATAGCCTGCCCCCTCGGGGATGTGCAGGAAACGCCTGCCGTCCTTTACCTCGACCCAGGGCTGAACGGTCACGATCTTGCGCACCGCCGCCGCCGAGATCGCCCCGGCAACAGTCCCGCCCTCAGCCAGCAGTTCGAGATTCTTCTGCGTGGCATGCACCAGCGTGCGCTTGCCGGCCTTTGCCTCTTCGATCGCCTCCCGCGCGCCGATCCACACCGAGTCGGTGGACTCCGATCCGTCGTGCAGCGCGACCTGATCCTCCGGGGCTTCGGCCAGGAAGAACCACGTGTCGAAGCGCTTCGGCACGAAGGTCGGCGTTATCCAATGTGCAAAGGGCGTCATGAGATCGGTCGCGATATCGAGATCCTCCGCCTCGACCATGTCGACGATGCTCGCCTCGTCCTTGGCTAGCTTGACGCGCCAACGCTGCTCGATGCCCTTGAGGTCGACCGCGGCGACCAGCGCACTCTGTCCGCGCTTGCGCGCCAGCAGGACGCCGCATTCCTCGAACGCCTCGCGCACCCCGGCGACGCGGAACTTGAGTTCGGCATCGTCGATCTTGTCGGCGCCACTACAACGGGTACGCAGTATGGCGGCACCATCCGCGTCCTCGAGCTTGCCTCCGGGGAAGACGAGCGCGCCGGAAAACGAGTCGATCTGGTGATGCCGCACCACCATGAAGACTTCGAGCGGCGAACCGGGGTCACCCTTCTTCGACGGCCGCAGCAGCAGCACGGTGGTCGCGGGGCGCGGCGGGGCCGCCTCTTTCTTCGATTCGTTCATCGCATCCTGCATTTCTGTGGCGCGAGAGTGTCCCATACTAGCCGCGACACCGCCAACGGCGCGATGTATCCTGACAGTGTCCATTCCGCTGTGAAGGAGACGGGCATGTCCCAGACGAACGATCCGCTGCCGCCGGCCCTCGCCGACGGATTGAAGGCATTGCGCGCCAAGTGGGGCTGGATCGTCGCCCTCGGCGTCGTGTTCCTCGTCGCGGGCTTCGTTGCCTTGGGCAGCGTCGTCGCCGCCACCGCCTCGGCCGTGATGATCGTCGGCATCATGATGATCATGGGTGGCGCGGCGGAGATCGTCGCCGCCTTCGGCGTCAAAGAGTGGGGCAAGTTCCTGCTCTGGCTGCTGCTCGGCGTGCTCTACGTCGCCGCTGGCGTCATCGCCATCATCCACCCGTTGCAGGCGGCGACGATCCTCACCCTGATGCTGGGCTTCGCATTGGTTCTGGGTGGTGTAGTGCGCGGCTTCCTCGCCTACCAGATGCGCGGTGCCGGCAAGCCGTGGGGCTGGGTCGCCTTCTCCGGCGCCGTCAGCATCCTGCTGGGCGTGATGATCGTCGCCCAGTGGCCGGCCTCCAGCCTCTTTGTGCTGGGCCTGTTCCTCGGCATCGACCTGATCTTCATAGGATCGGGCTGGATCACGATGGGGTTGGCGTTGAAGAAGCGCGCCTGACGCCTATCGCCTGGTCGGATCGTCAGAGACCTGCACCAGCAGCTTGCCGAAGTTGCGGCCCTTGAGCAGGCCCATGAAGGCCTCGGGCGCGTTCTCGATGCCCTTCACGATGTCCTCGCGATACTTGATCTTGCCGGCTTTCACAGCGGCCGGCACTTCCTTCCAGAAGCCGTCCATCTGACCGAAGTGATCGGACACGATGAAGCCTGTGACCGTGGCGCGCTTGATCAGCAGCATCCGCCAGTCGGGACCGGGGTTCATCTGCATCTCGTTGTACTGCGAGATCAGGCCACACAGCGGCACGCGAGCGAAATCGTTGAGCTGCGGCACGACCGCAGCCTGCACCGCGCCGCCGACGTTCTCGAAGTAGATGTCGATGCCCTTGGGCGCGGCAGCGCGGATCTCCTTGAACAGATTGGCTCCGGCCGCGCGATAGTCGACGCAGGAATCGAAACCAAGCTCCTTCACCGCGTACTCGCACTTGTCCCTGCCGCCGGCGATGCCGACCGCGCGGCAGCCCCTGAGCTTGGCGAGCTGGCCGACAACGGAGCCGACGGCGCCCGACGCTGCAGACACCACGACGGTCTCGCCGGCCTTGGGCTTGCCGATCTCCATCAGACCCCACCATGCCGTCATGCCTGGCATGCCGAGCACCGACAGCGCGGTCGAGAGCGGCGCCGCATTGGGGTCGAGCTTCATGCTCATCGCGCCGTCGGAGACGGCGTAGCTCTGCCAGCCGGCATACTCGACGACGTAGTCTCCTTCCTTGAACTTCGGGTTCTTGGATTTCACGACTTGGCCGACCGTACCGCCGACCATGGCGTCGCCGAGATTTACGTTGGCGGCGTAGCCCTTGGTCTCGGCCATGCGACCACGCATATAGGGGTCGAGCGACAGCCAGATGGTGCGCGACAGATACTCCCCATCCTTGGGCTCGGGCATGGGATGATCGACGACATCGAAATTGGCGTGCGTCGGCTCGCCTTGGGGGCGCGATTTCAAGAGCACGCGGCGGTTTGTGGCCATGGAGTCCTCCATTCGTTTGGGGCACGCTAGCACGCTGAAGGAGAAGATACGATGCGGCGGGCGTTCCTCGGGCTGGCGGTTCTGCTATTGGGTAGTGCCGTGTCCGCCCAGACCCTTTCCGACAACGAGCGGGCGCTGATCGACGCCACGCGCCGCAACGACGTCGAGACCGCGCGTCGCCTGATCGCCGCCGGCACCAGCGTCAACGCGCAGGACGAGCAGCGCGACAGTGCTTTTCTGGTCGCGGGCGCCCAGGGACGCCTCGAGATTCTGAGGCTTACGCTGGCGTCCGGCGCCGACCTCAAGAGCACCAACCGCTATGGCGGCACCGCATTGATTCCGGCCTGCCATTACGGTCATGTCGAGACGGTACGCGAGCTGCTGAAGACCGCGATCGACGTCGATCACGTCAATCGTCTCGGCTGGACCGCCCTCCTGGAGACGGTGATCCTGGGCGATGGCGGCCCGGCCTACGTCGAGATCACTCAACTGCTGTTGGCCGCCAAGGCCAACCCCAATATCGCAGACACCCACGGCATCACGCCGCTTGCCCATGCCAACCGGCGCGGCTATCGCGAGATCGCTTCGATCCTGGAGTCTGCCGGCACACGCTGAATGAACACGCCCCGCACCTATGTCTGCCTGCCCGGCGCCTGGATGGGCGCTTGGTCTTGGGGGTTCGTCGCAGAGCGTCTGAAGGTCGCCGGCCACGACGTCTACGCCCTGCCTTTTCCCGGCGTCGGCGAGCGCGCCGCCGAGCTATCGCCGGCGCTCGACAACGACGTGTTCCTCGCCGACACGATCGCCACGCTGGAGAAGCATGACCTGCGTGACGTCGTGCTGGTCGGCCACAGCTTCGGCAGCCTGATCGCCGGCCTCGTCACCGACCGCATCCCCGAGCGGATCGCCCACCTGGTGATCCTCGACGGCGGCATCCCGCGCGACGGCCAGTCGATCTTCGGCCGCATCCCGCAGGAGATCGTGGCGAAGCGGCAGAAGCTGGTGAAGATCGTGAACGGCACCGAGGTCCTGCCGCATGCGCCCGTCGGCAGCCTGATCATCGACGATCCTGAACTCGCCGCCTGGACACACCGTCAGCTCACGCCGCATCCGCTGGCCTGCTACACCAAGCCGATCCGGCTGCGCCACGAGGCGGGCAACGGCCGGCCTATGACGTATATCGCCTGCACCAAGCCGCGCTATCCCGTCTCGGTCGGCAACCACGAGAAGGCCGCCGCGATGCCGAACGTGCGGTTCCGGCCGATCGAGGCCGGCCACAACTGCATCATCTCCGCCCCTGACCTGGTGGCCGCCGAGTTACTGGAGATTCCGCGATGACCGGACAACTGATGATCCTGGTCGCCGGCCCCTATCGCGGCGGCACGGGAGACGATCCGGTCAAGATCCAGGCCAACGTCGAGGCGATGGAGGAGATGTCGCTCCGTGTGTTCCGGCGCGGTCATTTGCCGGTGATGGGCGAATGGTTCGCCCTGCCGCTGCTCAAGCACGCCGGATCGAAGCGGACCGGCGATGCGATCTTCGACGAGATATTCCATCCTGTTGCGCGCGAGCTGATCGGCAAGTGCGATGCCGTGCTGCGGATCGGCGGCGCTTCTACTGGCGCTGACGATATGATTGCCACCGGTCGAAAACTCGGCAAGCGCATTTTCCTCGACCTCTCGGAGATCCCGGAGCGGCGCCGATGAGCTGGCGACGCGACCCGCTGATCCTGTCCGTGAACGCGCTGGGCATCACGCAGATCACAGCCTGGGGCACGAGCTACTACTGCCTAGGCGTGTTGGCCAAACCGATCGCCGCCGACACCGGCTGGAGCATGGGTTCGATCTTCCTGGGCTTCAGCGTCGCCCTCGTGGCGATGGGCCTGATCTCGACCTGGGTCGGCAAGCTGATCGACCGGCTCGGGGCGCGCTCCGTGATGTCGATCGGCACCGTCGTCGTCTCGACCGGCCTGTTGGGCCTGTCGCAGGTCGGCGACCTCGCCGCCTACATGGCGGCCTGGCTGGTGATCGGCGTCGGCATGCGCTGCTGCCTCTACGATGCGGCGTTCGCCGCCTTGGTGCAGGCCGTGCCGAGCCGCGGCCGCGCCGCGATCTCCTACCTCACCCTGTACGGCGCCTATGCCTCGACCGTTTTCTGGGTGATCGGCCACTACCTCAACACCGCCTACGGCTGGCGTGGGACGCTGCTGATCTTCGCTGCAGTGAATCTGGCGATCTGCCTGCCACTGAACTGGCTGGGCCTCTCGCGCCGCGAAGCCCCGACGGAGAGTGCCGCCGCCGCGGCACCCGAGCGTGCCAAGGAAGGCCCGGCGCTCGAGGGGCGGCTGCGGACGGTGGGCATCGCCCTGTTTGCCCTCATCATGTCGCTCAACGGCTTCGTGTTCGGCGTCGTCTCGCTGCAGCTCGTGCCACTGCTCGAAGCGGCCGGCCTGGCAGGCGCTGTGGCAGTCTGGGTGGCCTCGCTCAAAGGCCACGGCCAGTTCGGCGGTCGGCTGGTCGAGATCTTCTTCGCGCGCAATCTCAAGGCCATGAC
>CAYQAY010000011.1:48581-94501 GCA_964415585.1 uncultured Reyranella sp.
CCCTGTTCGCCGTGATCGTCGACCACATAGGCTGGCAGAACGCGCTCTACGTCCTGCTCGCCTGCGCCATCCTGACCTGCATCGCCATCGAGCTGATGTCGCGCTGGTACGAACGGGCTCAGAAGGGCTCCCTATAGGGCCGGAGGTCGATCTCCTGGCTCCAGGCGCTGCGCTGCTGCCGGTGCAGGTGCCAGTAGTTGTCGACGATGGCATCGACCTTGAGCAATCCGTCGGGACCGGCTTTTTCGGCGCGGTCCGGCATGCGCGACAGCAACCGATCGCCCTCGATGCCACCGTCGATGATCACATGCGCGACATGGATGCCCTGCGGACCGAACTCGCGCGCCATCGACTGGACCAGCAGGCGGAGCCCGCCCTTGGTGGCGTTGAAGGCGGCGAAGCGCGGGCGGCCGCGCATCGAGCCCGAGGCGCCGGTGAAAATCACCGTGCCGCGCCCCAGCGGCGCTAGGCGCCGCATCGCTTCGCGCCCGAACAGAAAGCCGGCGAAGCAGCCGACTCGCCAGGAATCCTCGAAGTGCTGTGCCGTCATTTCGCGGAAGTCGACGGCGGCATTGTTTCCCATGTTGAAGACGAAGAGATCGGCCGGCGCGCCATCGGCGTCGTCGGCCATCGCCCGATCGAAGAGCCCGATGATCTCGTCCTCCTTGGTGCCGTCGACCGTGACGGCTGTCGCCGATCCGCCGGCTTTGCGGACGGCATTCACGACTTTGTCGATCTTCGCCGCGGTCCGGCCGGCCACCAGTACATGGTAGCCCTCTTTCGCAAAGCGTAGGCTGGCGGCGCCCCCGATGCCGCGCTCCGCGCCGACGCCCAAGATGAGGGCCTTGGGTTTCTTCGCCATCGCAATTCCTCGTATGAAGGTCGTTTCACGGAACTTGCAGTGGCAGGGGCGGCTTCGCTACGGTCCGCCCGCATGAAATTACCTCCGTACCCCATGATCGATCTCGATCTTGGCGCGCCGCTCGACGTCCATCGCGCCGAAGTGCTGCCCGAGTGGATCGACTGGAACGGCCACATGAACGTGGGCTTCTATGTCGTGGCCTTCGACAAGGCGACCGACACGCTCTGCCAGCAGTTCGGCTGTGGCTGGGAGTACACACGCGACAAGATCGGCATGACCTTCGTGCTCGAGGCGCACGTCACCTACGACCGCGAAGTCAAGGAAGGCGATCCGTTGCGCATCACGACGCAGATCCTCGACCACGACGCCAAGCGCATCCACTACATCCACACGATGTATCACGCGACCGAGGGCTACCTCGCCGCCACCAACGAGCTCATGCTGATGAACATCGACTACGGGACGCGACGGTCGGCGCCCTGGCCGGCCTTCGCCATGGGGCGCATCGAGAGACTGGCGGCCGCCCATGCGTCGCTATCCAGGCCGAGCCAGGCCGGCCGCGTCATCGGTCTCAAGAAGAAATAAGCTACTCGTCCATGCTGCAGACGCTGCCGTACGAACTGCCCGAACTGGTCACCCGCGCGCCACTCGACACGCATCGCTCGACCGTCCTGCCCGAATGGGTCGATTGGAACGGCCATATGAACGTGGCCTTCTATGTCACCGCCTTCGACCAGGCCTCCGGCGCCTTCATGCGCAACATGGGGCTGGGCCGGCGCTACGTCGACGGCAAGCTCGGCATGACCTTCGTTCTCGAGACCCATGTGACCTACGACCGCGAGCTGCGGGAGGGCGCACCCATGCGGTTCACCACACAACTGCTCGCGCGCGACGCCAAGAAGGTTCATCTCTTCCACGAAATGTATCACGCCGAGCAGGACTACCTGGCGGCAACCAATGAGACGATCGTGATGAACATCGACTATGCCTCGCGACGCTCCGCACCGTGGCCGATGCCGGTTGCCGAGCGGCTCGAGGCGATCTGGGAGACGCACAAGGTATTGCCCAAGCCCGCCAAGGCCGGCCGCGTCATGGGCCTTTCGAAGAAGAGCTAGCAAGTCTCGCCAGCGCCTCGCCGCTCAGGCGATAGGGCAGCCAGTTGCGGATCCAGCGGAAGCCCAACCGCTCGTAGAAGCCGCGTGCGGGATTCCAGTCGAGCACGTTGAGGTCGATGCGCCTGTAGCCCTTGGCTTCGCACTCCTTCGCCAGCCCCTGCATCAGGACACGCGCCACGCCGCCGCGACGCTCCTCTGGGACCACCCAGATATCCTCGATGAAGATGCCGCGCGCCGCCGTCCAGACCGAGTAGTTGAACGTATAGAGAGCGAAACCGACCGGCTTGCCAGCGCGCTCGGCGATCAGGGCGGCGAATAGCGGGTCGGTGCCGAAGCCGTCGCGCGCCAGGGTCTCGGGCGTCGAGGTGACGGCGTCGGGTTCGTCCTCGTAGGTCGCAAGGTCGACGGAGAAGCGATGCAGCGTGTCGACGTCTGCGATCGTCGCAGGCCGGACAACAAGACCTTTCGTCATGTGCCCGTCTCCCCGACCGATCGGCGCGCGGCGTCCAGGGCCTCGCGCAACACCGCCTCGTCGCCGACATGGTTGGCGAGCAGCAGGATCAGCCGCGCGTCAAGGGCGCGGCACTGCGCGTCGTCGAGGCCTTTGTGCGCATCGACGATGGCGCTGTAGACATCGTCGGGCCGCGCGAGATTCAGTGTTCGCCGGAGCATCATGCCTCCCTGTCGCTCGCCCGCGCCACGGCCCTTGCCACCGCAGCCGGGTCGATCTCCCGCCAGCGGGCGGCGACGTAGCGGTCGGGCCGTACGAGATAGGCGGTGCCCGGCCGGCCGTCGTAGCGTTCGCGGGCGAGCCCTTCACCGCCGATGTCGATCACCGTCACCTCTGGGGGGACCTCCGGCGCAGGCCCGAAAGCCAGAAGCGTGAAGTCCGTTCCGAGACTGTCGATCAGCCATCCGTCGCCCAGCGGTAGGTCGAGCACGGCCCGGCCAGGTCCCGGCCCGCCTGCCCAGTCCCCACCGGCGTCGGGCGTGTCGAGGGGCGAGGCGGCTTGCACGGTCGGGACCGACAGCCGGCCGCTGTTGATCAGCGCCCGTGCAAACGGGAAGTCTCGCGCGAGCGCCAACGTGGCGTCGCGAAGGACACGCGATGCGGCGAACTTGGGCGTTATGAAGTCGGTGGCGCGCGTGGAGTGCAGGATGTTCTCTCGCGCGGCCGCACGGCGCTCGCTGCAATAGCTGTCGAGCAGGCGAGCCGTCGCCCGGCCCTCGACGACGCGCGCGAGTTTCCAGGCCAGGTTGTCGACATCGGCGATGGCGCTATTGCCGCCGCGAGCACCGAACGGCGACACGACGTGCGCGGCATCGCCAGCGAAGATCACGCGGCCATGCACGAACCGCTCCATCATGCGGCAGGTGAAAGTATAGACGCTGGTCCACTCGTGCTCCCAGCGCGCGTCCGGCCCGAACATCTGGCGCAGGCGCCGGTCGACGTTCGGCGGCTTCTTCTCTTCCTCGGCGTCGGCGTCGCGGCCGAGCTGGAAGTCGACGCGCAGAACATTGTCGGCCTGGCGGTGCAGCAGCACGGAGTTGGTTGGATGGAACGGCGGGTAGAACCAGAAACGCCGTTCCTTCGGCAGCTCGCTCAGCAGCCGGATATCGGCGATCAGGAACTGGTCGTGGAAGACTTCGCCGGGATAGGGCAAACCCAGCATGTGACGCACCGGACTGCGCACGCCGTCGCAGGCCACCAGCCAGTCGGCGTCGAGCGCGTAGCGTCCGTCCGGCGTCTCGACCTCCATCGCAACGCCGTCGCTGCGCGGCGACACGCCGACCGCCTTGTTGCGGAAACGGAAATCGATCAGAGGCTCGGCCAGGCAGCGCTCGAAGAGGTACTCCTCGACGTAGTACTGCTGCAGGTTGACGAAGGCCGGGAATTTGTGGCCCGGCTCGGGCTGAAGGTTGAAGCGAAAGATCGGCTCGTCGTGGAGATAGACCTCGCCCTGCTCCCAGGTGATGCCTTTCTCGACCATCTTGTCGGCGATGTCGAAGCGGTCCCAGATCTCGAGACTGTGCTTGGCCTGACAGATCGAGCGGCTGCCGATGCTGACCGTGTCGTCCTCGTCGAGAAGCACCGATGGCACGCCGCGCGCGGCGAGCGACAGGGCGAGCGTCGGCCCGGCCATGCCCGCCCCCACGATCACGACGCGGCGGCGCGCCCCTTTGCCGTCGAGTTCGGCGGGCCGGCGGTAGGGATAGCGGCGGTACTCGTAGGAGCCCATTCGGTCGGCGTCAGTCGGCTTTCTCCAGGGCCGTCCACATCTCGATGTCGCGCTCGGCGGTCCAGATGCGCGGATGATCGAGCCCCTTGGCCTCGTCGTAGGCGCGGCTCACGTCGAACGGCATGCAGTGCTCGAAGATCACCCAGTTGCCGTAGCGCGGCTGCAGCGCGGCCATGGCCTTGTCGTACGACTGCTTCAGAGAATCACCCGCCTCCGCGCTTTTCGCCACGACCCTGTAGAGATCGGCGAGGAACGCCTGCGTACCGGCGATGCCTTCCTCCACGGCCGTCTCGCCGATCAGCGCGTCGCCGCGCCCCGGCACCAGCGCCTCGGCCTTGAGGTCGCGCAGCTTCTGCAGCGTCTCGGGCCAGTCCTTGTAGTGAGCATCGCCGCAATAGGGCGTGGCGCCGTACTCGACGAGGTCGCCGCTGAACAGGGTACGTTCCTCGGGCAGCCAGACAATCGTGTCGCCCTTGGTGTGGCCGCGGCCGGCATGGATGATGTCGACCTGCAGCTTGCCGAGCCACAAGCTCATGCGGTCACCGAAGGTCATGGTGGGCCAGGTGAGGCCCGGGATGGTCTCAGCGGCCTGGAAAAGGCGTGGAAAGCGCTGCAGCTCGCTCTTGTAGTCCTGCGCGCCGCGCTCGACGATCATCTCGCGCGTCGCCTCGCTGCAGATGATGTGCTCGGGACTGTAGCCGCTGGCGCCCAGCACCCGCACCGCGTGGTAGTGCGAGAGCACGACGTACTTGATGGGCTTGTCGGTGACGGTGCGGATACGCTCGATCACCTGCTCCGCCATCTTCGGCGTCGCCTGCGCATCCACCACCAGGACCGCATCGTCGCCGACCACGATGCCGGTATTGGGATCGCCCTCGGCCGTGAACGCATAGGCATGCTCGGACAGGCGGCTGAAGGTGATCTTCTTCTCCGCCATGTCGGCTTGCGAGGCGAACGCCTTGGCCATCGAAATCCCCCGTACGCTGGTCGAGATGAACCTACGCAACGCCCGCAGGCGAAGTCAAAGCGCTGTTGTGCATAGGCTCAGTCCGTGCCGAACCGGTGATAGCTCGCTCGATCGCCGGTGCGCACCGTCACCTCGAACGCATCGTTCTCGCGCTCCATGCGGAGCCTGACCGCCGTGCCGGCCGGGCCGCTCGCCCAAAGCTTGCGGTAGAAATCGGCCACGTCGTCGAGCACCTCGCCGTTCAGCGCCTGCAGGATGTCGCCGCGCTGCAGGCCGGCGCGGTCGGCCGGCCCGCCATCGGAAATGCCGCCTACCACCAGCCGGCCCATGTGCTCGACCGTATAGAGGCCGAGCCATGGCCGGGGCGGCGTCGAAAGCTTTCCGGTCGACACCAGCTCTTCGAAGATCGGCTTCAGCCGGTTGATCGGCACGTACATGTTGCCGGGGAAGGCCGGCGCACCGGGACCGAGGGCCTCCTGCACGAGCAACGAGCCGACGCCCAGCAACTCGCCCTCCTGGCTGATCAGCGCCGAACCGCCCCACAGCGGATAGGCCGGCACGGTGAAGACCGCGTTGTCGAGCAGATACTCCCAATAGCCCGCGAACTCGCGTCGGCCCGCGACCTTGACCTTGAGCGTGGTCTTCGCCCCGCCGAGCCCGGCGACGTAAGCCTCGCTGCGCAAGACGAGCGAATCCGAGTCGCCGAAGCGCATCGGCTTCCGGCGGATCGGTTGCTCGGTGCGCACCAGGCCGAAGCCGCTTTCGTAGTCGTAGCCGACGACGCGGGCCGGCAGTTCGTTGCCTTCGATGTCGGTGACGACGACGGTCGCGGCCTCCATGATCAGATACCCGATCGTCACCACCAGCCCCTTCTCGTCGAGCAGGATGCCGTGGCCTTCACGCTCCGTGCCCAAAGTCTGGGCCGAACGACGGTTCTCCGGGATCGAGGTCTTGACGCCGACTACGGCCGGCAACGCCGCCACGACTGCGGCGGGCAGGCCGGACCCGTCGCCGGGAGTGCGGGCCACGACGCCCTCCTGGCCAGGCGGCGGCCAGTGGCCTGCGCCGTTGGCGGAACCGTTCAACCCTCGGGCCATCCGCACACCTCCGCGCGCGACAAGCGCGTCCACAGTTCGAAGATAGGCGTCTGCGCCCGCGATTGCTATATGACGGTGTATGGCGCCCCCCGCCGATCCGTTCGAAATCACCGACGAACCCGCACCGGCCGATGCCCTCCCGACGCGTCGCACCGCCGTGCCGAACCCCCATCTGGAGGGCCTGAACGAAGAGCAGCGCCAGGCCGTCACCCACAGTGGCGGGCCGCTGCTCGTCCTGGCAGGTGCCGGCACCGGCAAGACGCGCGTGCTGACCACGCGCATTGCCCATCTGCTCATCACCGGGCAAACGCGGCCTTCGCAGGTCCTCGCTGTGACCTTTACCAACAAGGCCGCGCGCGAAATGCTCGACCGGGTGGCCACCCTGATCGGCGGCGCTGCCGACGGCATGTGGCTGGGCACGTTCCACTCGGTTGGCGTGCGCGTACTGCGCCGTCACGCCGAGCTGATCGGGCTCAAGAGCAACTTCACCATCCTCGACACCGACGATCAGACCCGACTGATCAAGCAGCTCCTGCAGGCCGAAGGAATCGACGACAAGAAGTGGCCAGCGCGGATTCTCTCCGGGATCATCCAGCGCTGGAAGGACCGCGCGCTGACGCCGGACAAGGTCTCGTCCGACGATGCCGGCGAGTTCGCCGGAGGCAAAGCCGCCGACATCTACCGCCAGTACCAGGCGCGGCTCGCCGAGGTGAACGCTGTCGATTTCGGCGACTTGGTGATGCACTGCGTCACGCTCTGGCAGCGGCATCCCGACGTTCTGGCCCAATACCACCGGCGCTTCCGTCACATCTTAGTTGATGAATATCAGGACACCAACGTAGCGCAGTATCTCTGGCTGCGCCTGCTGGCGCAGGGCACGCAGGACGTCTGCTGCGTCGGCGACGACGACCAGTCGATCTACGGCTGGCGCGGCGCCGAGGTCGGCAACATCCTGCGCTTCGAGAAGGATTTCCCCGGCGCGACGATCGTCCGGCTGGAGCGCAACTACCGCTCCACACCGCACATCCTCGCCGCCGCCTCGCATCTGATCGCCCACAACGAGGGCCGTCTCGGCAAGACGCTGTGGACCGAAGCCAGGGAGGGCGAGCGAATCTCGCTGCGCGGCGTGTGGGACGGCGACGAGGAGGCGCGCACGATCGGCGAAGAGATCGAGGCCCTGCAGCGCGACAAGCACAAGCTGGCGCAGATCGCCATTCTGGTGCGGGCTGGCTTCCAGACGCGCGAGTTCGAGGAACGCTTCATCGCCATGGGCCTGCCCTACCGGGTGATCGGCGGCCCGCGCTTCTACGAGCGCCAGGAGATCCGCGACGCACTGGCCTACTGTCGCGTCACGGTCCAGCACGATGACGACCTCGCCTTCGAGCGCATCTACAACACACCACGCCGGGGCCTTGGAGAGTCCGCCTTGCGCACCCTGCGGCTCATTCAACGCGCGCAGAAGGTCTCGCTGTTCGAGGCGACGCGGAGGGCGCTCGAAACCGATGAGCTGAAGGCCCGCCCGCGCAAGGCGCTGTGCGACCTGGTCCGCAACTTCGAGCGGTGGCGCGCCATGCTGGACGGAATCAGCCATGTCGAAGTAGTCGAAACCATCCTCGAGGAGTCGGGCTACACCGACATGCTGCGCATCGACAGGTCGCCCGAGGCCGAAGGCCGGCTGGAGAACCTCAAGGAGCTGATCAACAGCTTACAGGATTACGACTCTTTGCCTGCCTTTTTGGAGCATGTCGCCCTGCTGACAGACAATGCCGAGAAGTCGAACGGCGACATGGTGAGTGTGATGACCTTGCATGCCGCCAAGGGGCTGGAGTTCGACACGGTGTTCCTGCCCGGCTGGGAGGAAGGCCTCTTTCCGAACCAGCGCGCGCTCGACGACAAGGGGCTCTCGGGGCTCGAGGAGGAGCGGCGGCTGGCCTATGTCGGCCTGACGCGCGCCCGCAAGCGCGCCTACGTCTCCTTCGCCGCCAACCGGCGCGTTTTCAACCAGTGGCAGGCCGCCATTCCCTCGCGCTTCCTGCGCGAGCTGCCGGCCGAGCAGCTCGCCGAATCGAGCGACGCCGGCCTCTACGCGACCTACTCGGCCGGTCATCACGGCGGGCTTCGCGAGCAAGCCAGCGGCTTCGACTATGAGAGCCTGGGCGTGTCCGCCAGCCGACGTACTCGCTGGCGCGACGAAACCGCCGACGACCGCCGCGCCGTCGAGGGCGACAAGCTCGACCTCGGCGTCGGCCAGCGCGTCTTTCACCAGAAGTTCGGCTACGGCCGTATCGTCGCCATGGACGGCAACAAGCTCGACATCGAGTTCGAGAAAGCTGGCCCCAAGAAGGTCCTCGACAGCTTCGTCGAGGCCGCCTGAAGAAATCCGCAGGAGAGAAACGCCATGTTCCGCCGCTCCGCCCTCACCGTCGCCTTGGTGCTCGCTTCCGGCACAGCCTTCGCCCAGACCGGGAAGGTCACCGTCGTCACCTCGTTCTCCAAGGACGTGACCGACCCCATCAAGAAGGCTTTCGAGAAGGCGGTGCCCGGCGCCACGCTGGAAGTGCAGAACCGCAATACCAACGCCGGCGTGAAGTTCATCGAGGAGACCAAGGGCAACAACCAGGTCGACCTGTTCTGGGCTTCCGCGCCCGACGCCTTCGAGGTCCTGAAAGGCAAGAAGCTGCTGAGTGCCTACAAGCCCAAGGCCACCGGCATCGCCGAGAAGGTCGGCTCGTATCCGGTCAACGACAAGGACGGCTTCTACTCGGGCTTTGCCGCCTCGGGCTACGGCATCATGTGGAACGAGCGGTATGTCCGGGCCAACAAGCTGCCGACGCCCAAGGAGTGGCAGGACCTCGCGCAGGCGCCATTCTTCGACCACGTTTCGATCTCGGCGCCGTCGCGCTCGGGTACGACGCATCTCACCATTGAGACGATCCTGCAGGGCGAGGGCTGGGACAAGGGCTGGCGCACGACCAAGGAGATCGCGGGGAACCTGCGCACGGTCACCGACCGCTCGTTCGGAGTGCCCGAGGCTGTGAATTCCGGCCAGGTCGGCTACGGCATCGTCATCGACTTCTTCGCCTTCTCCTCCCAGGGTGCAGGATTCCCGGTGAAGTTCGTCTATCCCACCGTGACGACCCTGGTGCCCGCGAACGTCGGCGTCGTAGCCAACGCGCCGAACAAGGTCGGGGCCGGGGCATTCATCGAGTTCCTGCTCTCGCCCGCCGGCCAGGAAGTGCTGCTGGAGCCGACCATCCGCCGCCTGCCGGTGCGGCCCGAGACCTATGCCAAGGCGCCGGCCGAATACCCCAATCCGTTCAAGGACAAGAACCTGCAGGGCCTGCTCACATTCAACGCCGAGCTGTCGGAGAGCCGCACCGCTGCGGTCGACACACTGTTCGACCAGCTCATCACCTTCCAGCTCGAGCCCTTGAAGGCCGTCACCAAGACCCTGCACGAGGTCGATGCCGCTCTGAAGAAAAAGGACAACGCGCAGGCCCGCGCGCTTGTGAAGGAAGCGCGCGACCTGATCGCCGCCATGCCGATTACCGACGCTCAGGCCGCCTCGCCCGAGATCAAGGCGGCCTTCACGGGGGCCAAGGAGAAGTCGGCCCGGCAGGCGGAGCTCGAGCAGCAGTGGGCGGCCTTCGCCAAGGAGAAATACGCCACCGCCAAGGCCAAGGCCGACGAGGCGCTGAAGCTCGCGCGCTGAAGCGTCCGCGTTGACGGCGCGCTCGCCCGGCCAGATCGCCCTCGCGCTGGCCATTGCCCTCTTCCTCGGACTGTTCCTGGTTGTGCCGGTGGCAACGGTCGTCTACGTCGCCTTCACCGAGAAAGGCGGCGGCGCCCCGACCCTGGTCAACTTCCTCGACTTCGCGCGCACCGAGCTCTTTGTCCGCTCGTTCTGGAACTCGATCTACGTCTCGGCGATGACCGTCGTATGGTCGTCGGCGCTCGCCCTGCCACTTGCCTATCTCACGACACGCTTCGAGTTCCGCGGCGCCATGCTGGTGCAGACGCTGGGCTTCTTGCCGTTGATCATGCCGCCCTTCGTCGGCGCCGTGGCCATGCAACTCCTGTTCGGCCGCAACGGTTCGGTCAACCTGCTCCTCGACGAGTGGTTCGACTTCAAGATCGGCTTCATGGAGGGGCTGAACGGCGTCATCTTCCTTCAGGCGATCCACTATTTCCCGTTCATCCTGGTCAACCTTTCTGCGGCACTGCGCAACATCGACCGCAGCATGGAGGAGGCGGCACAGAACCTCGGCGCCCACGGCATCCGCTTGTTCCGCCGCATCGCGCTGCCACTGGCGCTGCCCGGCTACATCGCCGGCGCCAGCCTGGTCTTCGTCAAGGTGTTCGACGATGTCGCGACGCCGCTGCTGCTCAACGTCAAGGAGATGCTGGCGCCGCAGGCCTATCTCCGCATCACGTCGATCGGCATCGACGATCCGATGGGCTACGTGATCTCGGTCGTGCTGATCCTGGTCGCGGTCGCCACCATGTGGGCGACGGCGCTGGTGATGAAGGGCAAGGACTACGCCACGACGCAGCGCGGCGGCGGCGGCCTTGCCCGCCGGCGGCTCCGTCCGCGCGAGGCAGCGATCGCCTACTTCGTCGTGATACTGATTCTGGCGCTGGTGCTGGCGCCACATGTCGGGCTGGTGCTGCTCTCCTTCGCGACCGTCTGGTCGTTCAGCCCGCTACCCGACGGCTACACGCTCGCGCACTACGCCCGCGTGCTGGGCGACAGCTCGGTCTACATCAAGAACACGCTGCTCTACTCCGGCCTCGCCGCCGCGATCGACGTCGTGATCGGCGGCGCCATCGCCTACCTGGTGCTCCGCACCAAGCTGCCCGGCCGCCAATGGCTCGATTGGGCGGCGAGCGCCGCGCTCGCCGTCCCGGGCGTCGTGCTGGGCATCGGCTACCTGCGCGCCTTCTACGGCGTGAAGCTGCCCGACGGCACGCCACTCGCGGCGCTCTGGATCGTCATCGTGCTGGCGATCGCCATCCGCCGCCTGCCCTACGCCCTGCGCGCCGCCTATGCCGCCCTGCAGCAGATCTCGATGTCGCTCGAGGAGGCGGCCGAGAACCTCGGCGCCACCAAGGCGCGCACGGTGCGCCGCGTCGTGGTGCCCCTGATGACCGGCGGCCTGCTCGCGGGATTTGTGACCAGCTTCGCCACTGCGGCCGTGGAGCTGTCGGCGGTCCTCATGCTGGTGCAGTCCAATTCCGACGCGCCGCTGGCCTATGGACTCTACGTGCTGATGCAGACTCCGGCCGGCCGTGGCGCCGGCGCGGCACTGGGTGTGATCGCGGTGATCATCGTGGCGATCTGCATGTGGCTGTCGCAGCTCGCCGCCGACCGCTCGCAACGGGCGCGGGGGCTCGATATATGAACGACATGACCAGGCCTCGGCCAGTGAGCATCGAGATTTCCGGGGTGAACCTGTCCTATGGCGCCACCCATGTTCTCAAGGATGTGGCGCTCTCGATCCGGCCGGGCGAACTCTTCGCCTTCCTGGGCCCGTCGGGCTGCGGCAAGACAACCCTGCTCCGGCTGATCGCGGGTTTCGCGCAGGCGCAAACCGGCAGGGTGCTGCTGGACGGAAAGGACGTGGCGCCTCTGCCGCCGTGGAAGCGCGATGTCGGCATGGTCTTCCAGAGCTATGCGCTGTGGCCGCACATGACAGTGGCTCGCAACGTCGCCTTCGGACTCGAGGAACGCCGCCTGCCGCGCGCCGAGATCGAGCGACGCGTGGCGCAGGCGCTCGAACTCGTAGGCCTCTCGACCTTCGCGGGACGCCGCCCGGCCCAGCTCTCCGGCGGCCAGCAGCAGCGCGTGGCGCTGGCCCGCACCATCGCCATCGAGCCCAAGGTGCTGCTGCTCGACGAGCCGCTCAGCAACCTCGACGCCAAGATGCGGGTCGGCGTGCGCCGCGAGCTGCGCGCTCTGCAGCAGCGGCTCGGACTGACGACCATCTTCGTCACCCACGACCAGGAAGAGGCCAACACGATCTGCGATCGCATCGCCGTCATGGATGCCGGCATCGTCCGGCAGGTCGGCACGCCCATGGAGCTCTACGAGCGACCGGCCAACCTGTTCGTCGCAGGCTTCCTCGGCTCGGCCAACATCCTCGACGGCGGAGCCGGCGTCGCCGTGCCCGCCGGCAAGCGGCTGGTCTTCCGCCCACAGCACGCCACCCTTGCCTCGGCCGAGGGCGCGCCGTTGCGCGGGCCGGTCACCAATCGCGAGTTCCTGGGCGCCACAGTGCGCTACGCCGTGCAGGTGGGCAGCAGCGAGATCCTGGTCGACGCGCCGTTCCAGTCCGGCGGCGAGCTGCGCGGCGTCGGAGATCTCGTGGGTGTCTCCTTGCCGCCCGAACGCATGTTGTTCCTTCCGGCATGAGCGGTTGGAAGGCTTGGCGGGACGTGGCCGCAACGGAGCGGCCGACCCATGAGCGGGCGCTCGAGCCTTTGGCCGAGCTGGGATTCGTCGTCACCAGCCGCGAGCTGTCGCGGGACGGCCCATGGCGGATCGAGATATTCGGCGAGGGCGACAGGGCTGAAGTCGCGACGGCCATCGACGCCGAGTGGCGTTGGGAAGAGCTTCCGGAAAGGGATTGGGTGGCGGAGAACCAGCGCTCCTTCCGGCCGTTCCAGGTCGGCCCTTTCTGGGTGCATCCGTCCCATGTTGCTCGAGGTATGCCAGCCGCACTGATTCCGCTGCGCATCGACGCCGGCCTCGCCTTCGGCACGGGCACGCACGCGACGACCCGCGGATGCCTCGAGATGCTGGCGACGCTCGAGCCGGCCGCGACGACGAACGCCGTCGATGTCGGTTGCGGCAGCGGCATCCTGGCCATCGCCATGGCCAAATTGTGGAAGCGGCCGGTCCTGGGCGGCGACAATGATCCCGAGGCGGTCGAGGTGGCCCGGGAGAATGCCGGTCTCAACGGCGTGCCGGATCTCTGCGCCTTCGTCGTGTCAGTCGGCCTGCAAGCCCGCCCGTTGGCAGACAAGGCGCCCTACGATCTCGTCGTCGCGAACATCCTCGCCGGGCCGCTCGTCGAGCTGTCCGATTCGTTCGCCGCCGCCGTGAAGCCGGGCGGTCGCGTGCTGCTGAGCGGTCTGCTGGTCGAACAGGCGGCGCACGTCGTGGCGGAGTATGGCCGCCGCGGCTTCGACATCGAGCGGCGCATCGACCTCGAGACCGGCGGCGCCTGGTGGCGCAGCCTGATGCTGCGCCGTCGCTAACCCGAGAAAGCGAAAGGGCCGGCTTTCGCCGGCCCTCCACGCTTACGCTACGCTACAGGCGGTTACGCCGCGCGGCGCAGATTCTGGTTCGCCGCGGTGACATGGCCCGAGAAACCGTCGATTTGCGGGACGACACCTTCGGCCGCCTCGCGAACGGCAAAGGCGATATCGGCGCGGCAGAGACCGAGATCGGCCAGTTCGCGGTCGGTCATGCGATGAAGCTGAGCCTCGGCGGCGCGCAGCTTCAGGTCCGCCTTGATGCCGGCGACGAGGCGGCCATACAGGCGGCCGGCCCACAGCAGGGCGTCACCGAGCGCGTTCGCGAGCACCTCGGCGCGCGCATAGCGGGCGCGCAACTCGATGAGGCGACGGTCGTCGAACGTGAAGCCGATCTTGGCGATATCGTTTCCCCCCGCCGGCGCAGTTTCGCTGGTCAGATCTTCAAAAGTCCGAATCGGCTGGGTCATCATGATACTCTCCTTCGATTGTGCGGCGCGATAAGCGATGCTGCGTCGCACTCAGCAAATATAGGGCCTTGAGTTACAACAATAAGTGCCCGCCCAGAAGGGTAGATATGCGTAAACTGCACACCTTGATATAATTTCGCATTTCGCAAATGCAGAAGAACTATAATTGCTCAATTTGCCTGCCTTGACCTCCTTGCGTAGGGTCTGACAGCCATCATGAGCACCGCTTCCGACGACGTTCTGGCCCTCCTCCGCAAGCGCGGCCGCGCCCCGGACCCTGCCGCCCTCGTGTCCCTGATGCGCGGCGTCGCCGCGGCCCCCGAGGGCCTGTCGGGCCCCGAGTGGGTCGAGCTGGTCGATCCCACTGCCGATGCGGAATTGACCAGGGCTCTGACCATCTGGCGGGCAGAGATGGCGGCGGCCGACGACGGGCTCGACGCCGTGCCCGCACCCCCCTCGCGGCTCGCCGACCTGCGGGCCGAACTGAAGCGCCGCGGCCTCGACGGCTTCGTGGTGCCGCGCGCCGACGAGCACCAGGGCGAGTATGTGCCGCGCCGCTCACAGCGGCTGGGCTGGCTCACCGGCTTCAGCGGTTCGGCGGGATTGGCGATCGTGCTGGCCGACCAGGCGGCGATCTTCGTCGACGGCCGCTACACGCTCGCGGTGCGCGCGCAGGTCGACACCGGGGCGTTCGTGCCGCACCAGTATCCCGAGGAGCAACCCGAGCAATGGGCCGCCGAAAACCTGCCCAAGGGCGGCAAGCTGGGCTTCGATCCGTGGCTGCAGACGGCCGACGGCTACGAGCGCTTCGCCCGCGCCTTGCAGCGCGTCGACGCGAGCTTCGTGCCGGTCGACTCCAACCCCGTCGATGCCGTTTGGCGCGACCGGCCGCCTGCTCCGCTGGCGCCGGTGCTGCCGCATCCCGTCGAGTTCGCCGGCGAAAGCAGCGAGGACAAACGTACGCGCATCGCCGCCACGATCGCCGGGAAGGGCGCGGACGTCGCGTTGATCACCGCGCCCGACTCGATCGCCTGGCTGCTCAACGTGCGCGGCGGCGACGTGCCGCGTACCCCCTTCGCGCTGGGCTTCGCGCTGCTCCATGCCGACGGCCATGTCGATCTCTACATGGACCGCCGCAAGCTGCCGGACCGCACGCTCGCCTGGCTGGGCAACGCCGTGACCCTGGCGCCGCCCGACGAGCTGGGCGCCGCGCTCGACATGCTGGGCAAGGCCGGCAAGCGCGCGCTGGTCGAGACGGCGACCGTGCCCTACTGGGCGACGACCCGCCTGCAGGCCGCCGGCGTGACCCTGGTCCGCGACGCCGACCCGATCGCGCTGCCGAAGGCCTGCAAGAACGCCGTCGAGCTCGAGGGCGTGCGCGCCGCCCATCGCCGCGACGGTGCGGCCGTCAGCCGCTTCCTCGGCTGGCTGGCGGCCGCTTCGAAGTCGGGCAAGTTGCGCGAGATCGAGGTATCCGACCGCCTGCAGGCCCTGCGCGAGCAGACCGGCAAGCTGCGCGACCTCAGCTTCGACACCATCTCCGGCGCCGGCGCCAACGGCGCCATCGTGCACTATCGCGCCTCCGAGCAGACCGAGCGCACGCTCGAACCCGGCAGCCTCTACCTCGTCGACTCGGGCGGCCAGTACCGCGACGGCACCACCGACGTCACGCGCACCGTCGCCGTCGGCACACCTTCGCCCGAGATGCGCGATCGCTTCACGCGCGTGCTGAAAGGCCACATCGCGCTGGCCATGGCGCGCTTTCCCGAAGGCACCACCGGCTCGCAGCTCGACGCGCTCGCGCGCTATGCCCTCTGGCAGGCCGGCCTCGACTACGATCACGGCACCGGCCATGGCGTCGGCGCCTATCTCTCGGTGCACGAAGGGCCGCATCGCATCTCCAAGATGCCCAACAGCATCGCCCTGCAGCCCGGCATGATCGTCAGCAACGAGCCCGGCTATTACAAGACCGGCGCCTACGGCATCCGCATCGAGAACCTGGTGGCGGTCAGGAAAGCGGAGATCGAGGGCGCGGACCGGCGCTATCTCGAGTTCGAGACGCTGACCCTGGCCCCGATCGACCTGGCCTGCGTCGAGCCCGGCCTGCTGACCGAACCGGAGCGGAGCTGGCTGAACGCCTATCACCGGCGGGTGCGCGAGACGATCGGTCCGACCGTCGATGAGGCGACGTGCATCTGGCTCGCCGGCGCGACGCGCGAAATCTGACGATTTCCGGCACACACTTCGTGCCACGCGCTGTTCCGCTGCCTGTGCCGGAAAGTGCCGCCAACCCGTTGACAGGGCAGGCGGATCTCCCCCTGATCGGGTGTGCCACCAGCACTGGCTGCTTGCGCAGATGAGTGTCCCGCCTGCAGCCACGAAAAACGCCCGCCGGATCTCTCCGCGGGCGTCTCCCATCATAGGCGTTTTCTTACCACAAACCTGCTGAACCTGCAAATGCAGGCAGTGCATGCTTCCGCCCCGCGCGTCAGCCGCCGGCGAGCTTCACCCACTCCTCCTCGGTCAGGGTCTGGATGCCGAGCTCGGCAGCCTTGCGCGCCTTGGAGCCGGCATTCTCGCCGACCACGACCAGGCTGGTCTTCCTGGAGACCGAGTCCGTCACCTTGGCGCCCAGTTCCTCGGCGCGCGCCTTGGCCGCGTCGCGGGTCATCGAGGACAGCTCGCCAGTGAAGACCACGATCTTGTCCCTGAGCTTGGCGTCGGCCGCCACGACACGGCGCTCGACCCGCTGGACGGCGAGCTGCTTCAGCAGGTCCCGGATGATCTCGACCGTATGGCCTTCGGTGAAGAAGGCGCACATCGCGTCGGCCGTGGTGACGCCGATCTGCTCGATGTTGCAGAGCCTGCCGTAGCTCGGACCGACCTCGGCCGCCGCCTTCTCCTTCTTGACCGGCTGATGGTGCTTCCGGCGCTCCTCCGCGGCAGCGAGCATCTCGGCCAGCCAGCTATCCGCGTTGCCGTACTCCTGGGCCAGGATCTTGGCGGTCGCCTCGCCGATCAGCGGGATGCCGATGGCGTTGATGAAGCGGTCGAGCGAGATGATGCGGCGCGCCTCGATCGCGGCGATCAGGTTGCGCACCGAGGTATCGCCCCAGCCCTCGCGCTTCTTGATGAGGTCGACCTTGTCGGGCAGCCGGAAGATGTCGCCGGGAACCCTGAGCAGCCCGTCGTTGAAGAAGTTCTCGATATGGGTGCCGCCCAGGCCCTCTATGTCGAAGCAATTGCGCGACACGAAGTAGCGCAGCCGCTCGACCTGCTGGAACGGGCACTCGAGGCCGCCGGAGCAGCGCCGCACCACGCCGCCCTCCTCCGCCTTCACCTCGGTCTCGAGCGGACAGGGGCAGCGGCTGGGGAAACGGAACTTCTTCGCGTTCTTCGGCCGCTGCTCGGGCACGAAGCCCAGCACCTGCGGGATCACGTCGCCGGCGCGCTGGATCGTCACCATGTCGCCGACCCTGACGTCGAGCCGTTCGATCTCGTCGGCATTGTGCAGGGTGGCGCGCGCCACCACGACGCCGCCGACATTGACAGGCTCGAGCTCGGCCACAGGTGTCAGCGCGCCCGTGCGACCGACCTGGATGCTGATCCCGTTCAGCCGCGTGCGCGCCTGCTCGGCCGGGAACTTGTGGGCGATCGCCCAGCGCGGGGCGCGGCTCACGAAGCCCAGCCGCTCCTGCCAGTCGATGCGGTCGACCTTGTAGACCACGCCGTCGATGTCGTAGGGCAACGACGGCCGCTCCTCGCCGATCTTCCTGTAGAACGCGCGCACCTCGTCGGGCGTGCGGCAGAGCCTGGTCAGCGGATTGGTCTTGAAGCCCCATTCCTTCAGCAGCTTCAGGTACTCGCTGTGGGTCTTCCAGCGCCGCGGCTCGGCCTCGCCCCAGGCATAGGCGAAGAAGCGCAGGGGGCGCGACGCCGTGATCTCCGGGTCGAGCTGGCGCAGCGAGCCCGCCGCCGTATTGCGCGGATTGACGTATGCCTTCTCGCCCGCCGCGATCTGCCGGGCGTTCAGTTCCTGGAACGCCTTGCGTTCCATATAGACCTCGCCGCGCACGTCGAAGGCCTTGGGCACGCCCTTGCCCTTCAAGTTCCGCGGGATGTCCTTGATGGTCTTGAGGTTGGCGGTGACGTCCTCGCCGGTCGTGCCGTCGCCGCGGGTCGCGCCCTGGACGAACACGCCGTCCTCGTAGCGCAGGCTGATCGACAGCCCGTCGATCTTCGCCTCGCAGGAGAGGGCGATCTCGGCATCGGGCTTGAGGTCGGTCTCGCGTTCCAGGCCGCGCCGCAACCGGTCGAGGAACCCCTGAAGCTCCTCGTCGGTAAAGGCGTTGTCGAGCGAAAGCATCGGCCGACCGTGCCGCACTTTCGCGAAAGCCGTCGTCGGCGTCGGCGCCACGCGCTGCGTCGGGCTGAACATGTCGACGAGCTGCGGGAAGCGCTCCTCGATCGCCTTCAGGCGCTGCCGCAGCCTGTCGTACTCGGCGTCGGAGATCTCCGGCTCGTCCTTCTCGTGATAGAGCTTGTCGTGGCGGGCGATCTCCTCGGTCAGCCGCTTGTGCTCGGCGCGCCCCTGCCGCTCGGTGAGATCCTCGACCTTCAGGCCGGCCACCACTTTCGCCGCCTTCGACATCTCAGCCCGCCGTCGCCAGCAGCTTGTCGGCTGCCGCGCGCGCCTCGGCCGTGACCTCGGCACCCGACAGCATGCGCGCGATCTCCTCGCGCCGGCCTTTCGCATCCAGCGAGAGCACGTCGGTGCTGGCGGCGCTGCGCGTCGTCGTCTTGCGGATCAGCCAGTGCCGATCGGCCACCGCCGCAACCTGCGGCGAATGGGTGACGACCAGCACCTGGACGTCCTTCGCCAGGCGCTTCAGGCGCTCGCCGACGGCCGCTGCCGTCGCGCCGCCGATCCCCGAGTCCACCTCGTCGAACACGATGGTCGGCGCGTCTCCAACCTTGGCCAGGCAGACCTTCAGCGCCAGCAGGAAACGAGAAAGCTCGCCGCCCGAGGCGATCCTGGCGATCGGCGCCGGCGGCGTGCCGGGATTGGTCGCCACGGTAAACTGCACGCGGTCGATGCCGGCCGCGGACCATTCGGCCTCCGGCAAGGCCGCGACCTCGGTGACGAACCGCGCGCGTTCGAGCTTGAGGGGGCCGAGTTCGGCCGCGACCGCCTTGTCGAGCTTCGCCGCTCCCTTGCGGCGGGCGGCCGCCTGGGTCTCCGCTGCCGCGACGTAAGCTGCGCGCGCGGCCTCGGCCGCCGCAGCGAGCGTCGTCAGGCCGGCTTCGCCGTCGTCGAGGGCGGCGAGCTGGGCGATGAATTTCTCCTTCAGCGCCGCAAGGTCCGGTACGCCGACATTGTGCTTGCGGGCAGCGGCGCGCAGGGCGAACAGCCGCTCCTCGATCTTCTCGAGCTTTGCGGGGTCGAATTCCAGAGAGTCGCGCGCCGTCTCGAGCTGGGCCTGGGCCTCGGTCGCCTCGCTGAGCGCCCGTTCCAGCGCGGCGAGCGACATATCGAGCCGGCCGGCCGCCTTGTCGACGTTGCGCTCGATCAGGCGGTGTGCGGTGCGCAGCGCGGCGACAGCGCCGCGCCCCTGTTCCAGCTCGGCCAGCGCCTGCTCGACCGATTCGCCAAGCGCGCTGCCCGCCCGCATGAGCTGACGCTCGGCCGACAGCCGCTCCTCATCGTCGCCTTTGGGCGCCAGCGTTTCGAGCTCCTTTACCGCGTGACGCAGGAAGTCTTCGTCGCGCCGCGCCGCTTCGACCGCCGCCTGCGCGTCGGCCAGTGCCTGTTCGGCAGCCCGCCATTCGCGCCAGGCCGAGGCGACCGCGGCGGACTGCTTGTCGAGGCCGGCGAATGTGTCGAGCGAGGCGCGGTGGGTCGCCGTGTCGAGCAGCCCGTGCTGCTCCATCTGGCCCTGGATCTCGACCAGGGTCTCGCCGAGGCGCCGCAACAGAGCAACCGACGCCGGCTGGTCGTTCACGAACGCACGGCTGCGCCCGTCGGCGCCGACGGTGCGGCGCAAGGTGAGAACGTCCTCGCCGCCGATCCCCTGCTCCGACAGCACCGTGCGGGCGGCGTGGTCGCGCGGCAGGTCGAAGGAGGCGGCGACCGAGGCCTGGACGGCGCCGCGGCGGACCGTACCCGATTCCGCACGCGCACCGAGCGCCAGGCCAAGCGCGTCGATCAGGATCGATTTGCCGGCGCCCGTCTCGCCGGTCAACGCGCCGAGGCCGCCGGTCTGCGCGAAATCGAGGTCGAGCTTCTCGATCAGCACGAAGTCGCGGATCGAAAGCGTGGCCAGCATGCCCGCCCGTTCAGAAGATCTTCGAGAACCAGCCGCGCTTCTCGTCCGGCGGACGCGGGCCCTCGCCGGTCATCAGGAAGTAGCTGTCCTGGTACCACTCGCTGCCGGGAAAGTTGTAGCCCAGTACGGCCGCCGCCTCTTGCGCCTCGCTCTTCACGCCGAGCGACAGGTAGCTCTCGACCAGCCGGTGCAGGGCCTCCGGCACGTGGGTCGTCGTCTGGTAGCGCTCGATCACCACGCGATAGCGGTTGATGGCACCGACATACTGCTGGTTGGTCTGATAGTAGCGGCCGACCGCCATCTCCTTGCCGGCAAGATGGTCGATGCAGAGCTCGACCTTCAGTCGCGCATCGCGGGCATAGGGCGATTCGGGAAAGCGCTTCACGACCTCGGCCAGCGCGTCGAGCGCCTGCTGGGTCATGCGCTGGTCGCGGCCGACGTCGGAAATCTGTTCGTAGAAGCAGAGGGCCTTCAGGTAATAGGCGTAGGGCAGGTCGCGATGGCCGGGATGGAGCTGGATGAAGCGGTCCAGCGCGATGATGGCCTCATCATACTTGTTCGACTGGTAGTACGCGAAGGCCGCCATGATCTGCGCCTTGGTCGCCCAGACCGAATAGGGATGCTGGCGGTCGACTTCCTCGAAGTTCTTTGCCGCGCTCTTGTATTCCTGGGCGCCCAGATCGTCGAGGCCACGGTTGTAGAGTTGCTCGACCGGCTGCTCGACATACTTGTCGTCGTCCGACCCGCAGGCGGAAAGCCCCACCGCTGCGACCGACAGTGCCAGCCCCGCAACGATGCTCCGCCTCCTGGCCGCGACCGATCTCGACATGTCCCATCCGCATTGTTTCGTGCCGGCGCCTTATATCACGCGGCCGGGGAAAAAAGAGGGGCCGCGAAGGCCCCTCAGTGTGTGCGTGGATCCGGAAAAAACCTGCGTCAGTTGGCCTGCCGGCGCAGGAACGCAGGTATTTGCAGGTCGTCGTCGTCACGCGCGGGCTTCGCCCGCTCCGTGACGTCGAGACTGATCGAGGTCTGTACGGGTGCCGGTCTCGCCGGCGCCGCCTTGGGCGCCACCGCGACGACGTTCTCCGCGACCGGACGGGCGACCGGCGGCTCGACCGGCGCCGCGGTCGTCGCGGGCTTGGCCGTGGAGAAGGCGCCCGTGATGCGCTGGAACAGGTTCGGCGCACGGCTCTCGCTGGCCGGGCGCGCGGCGACCGGTCGGGCGACCGGCTCGGCGCGCACCGGCGCCTTCGCGGCCGGGCGGCTGACCCGCCAATCGTTCTCGTCGACTAGAGGGCGCTGCGGCACGGGCGCGGGCGCCGGAGCAGCCGCGACGGGTGCCGGCGCCGGTATCGGCGCGGGCGCAGGCGTCGCGGCGACGGGCGCTACCTCGATAGGCGCAGCCGCCATCACGGCCGGCGCCGGAGCAGGCGCCTCGGCGATGGACGCAGGCTCGAGCATCGGCGCCATGGCGACCGGCGCAGGGGGCGCCATGGCGGCGATCGGGACGGCAGCCGGCGCCATGACCTGAGGCGGAGGTGCCACCGCCGGTGGCGCAGCGACCGGGGCCGCCGGCATGACCGGAGCAGCGGGCACCGCGGCGGCTGCCGGAATGGCGACACGACCAACCGGAGGCGCTACCGGCGCGGCGGCGCGGCTGAGCGCCGGCTGGCCGGTCTGAATCGGACGACTCGCATCGAGCGACAGGTAGTTGGGCACCGGCTGCTGTGAGGCCATCGCGGCGATTCCGGTGGCGACCACCGAGACGCGCATTCGGCCCTGCATCGTGGCGTCGAAAGTCGAGCCGAAGATGATGTTGGCTTCGGCATCCACTTCCTCGCGGATGCGGTTGGCCGCCTCGTCGACCTCGTGCAGCGTCATATCGAGGCCGCCGGTGATGTTGATCAGGACGCCCTTGGCGCCTTTCATCGAGTGGTCCTCGAGCAGCGGGTTGGAGATCGCCGACTCGGCCGCGACGCGGCTGCGATCGGGGCCTTCCGCCTCGCCAGTGCCCATCATCGCCTTGCCCATCTCGCCCATCACCGTGCGGATGTCCGCGAAATCGAGGTTGATGAGACCCGGCATGACCATGAGATCGGTGACGCCGCGCACACCCATGTGCAGCACGTCGTCGGCCATCTTGAAGGCGTCGGCGAACGTCGTCTTCTCGTTGGCGATCTTGAACAGGTTCTGGTTCGGGATGACGATCAGCGTGTCGACGACCTTCTCGAGCTCGGTGATGCCCTGCTCGGCCGACTGCATGCGGCGACGGCCCTCGAAGTGGAAGGGCTTGGTCACCACGCCGATGGTGAGGATGCCCTGCTCGCGTGCCGCGGCGGCGATGACGGGCGCCGCACCGGTGCCGGTTCCACCGCCCATGCCGGCGGTGACGAACACCATGTTGGCGCCGTCGAGGAGCTGGAGAATCTCGGGCAGCGCCTCTTCGGCGGCCTGGCGGCCGACCTCTGGACGGGCGCCGGCACCCAGACCCTGGGTGATGGTGATGCCGAGCTGCACGCGGCGGTCGGCGAGGGACTGACCGAGCGCCTGCGCGTCGGTATTCGCCACGATGAACTCCACGCCTTCCAGCGCGGCGCTGATCATGTTGTTGACGGCGTTTCCGCCCGCGCCACCGACACCGATGACGGTGATACGCGGCTTAATCTCCGACTCCTTTTGGGGGAGACTGAGGTTGATTGTCATACGGCTTTCTCCACGCAAACGAGGGGTAATCTGCTCGGAGCGACGGCGTGAGCCTCCTTTTTTGGGTAGAGACCCTTCACCGCCACCGGCTTTTCTTGTCGTTATCTACAGCCTGTTGGGGATTGCCTTATCCCACACAACATATTGCCTAAAAGTTCTCCCTAATCCAACTGCCAATCCGACCAATCCGGCTCGACGGCGTCTCGTTCGGCAACGGCTGAGCCTGAACCGCGGCGTGATTCTGGAGCGCGAAAGCCAGGAGGCCCGCCGCCGCCGAAAAGGCCGGCCCGCCGGTGGAATCCGCCAGTCCCGCGAGTCGCAGCGGCGCTCCGGTGCGCACTTTCTTGTTCAGGATGGCGGCCGCGACCTCGGGCACGCCATCGAGCTGACAGGCGCCACCGACGATCACGGCCCGCCCGCCGGCCAACTTATCCACACCGCTCGCCTCGAGCCGGCTGCGCACCAACTCGAACGTCTCCTCGATGCGCGGCCGGATGATGCCGACCAGGATCGATCGCGGGATGTGGTTGGGCCGCGTGCGGTCCTCCTCGCCGATCAGCGGCACATCGATGATGTCGTACTCGTCGTTGGGCTTGGCGACCGCCCGGCCGATCTGGGTCTTCATGCGCTCGGCGTGGGCGAGCGGCGTCGAGAGCCCGCGGGCGATGTCGCGCGTGACGTGCTCGCCGCCGACCGGGATGGAATCGACGTGCACGAGGTGACCTTCGTAGAAGACCGCGATCGAGGTCGTGCCGGCTCCCATGTCGATCAGGGTGACGCCGAGATCGCGCTCGTCGGAAACCAGCGAGCTGAGGCCGGAGGCATGGGCCGCGACCACCCGGTCGGCGATCTCGAGATGGGCGCGACGCACGCAGACCTGCAGGTTGCGCATCGCGCCGCTCGCCGCGGTGACGAGGTGGACGTCGACACCCAGCCGTTCGCCGAACATGCCGCGGGCGTCGCGCACCGGCGTGCCGTCGACCGAGTAGCCGATGGCGGCCGAGTGGATGATGTCACGGTCGGCGGTCTCGGCGGGAAGCTGGATGTGCTGCTGCACCCGGCGCACGTCGCGTTCGCCGATTTCGTGGTGACCGATCGCCACCTCGAGGCTCTGATTGTGGGAGGCCGCCGACCCGCCACTCACGCCGACGATGACGTCGCGAACGTGCTCGCCGCACATCTCTTCCGCGGTCGACACCGCCGAGGAGATCGCGCGGGTGGCAGCCTCCATGTCGACGATGTTGCCGTTGCGCATGCCGAGCGCCGGCTGGTGGCCAATGCCGACCACCCGGAGCCCCTGCCCGTCGACCCGGGCGACGAAGCACACGACCTTGTTGGTTCCGATATCGAGCGCTGCAATGACGCCGTTTCTCGTCTTCGCCACGATGTCCCCCGTCCTTACGCGTACACTTCCGGTTTCATTGACGTCACGCGGGGCCGGGCATGGGTTCGCCCGGTCCGCGCTTCCTGAGGTAGAGCTTGTCCGGCAGCCTGAGATCGACCACGCCGAACTCGCGCGACAACAGCTTGTGCTGGCCCTCGAGCTTGGTGGCGTGCTGGAGGGCCGCGATCGCATCCTCCTCCGGCAACCAGATCTCGACGCCATTGTTCAGGATGAGGTTCCACCGGCGCTGCCCGACCCAGACCGCGGAGCGCAACTGGCGCGCGATGGTGGGCTCGTAGGTCAGCAGCAACAGCAGGTCGCCGACATGCTCGGGCGCCCCGGGGCCGCCCAGCAGCAGCAGCGACTCGGCACCGGGCGGCATGCGGCTCGCGCGTACGGTGCGGCCGTTCTTGTCGATCAGCGTGTACTCGCTGCCGTTCTGCCAGATCGCCACGGCGCGGCGCTCCTTCAGGGTCACGTAGAGCGTGTCCGGCAGGCGGCGCTCGACTGTGGCCCATTCGACCCAGTCGATCGCCTCGAGACGACGGCGCGCATCCTGCAGGTCGATCCCGAGCAGCGAGTCGCCGCGGCTGACGTTGAGGGCTGCGAGGATGGAGCTGCGCTCGACATAGTCGCGGCCCTCGACAGTCACGTCGGCCAGCTTGAATGGCGTGATGGCACCCACAATGCCGCGCGAGACGGCGTCGACCTGCTTCTGCGCCTCGACCAGCCAGCCTTCGCGCCACGCCCACCAGCCGCCGCCGCCGCCGCTGCCCAGCAGCAGGACGATCGCGCCGAGCAGCATCGGCTGCCGCCAGAACGGCCGACCGTTCTTGCGGACGGCGCCGCGCTTCTTGCGGCGGTCGTAATCACGCTTGGGCGCCGCAGGCCTGCGGGGGGCGGCGCTCATGACGGCCGCCTCGCATTGTCGATCATCCAGGTCATGAGCTCCGGCCAGGAGATGCCTGCCCATCTGGCCTGCTCCGGCGCCAGCGACAGCGGCGTCATGCCGGGCTGGGTGTTGAGTTCCAGGATGACGAGGCCCGACGTGCCGGCTTGCGAATCGTCCCAGCGGAAATCGGCCCGCGACAGGCCGCTGCAGCCCAGCGCTTCGTGGGCCTCCAGCGCCCATTGCCTCGCGAGCTCGTAGACATCGGACGGGATGGGCGCCGGGACGAGATGCTCGGTGACACCGTCGGTGTACTTGGCCTCGTAGTCGTAGAAGCGGGTCCGCGGCCGCAGCTCGGTGACCGCGACCGCCCGGTCGCCCATCACGGCGACGGTGAGTTCGCGGCCCGGCACGAACTTCTCCACGAGGACGCGCTCGCCGTAGGCCGCTTCCGCCGCCTCGACGGCCGCAAGGTTGTCGCCGTCGCGCACGATGTACACGCCGACGCTGGAGCCCTGGTCGATCGGTTTCACCACGTAGGGGCGCGGCATCGGATCGCCCCAGGCAAGCGTGCGGCGCTCGATCACCATGCCGGCGGCAACGCGCAGCCCGAGCGAGGTGAAGACGTGCCGCGCCATCGGCTTGTCCATCGCGATCGCCGAGGCCAGCACGCCGGAGTGGGTGTAGGGGATGGCAAGGATTTCGAGCACGCCCTGCACGCAGCCGTCCTCGCCGTAGCGGCCATGCAGGGCGTTGAACACGACCTCCGGACCGTCGCCTGTCGCCGGACGCAGGAAGTCGACCAGGGCGCGGAGGTCGCGCTTCACATCGTATTCCAGAACCTCGTGGCCGCCTTCGCGCAGCCCTTCGGCGCAGGCCTTGCCGCTCACCAGCGAGACCTCGCGCTCAGGCGACCAGCCGCCCATCAGGACCGCGACCCTGCGCTTCATGTCGCCACTCCCACGCGACGGATCTCCCATTCGAGCTGCACGCCCGTCTTCTCCAGGACACGTCGCCGCACTTCCTCGCCCAGCGCTTCGATGTCGCCCGCCGTCGCCGCGCCGCGGTTGATCAGGAAGTTGCAATGCTTCTCGGAAACCTGGGCCTCTCCGATCCGCAGGCCGCGGCAGCCCGCCCGGTCGATCAGTTCCCACGCCTTGTGGCCGGGTGGATTGACGAAGGTCGAGCCGCCGGTGCGGCTGCGCGGCTGCGTGTCGGTTCGCGCCGCGTCGATCTCGGCGATGCGGCGAGCGATCGCGAGCTGGTCGCCCGGTGTGGCGCGCAGTCGCGCCGAGGTGAATATCCAGTCGGCCGGCGCGTCGCTGTGACGATAGCTGAAGCCCATGTCGGCGACACCGACGGCGTGGACTTTGCCGCTGCGGTCGACGGCCTCGGCCGACACCAGCACCTGCGAGAGGTCGCCCTGGTAGGCGCCGGCGTTCATTCGCAGCGCGCCGCCGATCGTGCCTGGGATGCCGCTCAGGAACTCGAGGCCGGCGAGCGCATGGTCGCGCGCGGTGAGCGCCACGTTGAGGTCGGGTGCGCCGGCGCCGGCGATCACCTCGTGGCCCTCGATCGAAACGTTGGTGAAGCCCCGCATCAGCCGGACCACCACGCCCTTCACGCCACCATCGCGCACCAGCAGGTTCGACCCGACGCCCAGCACGGTGACCGGCACGTCGGCCGGCAGGGCTGCGAGGAACGTGGAAAGATCCTCGACGTCGGCCGGCCGGAACAGGACCTCGGCCGGCCCGCCTGCGCGGAACCAGGTCTGCGGACCGAGCGGCGCGTCGGCCGTCAGGCGGCCGCGCGGCCGGGGCAGCCGATCGATCAGATGGGGGCCGGTGTCGGTGGCCGTCATCATGCCGCCGAGCCCGGATCGTTGGCGATGGCACGCGGGCCGGCCTTGTCGGCCGCGAGCTGCTGGATCTGGCCCGGCAGGGCGTGCGCCCAGGCCGTGATGTTGCCGGCGCCGAGGCAGACGACGACGTCGCCCGGCCGCGCCGCCTGCCAGATCATCGCGGGAAGATCGGCGGGCGCGGCGAGCGGCGAGACGTCGCGATGGCCGGCGCGCTGCACCAGGCCGACCAGCATGTCGCGGCTCACGCCCTCGATCGGCGCCTCGCCCGCGGCATAGACGTCGGCGACGATCACGGCGTCGGCGTCGGTGAAGCAGGTGGCGAACTCGTTGCGCAGCGCGCCGAGGCGCGAATAGCGGTGCGGCTGCATGACGGCGATGACCCGGCCCGAGCCGCCATAGGCCTGGCGCGCGGCACGCAGCACGGCGGCGATCTCGACCGGATGGTGGCCGTAGTCGTCGATCACGGTGATGCCGTGCGCCTCGCCGGTCTTGGTGAAGCGGCGCTTCACGCCCGCGAACGAGCCCAGCGCCTTGCGGATCGTGTCGTCGGTGAGGCCCATCTCCTGTGCGACGGCGATGGCCGCCAGCGCGTTCTGCACGTTGTGCTGGCCGAACATCGGCAGGCGCAGGCCGGCGATGGTGCGCGATTCGTTGGTCGCGCGATGCTCGACCATCACGTCGAAGTCGGCGCCGCTGCGATCGAGCCTGAGGTTGACGGCGCGCACGTCGGCACCGGCACCGAGCCCATAGGTGACGATGCGACGGTCGGCGACGCGGGGGATCAGGGCCTGCACCTCGGGATGGTCGATGCAGAGCACGGCGAAGCCGTAGAAGGGGATGTTCTCGACGAAGCGCACGAAGGCGTCGCGCAACGCGTCGAAGGTGCCGTAGTGGTCGAGATGCTCGGGATCGACGTTGGTGACGACGGCGATGGTCGCCGGCAGGCGCAGGAACGAGCCGTCCGATTCGTCGGACTCCACGACCATCCAGTCGCCGGCGCCGAGGCGGGCGTTGGTGCCGTAGGCGTTGATGATGCCGCCATTGATCACGGTGGGGTCGAGGCCGCCCGCGTCGAGCATCGCGGCGACCATCGACGTGGTCGTGGTCTTGCCGTGCGTGCCGCCGACGGCGACCGACCACTTGAGGCGCATCAGCTCGCCCAGCATTTCGGCTCGGCGCACGACGGGAACGAGGCGCGCACGGGCGGCCAGCACCTCGGGATTGTCCTTCTTGACCGCGCTCGACACGACCACGACCTGGGCGTTCGACACGTTGTCGGCGCGGTGGCCGATCGCGACCTTGATGCCGAGTTCGGCGAGGCGGCGCGTGTTGGCGCCCTCGGCGACGTCGCTGCCCTGGACCTTGTAGCCGAGATTATGCAGCACCTCGGCGATGCCCGACATGCCGATACCGCCGATGCCGACGAAATGAATGAGGCCGAGATCGAGCGGCAATGCCCTCATGCGGCAGCTCCGGAAGGCGGAAGGGGAACGGAGATCAGTTCGACGACGATGTCGGCCAGCCGCGCAGCGGCGTCGGGACGACCGGCGGCGTGGGCGGCGGCCGCCATCGCCGCCAGGCGCTCCGGCCGGTCGATCAGCGACGCCATCAGCCCGGCCAGCGCCGGCGCAGTGAACGCGGCATGGGGCATTACGATGCAGCCGCCGGTCGCCTCGAAGGCCCGCGCATTGGCGGTCTGGTGGTCGTCGGCGGCGTAGGGATACGGCACCAGGATCGACGGCCGTCCGATCGTGGCGAGCTCGGCGACGGTCGAGGCGCCCGACCGTCCGACGATCAGGTGCGCCGCCGCGATGCGGCGCGGCAGGTCGGTGAAGAACGGCGCGAGCTCGGCCACCACACCCGCCTTGACGTAGCTCGCTCGCACGCGGTCGATACTCTCGGGGCGGCACTGCTGCACGATGCGCAGGCGGGCGCGCACGGGCTGCGGCAGGGAGAGGACGGCGGCCGGCACGACCTCGCCGAACGAGGCGGCGCCCTGACTGCCTCCGAACACCAGGATGTCGATCACGCGGCCGGCGTCGGGCGCGCGATAGGGCTGGTCCCGCAGGACGCGCACCGGCCCGCGCACGGGATTGCCGACGAGGCGGGCGCGCGAATCGGCATCGATGTGCCGGGTATGGGCAAACGACGTGGCGACACGGGCAACGCCACCGACGACCAGGCGATTGGCGCGGCCGAGCACGGCGTTCTGCTCGTGCAGCATGGCCGGCAGGCGGCGCAGCCGGGCCGCCAGCATGGTCGGCACCGACGCGTAGCCGCCGAAGCCCACCACCGCCGAGGGGGCGATGCGGCCCAGCGCCCGCCAGGCGTCGAAGAGGCCGAGCGCCAGGGTCATCGCGGCCCTGATCCTGTTCGGCCAGGAACCCGTCGGACTGGCCGACCGGATGTAGTGGATCGGGTGATGCGCAAGGGCGCCGTGCCACTGCCGACCGCGCGAATCCGTGACCAGTGCGAACGGCACGCCCCGCCCCTCGAGCTCGCCGGCCAGCGCCTCGGCCGGAAACACGTGGCCGCCGGTGCCGCCCGTCGCCAGGACCACGGGGCGCGCGGCCGTCATCACACCGCCTCCCTGAGGCCGGCGTGCTCGCGCGTCAGCGACAGCAGCATGCCGAGGCAGATCGCCATTGCGAGCGCCGACGAGCCGCCATAGGAGACGAACGGCAGGGTCATGCCTTTGGCCGGGATGAGCTGGATGGTCGAGGCCATGTTGATGGCGGCCTGCAGGCCGAACTGCACGGCGAGCCCGGTTGCGGCGAGCGTGATGAAGAGGCTCGTCTCCTTCGAAGCGCGCGACATCGAACGCAGGGTGACGAAGGCGAACAGGCAGAGGATCAGCAGGCACACGACGAGGCCGAACTCCTCGCCTGCCACCGCCATGATGAAGTCGGTGTGGGCATCGGGAAGCTGCGCCTTCACCGTGCCCTCGCCCGGACCGCGGCCGAACAGCGAGCCGTTCATGAACGCCTCGAGAGAGGTGTTCACCTGATAGTTGTCGCCCGAGGTCGGGTCGAGGAAGCGATCGAAGCGGCTGCGGACATGGTGGAAGGCGAAGTAGGCGCCGACCAGGCCGGCCGCGCCCGCGACCGCGCCGAAGGCCGCGACCCACATCGGTAGGCCGACGACGAATAGCTGGACAGCCCAGACCGCGGCGACGACGACGCTCATGCCGAGATCGGGCTGGAGGACCAGGAGGCCCAGGACGCCGCCGACCAGGACGGTCGAGAGGAGATAGCCGGGCGCCCGTCGTTCGGTGCGGCTCTGTGCCAGTAACCAGGCAGAAATGACAGCGAGGCTTGGCTTGACGAACTCGGACGGCTGCAAGCTCGACAGGCCCGGCACCGAGATCCAGCGCCGCGCACCCTTGATCTCGACGCCGATCACGAAGGTTGCGGCGAGCAGCACCACGCTGCCGCAGAAGACCAGCAACGCCAGCCGCCTCACGTGACGCGGCGATGCGAGAGAGATGCCGAGCATCACGAGGAGCGCCAGCGGCAGGAACAGGAACTGGCGCTTGGCGAAGACGAACGAGTCGGCACCGATGCGCTCGGCCGCCGGCGGCGATGCCGCCAGAGTCAGCAGGACGCCGAACGCCATGATCGCCAGGATGGCGCCGAGAGACCAACGATCGACGGTCCACCACCATTGGCCGATGACGCTGCGATCGTCGCGTGGAACCTGAATCACGCGGCCCTCCCCAAGATCTCCGCCCCCGGCAAGGCCCGCGCCATGGCACGGAAGGCATCACCGCGATGCTCGTAGCTCCTCCACTGATCCCACGACGCGCAGGCAGGCGAGAGCAGCACGACTGCCGGGCCCGTCGCCTCGCGCTGGGCGAGCGCGTGCGCAGCGTCAAGCGCCGACCTCAGGTCGCCGCACCGCGTGTAGGGGAGACGGCCGTCGAGCTGGCCGGCAAAAAGCTCGGTCGCTTCGCCGATCAGGAAGGCATGGCGGATACGCTCGAAGTAGGATGCAAGCGGCGCGATACCGCCCTCCTTCGCCTGGCCGCCGAGAATCCAGTAGATGTCGCGATAGCTGGACAGCGCCCGGGCCGTCGCGTCGGCATTGGTCGCCTTGCTGTCGTTGACGTAGACGACGTTGCCCACGGACGCGACGCGCTCCTGCCGATGAGGCAGGCCGGGATAGCTGCGCAGGCCGGAGACGATCGCTTCGCGCGGCACGTCGAGCCACCGGCAGACCGCCCAGGCGCAGGCCGCGTTCTGAGCATTGTGATCGCCCGGCAACGTCGGCACATCGGAAAAGTCGACCATGTAGCCGTCAGCATCGACCAGCATTCCGGTACGATACGAAACGCCGCCGGCCACCGGCCGGTCCTGCGCGATCTGTATGCAGGCAATGTCCGCCCGAGCGGCGATCTCGGCCGCGACGGTACGTGACGGTTCGTCGTCGATGCCGATCACCGCGCAATTGCCGGCGCGCTGGCGGGTGAAGATGTTCTTCTTGGCCGCGACGTAGCCTGCAAGATCGCCGTGCCGGTCGATGTGATCCGGCGTGATGTTCAGCCACACCGCGACGTCGGCGCGGAAGGTCTGCAGCAACTCGAGCTGATAGGAGGAAAGTTCGAGCACGTAGAGGCCGGCCTCGCCGAGTGGCGCGAGATCGAGCGCACCGCGACCGATGTTGCCGCCGACCTCGCAGCGCAGGCCGGCCTGCTGCAGCACGTGCCCGATCAGCGCCGTCGTCGTCGACTTGCCGTTGGTGCCGGTGATGGCGACGAACCGTGCCTCGGGCTGGGCACGCGCCAGCAACTCGATGTCGCAGATGATCGGCTTACCCGCCCCTCGCGCGGCGACCGCTACAGGATGCGGCTTGGGCAGCACGCTGGGAATGCCCGGACTGATGACCAGCGCCGTCACCGCACTCCAGTTCGTTGTCGTCGGGTCGACCACGCGGGCGCCCATCCCGGCCGCGAGGTCGCGCGAGGAAGCGTTGTCGTCCCAGGCGATGCAATCTATCCCGGCCGCCACCAGGGCGCGCACCGTCGCCAGGCCGGACCGCGCGAGGCCCAGCACGACGAAAGACGAGCCCTTAAGGACGGCGAGATCGATCATCCGCTCACCGCAGCTTCAACGTGGCGAGGCCGGCCATAGCGAGGATGGCGGCAATGATCCAGAAGCGGAAGACGATAGTCGGCTCCGCCCAGCCTTTCTGCTCGAAGTGATGGTGTAGCGGCGCCATGCGGAAAACCCGCTTGCCGGTCCACTTGAAGGACAACACCTGCACAATCACCGAGACCGTCTCGAGGACAAACAGGCCACCGACGATCGCCAGCACGATCTCGTGCTTGGTGACGACCGCTACCGCACCCAGTGCGCCGCCGATCGCGAGCGAGCCGGTATCGCCCATGAAGACCATGGCGGGGGGCGCGTTGAACCACAGGAAGCCGAGACCCGCCCCGACCAACGCCGCCAGCAGCACCGCGAGTTCGCCGGCGCGCGGGATGTGGTGGAGGTAGAGATAGTTGGTGAGAATGGTGTTGCCCACGACATAGGCGATCAGGCCGAACACCGCCGAGGCCATGATCACCGGGCCGATAGCCAAGCCGTCCAGACCATCCGTCAGGTTCACGGCGTTGGAGGCGCCCGCGATCACGATGACGCCGAAGAAGACGAACCCGAACACCCCGAGTGGGATCAGCACGTCCTTGAGGAACGGCACGGCGAGCATGTAACGCAGCGGCGCGGGCGAGGCCTGAGCTACGAGATAGACCGCGATGCCTGCAGCAACCACGGAGATGGCAAGCTTCGTCTTGCCGGGCACACCCTTGGGATTGCGCTTGGTGACCTTGAGGAAGTCATCCCAGAAGCCCACGGCGCCGAACGCGAGCGTGACACCTAGCACGATCCATACATAGCGGTTGGTGAGATCGGCCCAGAGTAGCGTCGCGACCGAGAGCGTGATCAGGATCAGCAGCCCGCCCATCGTCGGCGTGCCCTTCTTCGTGAGATGGCTCTGTGGACCGTCGTCGCGGATCGGCTGCCCCTGCTTCTGCTTGCTGCGCAGCCAGCGGATCAGTACGCCACCGATCAGGAAGCTGAGCACCAACGCCGTCAGGAACGCGGCGATCGACCGGAAAGTCAGATAGCGGAACAGGTTCAGGGGGCTGAACAGGTCCGCGAGCGGGTAGAGCAGGTTGTAGAACATCTTAGCGTCCCGCCTCGCCACCGCTTGCCGCCAGGACGGCGTCGACGATGATCTTCATCCTTGTTCCCAGCGATCCCTTCACCGCGACCACATCTCCCGCCCTGAGTGCCGCCGCGAACTCCTCAGCCAGCGATGCGGAATCAGGCCGATGAACACCGCGTTGCGCCGGCGCCAATCTGTGCCACAGCGCCTTCATGTGTGGCCCACACAGGAACACCTGCGTGGCTCCACTCGCGGCGACTGCGTCGGCGAGCCCGGCATGCAGATCATCTGCCGCCTCGCCCAACTCGCGCATGTCACCAAGACACAGCATGCGGCGCCCACCCGCCTTCGGTTCCGTTCGTGCCAGCACAGCAAGCATCGCGCGTACCGATACGGGATTGGCGTTGTAACTCTCGTCAAGCAGCTCGATCGTGCCGGCGCCGAGCTTGAGCACCCGGCGCGCACCACGACCCGGCGACGCCGTCACACCGGCCAGCACGGCTGCCGCCGCTTGGATGTCGGCACCCAGCGCCTCGACAACAGCCAGCGCCCCGATGCTGTTCACTACCCAGTGCTCGCCCGCCGCGCCAAGCCGATACTCGATCCGCCGGCCGTGGATCAAGGCGACGACATCGCTGCCCGAATCGTGCAGGTTGAACGAGAGAAGACGGGCATCCGCCGCCTCTTCGCGCCCGAAGCCGACGATGCGGCGAACGCCGAAGCCATGCGCCTTGGCCGCCAACCGATCATAGTGGCGATTGTCGCGATTGAGCACGGCCACTGAACCTTCCACCATGCCGGCGAACAGGCAGCCCTTTTCGTCGGCGATCGCCTCCTCGCTGCCAAGCTGCCCGATATGGACAGGCCCGACGGTGGTGATCAAACCGACCTGCGCCTCGACTTGGCAGGCGAGCGGCTCGATCTCCCCGGGATGGTTCATGCCGATCTCGAAGATACCGTAGCAAGCGTCACGCGGGAGGCGAGCCAGACTGATCGGCACACCGACATGGTTGTTGTAGCTCGCAACGCTCGCCGAGGTCGGCGCCTTCGCCGACAGCATGGCGCGCAGCGCGTCCTTGGTACTGGTCTTGCCGACCGACCCCGTGATGCTCGCGATGCGCGCTCTGCTGCGACGACGGCCGGCGCGACCGAGGGCGACCAGCGCCTTCATCGTGTCGGGCACGCGGATCAGCGTGCCCTTGGCCTCGGGGACATCGCGCGACACGACGGCCGCTGCAGCACCGCGCGCAAGCGCGTCTACCACGAAGCCGTGGCCGTCGGTGGTCTCGCCACTCAGGGCAAAGAAGACGTCGCCCTTGCTGACGGCACGGCTGTCGAAGGTGACGCCATTCGCCTCGAACGGTGCGGTGATCGTCACGGGCGACAGCGCCGCGCGGATTTCCTCGGACGTCCAGAGCGCGTTCATGCGGCGCCTCCGACGAGCGCGCGCGCTTCCTCGGCATCGTCGAAGTGATGTGTCACGCCCTTGATGGTCTGACCCGTTTCGTGGCCTTTGCCGGCGATCAGCAACAGGTCGTCGCCGCTCCGCAGTGCCGCCATACCGGCGGCGATGGCTTGGCGCCGGCCCTCGGCGATCACGACCCAGTTCCTCCGCTCCGGCGCGATCCCGCGCACGATCTCGGCACGGATCGCTTCGGGCTCCTCGCTGCGCGGATTGTCGTCTGTGACAATCGTGAGGTCGGCGAGGCGCGTGGCGATCTCGCCCATGACCGGCCGCTTCGCGCGATCGCGATCGCCGCCGCAGCCGAACACCACGACCAGTCTGCCGCGCGCGAACGGCCGGAGAGTCCGCAGTACCGTATCCAACGCTTCGGGCTTGTGAGCGTAATCGACGTACACAGCAGCACCGGAGTGGTGGCGCGCTACGAACTGCAGGCGGCCCGGAGCGCCGGTCAGGCTCGCGAGGCCAGCGACGGCTCGGCCGGGATCACTGCCGGTCGCGACGACGAGACCAAGTGCTGCCAGCGCATTCGATGCCTGAAAGCCGCCGACCAACGGCAACTCGACCTCGCGACGAATACCCAGCACCTCGACCGACAGGCGTTGCCCCCTCGGCGTCGGCTCATTTGCGACGAGGCGGAACTCGCGGCCCCTGGCGCCGTAGGTCCAGAGGCGGATGCCGCGTCGACGGCACAGTGCACCCAGCGCCTCGGCGCGGTCGCTGTCGGCATTCACAACCGCCGTCGCACCCGACGTCAGCAATGTATCGAAGAGTCTCGCTTTGGCTGCAAAGTAGGCATCCATGGAGACGTGATAGTCGAGATGCTCGTGCGTGAGGTTGGTGAAGGCCGCCGCCGAAAGCCGCAGCCCGTCGAGGCGACGCTGTTCGATGCCGTGACTCGATGCTTCGATGGCGAGATGTGTCACGCCCTCGCGCGCGAGCGTCGCGAGATCCTCGTGAAGCTGCACCGGATCAGGCGTCGTGAGACCGCCATCGCGGATCAAACCGGACGAGACGATGCCGAGCGTGCCGACGCTGGCCGCTTTGAGTCCCATCGTCTGCCAGATCTGGCGCACGAAATGCACGGTCGACGACTTGCCGTTGGTGCCCGTGACCGCCGCGATGGTCGCGGGTTGGACGCCGGCGAAGGTCGAAGCCATGAGTGCCAAGCGCCGGCGCGGATCGGCGTCTCGGACCACCGCTATTCCGGAGTCGAGCAGTGGCAGGGCCGCATCGGGTGCTGCCAGGATGGCGACGGCGCCGCGCTTTACCGCGTCGGCGACGAAGGTCGCGCCATCGTGGCGCGAGCCCGGAAGCGCGGCGAAGAGATAGCCGGGCTCTACCTTGCGCGAGTCGAGCGTAAGGCCGGCAAGAACGGGATCGCGAGACGGCGGCGCCGCGGTCGGGGCTGCGTCGGCGCTCCGGCGCATGAGCTCACTCAGACGCAACGCGACGCACTCCGGAACCGGGCGCGGCCGCCGTCTGGCCCGGCCCCGGCCTCACCGGCACCGCCTTGCGTTGATCGCCCGGCACGCGCCGCACTGTCGCCGGCGCGGCCTGGGCCGGCGCCGGCGCTGGAATCGGCGTCGAGGCGATCTCTATCGGCGGCAGGCCCTCCTTGAGATCGCTGGGCAGGATACCGTAGAGCGACACGATCTGCTCGACGATGACCTTGACCGAAGGAGCGGCGACCCAGCCCGCTGTCGCGTAGCCGCCCGTCTCGGGAAGCCCCTTGGGCTCGTCGAGCGACACGAGAATGACGAACTTCGGATCGTTCATCGGAAACGCGCCAACGAACGAGCTGATTAGGGCTTTTTGGCGGTAGCCGCCGCGGCCCGGCTTTTCCGCGGTGCCGGTCTTGCCGCCGACCTCGTAGCCCTTCACGTCGGCGTTCTTGCCGGTGCCCTCGACCGCGTTGAGCCGCAGGAGCTGCCGCATGTTCACCGACGTCTTCGCCTGGATCACGCGCCGGCCCTTGTCGCTCGCAGACGTACGCTTGACGAGCGACGGCGGGTAGAGGATGCCGCCGTTGATCATCGCCGCCGACCCCGTGACCAGATGCAGCGGCGTCACCGAGATGCCGTGACCAAACGCGATGGTCATGGTGTTGATCTTCATCCAGTGTCGCGGGTAGAGCGGTGCGGCAACCTCGGGGAGCTGGGTCGACAGAGGCTTGAGGAAGCCGATTTTGTCGAAGAAGGCGCGCTGTCCCTCGGGGCCCATCACTTCGACTGCCATTTTCGCCGATGCGATGTTGGACGAGTATCTGAAGGTTTCGGCGACGTTCAGCGGGCGGCGCTGCGCATGGTCGTCGTTGATCGTGAAGCGGTCGATCTTTATGGGCGACGTGGCGTCGAACACGCTCGTCAACCCGACCTTGCCGGTATCGAGGGCCATCGCCGTATTGAAGATCTTGAACGTCGAGCCCTGCTCGTAGACCCCGAGCGTGGCCCGATTGAACAGCGCCTCGTTGGTCAGGGTCTTCGTGCTATTCGGGTTGAACGTCGGCAGCGAGGCCATGGCGAGGATCTCGCCGTTGGTCGCGTCCATGACGATCGCGGTACCGCCGATCGCCGAGAACTTCTGGGCCGCACGTGCGAGCTCGCGTTCGACCATCCGCTGGAGCCGCAGGTCGATCGAGAGCTGCAAGGTCTCGCCACTCTGGAGCTGCTGATCGAAGTAGCGCTCGACGCCGGCGAGACCAGCATTGTCGACGCTGGCATACCCAAGGATGTGGGCAGCGGCGGTGCCCTGCGGGTAGATGCGCCGCTCCTCTGCCTGGAACTCGACACCGGGGATGCCGAGGCGGTTGACGCGATCGTGCTCACGCGGGCTGAGGCCGCGCTTGATCCAGACGAACGTGCGGTCGCCTTCGAACTTCTCGCGGACGTCGTCATATTTGAGATCGGGCAGTGCCGAGACGATCTTGCGCGCAGCCTCCTGCGGGTCGATCAGCAAGTGAGGATTGACGAAGGCCGACATGACCGGCACCGACGTTGCGAGCACCGCGCCGTGGCGGTCGACGATGTCGGCACGCTCCGACTGGATGGAGCCGCCCCGCGCGGCTACGCGCTGCGTCGGTTCGGCGCCGTCGCGCAGCAACGAGACGTAGCCCATGCGCAGGCCGACCGCCGCGAAGGCAATTGCAAAAAGGGCCGAAGCGATCACCAGACGCTGACGGGCGGTCTCCTGAACGTCACCCTTGAGGCGATTCTGAGCCGATCCGTAACGCGCGCCGGCCGCCGCGTTTTCCGCGGCGGCCGGGTCGGGCGAGGCAGACCTGCGCCACAGTCTCACCGACGTCCCCCTTCGTGTCTCGAGAGGATTTCGTCGATTGAGACGGCGGCGCTCTGGCCGTCGCCAACCGGACCCGATGTTGCCGGCTCTTGTATCTCGGCCGGTCGAGGGGGCGTCGTGGGTCCGGGTGTACGCTTGGAAAGGGGTGCGGAGGCCGGCGAGGGGCTGCCGGCCTCCGCTGCGACGCGGGCACCACCGGGCAAAGTCGACGAGGGGACGTCGTTGCCCGTACGTGGGGGGGAAGGGAGTGGTGCTTCGCGCCGCGGGGGGACAGATTCGGATTTGAGCTGGTCGAGGCGTATGACCTGCTTGATGGAAGCCGACTCGAGCTTGAGATGCTTGATCGCCAGCGCCTCGATACGCTCGGATTCGTTGAGATGGGCCCATTCGACCCGCAGGATGTGCGTGGCCTGCTGGCTCTCGATGATCTTCTGGTTGGTGCGGTCGATCCGCTCCTCAAGGTCCTGCACCCGATACTTCACGGTGAACAGGCCCACGGCCGTGGCAACGGCCGCGATCGACCAGAACATGAGGCCACGGTGGATCATGCGCAGCCTCCGGAAGCCGCGAGCTTCTCGGCGATCCGCAGTCGCGCCGACCGGGCGCGCGGGTTGGCGACGATCTCGGCGTCGGACGGCAGAACCGGCTTGCGCGTCAGGTCGCGCAGGGTCGCGACCCGTGCCGCGCCAGCCGGCGGCGCATGGCGCGATGGGCCGGGAGTGCGGCCCGCGCGCGCGCGCACGAACTCCTTCACCGCCCGATCTTCCAGCGAATGGAACGACACCACGGCCAGACGGCCACCCGGCGCCAAGACCTGCTCGGCGGCCGCAAGACCACGCTCGAGCTCGCCCAGCTCGTCGTTCACCGCCACGCGCAGCGCCTGGAAGGTGCGCGTCGCCGGGTCGCTCTCGTCCTTGGCCGAAGGGCCGACCGCGCGGCGCACGATCTCGGCCAGCTCGCCCGTCGTCTCGATGCGCTTCGCACGGCGTGTTTCGACGATGGCGCGCGCGACGCGGCGGCTGCGCCGCTCCTCGCCATAGCGCCAGATGATGTCGGCGAGCTCGGCCTCCTCGCCTTCGTTCACGAGATCGGATGCCGAGGCGCCGCTCTTCTCCATGCGCATGTCGAGCGGGCCGGAGGCCCGGAAGGAGAAGCCGCGTTCGGCCTGGTCGAACTGCATCGACGAGACGCCGAGATCGAGCGCCACGCCATCGACATCCTCGACGCCCTCGGCCGACAGCAGCTCGACCATGTCGCCGAAGCGGCCTTCGATCAGGCGAAGTCGCGGCGCGTAGCGCTCGGCCAGCACTTTGCCGGCGGCGACGGCATCGGGATCGCGGTCGATCGCAATCACCCGACAATCGGCGCGGTCGAGCAGCGCCATCGTGTAGCCCCCGGCGCCGAACGTGCCATCGAGATAGCGGCCGCCGGCGCGCGGCTGCAACGCATCGACGACCTCGCGCGCCATCACGGGGACGTGGCGGGGCGCGCTCATGCCTCGCCTCCGCTCAGGTTGCGCACGAACGCCGCCATCTTCTCGCGCTCGGCGGCGCGGCGCGCCAACCAGCGGGCGGGATTCCAGAGCTGAAACTTCTCGACCTTGCCGATCAGCATCACGCCGTCCGAAGCATCGAGCGCCTCGACGAACTCAGCCGGCATCGAAAAGCGGCCGTCCGGCTCCATCGCGATCGTGCGCGCCCCCGCCGACAGGTAGCCCGCCGGATCGAACGCCTCGTCGTCGAGCGCCACCTTCAGCGAGCCCTTGGGACCGAGCGCCTCGGCACGCAGGCGCTCCAGCATGGCATCGAAGCCCAGGCGGGAGTTGCCGTTCACGACGCCGGAAACATTGGGAGAGTGATAGAGGACGAAGGCGCCGCGATCGTCCACAGGCAGCTCATCGCGAAAGGCCGCCGGCAGCAGAGCCCGGCCTTTCTTGTCCAGCTTGATCAGGATTTCGGACCGGAATGCCACGGCCCCGCTCCCCCTGCATCCCGCCGTTGGTGCCCCACGCCCCAACGTTGCCTGTTACACGGGATACAATGGGATACCATGGGAAAGTCCGGGATGCAATTAGCAAACGAGAGAATCCACAAGGAATCTGAAGAGCTTAGGCACAACATCTATTGTGCGCCTGCACCATACAAATACAAGTTGTTGTAGCGTCGATTCTCATTGCGGAATCCCGACGGCAAACAGAGGGTCAGACGGCCTGTAAGCCGGGTTCTGTCCCCGCCAAGAGCCGAAACTCTCGAGCGATGGATGGCCATTCCTCTGGGACGCCCGTTACCGGGCGACTCGCGCGACCGACCCGGGCGACGACGCGGAAACACCGCTGCCGGTTACCCGGCGTGTCGCCCCTATTTGGTCTTGCTCCCGGTGGGGTTTGCCGTGCCGCTTCCGTTGCCGGTCGCGCGGTGGGCTCTTACCCCACCGTTTCACCCTTGCCTGGCCAGCGAGCCGGCCCGGCGGTCTGTTCTCTGTGGCACTTTCCCTGGGGTCGCCCCCGCCGGCCGTTAGCCGGCACCGTGTCTCCGTGGAGCCCGGACTTTCCTCACCCCTTGCGGAGCGCAGCCATCCGGCCGTCTGACCCGGAGCGTAGCTATGCCTCCCGCCCGACCTGGTCAAGCAGGTCGGCCAGCAGGGCCTTGGTCTCAGAGTCCGCCATGCCGTCGACACGGGCGGGCCGATAGCGGCGCTGGAAGGCCTTTACGATCTCCCGCGGGGGCACGGCGATGGGTGGCGCATAACCGAAGCGCTGCAGCGCCTTCTCGAAATCGCCCTCGAGCGGCCGCGCACCTGCCCTCGGCCACAGGCCGATGCCGGCCTTCGCGAGGGTCGCCCAGGGGAAACGCAGGCCGGGATCGATCTTGCGCTTGGGGGCGATGTCGGAATGGCCGACGACGTTGCGGGCCACGATCGCCGGGTGACGCGCGAGAATCCCCTCGCACAACTCGATCAGAGCGGCGACCTGCAGCGGCGGATAGTCGTGCCGGTCGCCGTGGAGATTCACGATCTCGATGCCGATCGACGTCGCGTTCAGCGCCTCGCGGCCCCGCCACCACGACTGGCCGGCGTGCCAGGCGGTGCGATCCTCGGGGACGAGATGAAAGGTCGTGCCGTCCTCGGCGAGAACGTAGTGCGAGCTGACGCGGTGCTCGCGGCGGCCGTCGCACAGGATGTCGAGCGACTCCTGCAGCGGGAGCTCCGTATAGTGCAACACGAGAATATCCACGACGGCACCGTCGGGCCGCGGCGCGTGGTTGGGCGACGGCAGGTCGACGAGGGGCACGCTCAGGCGGCGACCAGGCCGCGTTGCCGGCGCAGCCGATCGTAGGCGTCGTTGATCAGGGCGAGCTTGCGGTTGGCCATGGCAATGGCTTCCTCGGGCAGGCCTTGCGCCACCAGCCTGTCGGGATGGTTGGCGCGGACCTGGCGCAACCATGCCTCGCGGATCTGTTCGTCGGTCGCCAGCGGATCGATGCCCAGTACGACGCAGGGTTCGCATTCCATCACGCCGGTCGCGGCGGCCTTCGCCCGTTCGAAGCGCGAACTCGGCAGGCCGAAGATGCCGGCGACCTGCACCAGGTAGTCGGCTTCTGCCGCATCGATCGTCCCATCGGCACGGGCGATGCTGAACAATCCCTCGATCACGTTCTCGAGGATCTCGGGTGCGTCGGGAAACAGGGCCGCCACCTGGCGCGCATAGGCTTCGAAGCCTGCCGAATCGCGCTTCGCCTGGTCGAAGAAGCGCTGCACGTTCGCCTCCTCGCCGGGGGGAACCTGGAAGAAGTCCTGGAACGCGGCGATCTCGACGTCCGAGACTTCGCCATCGACGCGCGCCATCTTGGCCCCGAGCGCGATGACGCCGATCGTGAAGCCGATCTGGCGCAGGCCGGGATGGCCGCCGTCGTCGGCGGCCGGCGCGGAAAGGCCCAGCAGCTCGGCGATGCCGAGGCCGTTCATGCCTTCCACTATCCTGTCCCAGATCTTCATGGCCGCCTTATAGCATCAATGAGCCGATCGCGACTCCGACCAGCAGGCCCAGGGCGAGGCGACGGTAGAAGGCCTCGCTCGCCAGCGGAAACAATCGCTCGCCGATCAGCCCGCCCAGTATCACGGCGGGCGCGAGCACGAGGCCATGCACGCCGGTGCTCCAGCCGATCAGATCGCGCGAGGCGAAGACTGCGATGGCGAGCAGGTCGACGAACACGAAGTAGGTCGTGAGGTTGGCGCGCACCTGCGCGGCGGTATCCCTGCCTGCGAGATAATAGAAGGCGATCGGCGGACCGGCCATGCCGGACAGCCCGTTCAGGAAGCCGCTGGTCGCGCCCGCGGCGAGAGTCGTCGCGGCATTCGGCTTGCCGGAGAACCTCCAGCCGTTCGCCAGCAGCAGCACGGCACCCAGCACGATCGCCGAAATCGCCCAGCGCATCGGTTCGGGCTCGACCTGCGTCAGGGTCAGGTTCCCGAACGGAACTCCGACGGCCGCCGCCAGCAGCAGCAGGCCGATGCGGCGCCAGTCCACCAGGCGCCAGACCTTCGGCACCAGTGGCAGGGCGACTGCGATCTCCAGCAGCAGGCAGAGCGCCACCCCGACCGCCGGTCCGTAGAGTGCCGAAAAGACCGGGGTCATGAGCATCGCCGCGCCGAAGCCCGCGAAGCCGCGCACCATGCCTGCAATGCAGGCGACGACGGCGGAAACCAGGAGCGGAACGGTCAACAGCTCGGGCATGCAGCCTACGAAGCTAGCATTGCCGGACTGTCGCCCCGGCATCATATAATCGGGGCCATGCCCTCAAGGAATCTAGCGGTCGCGGCCACGTCGCTCTCGATGCCGTACATCCAGCGGCGGCCCGAGCTCGAAGGCGTCGCGCCCAGGCCGTTCAAGCTGGTCTCGGACTACGTCCCTGCGGGCGACCAGCCCGAGGCGATCAGGCAGCTCATCGCCGGCGTCGAGAGCGGCGAGCGCGACCAGGTGCTGCTCGGCGTCACAGGCTCGGGCAAGACCTTCACGATGGCCAACGTGATTGCGAGCCAGGGTCGCCCCGCCCTCGTTCTGGCGCCCAACAAGACGCTGGCGGCACAGCTCTACGGCGAGATGAAGGGCTTCTTTCCGGAGAACGCCGTCGAGTACTTCGTGTCGTACTACGACTACTACCAGCCCGAAGCCTACGTGCCGCGCACCGACACCTACATCGAGAAGGATTCGTCGATCAACGAGCAGATCGACCGCATGCGCCACTCCGCGACCAGAGCGCTGATGGAGCGCGACGACGTCATCATCGTCGCGTCGGTCTCGTGCATCTACGGCATCGGCCCGCTCGAGAACTACCAGGCGATGACCTTCCGCCTGCACAAGGGCCAGAAGATCGACCGCACCACGCTCCTGCGCCGCTTCGTCGAGCAGCAGTACAAGAGAAACGACAACGCCTTCCAGCGCGGCACCTTCCGCGTCCGCGGCGACACGATCGACCTGTTCCCCGCCCACTACGAGGACAAGGCCTGGCGCTTCGAGATGTTCGGCGACGAGATCGAGTCGATCACCGAGTTCGATCCGCTGACCGGCGAGAAGGCGGTGACCCTGAACGACATCATCGTCTACGCCAACAGCCACTACGTGACGCCCAAGCCCACGATGCAGAAGGCGATCGAGCAGATAAAGACCGACCTCAAACAGCGTCTCGCCGAGTTCAACCGCGCCGGCCGCCTGCTCGAGGCGCAGCGTCTGGAGCAGCGCACGCTGTTCGACATCGAGATGCTCGAGACGACCGGCGCCTGCGCCGGCATCGAGAACTATTCCCGCTACCTCACCGGCCGCAAGCCGGGCGAGCCGCCGCCGACCCTGTTCGAGTATTTCCCCGAGAACTCGCTGCTGATCGTCGACGAGAGCCACGTCACGGTGCCGCAGATCGGCGGCATGTTCCGCGGCGACTTCAACCGCAAGAGCGTGCTGGCCGAGTTCGGCTTCCGCCTGCCCTCGGCGATCGACAACCGGCCGCTCAAGTTCGAGGAGTGGGACACGCTGCGCCCGCAGACGACCTACGTGAGCGCCACGCCCGGCGACTGGGAGATGGAGCGCACGCAGGGCGCCTTCATCGAGCAGGTGATCCGCCCGACCGGCCTGATCGACCCGACCGTGCTGGTGCGTCCCGTCGAGAAGCAGGTCGACGACCTGATCGCCGAATGCAGGGACTGCGCGAAGAAGGGCCAGCGCGTGCTGGTCACCGTGCTCACCAAGCGCATGGCCGAGGACCTCGTCGAGTACATGCACGAGGCCGGCATCCGCTGCCGCTATCTTCATTCCGACATCGACACGCTCGAGCGCATCGAGATCATCCGCGACCTGCGACTCGGCGCCTTCGACGTGCTGGTCGGCATCAACCTGCTGCGCGAGGGCCTCGACATCCCCGAGTGCGCGCTGGTCGCCATCCTCGACGCCGACAAGGAAGGTTTCCTGCGCTCGCCGACGTCGCTCGTGCAGACCATCGGCCGCGCGGCGCGCAACGTCGAGGGCAGGGTCATCCTCTACGCCGACAAGATGACGGACTCGATCAAGTACGCCATCGCCGAGACCGACCGGCGCCGCACCAAGCAGATGGCCTACAACAAGGAGCACGGCATCACGCCGGCCTCGGTGAAGAAGAACATCGCCGAGATCCTGCAGTCGACCGCCGAGCGCGACCACTACACGGTCGACACCGGCGTCTCGGGCGACGTCCACCTGGTCGGCCACAACCTGCGCACCCACATTGCCGAGCTCGAAAAGCGCATGCGCGCCGCCGCCGCCGACCTCGAGTTCGAGGAGGCCGGCCGCCTGCGCGACGAGATCCGCCGGCTCGAAGCCAACGAGCTCGAGCTGCCGGGACAGGCGCAGAGCGCCAACGTCGGCGTCCATCTCGGCAAGATGCAGCACTCCCGCGTGTTCCGCGGCGTCCGCACCGGCTCGGGCGGACGCGGCAAGCCGGCACGACGCAGCGGCCGCTAGGAGACGACGATGCGCTTCAGCCCCTTCGTCGTTCTGCTCGCTCTCGTCTTCGCCACACCGCTCGCCGCACAGGAGCGCGAGGAGATCGTGCGGGTGCCGGGCCCCGGCGGCAGCAATCTCATCGCCACCGTGCTGCGTCCGCCCGGCGAGGCCCGCGCGCCGCTGGTGGTGATCAACCACGGGTCGCCGGCGGACGGCTCGCAGCGCACCACGATGCAGCGGCCGAAGTACCCGACCTTGTCTTCATGGTTCCTGGCGAAGGGCTACGTCGTCGCCCTGCCGCTGCGCCGCGGCTACGGCGAGAGCGGCGGCACCTGGGCCGAGGCCTACGGCCGCTGCGAGACGCCGGACTACTACACTGCCGGCCTGCAGGGAGCGGCCGATATCCAGGCGACCATCGACTACATGCGTACGCGGCCCTACGTCGCCGAACGCGCCCTCGTGGTCGGCCAGTCGGCGGGCGGATGGGCCACCGTCGCGCTCTCCAGCCGCAACCCGCCGGGCGTGCCCGGCATGATCAACTTCGCCGGCGGCCGCGGCGGCCACCAGAAGCTGCCGGGCGGCGGCATCGGCAACTGCACGCCCGAGGCGCTGGTCCAGGCGGCGGGCAGATATGGTGCTACGGCCCGCGTGCCGATGCTCTGGCTCTACACCCAGAACGACTCTTTTTTCGAGCCGTCGCTCGCCGCCCGCATGGCCCAAGCCTACGACGCGGCGGGCGGCCGGGCGAACTACCGGCCCCTGCCCGCCTTCGGCCGCGACGGCCACAGCCTCGCCGGCGCCCGGGACGGCGCATCGCTATGGGCGCCCTCGATCGAGAGCTTCCTCGCCGGCCTC
>CAYQAY010000012.1:0-17132 GCA_964415585.1 uncultured Reyranella sp.
GCATCTGCACGCGCAGCTTGGCGTCGAGGTTGCTGAGCGGCTCGTCGAACAGGAAGACCTTGGGATCGCGCACGATCGCGCGGCCGAGCGCCACGCGCTGCCGCTGGCCGCCCGAGAGCTGGCGCGGCTTGCGCTCCAGTAGGTTCTCGATGCCGAGGATCGTGGCGGCCCGCTTGATGCGCGACTCGATCTCGGCCTTGCCGAATTTCCTCATCTTCAGACCGAAGGCCATGTTGCCGGCAACGCTCATGTGGGGATAGAGCGCGTAGCTCTGGAACACCATGGCGATGTCGCGGTCCATCGGCGGCACTTCGTTGACGACGACGTCGTCGATCCGGATCTCGCCGGAGGTGATCGCCTCGAGGCCGGCGACCATGCGCAGCGTCGTCGTCTTGCCGCAGCCCGACGGGCCGACCAGCACGACGAACTCCTTGTCGTGGATGTCGAGGTCGACGTCCTTCACCACATGGGTGACATCGAACATCTTGTTGAGCTTGCGAATACTGACCTCGGCCATGATGCCCTACCCCTTGACCGACCCGGTGAGGCCGGAGACGTAGTGTTCGACGAAGAAGGAATAGACGATCGCTACCGGGATCGAACCGAGCAGCGCGCCGGCCATCAGCGGCCCCCAGAAGAACACGTCGCCGCGGATCAGCTCCGAGGTGACGCCGACCGGAACGGTCTTCTGGTCGGGCGAGGACAGGAAGACGAGGGCGTAGATGAACTCGTTCCACGACAGCGTGAAGGCGATGATGCCCGACGACAGGATGCCCGGCACCGCCACCGGGATGATGATGTAGACCATCGCCTTCCAGCGCGAGGCGCCGTCGATGCGCGCGCACTCCTCGAGCTCCTTCGGGATGGCCTTGAAGTAGCCCATCATCAGCCAGGTGCAGAACGGGATCAGGAAGGTCGGATAGGTCAGGATCAGGGCCCACGGCGTGTCACCCAGCCGGAAGTTCCGGATGATCTCGGCCAGCGGGATGAACAGCAGGGTCTGCGGCACCAGATAGGTGATGAAGATCGCCGTGCCCAGTCCGCCGGCATAGGGGAAGTTCAGCCGGGCGAGCGCATAGCCCGCCAGCACGCCGCAGAACAGCGAGATCAGCGTCGACACCATGGCGATGAACATGGTGTTGAACATCCAGCGTGCGAAGCGCGTCTCCTCGAACAGGTAGAGGATGTGCTCGAACGTCGGATTGTTCGTCCAGAACGGCATGTAGTTCACGGCATTCCACGGCCGGTAGAGCTCGCCGTCGGGCCGGAAGGTCGTGATGATCATCCAGTAGAACGGAAACAGCAGGATGAACACGAACAGGATAAGCGGGATGTTGTAGAAAACCCACCGTCTCCAGGCTGCACCCTCAATCATTTGCGCGCCTCCGCACGACCGATCATCAGCGGGTCTCCGGACTCATCGGGTTTCGACTCGGCGGATGTAGAGGAGCTGCACCACTACGATGATGAAGAGGAACGGGAACATCGCGAGCGAGATCGCCGCACCCTCCGACAGCAACCCGGTGCCGATGCCGAGCTGGTAGGCATAGGTGGCGAAAAGGTGGGTGGCGTTGGCCGGACCGCCGCCGGTCATGACGTAGACCAGCTGGAAGTCGGCGAAGGTCTGGATCACCGAGAACAGCACCACGACCAGCGTGACCGGCATGAGCAGCGGCCAGGTGACGTGCCAGAAGCGCTGCCATGGGCGGGCGCCGTCGATGGCGGCAGCCTCGTGCAGTTCGGGGCTGATCGTCTGCAGGCCGGCCAGCAGCGTGATGGCGAAGAACGGCACGCCGCGCCAGATGTTGATGACGATGATCGACGTCATCGCGAGGTCGGGATCGCCCAGCCAGTTGATGCGCTGGGTGATGAAGCCGAGCTGGAACAGCGTCCAGTTGATGACGCTGAAGGTCGGGTCGAACATCCATTTCCAGGCGAACGTCGACAGCACCGTGGGAATGATGAAGGGCAGCAGGATGAAGGCGCGGATCAGGGCCTTGCCCCTGAAGTGGCGGTTGAGCAGGAGTGCCAGCCAGAGGCCGAGCGCCAGCTTGAACACCGTGGTCACGCCCGTGTACCAGAACGTGTTCCAGACGGTCGTATGGAAGATGCTGTCGTTCCAGATCTTCACGAAGTTCTTCAGCCCGACGAACTCGCCGGGATGGCCGACGCGCGCACTGCTCAGCGACAGCAGTACGCCCTCGAAAAACGGATAGGCGATGAACAGGCCGAGCAGGACTGCCGTTGGCGCCAGCAGGGCCAGCGCCAGCCAACGCTCGTCCTCGAGCTTGCGCAGGCGCGGGGAGAGCCGCTTGCTCTCCGCCGCCGAAAGTGTCGTCACGGCCATGAACCGGGTACCCTAGACGCGTCTCCGTGCGGCCTCAGACGTAGACTTTCCTGAGTTCGGCATCCGCCCACTTCACCGCGTCCTCGGCCGGCATGCCCTGCACGGCTTTGGCGTACATGTCGGTGATGATGTACTTCGAGAGCACTTCCTGGGCCTTGGCGTTGGGCGGTCCGGCATTGCCGATGGCCTGCCCGAGACGTGCCGCGACCTTGTAGGGCGTCATGACCGGATCGACGTCCCACAGCTTGTCGGTTTCCCACTTCACCGTGCACGGCGTGGCGAAGCCCTTCTGCGACTCGAAGAACTTCCGATAGTTCGCCTCGGTGTGGAGCCACTTCAGGAACTCCTTGGCGGCATCCTGGTTCTTCGAATACTTCATCAGCATGTTCGACTGCAGAAGGTGGAAGCCGAACTGGCCGGCCGGTCCCTTCGGCAACGGGGCGTGGAGAATGTCCTTGTTCAGCGGCTCGCCCTTCTCGGTCTTGTACTGTTCGGGCCGGCGCAGCGTTTCGATGTAGATCGAGGCGCCGTTCAGGGTCGCGGAGATGGTTTGCGACAGGAACGCGCGGTTGTTGTTGGTGTCGTCCCAGGCGAGGCCGCCTTCGTCATGGGCATCTTTCCAGAAGCCCTGCATGAACTTGACCGAGTCGACGGTTTCCTTGCTGTTGAGCACGACCTTGCCGCTGGCGTCGATCTCCTTGCCGCCCCACGACCAGAGGTACGGGTAGCTGAAACCCGGAGCGTCGCCGAACGTGTGACCGAGCGTCTGTCCGATCGGACGGCCTTTGGCCTTCAGCTTCTTTCCCGCTTCGCGGTAGGCTTCCCAGGTGTCGGGAAACTTGGTGACGCCGACCTCTTCGAACCACGACTTGCGGTAGGCGATCATGCCGCCGATCACCGCCCAGGGCATGCCCATGAACATCTTGCCGTCGCTGCAGATCGCGCGGGCATACGGAAAGATGCCGCCTTCTCTCTTGCCGACCTCCTCGGCGATTTCGCCGAGGTCGACGACGCTGTTGGCATAGAGATGCGTGAAGCTGTTGAACGACATGATGATGTCGGGGCCGGCGCCGGACTGGATGCCGGCGGTGATGCGCGGCTGCAGGTCGTTGCCGTTCACGGTCTCGAGATTCATCTTCACACCGAGTGCCTTCTCGGCCTCCGGCATCATTTCGCGGCGGAACAACTGATCGGTGGCCGGCACGAAGTCGACCCACTTCAGCCAGTGGACGGTGCGCTGCTGCGCGTATGCCGGGGTGCGGCCGGTGGCGAGGATGCCCGCCAGGCCGCCCAAAGAAACGGCGGCAGTGCCGCCGGCAAGCTTGAGCACGCTACGACGCTTGGTCTTGGCCATGTTGTCCTCCCAAGGACTGCCGCCTCGTCGGGCGGATTCGTTATTGCGTCATCGTAGGCATCTGGCAGGACGCGGCGCAAGCCGTCTGTCGGAATTTTTGCGGGCGAGATCCGGACTCGCCCTGCGGTTGCTTGCGTCTGAAGGCAGGTGACTTGTCAGAACTGCCGGCAGGTCAATCCCGGATCGACGGTGAAAAGATGCTGCGCCTTGCCGACACCGCGCAAGGCGAATCGGCCGACCGAGACGAGGCGGGCACGTTCCGCCGCCGGCAGTGCGTCGGCGAAAGTGGAGGAGAGGAGAAGCGGGCGGTCGACCGAGCGGCACATCGAGGCGATGCGGCTGGTCTCGTTGACCGCCGGGCCGACCACCGTGAAGTCGAGGCGGTCCAGGCTGCCGACGTTGCCGTAGAAGACCTCGCCGATGTGCAGGCCGATATAGGCGGTGGTGATCGGCCTCTCCTGGGCCTGGCGCCGCTCGTTGAGCGCCTTAAGGCGCTCGCGCAAGTCCTCCTCGGCGCGTAGCGCGCGGCGGCAGGCCTCGGCGGGATCGTCGGCGCGGAAAACGGCGAGCGCTCCGTCGCCGATCAGCTTCAGGACGTCGCCGCCCGCTTCGTGAATCGCCGTGATGACGGCTTCGGCATAGTCGTTGAGCAGCGGGATGATCTCGCTCGGCGGGGCGGTGTCGGTGATCGCCGTGTAGTTGCGCAGGTCGGAGAACCAGAGTGCCGCCTCGATGCGTTCGGCGACGCCGCGCCGGATGCGGCCCTCCAGCACACGGCGGCCGGCGTCCCGTCCGAGATAGACCTCCATCAGCGTGCCGGCCACGCGCGCCAGTGCGGCGCTTTTGATGGCGAGGCCGAGAGCCGGAACCAGCCGTCGCAGGGCCGCAATATCGGCATCGCCGAAGCCCGTCGGGTTCCTCGTCGACCAGGCCGAGTAGACGCAATCCATCTCGCCGATCGCGGCGGTCTCGGCGAAGCGGTGGACGAAAAGGATGTAGTCGGTGTGCCCCAGATCCTTCATCTCCTGGATGATGTTGAAGTCTGCCGGTTCGCCGAAGCCGATGCGCCGGCGCAGCTCCTCTTCGCCGGTCTGCAGCAGGTGGAAGAATGGGCTGCGCTGCCACGACCGGGCAGCCTCACCCTCGTCGCTGCGGCCGTAGTCGACGACTGCTCTCTCCTCCGTCTGGTCGTTGCGCCAACGGAAGACCCGACCCTCGTGAACCGGATGCAGCGTGTCGATGAAGGCGAGGGCCCGCGCGATCGGCAGACCGCTCTCGTTGCACTTGCGGCAGAAGGTCTCGACGAGCTGCAGCTCGTCGATGCCCTCGAGGCCGCGGCGTGCAATCCAGTCCATCAGCCGGTCGACGGCGGCCTTGTCCATGGCTGGGCGGGACTACAGGGCCGGAACGCAGTAGCCGTCGCGCCGCGGATCGCAGCCGCCGGTGAAGAATCCCGATTCGGGATCGACCGCGACGCCCTGCATGCCGCCCACCTTCATGGTCCAGTCCGGCCCGCGCGTCAGGTCGTGGCCGCGGTCGCGCAGCTCCTCCTGGACCTTCCGATCGATCCGGCCCTCGAGCAGCACGGCGCGACCGTCGGTCAGCCGCGCGCGTGGCGCTTCGATCGCCTGCTGAAGCGGCAGGCCGTAGTCGACGTACTGCACCATGGCCTGCGCCTGGGTCTGCAGGATGCCATAGCTGCCCGGGGTGCCCAGCGCGAGCACGGGCTTGTCGTCCTGGGTCACGACCGACGGGGCGACGCAGACCGGCATCATGTCGCCGTGCTTCACGCGGTTGGGACTCTTCGGGTTCACGTCGGCCCAGTAGAGGAAGTTGCTGAGGCAGATGCCGGTGCCGGGCACCACGACGCCCGAGCCGAACACACTGCCGAGGCTCTGTGTCACGCAGACCAGGTTGCCATTGCGGTCGGCGATCGAGAACGATGTTGTGTGGCCCTCCTCGGTGGGACCGCCCTCGACAGGACCCGTCCATTGCTCGGTCGGTCCCACGACCGGCTTGCCGTCGCGCACGCGAGCGCGAAGCTTCTCGATGTGGCCGTCGGACAGCAGCTCGGCGAGCTTCTGCGGCGAGGGTACGCCGTTGGCGATGCGGACGCCGGCTGCGACTCGGATCGCGCGCAGCACCGTATCGACATGCTCCGTGCCGTTGCATGGCAGCTTCGAGAAGTCGAAGCCTTCGAGGATGCGCAAGGTGACCAGATACTGGAAGCCCTCGCAGGGCGGCGGCGGCACGTGCACCTTGCGGCCCCTGTAGTCAACGGCGATCGGATCGACCCATGTCGCACGGGCGTCGTGCAGGTCTTCGATGGTCAGCGTTCCGCCCAGCTCGGCCAACCGCTCGACCACCTCCTTGCCGAGTGCGCCGCCGTACATCAGACCGGGTCCTTCGGCCGCCAGCGCCTCGAGCGTGGCGGCGAGCGCCGGTTGCTTCAGCACCGCGCCCAGGGCCGGCCGGCCGCCGCAGATGCCCTCGAGGTAGTTCTGCGACCATTCGGGAAAGAGCGTCGGCTGGCCGCGCAGCTCCGGCGTCACGCCCGCGATCTCCTCGACATTGAACTCGATCATGGCGAAGCCGTCGCGGGCGATGGCGATCGCCGGCGCGAACAGCTCGGGCAGCTTCCTTGTGCCGTAGGCGCTCGCCATCTCGCACCAGCCGGCGAGGTTGCCGGGCGCGCCGACCGGGATGGGGCCGCGCAGGATCTGCTCGCGCCGTTGCAGGCGATCGAGCGGGAACTTGCGCGGGATGCGGGCCATGAAGTCGAGTGAGCGCACACGCTTCTCGGCCGCGATGTAGCAGGTCGCAAGCCCCTGGCCGGCGAGGCCCGACATGTAGGGCTCGACGACGTTCAGGGTCGCGGCGGTCGCCGCAGCGGCATCGAACGCGTTACCGCCATTGTCGAGGATCCGAGCGCCAGCCGCCGCCGCCAGCGGATGCGCGGCCGCCACCATGCCGTGCCGCGATGCGATTGTCGGCCGCTTGCCATGTTGCAACATCAACAGATCTCCCGAAGTTGCCGCGGATCGTGCCCATTCCCGACCGTCGCCACCACATCGAATTGCGCTAATCTCCTGTCCGGAAGGAAGCGGACCCATGCGCAGACTGGAATTCGGCTGGTTCCTGCCGACGGCAGGCGACACGACGGCCTACGGGGTGGCGAGCGCCCAGGTGGCGCCGTCGCTCGACCTGTTCGACAAGATCGTCGGGGCCGCCGAAGCGGCGGGCTTCGAATACATGCTGGTACCGGTGCAGACCGCGTGCTGGGAGGCTTGGATCTCGAGCGCCATGATGGTGGCGCGGTCCAAGTCGATGCGCATGCTGGTGGCGGCGCGGCCGAGCTACATCAACCCCGTGCTGATGGCCAAGATGATCAGCACCTTCGACCAGCTCTCGGGCGGTCGCATCTGCATCAACCTGATCGCGGGCCAGAGCGAGACCGAGAACGCCGCCGAAGGCATCAAGTGGGGCAAGGAAGAGCGCTACCAGATCATGGACGAGGAGGTCTCGATCCTGAAGGCGTTGTGGACGACGCGCGGCCCCGTCCATTTCGACGGCAAGTTCTACCAGCTGAAGGGCGCGCAGATCCGGCCCTATCCGCTGCAGAAACCCCATCCCCGATTCTACCTGGGTGGCGGCAGCCGGCAGGCCTGGGAGATCTCGGCCAAGCATTCCGACGTCCATCTCTTCTGGGGCGACACCTACGAGCGCATCCGTACCAACATGGCGGAGATCAAGGCGATGGCCGCCGTTCATGGCCGCGACAAGGAGATCGGCTTCGGCATGCGTCTGCAGGTCGTCTGCCGGCCGACCGAGAAGGAGGCCTGGGAATTCGCGCACGGCCTCGTCGCCCATGCGACCGAGGGCCAGAAGCAGTTCGTGAAGGAGAATTTCGCGACGTCGGAGGCGAACCGCCGCGTGCGCGAACTGGCGGCGATCGGCGAGACCATCGAACCGCATCTGTGGACCGGCATCACGCAGGTACGGCCGGGTGCCGGTATCGCCGTGGTCGGCGATCCCGAGCAGTGCGCAGACACGCTGCAGAGGTTCATCGATCTCGGATGCCATTCCTTCTGTCTTTCTGGCTACCTGCATGACGAGGAAGCCGAGCGCTTCGGCAAGTGGGTCATGCCGATCCTGCGCGAGCGCAACCGCGAGCGCATGCTCGCGGCCTGATGGCGCGCGCTGCACTTCCGGATGTCGGCGCCCGCCAGCTCGAGGCGGTGCTGGCGCTGGCCGAGTACGGCAGCTTCGTCGCGGCGGCGGCACGCCTCCGCATCTCGCAGCCGGCACTTACCCGCACGTTGAAGCGCCTCGAAGACCAGCTCGGCGCGCGGCTGTTCGAGCGCAGCACGCGCCGCGTCCAGATCACCGCGGCCGGCCGCGAGTTCGCGGCCGTCGCCGAGCGCATGCTGAACGACCTCGGCATCACCGTGCGGAGCGTGCGCGAGGTGGCGCAGGAGCGGCGTGGCCTCGTGGTGATCTCGTGCGTCATGTCGGTGGCGGTCGGTCTGCTGCCGCGAATGATCGCGGCCTATCGCGCCGACCGTCCGGGGGTGGAGATCCATGTCCGTGAGGGCGTCTACGCCTCCATCCTCGACGATGTGCGCAGCGGCGTCGCCGATTTCGGCATCGGCTATGTCGACGAGCTGCCCGACTTCGCCGTCGGCACGGCGCTGGGACGCGAAACCTTCCATGCCGTGGTACCGGCGCGCCACAAGCTCGCCGGCCGGCGCAGTGTCGCCCTGTCGGAGCTGACCGAGCATCCGATCGTGGCATTGCCCACCGAATCGCGTACGCGCCGTACGATCGACGCGGCGGCGGTGACAGCGGGCCTGCAGCTCCGCCAGCTCGTTGTCGTGAACCAGATCGCGACGCTGCTCGCTCTGGTGGGTGCGGGCGTCGGGGTGGGCGTCGTTCCCGGCGGCGCCACGCGCGGGCCGCTGGTCAGAGGCTTGCGCTTCGTTCCGCTCGCCGAGCCTCGGCTGGTGCGCCGTCTCGGCCTGATCGCGTTGCGCGAGCGCGAGCCGACGCCGGTCGCCTCGGGATTCATGTCGATGCTGCGCCGCCAGTGGCCGAAGGCCGATTGATGCCCGTTCTGCAACAATCCTGTCTATCAGGTTGATCTTGGCATAGTGGCTCCGAGGACTATGCTGGCCTCGGAGGAATATCGTGCAACTCGCCTCACGCTCTTACCAAGCCGACAATATCTCCGCCGTCCAGGAGCTCTACCACTCCAACGGCTGGACCGACGGCCTGCCCATCGTGCCGCCGACGCACGAGGCGGTCGAGGCGTGCCTCGAATGGGTGATGATGCCGCCGGACCAGCTGATCGGCATCGAGCCGGTGCGCGGCCTCGCCATCACTGCTGAGAAGCTCGCGATCAACGCCGTGATGGCGGGCTGCCTGCCCATGCACTTCCCGGTCGTCGTGGCGGCCTGGACCGCCATGATGCAGGAGGAGTTCCTGATGCACGGCGCCACGGCAAGCACCGGCGGCTGCGCCGTGCTGGTCGTGCTGAACGGACCCATTCGTCTTGAGCTGGGTGCCGGCGGTACCTTCAATGCGCTGGGCAACTCCGACCGAGCGACGGCGGTCATCGGTCGTGCCATACGGCTCTGCCTGATCAACCTGATGGACGTGCGGCCGGGTGCCATCGACCGTTCGACCCTCGGCCACCCCGGCAAGTTCAGCTACTGCGTCGCCGAGGACGAGGAGGACACGACGTGGCTGCCGCTCGCCGAACAGCGTGGCGTGCCGAAGGGCGCCTCGTCGGTGACGGTGATGGCGGCCGGTGCGCCGCGCCAGCTCATGAACGAGTGGACGACCAAGCCGGAGGAGATACTAGAGACCTTCGCGGCCGAGATGCGCGCCAACCTGCGCCACTACTCGATCCATCCCGGCAACTACGCGCTGATCATTCCCAAGCAGCTCCGTGAGCATCTGCAGGCGGCGGGCTGGACCAAGGCCGACATCGCGGGCTTCATCCACGAGCGCGCGCGCATCCATCGCCGCGAATGGGCCGAGGTCGGCAAGGGCGCCGTGGTGCGCGATCGCGGCGACAGCGTCTATCCCGCGATGGAATCCGCCGATCAGCTCCTGGTCGTCGCGGCCGGCGGCCCGGCTGGCGGCTTCGGCGCCGTGATTCCGCCCTGGCTCGGCAACAAGAGCCATGCCGTCACGTTGCCGCTCGGCGTCTGCATCGATTGCGAACCCCCGAAGAAGTAGGGAAGAGAGAACGTCATGAACTTCCAGGTCCTCGATCCCACGCCGGAGAAGGCGCCGCCGGTCGGCCAGCTCGCCCCGCGTCTCGACACGCTGAAGGGCAAGCGTATCGGCTTCATCTCCAACGGCAAGGAAGGCACCAAGGGCTTCTTCGGGCACCTCGACCAGATCCTTCGCGAAGAGTACGGCGTCGCCGAGATCGTAAGCCGCACCAAGTCGAACTACAGCGCCCCGGCCGACGCCCACATCGTGGCGGAGATCAAGAACTGGGATGCCGTCGTCTCAGGCCTGGGAGATTGAGGAAGCTGCTCATCGTGCAGTTTGCACGACTCAGTGACCGCCGAACGCCTCCAGGTTCCCGCCTTCAGCGTGATGACGACCCGGTTCGCGAGCGCGGCCGAGATGATGTGCCGCGTGCTCGGCATGCCCGACTATCGCTTCGCCCAGATCGGCCATCCGGTCAGCAGCGCCACCGACGACGAGCTGCGCGCGATGGCGCGCACGGCGATCGAGCAGGGGTTGGCCATGTTGGTTCGCCCCTGAACGCAACCAAAAGGACGCGGCGGCGTTAACCGGCCCAGAGATATCTGGGAGTTCCGGGAATGAAGCCGCTGGCCATTGTGGGCGTCCTGCTGATCGTGATCGGCATTGCCGGTCTGGCGATCGACAACATCTCGTTCACCGAACGCAAGACCATTGTCGATGCCGGGCCGCTCAAGGTCACGGCCGACGAGCAGCGTTCTATCCCGATCCCGACCATCGCCGGCGTGATCGCCGTTGTGGCGGGTGCGGCCCTCCTGTTCATGGGCCGTCGCACCGTCTAGGGTCTTCAGCCGAGCGGCCAGGTGAAGCGGATGTTGTTCCTGGCGAGTCCGTCGAGAACGATCTGGATGCCGCCCGACTTCATCATCCATTCGAGGCGATGATCGCGATACTCGCGGCGGATCTGGCCCGCCGCGACGCGCTCCGCTGCAGCCGACATGCCCTCGGCCGCGGCCTCGAACTCCTTGAACGTCGCCGCCACCGCGGGTCGCTCGCACAGCCGGTCGCGCCAGCGTGCGAGCGGCGAACCCGTCGGAGTGCCGAGCCCGTAGTGGAAGGAGCGGTTGAGGTAGGGCGCCACGCTGAGATCGGCCCAACCGAAGCTCTCGCCGTTGAACCAGGGTCTGTCGCCGAGCTTGGCCGTCAGCCACTGCTGCAGCTCCGCGGTCTGGCGCGCCGCAGTCGCCGTCATCTTCGCCGCTTGCTCGCCCTCGGCGCGCTTGAACCAGCGGATCTCGCTCAGGCCCCAGTTCACCGCCTCGTAGAGCGTGTCGCACACGTCCTCGATCATGCGTGCCTCGGCGCGGGCCACCGGGTCGCGCGGCAGCAGGGCGGGCGAGGGATACTTGTCTTCGAGATACTCGAGGATGATCGTCGAATCGAACACCCGTGCATCGCCGTCGATCAGCGTCGGGATCTCGTTGCGCGGGCTCGCTTCGGCGAACCGGCCGCCTGCGGTGCCGAGACCCAGGCCCACCGGTGTCTCGACCGTGAAGTCGAGGCCTTTCTCACGCAGCGCGATCTTCACCTTCTGGGCATAGGACGAGAGCGGATGCTCGTAGAGATGCACGGGACGCCCTCGCTCAGGGGAGATTGAGCCTCACCGCGACGGCGGCGCTGGCGATCACCGCCGGGTCGTTGTTGTCGGGATCGGCGACGTCGAGTCCGCCCTTCACGACCGTCACCGTGACGATGCCGTGCGGCAGCGAGGCACGCACCTTCTCGGCATCGACCTTATCGGGCTGCTGCACGCCGATCGTCACGTCGACGAACATGTCGGTCTTCGGGTCGACCTCGAGCGTGCGGATCATGGCCAGCGAGGAATGGTGCAGGGCGTCCTGCACCGCGCGCAGGGCAGCCTTGGTGTAGTCGCCGCCGTGCAGGTCGTTGCCGGTGCCGAGCTCGAGGATGACGCGCTTCGCGGGCATCGCCTTCTCCTAGAGGTCGAGGCGGACGATGGCGGCCGCCTGTGCGATCACCGTCTTGTCCGTTCCGGCTTCGTTGGGGATCTCGAGGCCGCCCTCGAACACCTTGACCGTGCCGGTGCCGTGCGGCAGCACCGCCAGGACCTGCGCGGTGTCGACCCGGTCGGGTTCGGGCACGCCGATCAGGATCTCGACCCGCATGTCGTCGCTCGACTTGCCGAGCGCCGTCGCGACGGTGAGCGAGTTGTGCCACAGCGCGTCCTTCAGCGCGCGGACGGCGGCCTTGGTATAGTCGCCGCCGCGAATGTCGGTGCCCATCCCGATCTCGAGGGCGACCTTCTTCAGTGCCATGACATGCTCCGTCTCACGGCTTGGCGAGCCCCGCCTTGATCAGCAGCGGCTTCACGTCGACATAGTACTTCTCGGCGAAGGCGCGGAACTCGGCGGGGTTCTTGTCCCACGGCACCTGGATGAACTTGGCGAGATACTCCGTCACCTTGGGATCGGCCGATGCCTGCCTGAACGCCTGGTAGAGCGTGTCGACGATCGCGGGCGGCATGCCCTTCGGCCCCACGAGGCCGTAGGGGCTCTGGCCCACGACCTTGACGCCGAGCTCGGTCATGGTCGGAACGTCCTTGTAGCGCGGGATGCGCTGCTCGGTGGCGAAGGCCAGGATGCGGCACTTGCCGTCGTCGACGAACGGCGCCCACTGGGCGGCGTCGGCGATGAACTGGATCTCGCCGCCCATCAGCGCCTGCATCCATTCCGCGCCGCCCTTGTAGGGAACGTGGGTGAACTTCGCGCCGGTCGCCTGCTCGACCTCGATCATCATGAGCTGGCCGGTGCCGCCCACGCCCGACGTGCCGTAATTGTACTTGTCGGGATCCTTCCTGCCGGCGTCGATCATGTCCTGAAAGGTCTTCCAGGGAGAGTCGGAGCGCACGACGATGCCCATCGTGTAGCCCGACAGGCCGGTGACGTAGGTGAAGTCGGTCAGCGGATTCCAGCTCGTCTGCTGGTAGTGCGGGTAGCGCAGCGAGTTGATGCTCATGACGGCGAGCGTCTGGCCGTCCGGCTTGGCGTTGAGCAGCATCGCCGGCGCCAGCGTGCCGGCCGCGCCCGGCTTGATATCGACGATGACCTGCTGGCCCAGCGTCTTGCCGACGATCTCGGCGAGCAGCCGCATGTGGACGTCGGTGACTCCGCCGGCCGCGAACGGATTGTAGATCGTGACCGGCTTTTCGGGCCTCCAGGCCGTCTGGGCGCGGGCGAACGCGGGAACGACAAGCGTCGCCGCGCCGGCGAGCAGTGTGTGGCGACGATTGACCGGCTTGGACACGGCACTCTCCCAGCGTTCTTGTGCACAGCGGAATGGCCGCCGAAGCAGCCTCCGCCGTTCCATACAGGCTGCGAGACCGCCCGTTAAGCGCTACCTGTCGGCGAGCGCCCGCGCTGGCGGCGGGCCCTGCGGATGCGGCACCGGCGGCGGCATGTCCTCCGGCGTCGGCGTCTCCGGACGCTGCGGCATTTCGGGTGGGACGGGGGCGATCTTGCCCGGTGCCGGCGGCACCGACGGCACCTCGCGCGGCGGCGTCGAAGCGACTCTCTTCATGGCTGCTCTCCTGCTCTGAAAAGAAAAGTGCCCGCCGTGAGGCGGGCACCCCCTTGCGTGCTCTCGGAACCTACTCGTCCCGCTGCTGCGGCGGCTGCTGCTGACCAGGCTTCTGGTTCGGCTGCTGGTTCTGCTTCTGCTGCTGCTCGCGCTGGGCCTGCTCGCGCTGCTGGCTCTCGCGATCCTGCTGCTGGGACGGATTCTGCTTGTTGGGGTCGTTCATGGGGTCGTTCTCCACGTTCGCGGCGGCGACCGGGATGGCACCGCTGTCTGAGAAACGCCGCGCGTCGCAACGCAGTTGCAGGCCGCTCGTTCTTTCCGCAGCAGCGTCGTCTGCTGCGTTCGCCGCCGCACCGTCCACTCCTCACCTCTGTCGCAGGAGCAATCCATGAATACCATCGCGCGCGTCTACGACAGCTACGGCCAGGCCAGCCGGGTCGTCGCCGATCTCGAGGCCGCCGGCTGCGCCTCGTCCGACATCAACATCATCGCCAACCGCTACGTCTGCGAGGAGAGCGTGCGTGCCGAGCAGCCCTCGGGCGCCGGACCCGGCGCGGGCATCGGCGCGGCGCTGGGCGGCACGGCGGGACTTCTCGCCGGCCTCGGCGTCATCGCCATTCCGGGGCTCGGCCCGGTGGTGGCGGCCGGTGCGCTGGCGGCGACCGCGGTCGGCGCCGCGGCGGGTGCCGCGACCGGCGGCATGGTCGGTGCGCTGGTCCAGTCGGGCGTGCCGGAGCAGGAGGCCGAGGTCTACTGCGAAGCGGTGCGCCGCGGCGGCACCATGGTGAGCGTGCGCGTCGCCGAAGCCGACGAGCAGCGCGCCCGACGCATCATGGACCAGCACCGCCCGATCGACTACCTCGCGCGCGAGGCCGACTACCGCAGGACCGGCTGGAGCCGCTTCGATCCCGAGGCCGATCCCTACACGCCGAGCCAGGCCGAGATCGAGCGCGCGCGCCGGCCCTACATCGTCGACCGCACCTAGTCTCGACTTCGAGCCTACTTCTCGGGCACCTTGCCGATCCCCTCGACCGCGACCCGCAGCCGGGCGGCGTCGCGGTCGAGAAACGTCTTGAACGCCGGCGCATCGAGATAGGCGATCGGCGTCTCGACCTTGGCCATCGCCTCCTTGAACTCGGGGTCCTCGACCGTGCGCCGCGCCGCGTCGCGCAGCACGTCCACGATCCGCTGCGGTGTAGCGGCCGGCGCGAACAGGCCCGACCAGATATAGAAGGTCGCGTCGTAGCCCAGCTCCTTCATGCTGGGCACGTCGGGCAGAGAGGCGAGCCGCTTGTCGCCCCACACCGCGAGCGCCCGCATCTTGCCGGCCTTGATCTGGCCGATCGCCGCCGAGGGCCCCGAGGCCAGGGCATCGATCTGGCCGCCGAGCAACGCCGCGACGGCAGGGCCGCCGCCCTGGTAGGGGATGTGGAACAGCGAGATGCCGGCCGCCCCGGCGAAGATCTCCATCGCGACATGCAGAGTGCCGTAGACGCCCGACGAGCCGTAATTGATCGTGCCGGGCCTGGCTTTCGCCGCGTGGACGAAATCCTTCAGCGTCCTGTAGGGCCCGTCGGCGCTCACCACGAGCACGGTGGGATCGGCGCTGATCAGCGCGATCGGCGCGAACTGGTCGAGTTCGTAGGCCGGTGCGCGGCCCTGCAGCCGGTCGGCGACGGGCAGCACCGAAATCGAAGAGAGCGCCATCAGGAGCGTGTAGCCGTCGGGCGCGGCGCGCGCGGCGAGCGCGGTGCCGACCGAGCCGCCGGCGCCGGCGCGGTTCTGCACCACCACCGACTGGCCGAGCAGCCGGCCCATGACGTGCGCCACCGGCCGCCCGGTGATGTCGGCCACGCCGCCCGGCGGGAACGGCACGATCATCTGGATGGGGCGGCTCGGATAGGCCTCCTGGGCCGACACACCGACTCCGAGCGGCAGGGTGGCGGCGCCCACGGCGCCGGCGATCAGCGTGCGACGCTTCATGCTTCCTCCTGTCGGGCTCCTGTCCGGCTGTTCGCCCTCATTACTTCGAGCCCGCCCGGGCCGCGCCGGCGCGCGTCGCCGGGTAGGTCGCGGTGAAGCCGAAGATGGTCGAGAGGGCGTTCGGCACCATGATCTTGTCGAGGTCGTCGAGGCCGGCCGTCCTGGCGGGCTTCAGCCCCAGCGCCAGCGGCCCCTTGGGCGCCCGCCAGTCGGCGAGGAACGAGGAGACCGCGTCGAGCGACTTCAGGGTCTCGCCGCTCTGGAGCTGGGCGAAGCCCGCGATGGCGTCGAGCGCGGTGGCGAGCAGCTCCTGCGGCTTCAGCCCTTCCTCCTTGGCGAACGCCGGCACCAGCCTCGACATCAGCTCCTTGTCGTCGAAGGTGAGCGAGGCGGTGCGGATGCGGCCCTCGTCCTTGGCGGTGTCCATGTCGGTCTTGTCGCTGATCCCGTCCATCACCAGGCCGAGCGTGAGCTTCGCCTGGCCGCGCAGGCCCACCTCGAGCGTGTTGACCGTCAGCACCTTGGCCGCCGGATCGAGCAGGTAGTCGAAGGTCACGTCGACCGGCACCTTCGGAACCCCGTAGGGCTCGAGCGCGGCGAACAGCTCGTCGTCGCCGGTCATGCCCTCGAGCCTCACCTTGGCGAAGCGCGGCGCGAGATCGTCCCTGGCGTCCTTCCTGAGGCGGTCGAAGTCGAGCTCCTGCACGGTGACCTTGTCGATCCTGACCGTGCTCGCCTTGTCGCCCGTCGCGGCATTGGCCGGCACCACCGCCTCGACGCCCTCGAGCTCGAAGCCGGAGCTGCCGAGCGGGCGGCCGCTCCTGTAGGTGAACTTCTCCAGCTCGAGCTGCGGCTTCAGCTCCTTCTCGAAGCGCTCCAGCCCGTTCTGCGCCGACGCTCCGGCGAGAGGCATCGCCGCGAGCCCGACCGCCAGCAACGCGCCCCACAGCGCGATCCAGACCCTGCGCATGAACTCTCCCCCGCGATGAGGGCCGGACCCTAGCATCGGCCCGCCGGAGCGGCGACTCGCGAGCGCCCGAGGAGTCACGAATCCGAGTCACGGGTCGGAGTCACGAGTTGGAGTCACGGGCGCGACCGGCAGGCGGGGCGAACCCGTTGATATCGCACGAGGAAGCGCCGGTGGCGCCGGGCGCGACGGGAGTCACCGGGTGACTCTTTTCGTGACGGTGACTCCGCCGCAGGCGGTGCGCGGCCATGACCACCGCCCAGGCGGCGGCGAAGCCCGGATAGGCGAGCTTCCAGCGATAGGCCGAGCCGCGGCTCACGTCGGCCGTCGCGGCGGCGAGGCTCGCATTGCGGCTCCTGAGCAGCTCGCGCAGGAAGAGGTTCTGCTTGTAGAAGGTGGCGGGGCGGATCGACGGCCGGTCCATCGGCAACTCCTCACTCGGGTGGAATAGGATGTATAGGAGAAAGAGGATAGTGTCAATAGGTACCCTCCGACGGCTGTCCCGTCCCGGGCCGAACCGACCCCGTCACACAACGGGTGCGGGGTCGGGGCCTCACCGACCGAGGAGACCCCCTCATGATCCACAAGGCGAAGGCCGAGCCTTCAAGACGCGCTCCCGGGGCGAGAAGGGCACCAACCCGGAGGAGCTGATCGCGGCGGCG
>CAYQAY010000012.1:17232-85681 GCA_964415585.1 uncultured Reyranella sp.
GACGCGCTCCCGGGGCGAGAAGGGCACCAACCCGGAGGAGCTGATCGCGGCGGCGGAGAAGGGCTGCCCCGTCTCCGGGGTGCTGAACGTCGAGATCACGCTCGCGAAGACGCTGACGAAGTCGCTCAGCCCTTCGCCGGCGGCTGCGCGTCGAGCCACGCACGCGCCTGGTGCAGCTCGCGGAAGATCGCGAGCGGCCGGCGCGCGGTGGCGGCGGCGGCGAAGATCCTGGCCTGGCGGAAGCTTTCGTCGGACGCCGCGACCAGTGCCAGCGGCCCCACCTGGCCGTGCTGGGCGTAGAGCACCACCCGCTGACCGAGAGCCTCGAGATTCTCGTCGCTGAGTGCCGTCAGCGCGTGGGTGATCTCGAAGATCTTGCGGTAGCCCATCGCGCCTTCGGCCGTGATGCCGGCGAAGTAGCGCTCGATGTCGGCCGTCGTCACCTGCTCCTTGGCGACGGCGATCACCAGCCGCTCGGCATGCGAGATCGTCCACTGGACGGGCATACCGCAAAAGTAGCAGCAGATTGTGCTGTTCGCCATAGGCGGGTGACGTCGTGGAGACAGCTTGGTAGGGTTTCAGAATGATGAACGCTGCGGCCACTCCCCCGCCGCCGCCCTCCTTGCCGGCGGAGGTCCCGCTGCAAGGGCTCGGCGGGTGGCTTCTGGCGGTCATCGTCGCTCAGGGCTTCTATCTGCTGGTCGACGGGCTCGGTCTCGTCCTTGCGACATGGCAGACGCTCTTCCCGACAAAAGCCGTGCGCCACTGGCCCGCCGACGCGATGCGGATCGGCATGATGGTCATTCACGGCATCAACATCGCGGTCGCGGTCTATGCCACCGTGCTTCTGGCCGGCTGCCGCATGAGCTTTCCCAAGGTCTACCGGCTGCAGCTCATGATCTTCGCGTTCGTTCCGATCGCCGAGCTGCTGCTTTACCATTGCATAAACTGGACAGCGGACGGGCGCGCCGCGATTTTCCCTCCGCCGCCATCCAAGTACTTCGTCAACATCGTCATCGCCTTCGTGCTGCTGTCCTACGTCGGCACGTCGACCCGCGTGCGCAACACGTTCGTGCGCTAGGCAAGAGCGGCTGGCCTCGGCATAGTCTCGCGCCTTCTGGCAATCCTGAAGTGGTTTCCCGGGCAGCGCGAGTATACAGCAGTGCCTGCCCGCAACGATCGAAAGAGAAAAGCCCGGCGCAGCCATGTTTCCGCCGTTGCCGGCCCGTGACATCATCGCAGGGCCGGCGACTTCAGCCTGCGCCGGCGGAGATGGGGGAAACATGCCGGTGACGCCGTTGCCCACGCCGTTCGGGGCCAAGGAGATCCTCCGCTATACGCGGATCCGGCAGCCCAGCATCATCGACGTCGCGCGTCGCGCGGCGCAGTCGCCCACGCTGCGGGCGCAGCAGGCCAAGAAGCCCGCCGAGCGCCTATCGTGGGCGCGCGACTTCCTGAAATCCGACGCTGCGGTTCGCGACGGTGCCGCACTCCGCTACGGCTACTTCGACCATCTCACGATCCCGACCGTGCCCGACGATCGGCTTCCCTCGCGTGACGTCGTCCGCGATCCCAAGAGCTTTCCCGGTGCGGCGGCGACGAAGGATGCGCGCTATCGCGCCGACATCGAGAACAGCCTGGCCTCGCTGCTCGCCTTCAAGACCGTCGGCGACGAAGTGGGCGCTGCCCGGGCGGCCCGTCTGCTCGCCTTCGTCGAACTCTTTCCGCAGCTGCCGCAGGCCGCGGCACCGCGCGACTATCCCAAGGCGGTGTTGAGCAAGGTCGAGGTCAGGAAGGCCGTGGCAGTCGCGCCCTCCGATCGGACGGCTGCCGCCGCCGAAGCGGCGGCGCAGGCGGCCACCGAGATCGGTGCCCTGATGAAGGACCTCGATGCCTTCCGATCGGCGCGCGACAAGAACCTGACGGCTCGCCGCGCCAAGCTCGACGAACGCTACCGCGCGATCACGACCGCGCCGGCCGCAAAATCGAGAGCCAGGGCCTCGGGTGCCAAGGCGGCTGGGCGAAAGTCGTCCCGCCGGGCAGCGGCCGCACGAGCCGGCGTCGAATCGCTGGCGCGCCTGCAGCGCCGCCGCGAGGATCTGCTGGCCCTCAAGGAGGAGTACCGGGCGGTGACGGACGGGCCGGAGCTCGCGACCATGCTCGCGATGCCGCCGGCGGCACTGGCCGAGATGGGTGCGCCGGTCGGCTTGGCGGCCCTGCAGCGCAGGCTCAAGACGCGACTGGAGGCGCAAGGGCTCGAGGCCGAGACCTTCGAGGACGCCTATCGCCAGATCGTTGGACGGGCCGATGCACTCGGTGCGCCGACGATGGCGGTGCTCGTCAGGGGCGAGCCGGCCCCTTCCAGCTGCTACCTCGAGTCGCCGCAGATGGACTTCGGCGACACGGTGCGCCTGCTCGGCCACGCCGACCTGGTGCGGGTCGACGAGACGTTCGTGAAGTACACGGTGGGCGAGATCAGCTACGTCGAGAACATCCTGCCTGGCGAAGTCAAGAAGCGGAAGGTCAAGACGACCAAGTACTTCGAAGAGGTCAACGAGACCACGACCGAAAAGACGACCGACAGCTCGACCGAGTCGAGCACGACCACCAAGCAGGACCTCGCCTCGCAGGTTTCGAGCGAAATCAGCACCCGCATGAACACAGAGATGTCGGCGCAGGCGAGCGGCTCCGGCGGCGGCACGATCGGCGTCGTCGACTTCCAGGGTGCCGGATCGGCCAGCGCCAACATGGGCATCGGCGTGGACACGTCGTTCAGCAGCCAGGACAGCTCCAGCTTCTCGCAGGAGATCCTGAGCAGGGCGATCGAGAAGACCAAGGCCTCGTCCATCGAGCGCCGGATGACGCGGACCTACTCGCTGTTCGAGACGCTGCACAGCCACGAGATCAACAACGCGTCCGACAAGGCTCGCAACGGCATCTATTGTTTCCTCGACAAGCATGTCTGTCTGACCGAGACGGTCTACGGCAAGCGGCTGTTCGTGATGGCCAGCCTGCCGTTGCCGGCGCGCAACCTGCTGTGCGACCGCGAGCAGCGACTGAAGCTCGGGCTCGGCGAGCTCGGCCAGCGACCGACCTTCGACGTCACCGTCGACCAGATCCAGCCCGCCACCTACAAGCAGCTCGTGGCGCGCTACAAGGCCTCGAACGTGTCGCCGCCGCCACCGCCGCTACAGACCATCTCGCGCACCTACAAGACGGACAACACCAACGCCAACCCGGAAAAGCAGGGGATGGACATGAAGAAGGCGGCGGAGCTGCTCGCGCCGTTCTTCGAGCAGTACAAGCGCTATCTCGTCACCGACAACGTGCGGCTCCCCGACGGCTACGAGCTCTGGTCGGCGACGGCCACGATCAACCATGGCCGCAACGGCATCAGCGTACCGGCCCATCTGCCGCTCAAGCTGGCGGGTGCCACGCTCGGCACCGGCGTCACCATGGCCGGCGGCCTGGTCAGTGGCATCGTCGGCCCGGCGTTGCTGATGCCGCTCGGCATGTGGCAGTTCGAGTACGGCATCTCACCGCTGCTCCACTACAACACCGATTCTTCGAACGTCTCGCTCTGCCTCGGTACCGAAACCTGGCACTCGCCTTATTTCTTCTTCGAGCCGGAGCTCCTGATGGAGGAGATCATGGGCGCTTTCGCCGCCATGGTGGACAGCTCGCCGGGCTTCCTGGAGGACGTCGAGGCCGCCGCCACAACGCTGATGGTGAAGCTCGGCGAGAAGGCCGGCGCCGTGCCGGCCGACGTGGCGGCCGCGATCCAGGATACCGTCAACGACCTGGTGCAGAAGATCAAGGACGTGCTGTCCGGCGCGAGCATCCTCGGCAGCCTGCGCAATGGCTTCAGGCTCCCGACCTTCGACGACCTCGCGGCGAAGCTGGTCAACGCCGAGAAGCTCGCCACGACGATGAAGGACTTCTTCAGCCCGTTCAAAGACTTCATCGACGCGATCATCCGGCTGCTGCGCGAGGGTATCTCGAAAGCGCTCGGCGACCTGTTCGCCTTCATGTCGCGCATCACCGACAGCTCGCAGACCTGGTCGTTCCGGTCGATCGGCAGGATCCGCGGCGAGCTGCCGGTAACGATCAACGCCGTTGCGATCAATCCCGGCATCACCGTCAACCTGGTGGCGGTGCTGGCGCGCACCGAGGAGGCGCTCGACAAGTGGCGGCTCGAGACCTTCGACGCCCTCTACCAGGCCTATCTGCAGCAGCTCGCCGACTACGAGACCAGGGCGATGATGGCGAACGCCACCGAGCGGGTCGCCCGCCCGCCGGCCATCTTGCGGCGAGAGGAGGCGATGGCGATCAAGGAACTGGTCCTTCATGCGCTCAACAACCTGCACGGCGCGCCCGGCAACAAGTACGACATCGAGAAGATCAACTTCCTGGAGAATGTGCTCGACTGGGAGAACATGAACTTCCGCCTTTTCAACTACGGTCCCGCCGCGCGCGAGCCGGAATGGGACAAGCGCGGCGTCTTCGCCGGTGTCGATGATCGGCGCCGCAATTTCCTCAAGGCGGCCTGGGCACAGGTCCTGGTGCCGGCACAGGAGAATTCGCTGCTCGAAGGGAAGCTCGGCCTCTACTTCGAGAACGGCAGCCTCGACTTCGAGGGCGGCTTCGGCATCGACGAGCTGACGGCTCTCTATCAGGAGCTGGTCAACGACCGGGCGCGCATCGCTGAGAGGCCCGATCCCCAGCCACTCGGGCACGAAGTGCTGCCGACCGAGTTCATCGTCCTCGCCACACCCGATCTCGAAGCCGAGCTGCCGGCCAACCCCGATCCCTGCTTGCCACCGCACAGCTAGCGGCGGCCATGCAGGTCGGCTTCTTCGAGTACGCTCGGGACGAGGACGGGCCTCGGCTCGAACTGTCGCCGCGCCCTGGAGCGGAGCCGCCAGCGGCGGCCGACGCGGCCCGGGTCGGCGTGCTCTTCCGGCCGCCGTCGCCGGGCCGGAAACCTGCACCCGACGATCCGCTCGAGTACGAGTTCGCGATCGACGAGGCCAACCTCGCCTGGCGCATGGAGCGGGCCGTACGGGAGGTCTACGCGATCTTCGGTTCGGAGGGCCTCGACGCATTCGAGCGGCAGCTTCCCGTGGCGCGCCGGACCGGCGGCGCGCCGGCCGGCGGCGTGACGGAGCGAAGCGACGACGACAATGCCGTGTCGCTGCACGAGGCGTTCGACCGGCGGCGGAAGGCGCTCGAGGAGCGCATGCGGCCGGCGCTCCGCACGGTCGAGCGGCTGGCGGCCGAGATCGCCCTGGCCCGCGTGCGCGAAGCAGCGACGGTCGTCGAGACCGAACGGCAACGATACCTCGGCGAGAAGGCTTCAATCTATGGCCCGCCCGACCGGCAGACGATCCGCGGCCCCGGCGGCGAGATGCTGGCGTGGGCGCTGCTCAAGCTTCACCCGCTGCGTGCCGACGTGAAGGCGGCGCGCAGCAATGCCGACAGAGCGAAGGTCGGTGCCAACATCCTGGCGGTCTCGCCGCGTGCCAGCATGACCTTGTTCGATGCACGCGGGCTGCCGAGGTCGATGCGTCAGTCCGCAATCGACACCTACAGGATCGCGCGCGACACGTTGCTGCAGAAGCAGACCGTGTATCTCAAGGCGCTCGCCGGATTGTCGGTCGGCGTCCCCGTGCTGGCCCGCATCGCGGAGGTCGATGCGATCATCGACGAGGTTGCGGCGGTCGTCGAGGCCCACGAGACCGAGGATCACCGCACGGCCGCCCTGATGGGTGCGGCTGCCCTCCGTGCCGAGGTCATGGAGAAGCTGCGGGTCGTTCACGAAGCGAACGGCCGCGTGCGTGAGAGGATCGAGCGGCTGCTCGCAGGGGAGAACGGCAAATTCGACGTCTGGCGCTATCCGCCGCTGATCGAGGGCGCGCTCGAACAACTGGGCGTGCCCCAACAGACACCGGAGTGGCGCGCCGCGGTCGAGCGCCAGGGCGAAGCCAAGACCAGCACCCTCTCGCAGGTCAGCATGGGCTGCGGCCTGTTCGAGATGAGCGTCAGCGCGGTCGGCCGGCTGCCGGGCCTCGCCGCCGCTGCGTCATTGATCGGCCTCTTCCTGGATATCGCCGACATGGTCCGCGACATATGGCTTGCCGAGGAAGATGCCGATGCGTTCAACGCCGCGGTCAATCCGGCCGACACCTTCGCTGCCGACCCATCGGCGGTCTCGTTGTGGTCCATCGGCTCGATTCTGCTTCAGCTCACCATGCTTGGTAAGACCAAGCGCGATCTGATGGGACCATGATGCCTCCGGCCGAAACGTGGCTCGGGAAGTTCGTGCCCCTCGCCGGAGCGCAACGCACCCTCGGACGCGCCCGACGTGCACTCGACCTCGTGCTTTCGGCCGATGTCGAAGGTCAGGTGCTGCTTCAGCGCTTCCTGTCCGCAGACGGTGCGGCCGGCATGTCCGCCAACGTGGTCGGACGCGCCTGTCGCGACCTGCTCACCTGGAGCAGGGCGCAGCCCTGGACCCAGGCCGAGAAGAAGCAGTTTCAGTTGATGATCGTGCTGGCCTTCAAGGTGAGGGTGTACGGCAGAGCCGCGATGGACGTACGGCTGGACCGCACAATCGACAATGTCGCGAGCGTCACGCCCGACAGAGCGAGTCGCGTGATGGGCACGCTGATGAACGGTGGTTGGGAACTCGCCGCCCGAGGTGGGCCAGCCTTCGAAGCCTTCCGTCGAATCCTGGACGTTTCGCCGCTGTTCAATCCCCGCTGGGAATGGCTGATCAGGGAACTCGACAGCCTGAAGATCTCCCGGCTCGTCGAGGACGCCAGGCGGATGCGCGAGGCGCTCAGGCAACTGCCCGACGGGGCGACCTTCGCCGACCTCATCAAGAAGTTGCCCGCCGAACACGCTAGGCTCGTCGGGGTCAGGGGCGCGTTGGCCGAGATCTACGCCGCCGGGTGCCGGATCGTGAGGCAGGAGCTCGATCGTTGTCTCGCCAATGCGGCGTTCCACGCCGCACGCATGGGCGAACCATGGGAAGCCGTGAAGGCCATGGGCACCATCATGCTCGACGGCAACAAGTCCTATGACCAGGCGGTCCTGCTGGTCAATCGTGTGACCGGCGAAGCGATCCTGCACACCGGCGTGCAGATCAAGGCCGAGAAGACGCTCAGCGCGTTCAAGAAGCAGCTCCCCAACGACGTTTCCCGCGAAACCTGGGGCAAGTTCCAGGGCGCGCAGCAGACTCTCGAGCGCAGCCGGCTTCCGGTCATCTCGATCGACCTGGACGGACAGCGTCTGCCCTTCTCGCTGCGGCCGACGCCTCCGGAGATGACGACCCGGCGCCTCGTGTTCTTTGCAGAAGGCGGCGCGATCAGTCCATCCGACGCGGCGGCTCTCGCCAAGATCGGCATAGAGGGCAAGGCGATCGCGCTCGACATGTCGATGCGGTCGTTCGAGCGGCTCACTCTGGAATTCATCGACATGCTGAAGTCTCTTCCCGACTAGGAGATGCGTGGACGAGCGGGGCTGAGGCACGGCATAGTCTCGCGCCTTGGGGGAGTTTCATGCGCTCGAGCGTTCTCGTCGTCGCCGTTTCGGTCGTCGCCTCGTGGCTGGCGGGCATCGCGCCCGCCGCCGCCCAGCTCCTGCCGACGCCGCCGGGCTGGCAGATCGAGCGGGCGGTGCTGCTGTCGCGCCACGGCGTGCGCTCGCCCACCCTTCCCAATGCTGAGCTCGACAGGATCGCGGCGACCCCGTGGCCCCGCTGGCCGGTCGAGCCGGGCTTCCTGACGCCGCACGGCGAGGAGGCGATGCGCCTGATGGGCGGCTACTACCGCGTGCTCTACGGCGGTCGCGGCCTCGTCCAGGCCGACAACTGCCCGCAGCCCAACACGGTCGCGGCGTGGACCGACATCGACCAGCGCACGCGGGCGAGCGGCGCGGCGCTGCTGGCCGGCATGTATCCGCGCTGCGCCGACCTGCCGCTGCGCAACCAGGCCGACTTCACCCGGCCCGATCCGCTGTTCCGGCCGACGCCGACGGCGTCCTGCCCGATGGATGCGGCGGCCAACCGCAAGGCCATCCTCGACCGGATCGGCGGCAGCTTCGCCTCGGTCGAGCGCGACCACGCCCCGCAGCTTTCGATGATGCGCTCCGTGCTCTGCCCCGGCGACGCGACGGCGACGGCCGCGCCGGGCGGGCGCTGCGGCGATGCCGGCACGGCCTCGCAGATCCGCACCGAGTCCGGCGGTCGCGTGCGGCTCGCCGGCCCGCTCGGCGTCGCCGGCATGGCGGCCGAGGCTTTCCTCATGCAGTCGGCCGAGGGCATGCCGAAGGACCAGGTGGCGTGGGGCCGGCTGGCGCATCCCGCGGCGCTCGGCGAGCTGCTGTCGCTGCACCTGATGGCGTCGGACCTCACCGAGAAGACCAGGGCGATCGCCCGCGAACGCGGCTCCAACATGCTGTCGCTGATCCTGTCGGTGCTGCAGAGCGGGCACAATTTCCCCGGCGCGCAGCCCGCCGGCCAGCCGGTGCGCTTCGGCCTGCTGATGGGCCACCAGAGCAACATCTACAACGTGGCGAGCCTGCTCGACCTCGGCTGGCGCATTCCGGGCGCCCAGCCCAACGAGGCCTCGCCCGGCGGTGCGCTGGCCTTCGAGCAGTTCCATGAGGTGCGCACCGGCAAGCGCTATGTGCGTCTCGCCTACTATGCGCAGACGCTCGAGGAGATGCGCGAGCTGAAGCGCCTCGACTACCGCGATCCGCCCGGCATGCAGACGGTGGCGATACCGGCCTGCAGCGCGGAGGCGGTGAACGGCGCCTGCCCGCTCGAAACCTTCGCGAGGATCGTCACGTCGGCGATCGACGGCGACTGCGTCACGGTCGGCGCCGGAAGGTACTAGTGCCGATGCCTCCAACGGGGAAACGCCCATGAAGATCGTCGTCGGCTCGGACCATGCGGGCTTCCCGATGAAGGCCGAACTGCTCGCCTTCCTGAAGGAGCGCGGCCACGAGGTCGAGGATGTCGGCTCCTTCGACCCCGCGCCGGTCGACTTCCCCGACATCGCGCGCAAGGTCGCGGCCGCCATCACTTCGGGCCGGGCGGAGCGCGGGCTGATGGTGTGCGGCACCGGCGTCGGCGCCTCGATCGGTGCCAACAAGATGAAGGGCATTCGCGCGGCGGTGTGCCACGACGTGCATTCGGCGCACCAGTGCGTCGAGCACGACGACGTCAATGTCATGTGCATCGGCGCGCAGATCGTCGGTCCCTGGCTCGCCAAGGACCTGATCGCGGCCTATCTCGATGCGAGATTCTCGACGGCCGAGGAGTTCCGGCGCCGGGTGGCGAAGCTCGCCGACATGGATGCGGGCAGATAGGCCGATGGAACGACGGCGGGTCGCTCAGCCGCCGGCGAACAGCCGCTCGTCGCGGCGGGCGGCGGCCTCGTTGGCCATCTGGATCAGGCCGTAGGTGATGGCCAGCACGAGGATCACGGTGGCGTACAGGGCATAGCCGGTGACGGTCAGCGACAGCTTGCCGTCGATCACGTTGGTGGCTTCGAGCGAGACCGCCGTGGCGCGGGCCAGCCGCGCCAGGGACATCGCGACGAATGCCCAGACCACGACGATGCGGCTGCGCAACCCGTCGCGGGCCATGCCCCGCCTGAATTCCCACGCCGTCGCCAGGGAGAGAACGGCGAGGAACAGCGAGAACAGCACGGAGGTGCTGCGCATGCCCTGGCCGGCGCCGGCCGAGAAGATGACGGCGAAGAGGACGGCGTAGGCCGCGCAGACCGCGACCGTGAGGCCGACCTGCCGGGACACGCCGAGCCGGTCCCGGTTGGCGAGGTACTGGTTCGCCCAGATCAGCGCGAAGCCGGCGATGATCAGAAGGTTGGAGACCAGCGTGGATTGGATACTGGAGAAGGGACCGGCGACGCGAACGATCACGGCACCGAGATTGCCGACGAGCAGGGCCGCGGCCCAGGCGCGCAGGGCGGGTGCGTCGCGATGGTGATACCAGGTGAGCAGAACGGCGCCGGCGCCGGACAGGGTGACGACGGCGGCGACGAGGTAGAGCGTCTTGAAGTCGAGCATCAGGCGACCGGCGCGGCGACCGACAGTCCCTCGACCTTGTGCCGCTCGATCAGGTCGGCGACGAGGCCGGACTTCTTGGCCTTCTCGACGAAGGCGGCGAGGAAGGCCGCCCCCGCCACGTTGGGCCGCGCCGTGCCGACCGCCTGCTGTACGGCGGTGAACCTGCCGTCGAGGATCCTCATGCCGGGCGCCTTGGCCATGTCCTTGAGCAGGCCGGGACGCAGGCCCGCCAGCACGTCGAGCCTGTCGGCGACGAACCTGTCGTAGGCGGCGTCGAGGCCGGCGGCGCGCACCAGCGTGGCGTTCCTGATGTTGTTCTCGAGCCAGAGGTCGTAGGCCGAGCGCGCCGACACCGCGATGCGCACGCCCTTGCGATCGACATCGGCGATCGATGCGATCGGCGAGCCCTCGGGCACCATGTAGGTCGCCTCGATCTCGACATAGGCGGCGGTGAAGGCGATCTTCTGGGCGCGCTGCGGTTCGGCGCCGATCAGGCCGATGTCCCACATGTCCTTGCCGACCTGGTCGCCCAGCTCGCCCGGCGACTTGAAGGGCACCAACTCGACCGGCACGCCAAGCTCGGCGGCGATCGCCCGGGCCATGTCGGGCGCCACGCCTTCGGGATCGCCGGCGGCGCTGCGGCCGGTCACAAGCAGGAAGTTGGAGAGGTTGATGCCCGCGCGCAGGATGCCGGTGGGGGCGAGCTCTTTTCGGGCCTGGTCGGACATGGGCGGAGTGTATGGGCAACCGGCCGGCGATGGTAGACTGATCGGCATGTCCTCCAGGCTCGTGCCCAGGCAGCTCACGGCGCGCCTCCGCAAGATCTGCCTCGCGCTGCCCGAGGCCACCGAGAAGGAGGCCTGGGGCGATCCGACCTTCCGTGTGCGCGACAAGATCTTCGCCATGGAGAAGCGGGGCGACGGCCGGGTCTCGATGTGGTGCAAGGCGCCGCCCGGCAGCCAGGCGACGCTTGTCGGTTCGGATCCCGACACTTTTTTCGTGCCGCCCTATGTCGGGTCGAAAGGCTGGATCGGCATGCGGCTCGATGCGGGGCCGGACTGGGACGAGGTCGCGGCCGTTGTGCGTCGCAGCTATGTTCTCACCGCACCCAAGAAGCTCGCGACGCTGCTCGAACGGTCGCGCTAGACTGACGCGATGAGCGACATCGTCGTCGAGACGACCGGCGGGCGCGTCCGCGGGAGGCGCGAGCGCGGCGTCGAGATCTTCAAGGGCATTCCCTATGCCGCGCCGCCGCTCGGCGCGCTGCGCTTCCGCCCGCCGCAGCCGCCCGCGCCGTGGGCCGGCGTGCGCGACGCCACGGCGTACGGCAACATGGCCGTGCAGAGCCGCAACGTCTTCGCGCTGCCCGACGACCTGCTGCGCCTCTTCACGCTCGCCGGCACGCAGAAGCTCGACGAGGACTGCCTCACTCTCAACGTCTGGACGTCAGGCCGCGAAGGCGCCGAGCGGCCGGTGCTGTTCTGGTGCCACGGCGGCGCCTTCATCACCGGCTCGGGCTCCTCGCCCTGGTCGGACGGCGCCAACCTCTGCCGCCTCGACGAGGTGGTGGTGGTCTCGTTCAATCATCGCCTCGGCGCGCTGGGCTATCTCCATCTCGAGGACATCGCCGGCTCCGACTTCGCCGGGGCGGGTCTCGCCGGCCTGCTCGACATCGTGGCGGCGCTCGAATGGGTGCGCGACAACATCGCCCGGTTCGGCGGCGACCCGCGCAACGTCACGATCTTCGGCGAGTCGGGCGGCGGCGCCAAGGTGAGCGTGCTGATGGCGCTGCCCGGCGCGAAGGGCCTGTTCCACAAGGCGATCGTCCAGAGCGGCCCGGCGGTGCAGATGGCCAGCCGCGAGGACGGCACCCGGACCGCGCGCCAGGTGCTGGAGCATCTCGGCCTCGCGCCGAAGGACGCCGGCAGGCTTCGCGGGCTGCCGGCCCGGAGGATCCTCGAGGCGCAGGAGAAGGTGCTGGCCGGCATCGGCCGAGCCTCCTTCGCCGACCGGCGGCGGCTCGGCTTCAATCCGGTGATCGACGGCCGGGTCTTCCCGGGTGGGCCGTTCGCGCCGCACGCGCCGCTCGCCTCGGAGCACGTGCCGCTGATGATCGGCACCAACAAGGACGAGCAGACCCTGTTCATCGGCCACCTGCCCTGGGTGACCGGCGCGACGTTCGACACTCTTCCCGAGGGGCTCAGGCCCTATCTCGGCGACCGCACCGAAGAGGTCGTCGCAGCCTATCGCAAGGCGCAGCCGGGCTTCACGGCCGGGCGGATCGCCATCGCCATCGTCTCCGACCTCGGCGTGCGGGCGCCGTCGCTGCTGATGGCGGAGCGCAAGGTGGCGCAGGGCGGCGCCCCGGTGTTCGTCTATCTCTTCGCCTGGGAGACGCCGGTGCTGGGCGGCCGCCTGCGCTCCTGCCACACGCTCGAGATTCCGTTCGTCTTCTCCAACCTCGAGAGCGCGCCGCTGACCGGCGACGATCCGGCGCGGCTGGCGCTCGGCGAAACGATGAGCCGGACGTGGATCGCCTTCGCCCGCAACGGCGATCCCAACCATGGCGGCCTGCCGGTGTGGCCGCCCTACTCGCCGGGCCTGCGCCACACCATGATCTTCGACACGGTGTGCCATCTCGACATCGACACCTACGGCGCCGAGCGCCGTGTCTGGGAGAGCAAGAAATGAAGATCACCCCATGAAAATCACCGACGTCACCCTGACGCTGTTCGCCTGGGACGACATCCCGCCCACCACCTACGGCGCCCACACCGGCCGCTTCTCCGGCAAGAGCGCGCTCGGCCTGCTGCGGCTGGTCACCGACCAGGGCCTCGAGGGGCATGCCTTCCTCGGCTCGGCGATGAACCCGGCGACGACCGACGGGCAGGGGCTGATCACGCACCTGAAGCCGGTGCTGATGGGCAGGAACCCGCTGCAGCGGGAACTGCTCAACCAGGAGATCTGGAAGCGCCAGCGCTCGGCGGGCGTGCGCGCGATCGGCGCGGCCGACGTGGCGCTGTGGGATCTCGTCGGCAAGGCGACGGGCCAGCCGATCCACCGCCTGCTCGGCACCTATCGCGAGTCGGTGCCGGCCTATGCGAGTTCGGCCGTGCTGGCCTCGCCCGAGGCCTATGCCGAGGAGGCCGTGCGGTTCAAGGAGACCGGCTGGGCCGCCTACAAGATCCATCCGCCGACGCGCTGGAAGGAGGACATCAGGGTCTGCGAGGCGGTGCGCCGCGCGGTCGGCGACTACACGATCATGCTCGACTCGACCTGGAGCTACGACTATCCGGCGGCGGTGCGCGTGGGCCTCGCCGTGCAGGAGCTGGGCTTCCACTGGTACGAGGATCCGCTCGCCGACCAGGACATCTACAATTACGTGAAGCTGAAGCAGCAGCTCTCGATCCCGATCATGGCGACCGAGTATCCGCAGACCGGCCTCGATTCGTACCAGCCGTGGATCATGCAGCAGGCGACCGACTATCTGCGCGGCGACGTGGCGGTGAAGGGCGGCATCACGACGCTGGTCAAGACCGCGCATCTCGCCGAGGCCTTCCGCATGAACTACGAGGTCCATCACGGCGGCAATTCGCTGAACAACGTCGCCAACCTCCATGTCATCGCCGCGATCCGCAACACCGAGTTCTTCGAGGTGCTGCTGCCGGATGCCGCGCAGAAGTACGGGCTGGAGAAGGACATCGTCGTCGGCAGGGACGGGCTGGTGCATGTACCGAACGGGCCGGGCCTGGGCGCTGCCATCGACTTCGAACTGATCGCGAAGAAGAAGGTGGCCGTGCTAAGCTGAGGGGCGCGGAGCGAGACGGGAGCAACGGATGCGTCACCTCATTTGCCTGGGCGTCGCGTCGAGTGTGTTGCTTGCCTCACCGCCGGCCAAGGCCGGCGACTTCGACGATTGCTGGGACAAGACCGGTCAGGCGGCGGTTGGTGCCTGCTCACGGCTCATCGCCTCGGGCAGCTACTCGGGCGAGGCGCTCGGCAAGATCTATACGGCGCGGAGCTTTCACTACCTCGCCCTCAACAACCTGCCGGCGGTCATCGACGACTGTAATCGCGCGCTGGCGATCAACGCGCGCGATCCGGTCGCGTGGCACAACCGTTCCGTGGCGAAGGGCCGAAACGGCGACAATCAGGGCGCGCTCGCCGACGTCGATCAGGCGATTCGGGTGAAGCCCGATTACTACAACGCCTTCGTGCAGCGCGGTCTGCTCTATGAGCGGCTGGGCAATCTCGAGCAGGCGCGCGCCAGCTTTCGCGTCGCCGCGGGAGCGCCGGCCATCGCCGCAAACCAGAGGGCGATAGCGCGGGCCCGCGAAGGCCTCGGCCGCCTAGGCCAGTAAAACGTGATCGTCGACTGCCACGCCCACGTCTTCACGCACTGGCTGGGCACCTGCGGGCATCCCAGTCGCGAGGTCCACAAGCGCTACCTGCAGAGGGTGGTGACGCGGACCGTGGCGCCGACCTGGCGGTTGCGCGACGGCGCGCGCGCCGACACCAGGGCGCTGTTCGAGGCGGGCGACGAAAGCTGGAACGGTCTCGCGGACGTCGATTTCCGCGTCGGCCGCTTCGGGCGGCTCGAGTTCACGCACCAAGGCGAGGAGTACGGCATCCAGTACATGCCGGTGGGCATGCAGGAGATGGTGGCGCCGCCCGAGCTGATGCTGGCGCAGATGACGAACGCCGGCGTCGACCACTGCATCCTTCAGGCGGGCGGCGGCTACGGCGCGATGACCGAGATGAACGCCTTCGCCGGCCGGCAGTATCCCGAGCGCATGACCGGCCTGATGCATGTCGACGAGGCGATGGCCGGCACGCCCGAGGCGCTCGCCGAGGTCGATCGCGCCCATGACGAGCTGGGACTGCGCGGCCTCTACTACGGCGTCGATGCGATGGCGCGCCACGGCTTCCCTTGGCCGCTCGACGGCGCGGAGCTGGCGCCGTTCTGGGACAAGCTCGCCGCCAAGGACATCTCGCTCTGCTTCGAGATGAGCTCGGGCCCGGGCTACGATCTCGCGGGTTACATGGCCAACCTCACGGCGTTCGGCCGCGTGCTGAAGCGCCACCCGGGCCTGCGCGTCCACATGGCGATGAGCCCGCCGGTCGCGTTCTTTGCGCGCAACGGCCGCTACCAGTTCCCCGACGAGGCGCTGGCGGTGTGGCGTCACGAGCCGATGGTGCTCGAGGCGATGTTCCCCATCACCTACGGCGGCGTGTGGGACTATCCCTATCCCGAGGCGCAGGCATTGATCGAGGACATGAAGAACCTGTTCGGCGCGGACCGGCTGGTGTGGGGCTCCGACATGCCGAACGTCGAGCGCTTCTGCACCTACAGGCAGTCGCTCGACTACGTGCGGCGCTATTGCCCGTTCCTCACGGCGCGGGAGAAGGACCTGATCCTGGGCGACACCTGCGCCGCCTTCTACCGTATTTTGCCGCGGTAGACCGATGGACGCTCCCGCGATCTACGTCGATGCCGACGCCTGCCCGGTGAAGGCGGAGGTCTACCGCGTGGCCGAGCGCTACCGCCTCAAGGTGTTCGTCGTGAGCAACGCGTTCCTGAACGTGCCGCGCGATCCGCGGCACGAGCTGGTGGTGGTGGGCAATGGCTTCGACGCGGCCGACGACTGGATCGCCGGGCGCGCCGGGGAGGGCGACATCGTGGTGACTGCCGACATCCCGCTCGCCGACCGCTGCCTGAAGAGAGGCGCGGCGGCGATCGGGCCGACGGGTGTGCCGTTCACGACCTCCTCGATCGGCATGGCGATGGCGAGCCGCGAGCTGCTGTCCAATCTCAGGGCGATGGGCGAGGTGACGGGCGGACCGAAGCCGATGACCGCGCGCGACCGCTCGCGCTTCCTCTCCGCCCTAGACCTGGCGGTTCAGCGCCGGTCGAGCCAGACGTCCTCGAAGCGGAAGCCGTTGTAGGAGCTGTTGATCTGCGGGACGTAGCCCTTGACGTAGGGCTGCCAGCAGGTCGCGGCGCGGTTCCACACCAGCGGCGGGCGGGCCGCATCGGCCAGCAGCTTCATGTCGATGTCCCAAGCGAGCTGGCGGCGCTTGTCGACGTCGAGCTCGGTGGACTGCGACTCGAACATGCGCTCGATCTCGGGGTTGCAGTAGCGGCTGTAGTTACGCTCCGAGCGACAGGCGAAGTGCTCGTAGAAGGCCTGGTCGGGATCGTCGACAGCGTTGCCGGTGGTCTCCAGCGCCAGCGAATAGTCGCGGCGGCCGATCCGCGTGAACCAGTGCGAGGTCTCGACGACGTCGAGGCCGGCCTCGATGTAGATGTCCTGGAGCTGGTTCGCCAGCACGGCGGCCGGGCTGCGGTAGAGCGAGACGGCGCGGGTGAAGATCTTGATCGCCAGCGGCCTGTCGGGCCCGTAGCCCGCCTTGCGCATCAGGGCGCGCGCCTCCTCGCGGTTCTTCTCGAGGTCGGGGCCGAAGCCGGGCAGGGTGGCCAGCACCTCGGCGGGCATGCCCCACAGCCCGTCGGGCGGCGGCTGCAGGTGGCCGCCGATCGTGCCGCTGCCCTCGGTCAGGGCGTTCATGAAGCCCTGGCGGTCGAGCGCCAGCACGAGGGCGCGGCGGATGTCGGGGTTGTCGAACGGCGGCACCTCGCGGTTCAGCATGATGTTGGTGTTGTTGTTCATCGCCGTCGCCTCGCACATCACGCGCGGCGACTGGCGCCGGACGTCGCGGAGCTGCGTCATGTTGACGTCGTTGGGGAAAGTCATGTCGTAGCGGCCGGCGACGAAGCTCAGCAGCGCCGTCGAGCGGCTGGCGACCACCGAGAACTCGATGGCGTCGAGATGGGGTTTGCCCGGCCGCCAATAGTCGGGATTGCGGACGAGGCGGATGCGGTCGAACTGGTTGAAGGATTCGAGCTTGAAGGGACCGGTGCCGACAGGCCGGGTCCGCATCTGGGCGAGCGGCACGTGGCAGGGGTAGATCGGCGAAAAGCCGGAGGCCAGCAGGCTGAGCAGCGCGGGCTGCGGCCGGTTGAGATGGACCGTCACCTCGTAGTCGTTGGCCGATCGGACGAAGTTGATGTTGTTGAACCAGGTGCCGCGCGGGTTGAAGCGCAGGCGATGCCGCGCCCGGCCGGTCCACAGGTTGAAGGTGCACTCGACATCGCTCGCGGTGAACGGCGTGCCGTCGTGCCACTTCACGCCGCGGCGCAGCTTGAAGCTGAGCTCGGTCCGGTCGTCGTTCCAGCTCCACGACTCGGCGAGTTCGGGCAGGATGGCGTCGGGCGTGTTCTGCGCCACCCCGGGATCGAACATCACGAGGTTGTTGAACACCGGCATGAAGGCGACGACCGTCGAGGCGTTGGTCTCTTCTAGGATCGACGCGCTGGTCGGGTTGTCGCGATGGAAGATGCGCAGCACGCCGCCATTTCGCTGCGCCCATGCGGAATCGCACCAGCACAACAGGACGGCCAGACCGGCGAGCAGCACCCTCAAACGCATTCCCAGACCTTCACCCACACGGCCACGCGGCTTCGTGCCCCAGCATACCTCGCCCCGGCGTCGCAGGAAGTTTCATTCCTGCACACTTGGGGGGAACGCATCCACTACGGAAACAATCGGAGTCGCTGAAAAAACAAAGGTTACATCGCCGTTCGCATCGCCCGAGAGTAGCGCGGGCAGACCTCCCGGGCGAAGCGGGTGATCATGCGCTGGCGGAGCTCGATCGGCGTCCCGGGGGTAGCCGACGAAACCATGAAATAGTTGATCCGAGGGCGGTGAGCCGGTCGATGCGCCGGCAGATGGTCGCCGGGCTGCCGACCAGGTCGGCGTCCATGAACGGGCCGAGCGCCGCCGGGTCCCTGAGCTTGCGTAAGTTGGCGAACATTCGACTGAAGTCCTGGTACTCCGGGATGTCCGCCCACGGATCGGTGTCGGACTCATGGTGCGTGCACTGCAGATCGAAGTAGGGCGGATGGTAATTCCGCCCCAAATGTCCGGACCTCCTCGCCGAGGTCACGCCGCGCGGTTCTTGAGGATCTCCCAGGCGCGGCGGAAGGTCTGGGCCATCTCCTCGGCGGGAACGGCGCCGGAGAACAGGACGTGACCCTGCAGGGCGAAGCTCGGCACGCCCTGGATGCCGGCGTTGCGCGCCATCTGGTCGGCCGCCAGCACTTCCTTGCGTCCCTCGTCGCTCGCCAGCATGGCCAGAACCTCGGCGCGGTCGAGCCCGCCCTCGGCGCCGATGTCGGCCAGGATCTTCGCGTCGCCGATGTCGGCGCCCTTGCAGAAATAGCCCTCGAACAGCTCCTCGACGACGGCGTCCTGCACGCCCTTCCGGCCGGCAAAGCGGATCAGCCGGTGGGCGTTCACGGTGTTGGGCGTGCGGGTGATCCGGTCGAGATGGAATTCCAGGCCCACCGAGGCGGCGGCCTCGGTGATGCGCCGGTCGAGCTGCTTCGATCGTTCGAGGCTGCCGAACTTGGCGATGCGGTACTTCTCGCGCTCGGCGCCATCGGCCGGCATGTCGGGGTTGAGCTGGAACGGGTGCCAGGCGACGGCGACGCTGCAATGGTGGGCGGCCATGATGTCGAGCGCGCGCTCGAGCTGGCGCTTGCCGATGTAACACCAGGGACAGATCGCGTCGGAGATGACGTCGATGCGGCCGACCGGAGGGGCCTGATCCATGGCTTGTTTCCTTCCCGATTACGGCGAATCGTATACCTGCCTCGACTCCCGGGCAACGAGAGGACCTCATGGACAAGCCGAAATACCGCTCTGCGCTGATCGTCGGCACCGGCCCCGGCCTCAGCGCCTCGCTCGCTCGCCTGTTCGCCCGCAACGGCCTCGCCGTCGCCGTGGCAGCCCGCCAGACCGGCAAGCTCGACGAGCTGACCAGGGAGACCGGCGCCTCCGTCCATGGCTGCAACGCCGCCGATGCCCGCGATGTCGCGGCCCTCTTCGAAGCGCTGGACGCCGCCGGCAAGACCCCCGACGTCGTGGTCTACAACGCCAGCAGCCGGGTGCGCGGCGCCCTGGTCGACCTGGCGCCCGAGGACGTGAAGCGTGCCATCGAGGTCAGCGCCTTCGGCGCCTTCCTGGTCTCGCAGCAGGCGGTGAAGCGCATGTTGCCCAAAGGCCACGGCGCGGTGCTGTTGTCGGGCGCCACCGCCGGCGTGAAGGGCTTCGCGCTCTCGGCCACCTTCGCCATGGGCAAGTTCGCGCTGCGGGGGCTCGCTCAGTCGATGGCGCGCGAGCTCTCGCCCAAGGGCATCCACGTGGCGCACTTCGTGATCGACGGCGGCATCCGCAGCGCGGCGCGGCCCGTGCCGGCCGAGACGCCGGACAGCCTGCTCGATCCCGACGCCATCGCCGAGACCTACTGGCACGTATTGCAGCAGCACCGCAGCGCCTGGAGCTGGGAGGTCGAGGTCAGGCCGTGGGTCGAGAAGTTCTAGAGCGCGGCTTCGAGGAGACGACGTGCCTCGTGCAGGTCGTCGAGGACGCGCACGGCCTTGCCGCGCACTTCGGGATGCGGCGCCAGGATGTCGGGCACGAAGAAGGCCATGGTGCCGGCGGCATGAGCCGCGGTGAGACCGACGTTCGAATCCTCGAAGGCGACGCAGCGCGCCGGCGCGACGCCGAGACGGCGGGCGGCCTCCAGGTAGACGTCGGGGGCGGGCTTGGCACGGGCGACATCGTCGCGCGTGGCGATCGCCTGGAAGCGGTCGAGCAGGCCGGCGCGGCCGAGATGGTGCTCGGCCGTCTTGCGTCCGGCGGACGTCGCGACGGCGCGCCGCACGCTGCGCGCTTCGAGGAACGCCAGCAGCTCGACCGCGCCCGGCTTGACCGGGATGCGCTCCTCCATGAGCTCGCGGAGATGCACGGAGAAGTGGCCGCGGAACTCCGCCAGGCTGAAGCCCTCGCCGTAGTGCTCCTGGATCATCAGATTGCATTCGTTGCCGGGCACGCCGACCATGGCGTGGCAGAGTGACAGCGGCATTTCGCGGTCGAGCCGGCCGGCAGCGAACTGCATGGCGCGGATGTAGAGCGCCTCGGTATCGAGCAGCAGACCGTCCATGTCGAAAAGGGCGGCCTCGACGGGTTCCTTGAGCATGCTTTCGTTCTAAGCTCGGTGCGGGCCGGGGCAAGAGGGGGAGAAAATTTCATGCGCATCCACAATCTGTATGTCGACGAAGCTGGCGAGACTCACTTCCGCGACATCGAGATCGAGTGGAAGCACGAGGGCCGCGGCGGCCGGACGTCCGCGACCTTTCCCGCGACCGGCATCATCTTCCGTGAGACGCCCGGCACCTACGACTACGAATGGCATCCCGCGCCGCGCCGGCAGTACATCATCAACCTCGATGCCGGCGTATCGATCCAGGCGAGCGACGGCGAGACCCGCATCATCGGTGCCGGCGAAGTGATCCTGGTCGAGGACACGCACGGCAAGGGCCATTTCTCCAAGGCGATCGAAGGCAAGCTGCGCCACTCGATCTTTGTTCCCATCGAGTAGTCATGACGGCCTCATCCTGAGGAGTATCGCGCAGCGGTGCGTCTCGAAGGATGGACAACAGCACGGCAGCCACCCTTCGAGACGGCCCTTCGGGCCCCCCAGGGTGAGGAAGAGGAGTAGAGCATGAACGTACAGACCCAGATCGATGCGACCGACCGGCTCGTCGAGCAGGCCAGGAAGGTCCTGCCGGGCGGCAGCTTCGGCAACATGCCGGCCGAGGTGATCCTCAAGGAGGGCAGAGGCGGCCACATCTACGACGAGGCCGGCAACGAATATGTCGACTACCTGCTGGGCTCCGGTCCGATGTTCATCGGCCACGCCCATCCAAGGGTGACGGAAGCGGTGCAGGGGCAGGTGCCGCTCGGCACGACCTTCTTCGGCAACAACCGCCACGGAATCGCGCTCGCCGAGGCGATCGTCGAGGCGGTGCCCTGCGCCGAGCAGGTGAGGTTCGTCTGCTCCGGCACCGAGGCCGACCTCTACGCCATGCGGGCGGCGCGCGCCTTCCGCAAGCGCGACAAGATCCTGAAGTTCGAGGGCGGCTATCACGGCATGAGCGACTACGCGCTCGTCTCGCTGGCGCCCAGGAGCCCCGGCAATTTTCCACGCGGCTCCCTCGACTCGGCCGGCATCCCCAAGTCCGTCGTCGACGAGATGGTGGTGGCCGCCTTCAACGACATCGACATGGTGCGGAGCCTGATCGAGGAGCAGAAGGACGAGCTGGCCGGCGTCATCGTCGAGCCGTTCCAGCGCCTGATCCCGCCCAGGCCCGGTTTCCTCCAGGCGCTGCGCGAAGTGACGGCCGAGCACGGCATCCCGCTGATCTTCGACGAGGTCGTGACCGGCTTCCGCTTCGCCTATGGCGGCGCGCAGGAATATTACGGCGTGACACCCGACCTCTGCACGCTCGGCAAGATCGTGGGCGGCGGCTTCGCGCTTGCCGCCATCGCCGGCCGCGCCGACATCATGAAGCACTTCGACCGGCTCGCCATGACCGACGAGGACTTCATCTTCCAGGTCGGCACGCTCTCGGGCAATCCGGTCGCCGCCGTCGCCGGCCTCGCCACGCTCGAGGTGCTTAAGCAGCCCGGCACCTACGAAGGCGTGTTCGCGACGGGCCGCGAGCTGATGGGCACGCTGTCGGAGATGCTGAAGAAGGCCGGCCTGAAGGCGCAGGTGTTGGGCGAGCCGCCGCTGTTCGACGTCGTCTTCACCGACCTGCCGATCAAGGATTATCGCGACACGCTGAAAGGCGATGCCGCGATGCTGAAGCGCTTCAACCAGGTGCTGCGCGCCAACGGCATCATGAAGGGCGAGAGCAAATACTATGTCAGCGTGGCGCACAGCCGCGCCGACATCGACCTCACGGTCGCTGCATGGAAGAAGGCGATCGAGGCGGTCAAGTGAGGAAAGGCGAAGAGACCGCCGAGGGCGAATGCCTCTGCGGCGCCGTGGCGGTCGAGATCGAGTATCCGGCCTTCTGGGCCTGGCACGACCATTCGGCCGCGAGCCGGCGGGCACATGGCGCCGCTTACGCCACCTATGTCGGGAGCTGGCGCCGGCGCTTCCGTGTCACCAAGGGCGCCGAGGCCATCACGCGCTTCCGCCACGAGGCGACGGGCTCGACGCGGAGCTTCTGCGCCCGCTGCGGCACGCCGATCTCCTACGAGCGGGCGCAGGCGAAGATGATCGACATCCCGCGTGCGCTGTTCGCCGGCCGTACCGGCCGCGAGCCGCGCTACCACATCGCCATCGACCAGCTCCAGGACTGGACCTATCTCGGCGAGAAGCTGGTGCCGCTGAAAGGCTATCCCGGCGTCGTGTGGGACCGGCCGGGCGGCCGCAAGCGGACGAGGAATCGTCCGCTCGACTAGCGGCCGAGCGCGTTGGCCCTAGCGCGCCAGCGCGTTGCCGATGAAGAGGCCGAGCACCAGGTCGTCCTCGGCGCCGAAGCTCGAGCGCACGATGCGGCCCTCGCGGTCGATCACCACCGTCGAGGGCGTGCCCCGGAAGCCGTAGGCCGCCATGGTCTGCGGGATCGGCCCGCCGTCGGTCGCCGCGCTGTCGACCGCCACGGGGAAGGTGATCTTGTATTCGTGCAGGAATGCCTCGAGCGACACCGGGCCCATCGCGGCGTGATGCTCGAACACGGTGTGAATGCCGACGACCGCCAGCGTATCGATGCTCCTGGCGATCTCGTGCAGTCGGCGCGCCTGCGGCACGGCGTGAGAGACGCAGCCCGGGCAGAGCATCTGGAAGGCGTGCAGGACCACGACCTTGCCGCGCAAGGCTTCGAGCGAGAGCGCCGTGTCGGTGTTGAACCAGCGCTCCGCCCGGATCGGCGGCGCAAGAGCGCCGGCTTCCATCGCTAGGGCTCGTCCATGCCGCGCTTCTTCAGCACCGGCAGGTTCTTCGGACTGGCCAACTCGAGAAGCAGGGCATCGGCGGCGGCGCGGTTGCGGGTGCCTGTCGCGACGCCGCCCGAATAGGCGGTGTAGTGCTGCACGTCGAGCGGGATCGGCCCGACGAGGGTGACGCCAGGCACCGCCATGATCTCGCTCTTCTGATGGAGCGCGAGGTCGGCCTGACCGTCCAGCAGCCTCTCGGCGACGAGACCGCCGGAAACCAGCACGCTCTTGGGCTTCATCTGCGCCGCGATGCCGAGCTTGTCGAAGAGATGGGCGACGTAGATGCCGCTCGAACCGCCCGAGGCAGGATCGATATAGGCCACGGACTTGGCGGCCAGCAGCGTCTTCCTGAAGGCGTCGACGTCCGAGATGTCGGGCAGTGGCGTGGTGCCCGCCTTGACGCCGACGCCGATGCCGACGCGCGCCAGCACCTTGCCGCTGCTCTCGACGACGCGGTTGCCCATCAGCGGCGCCATGGAGAGCGGCGGCAGGACCAGCACGTCGAAATACTCGCCGTCGGCCACCCGCTTCTGGAGCTGGCCCGCGGTCGCGTTCTCGACCGTGACCTTGTGGCCGGTGCGCTTCTCGAATTCGGGGATCAGGTCGAGCGCGACGGGCTTGTAGGCGCCGGCCGTCAGCAGCTTGATGTCCGCGGCCGCGACCGTGCCCGGCAGCAGGGCGGCGAGGAGAACGAGAAGGAGACGCATGGAGGACCTCAGGCCGGCGCGCCCATGATGTAGGGCTTCAGCGCAGCATACATCAGCGCATGTGTCGGTGTCGGGACATTGTGGCGCTTGCCGAGCTCGACCACCTTGCCCGAGAGCCAGGGCAGCTCGATACGGTTGCCACGCAGCAGGTCGACGCCCATCGACGGCATGAGATGCGCAGGTGCATTGCGGTTGAAGTCGAAAGTCCGCTCGACGATGTCGTTGGGCAAAGCGACGCCGGCGGCGCGGCCGACCGCTGCCGCTTCCCCGTAGGCCGCTGCGAAGACCGCGTCGATGTCGGGGTCGCCCCGCAGCTTGCCGACCGGCAGGCGCGCCAGCGCCATGATGCCGGCGTTGGAGGCGAGCAGCACGAACTTGATCCAGAGCTCGGTCATGATGGCTTCGCTCAGCACGCCGGCGATGCCGGCCTTCCCGCACATCGCGAGGAACGCCTCGGCGCGTTTGCTGCGGCTGCCGTCGGGCTCGCCGAACACCATGCGCATGACCGTGCCGGTCTGGCGGATCAGGCCGGGCTCGGCGATGGTCGCGCTGATGTTGGCGACGCCCGGCATCACGGCCTTGGCGCCGAGGATCGGGATCAGGCGCTCGTGCGCGTCGACGCCGTTCTGCAGGGTGATGACGGCGGTGTCCGGCCCGACCATCGGCTCGATGGCGGCGCCCGCGCTCTCGACGTCCCAGAGCTTGACGCAGAACAGCACGACGTCGACCGGACCGACACTCGCGGGATCGTCGGTCGCCCGGGTCGGCATGAGGTGCGTGTCGCCGCGCGGGCTCTCGACCCGCAGCCCGTCCTTCCTCATCGCCGCGAGATGGGCGCCGCGCGCGATGAACGTGACGTCCGCGCCGGCATGGGCCAGTGCGGCGCCGTAGCCGCCTCCGACGCCGCCCGCGCCGACCACCGCAATGCGCATCGTTTGCCGTCCTCCGGTTCAGGTGATGCTGGCGACCAGCAGGCAGCCGGCGACGCCGGTCAGCCGCATCGTCACGTCGGTATCGACCCGCAGCGCATGGTCGGCCGCCAGCTTGCGCTCGCTGCCCTGGATGGCGAGCTCGGTGTCGCCGTGCGGTGTGTAGGCGATGTGGGTGCCCGGCTGCAGGAGCAGCGTGCGGCCCTCGTCGAGCACGACCATCTCGATCTTCACCCGCTCGCGTCGCCCGATCAGGTTCACGACCTCGACCGGCCCCGCCTCGAGCCGGCTGGTGATGGCCGTCTCGCCGGCGAAGCGCACCGGCCGGAACGGCTGGCGCACGTCGATCTCGCCCTCGGGCGTCTCCAGCACCAGACCGCTGCCGGCGACCAGCGCCTGCACGCGGTCGAAGCCCGAATAGTCCGAGAAGGGGCCGGGCTGGACGATCGGCGTGCGGCCGAAACGCCAGACCTCGGCCTCGCCGTCCAGGCGGACGGCGATGTCGACGGTCGTGCCGCCGCCGTTCCTCCACGGCGTGCGGCGGTAGCCTGCCGGATCGAGCAGGGTGATCACGAGCGGCCCGTCACGGGGCGATCGAGGTGTTGAGCGTCTTGCCGACCGTGTCGTTCCAGGTCTTCACGCAATCGGGGCCGCAGCGCTTGGCGAACGACGGCAGGATCGCCTTGGCGAGCGCATCCTTGCGCAGCGCCTCGTCGGCCGGCGTGACAGGCACCAGCTTCATGGCGGCCGGCGCGCCCTCCGGGCAGGGGCCGGTGCCGGTGTTGCAGTTGATGCCGGTCTGGGTCTCGGTCTTGGCCTGCTCGAAAATCGACAGCTCGAGCTTGCGCAGCTCCTTCTCGAGGAAGGCCTGGACCTTGGGATCGAGCGAGTTCCACCACTTGAGGTTGGCGAGCTGGGCGGCGACGCCGAAGTTGATCGGCATCGGCGAGATGAATTTGGCGGCCTCGTGCCACTTCGACTTGTAGCCCGACAGCGCGCCGGTGATGGCGCAGTCGACCACGCCGTTGGCCAGCGCGGGCTGGACCTCGGCGAAAGCGATGTTGAGCGGCGAGCCGCCGATATGCGTCACGAACGCCTGCTGCGAGGCGCCGGAGGCGCGGATCTTGCGGCCCTTGAGATCGGCGATGGTGACGAAGGCGTCGCGGCAGTAGATGACCTGCGCCTGGTAGGTGCCGAAGCCCAGCAGCTTGATGCCGTGCTTTTCCTCGAGGAACTTGGCATAGGCCGGGCGGATCGCGTCGAGGACCTTCTGCAGCTCCTCGACCGAGCCGACCAGGCCCACCAGGTCGGCCGCCTCGTTCATCGGCACCTCGCCCGAATTGTAGTTCAGCACCGTGGTGGCGAACTGCAGGGTGCCGCTCGACACCAGGCGGAAGATCTCGGCACCCTTGAAGCCGAGCTCGGTGAAGGGCTTGACCTGCACCTTGATGGCGCCGTTCGACTCCTTGGTGACCGTCTCGGTCCAGAAGGGCAGCTCGCGGCTGGTGTACATCGACAGGTTGCCGATGCTGCCGACCACGTTGAACGACGTCGAGGGCAGGGCGGGGGTTTGCGCGGCGGCGCCGCCGACGGCCAGCAAGCCGGCGAGGGCCGCTGCTGCAAACAGGTTCTTGACGGACATCATATCCTCCTTGGAAAGATCAACCGGTACCCTTGAGCAAAGCGGGCAGCCACAGGGCGAGCTGCGGGAACGCGATCAGGATCGCGATCATCACGATCATCATCGCCGCGAACGGCAAGGCGCCGATGCACAGGTCGTAGAACGCGCCGCCTCGCCGTACGGCCTGGACGACGTAGAGATTGAGGCCGACGGGCGGCGTGATCAACGCCGCCTCCATCAGGATCACGAAGACGATGCCCCACCAGACCGGGCTGTAGCCCAGGGCGACGACGACCGGAACCACGACCGGCGTCGTGGCGATCATCATCGACAGCGTCTCCATGAAGCAGCCGAGGATCAGGTAGAACACGACGATGGCGACCAGCATGCCGAGCGGCGACAGGCCGAGCGCCAGCACGAAGTCGGTGATCGCCTTGACCAGGCCGATCGAGACCATGACGAAGTTGAGGAAGAAGGCGGCGATCACGATCAGCATGACCATGCAGGTCGTCCGCACGGTGCCCTCGAAGGCGCGCAGCAGAACCGGCACGGTGAGCTGTCCGTTGGCTGCGACCAGGCCGAGCGTCGCCATCAGGCCGAGCGCCGCAGCCTCGGTCGGCGTGGCGATGCCGGCATAGATGGAGCCGACGACCACGAGGAACAGGCCGAGCGGCGGCAGCAGGTTCCTGAGGCCCGACAGGCGCTCCCGCCAGAGGTTGCCGGTGTCGGCCCGGGGGCCGGCCCATTGCGGGCGGACCAGGCAGAGCGCCAGCACCATCAGCGAGAACAGGCCGGCCAGCATGAAGCCGGGAATGAAGCCTGCGGCGTAGAGGTCGGCCACCGACGTGTCGGTGAGGACCGCGTAGATGATCATGTTGATCGAGGGCGGGATCAGGATGCCGAGCGTACCGCCGGCGGCGATCGACCCCAGGAACAGCGGCCGGTTGTAGCCGCCTCTGTCCATGTTGGGGATGGCGACGGTGCCGATGGTCGCCGCCGTGGCGACCGAAGAGCCGGAGGTCGCCGCGAAGATGGCGCTGGCGGCGATGTTGGTGTGGACGAGCCGGCCCGGCACGCGCGCGAACCATGGTGCGAGGGCGGCGAACAGGCGTTCGCTCATGCCGGAACGATGCATCAGCTCGCCCATCATGATGAACATGGGCGCGGCGATCAGGATGAAGTCGTTCGACGAGTTCCACGCCAGCTCGCCGATCGCGCCGGTCATCGGGAAGAAGGCGAAGCGCTCCGACAGCACATAGGCCATGAGGCCGAGCGCGGCGGCGACCGGCAGGCTGATGCCGACCAACACGACGAGCAGGGTGAGTGCGGTCCAGATCATCGCGGCGCGCCGTCGCCGGCCTTTCGTTCCTCGATGCCGGCCTGGCTGATCTCCTCGCTGACGCGCAGGCTGCCGATCAGGGCGTCGAAGCCCGCCTGGTCGCGGGCCAGCAGCCGCAGCACGGCCTGGACGGGCAGCAGCACGGCCACGCAGGCGAACCAGAACATGCCGACCCACCAGACCGACTGCGGGATCGCCATCGGGACCTGCAGCACCGACACCGACTTGGCGTTCATGGCGACCGACTGGGCGAGCGTGCCCCAGCAGAACCAGGCGAGCGCGACGGCGACCAGGGCGAGCGAGATCGAGGCCAGCAGGTCGCAGGCGACGCGGACGGGCCGGGGAAAGGCGTCGAGCAGGATGTCGACGCGGACATGGGTCTTGGAGGTGGTCGCGAAGCCCAGGCCGAGGCCGATGCAGGCGGCCAGCGCATAGCCCGACATCTCGAAGCTCTCGACCATGCCGCGCTTGAAGAGGAATCGCGTGATCACGTCGATCGTGATGAGGCCGCTGCAGCCGACCAGGATGATCGCACCGGCCGCCCAGGCGAGCAGGCGCGACACCCGCTGGGGCCACGGCTCGGGCGGCAGGAGATCGGAAAGATCACTCATATGTACGCAGTCGTCCCCCGGTACGCGGCGGCACCCCGTTGCCGTCATGATCCAGCAAATGCCGGGCCATGCCTTCCTTGTAGGCCGGCCCGACGGCGGCCGCTAGGGTACGATCTTCTCCTTGCGGAAGCGCCTGAGCAGGCGCTCGAACATGGCCTCGCTGTCGACCACGTCGTGGAAGCCGTGCAGGCGGCTCTTGGTGACGTCCGACATCACGTCCCAGTCCGAGCCGAAGACATAGTCGGCGAACGGCCAGGCGACGAGCTGGTCGAAGGCGAATTTCTTCAAACCGTACTTCCTGGTCATCGCCGCCCAGAGATCGGCCTTGTCGGCCATCTGCTGGGTGAGGCTTATGGTCTGCAGATCACCGACCTTCATGCCGAACACGGCGGCGATCCGGGGCCAGACGTTGCGCCAGCGGAAATAGTCGCCGTTGGTGATGTTGTAGGCCTGGTTGGCGGCGCGCGCCTCGGTCGCCGCCCACAGCGCGGCGCTAGCGAAGTGCGAGGAGTCCGTCACCTGGTAGATGGTGCCCCAGGCGCCCGGCTTGCCGGGGAAGCGCAGCGGCAGGCCGAGTTCCTTGGAGATCGCCGCATAGACCGCGATGGCCGGCAGGATGCTCATGGCGGTGCCCGGCGCGAAGCCGCAGAGCGTCTGTGGCCTGAGCTCCGTCCAGCTCCACTTCTTGCCGCGCTGGTAGTCGGTCAGCCAGTCGATCTGGTCGAAGTAGAAGTCGGGCGGCATGTGGCGCGGATCGGTCTCGCGCATCGGCGTCTTCAGCGGCCCGAGATGCGTGCCGTAATACTTGGTGCCGGTCACCAGCACGACGCGTTCGAGCCGGCGCGACGCCCGGGCGACGGCGGTGACGGAGTTCACCAGCATGTCGCGGTTGGGCGCGATCACCGTGGCGTAGTTCGCCGCCGCGCCAGTGCCGGGCTGGAAGGCGGCATAGAAGACGTGCGTCACGTCCGCGAGGCCGCTGAGCTTCCTTGCGACGTCCTCGAGGTCGAGCAGGTCGACGGAGACATGGCGATAGCGCGGGCCTTCTTTCTCCGGACGGCGCGACAGGCCGACCACCTGCCAGTCGCCTTCGGCCAGAAGCTTCTCGACGATGTAGCGGCCGATGACGCCCAGCGCGCCGACGACCACGGCTTTCTTGTTCTGCGGCATGGAGTTCCTCCCGGTGCAATCATTGCATGGTGGAGCCGCGGTGCGTCCACTAGGATGCAGCACGAAACCTAAGGGGGAACGACATGATCGCATTCAGGCTGGCTGCCGTCGCACTCGCGGGCGCGTTGCCCTTCGCCGCTTCGGCGCAGGACGCGGAGGTGCATTTCTGGCTGAAGGCCGATCCCAAGAACATCCAGGGGTGCATCGCGGCCGATCCGTCCTTCACGCGCGAGCACACGTTCAGGATGGTGAACGGCCAGGCCGAGATCAGGTCGGCGGGCGGCATCAACGTGAAGCTGAAGCAGCGCGCCAACGGGGTCTATACCGGCGACTTCGACCTCGGCCGCATGAACCTCAACATCGTGGCCAACACCGCCTCGCAGCCCAAGATGCTGACCGTCACGACGCAGAACCTCGGCTGCAAGTGGGCGGCGGTCAGGGAGTAGGCGCCCGACCTCATCTTCCGTCGTCGGCAGGTGACATGAGCAGAAATCGGCGGTCCGTCCCGTTCAGCATCACGATGCTGACCCTGATGGCGCTGATCGTCGTGCCCCTGGCCGCCGTGCTGCTGTGGCTCGGCTGGCGGTCGGTCGACTTCCTGGAGCAGCGCAGTGCCGACCAGCGCGTCAACGCGCTGGAGAGCGCGGTCGAGCGCTTCATGTCGGAGGGGTTGCGGGTCGTCGTGTCGGTCGGCCAGACCCTGTCGGAGGGGCCGAGCTTCAACGCTCCGGAAAGCCCCCCGGTCGACGAGGCCCGCAAGCGCCAGCTCATCTCCATGCTCGGCCGCCACCTGGCGGTGCAGGCTGCGTTCGCAGGCTACGACGACGGCGCCTTCGTCTACGCGGGGCGCACCGACAGCTTCACCGTGTCCCAGCGCGGCGAGTTCGACGTACCGGACGGCGAGGCGATCATCGTGCGCGCGATGGCGGCCGGCGCGCCGCCGCGCGAGGAGACATGGTGGTTCTACGCCCCCGACGGCACGCACGGCCCGAAGCGCGTACGACGCACCGATTACGACCCCAGGACTCGGCCCTGGTACGCCGAGGCGATGCGGGAGGGCAAGGCCATCCTCACCGAGCCCTACCGCTTCGCGCAGACCGGCGACATCGGCATCTCGGCCGGCGTCCCGCTGCAGAACGGCAAGGGCGTCATCGGCTTCGACTTCACGCTGCGCACCCTGTCGCAGCTCCTGACGGCCTACAAGATCACCGGCAATTCGGTGATCATGGTGGGCCACTCAGGCGGCAACGTCGAGATCCAGTCGGAGCCCTGCGCGCCGGATGCGCCCGGTTGCCTGGACGACCGCGAGGTGCGGACCGTGCTGCGCGGCGAAATCCGCGAAGCCTTCGCCGGCGATCGCCGTATCGACCGTCACATGACCGTCGGCGGCCACGTCTACCGGATCATCGTCAATCGCATGCCGCCCCAGCTCGGCCAGCGTTTCCTGGTCGCCGCAGCGGTGCCGGTCTCCGAGCTCACGGCGGCGTCGCGCGTGCTGCTGCGACGCGCGGCGGCCGCCGCCGCCGTCGCGGTCGGGTTCGCCATCGTGGCGGCGCTGATCGCCTCGCTGCTGGTCTCGCGCTCGATCGCCGATCTCGCGGCCAAGACCGAGCGCATCCGTCGCCTCGACTTCTCGGACCGACAGCCGGTGCGAAGCCGGATCAGGGAGATCGTGCGGCTGTCGGATGCCGTCGAGCGCATGCGCGAGGGGCTCGAGATCTTCGGCCGCTACGTCTCGAAGGACCTCGTGCACCAGATCATGCGCTCGCCCGAGTCGAGCGGCGTCGGCGGAACCCGGCGCGAGATCACCGTGCTGTTCACCGACATCGAGGGCTTCTCGCTGCTCAGCGAGACCATGGAGCCGGAGCTGCTGACCAGCCGGCTCTCGCGCTATTTCGAGACGCTGGGCTCGGCGATCTCGGCCAACCGCGGCATGATCGACAAGTACATCGGCGACAGCATCATGGCGTTCTGGAACGCGCCCGAGCCCGACCCCGACCACATCGCCAACGCCTGCCGCGGCGCGTTGCAAGCCGCCGCCGCCGGCCGCGAGCTTTCCGGGAAGTGGCGCGAGCGCGGCCGGCCTGGCTTCCGCACGCGCTTCGGCCTGCACACCGGCCCTGCCGTCGTCGGCAATGTCGGCGCCAAGGAGAGGATCAACTACACGCTGGTCGGCCAGGTCGCGAACCAGGCCTCGCGGCTCGAAGGCATGAACAAGGTCTACGGCACCGAGGTGCTGGCCAGCGGGGAGGTGGCGAAGGCCACGTCGGAGCTGTTCGTCTGGCGTCACATCGACCGCGTGATCGCCGCCGGCACCACCGAGCCGCATGACATCTACGAGCCTCTCGGCGAGGCGTCGACCCGGCATCTGCACGAGGTCTTCCTCGCGATCTGGGACAGGGGCCGCAGCGACTATGTCGCCGGCCGCTTCGAAGCGGCGATCGCGGCCTTCCGCGCCGCCGCCGCGATGCGCGAGGAGGATGCGCCCTGCCGGCTGTTCATCGCGCGCTGCGAGACCTTGCTGCGTTCCGGCGCGCCGGCCGGTTGGGACGGCACCTGGCGCCTGGACCAGAAATAGCGACGACCCGACGCGACGCTCAGGCGGCGTCGGCGTGCATCAGGGCGCGCACGTGGGTCGACACCGATTCGGCCAGCGCCGCGAGGTCGTAGCCGCCTTCGAGCACGGACACGAGGCGGCCGCTACAATGGCGCCGGGCGATCGCCAGCAGCTCCCTGGTCAGCCAGACGAAATCCTCGGTCTCGACGTCGAGCTGGGCCAGCGGGTCGCGGCGATGGGCGTCGAAGCCGGCCGACACGATGACGAGGCCGGGCGCGAAGCGGTCGAGCGCTGGCAGCAGCCGGTCGGCCCAGGCGGTGCGGAACTCCTCGCTGCCGCTGCCGGCGCCGAGCGGCACGTTGGCGACGTTGCCCGCCACGCCGCGCTCGCGGGCCGAACCGGTGCCGGGATAGATCGCATGCTGGTGGGTCGAGGCGTAGAAAAGGTCGGGGTCGGGCTCGACGACGGCCTGCGTGCCCTGGCCGTGATGGACGTCGAAGTCGACGAGGGCGACGCGCTGCACGCCGTGCGCGGCGCGCGCATGCAACGCCCCGATGGCGACGTTGTTGAACAGGCAGAAGCCGCCTGGCACGTCGGGTGTGGCGTGGTGGCCGGGCGGGCGGACGACGGCAAAGGCGGTCCTGTGGCCGCCGCCCATCACGCCGTCCACTGCAGCGACCGCCGCACCCGCGGCATGGCGCGCGGCAATAGCGCTGCCGGCGCTCATCACCGTGTCGCCGTCGACTTGGACGAGCTGGCCGGCCGGCGGGCTCACGCCGAGGATCGCCTCGACATAGTCGCGCGGATGGACGCGCGTCAGCTGCTCCATCGTCGCCTGTGGCGCAAGCAGGCGCGCGAGGCCTGCAAATTCGTCGGCGGCGAGAGCGGTCTCGATGGCGCGCAGCCTGTCGGGGCGCTCGGGATGGAAGTCGCCGGTATCGTGTTCGAGGAAGCACGGGTGGCCGATCAGCAGCGTCATGGCCCCCTCTAGCGCGCTTCGGCGATCTGCGACAGACTCGGACGCAACGGTTCTTTTGCGCCGAGGTTGTTCATACATGCTGCGTAGTCTGGTCGTTGCCGCCCTGTTCCTGTCCGCCGGCCCGGCGCTCGCCCAGGAAACGACGTTCCTGCTGAAGAACATGACGGGCTACCCGATCAACGGGCTTTCGGTGTCGATGACCCAGTTCAACATGTGGGGCCCCAATTTCCTGAAGCCGCCGCCGATCCAGCAGGGCCAGTCGCGCGAGGTCTCCTACAAGGCACCGACCGATTACTGCATGGGCGATCTCAAGGTGGAGTTCGCCGACGCCGGCCGGCCGGCGATCTGGCAGTACCTCAACCTCTGCACCCTGCAGCGGATCTCGCTGCACTACGACCGCATGAGCGGCATCACCACCGCCCGGTACGACGAGTAGGCCATGGCGAACGCGGGCCTGCCCTTCGACAACAGCTACGCCCGCCTTCCCGAGCGCTTCTACGCGCGGCTGGCGCCGACGCCGGTGGCGGCGCCGAAGCTCGTGAAGCTGAACGAGACGCTCGCCCGGCAGCTCGGCCTCGATCCCGCCGACCTCGCCTCGCCCGAGGGCGTGGCCATGCTGGCCGGCAACAAGGTGGTGGAAGGCTCCGAACCGATCGCGCTGGCCTATGCCGGCCACCAGTTCGGCAACTTCGTGCCGCAGCTCGGCGACGGCCGCGCCATCCTGCTGGGCGAGATCGTGGATCGCGACGGAAGGCGCCGCGACATCCAGCTCAAGGGTTCGGGCCGCACGCCGTTCTCGCGCGGCGGCGACGGCCGCGCCGCGGTGGGTCCGGTGCTGCGCGAATACATCGTCAGCGAGGCGATGGCGGCACTCGGCATACCGACCACGCGCTCGCTCGCCGCCGTGACGACCGGCGAGCCGATCTGGCGCAACGGCGAGCTGCCGGGCGCGGTCCTGACGCGCGTCGCGTCCAGCCACATCCGCGTCGGCACCTTCCAGTTCTTCGCCGCACGCCGCGACACCGAGGCGCTGCGCCTGCTCGCCGATCATGTGATCGACCGGCACTATCCCGAGGCGAAAGCGTCGGCCGAACCCTACCGCGTGCTCTTCGAGCGCGTCGTCGAGGGCCAGGCGAAGCTGGTGGCGAAGTGGCTGCTGGTCGGCTTCATCCATGGCGTCATGAACACCGACAACTGCTCGATCGCCGGCGAGACCATCGACTACGGTCCCTGCGCCTTCATGGACGCCTACGATCCCGAGACGGTGTTCAGCTCGATCGACAGCCAGGGCCGCTACGCTTATGCGCATCAGCCCAGCATCGCGCACTGGAACCTGGCGCGCTTCGGCGAGACGCTGCTTCCGCTGCTCGACGCCGACAGCGACAAGGCGCTCGCCATCGCCAACGGGGTGCTGCCGGCCTTCCGCGGCCATTATGCCGGCGCGCTGATCGGCGGGCTGCGCCGCAAGCTCGGCCTGTTCACCGAGGAAGAGGGCGATGGCGCGCTGGCGCAGGATCTGCTGAACGCCATGACCGGCGGCCGTGCCGACTTCACGCTGACCTTCCGCCGGCTGGGCGACGCGGCCGCCGATCCGTCGGCCGACGCCCGGGTGCGCGCGCTGTTCCAGGAGAGCCCGGAGGCGTTCGACGCCTGGCTCCCGCGCTGGCGCGAGCGTCTGGCGCGCGAGCCGCAGGACGCCGCCGGGCGGCGCGCCGCGATGCATGCCGCCAACCCGATCTACATTCCGCGCAACCACCGCGTCGAGCTGGCGCTCGCCGCGGCCGCCGAGCGCGAGGACCATGCGCCGTTCGAGGAGCTGGTCGCCGTGCTGGCAAAGCCTTTCGAGGAACGGCCGGGGCTGGAGGCGTACGCGGAGCCGCCGCCGGAGGACCAGCGCGTCTACCGGACCTTCTGCGGCACCTGAGGCGATCCATGGTCCGGAAGTCAGCTCTCGCCGCGATGATCGTGGCCGTCGCCGCGCCTGCGGCCGCCCAGGCGCCGCCGACCAACTTCACCTGCGCCGGCAGCGAGCCGTTCTGGAGCCTCGCCGTCAACCGCGACGGCGCCCGCTTCGACTCGCCGAACGAGGAACTGCTGAGGGGCGGCAGCGAGTTCAGGGGCCGCATGAGCGCGGTCGCCAACCACAAGCCGATCACCTTCGCCTGGCGCGGCCGCGGCACGGGGAATTCCGATCTCGTGGCGCTCCTGATGCCGCAGCAGTGCCTCCAGCCGAGCGGCGAGACGGCGCCCTATCGCGTCTGGATCTCGCTGCCCGACGGCGCGGCCCTCACCGGCTGCTGCCGCTGAGTTTCGCTACAGATCGAGGCCGCGCGCGATGATGTTGCGCTGGATCTCCGACGTGCCCTCGCCGATGACGTAGACCAGCGCGTCCCGGTGGATGCGGCCGACCGGGTATTCGCTCATGATGCCGGCACCGCCGTGAATGCGGATCGCGGCTTCCGACACGCGCACCGCGCATTCCGAGGCCACAAGCTTCACCTTCGCCGCAGTCGGCGCATCGAGCGTTCCCTGGTCGACGCGCCAGGCGCCGTAGTAGACCAGCCAGCGCGCCGCCTCGATGTCGGCGGCCATGTCGGCGAGCTTGTGCGCGATCGCCTGGTGCTGGCCGATGGTCTTGCCCCGCACCGTCCGGGTCCTCGCAAACGACGTCGCTGCCTCCAACGCGCCCTGCGCCATGCCCAGTGCATTCGCGGCAACGCCGACACGATTCTCCGAAAGGCTGTCGAGGATCACAGGGTAGGTTCCGGTCCGGCCGCCGAGCAGGCAGTCGTCCGGCACGAACGCGTCCGCGATCTGGACCAAGCCGGTGTCGGACGCGCGAATTCCCTCCTTCTTCAGTCGGCTGATGGCGATTGCCGGATGGGGAAGCTCGATGAGGAAAAGACTGATCGCGCCGGCCGTGCGGTCCGGTTCGGTTCGCGCGGCGAGGGTTAGGAAATCGGCGATGGGGGCGTTGGTGATGTAGAGCTTGGCGCCGTTCAGCCGCCATCCGCCCGGTACTTTCTCCGCCCGGGTGCGCAGCGCACGGATGTCGGAACCGCCGTCCGGCTCCGACAGGGCGAACCCCGCGATACGTTCGCCCGCGAGAGCCGGCCGGAAGAAGCGCGCCTTCTGGTCCTCCGTGCCGGTCCTCCAGATCGGCCAGATGCCGAGATGACTGTGTGCGGACCAGGAAGAGGAGAAGGACTGGCAGACCCGCGACATCTCCTCGCGCACGATGCAGTCCGACACCTTGTCGAAGCCCGATCCGCCGTCGGCGGCGGGATATCGCACGCCGATCAGTCCGAGTTCGCCGAAGCGGCGGAAGATGTGTCGCGGAAAGGCCTCGGCTTCCTCCGCCTCGCGAACGAGGGGTGCCAGTTCGGCCTCGGCGAAGCGCCGCGCGGTACGGCGCAGCTCCTCCTGCTCGGTGGTGAACGAGTAGTCCATCTCAACACTCCTCAGGAGGTCAGGGCTGCGCTCAACCGCAGGAAGCCGCCGGGGGCCGGCAGGCCGAAGCGCATGAGCTTTGGCGAACGGCGGAAAGTCCTGACATGGATGCCGTGGCGGCCGAGCCGCGCGACCATGCAAGGCACGTCGGGATGCTCGGCGAGGCAGAAGAGCGGCGTGCCGCCCACGATCCGGAAGCCCGCGCCGGAGAGGACGTCGTCGAGATGACGGCGGTCGGCGACGAGCCGCTCGACGGTCGCCTCGAGCCACGCCTCGTCGTCGAGTGCGACGCGGCCGATCTCGAGCGCCGGGCCGGCGACAGCCCATGGTCCCAGCTCCACGCGCAACGCGTCGGCGAGGTCGGCGTCGGCGATCGCGAAGCCCAGCCGCAGCCCGGCCAGACCATAGGTCTTGCCGAACGAGCGCAGTACGACAGTGCGTGGCGGCAGCCTGCCGGCGAGGCTGGCGGCCGGCGCCAGCAGGTCGATGAACGCCTCGTCGACCACCAGCAATCGCGAGGGCGGCACGAGCGCCGCGGGCGGCACCAGCCGGCCGGTCGGGTTGTCGGGATTGACCAGCACGACGACCTCGGCGTCGCCTGCCCGATCGGGCGCGTCGACGACCGTCACCTCGTGACCCTGCCGCCGCCAGCAGACCTCGTGCTCTTCGTAGGTCGGACCGACGATCGCGACGCGCGCCGCGGGTACGAGGCGCGGCAGCGCCTGGATAAGCGCCTGCGTGCCCGGCGCCGCGACGATGCCGGCGACGTCCGCCACGCCGTAGCGTCGTGCCGCGGCGGCGATCAGCGCCTCCTCGTCGACGCGGGCCGGCAGGCGCGCCCAGGCATCGGGCGAGAAGGCGGGCGGCGGATAGGGCACGGGATTGATGCCGGTCGAGAGGTCGATCCACGGCAGTGGCGCGTCGGGGAAGCGGTCGCGCACCGCCTGCAGGTCGCCGCCATGCTCGACGCGCGGCGGCGAGCGTTTGCCGGTCGCGGGCGGCGTGTTAGGCAGAGCGTTCATGTTCGCGGGTCTCGCCCTCGTTGCCGTCGTCGTCGAGGCGGCGGTCGGATATCCGGACGCGCTCTATCGCGCGATCGGCCATCCCGTCTCGTGGATGGGGCGGCTCATAGCATGGTGCGACGCGACGTGGAATTCGCCGACGCGATCGTTCGAGGAGCGCCGTGGCTGGGGCGTATTGACGCTGGCGGTGCTGCTGCTCGCGACCGTGCTCGCTTCCGTGATGGTCGTCCGGCTCTGTCATGCGCTGCCGGGCCTGCTCGAGGTCTTCCTGTGCGCCGTGGTCGCGAGCTCCCTGCTGGCCCAGCGCAGCCTGCACGATCACGTCGCCGCGGTTGCGACGGCGCTGGAGCAGCGCGGCGTCGCAGGCGGGCGCGAGGCGGTATCGCGCATCGTCGGGCGCGACACGTCGGAGCTCGACGAGGCGGCGATCAGCCGGGCGGCGATCGAGAGCCTCGCCGAGAACTTCTCCGACGGCGTCGTGGCGCCGCTCTTCTGGATGGTGGTGGCGGGATTGCCGGGCGCAGCCGCCTACAAGGCGATCAACACCGCCGATTCGATGATCGGCCACAAGTCCGAGCGCCATCATGCCTTCGGCTGGGCGTCGGCCCGGCTCGACGATCTCGTCAACCTGCCGGCCTCGCGGCTGGCGGCACTCTGGATCGCGCTGGCCGCGGCGTTCCGCACAGGCTGTTCGGTCGACGGCGCGATCGCCGCGGTGCGCCGCGATGCGGGCCATCACCGCTCGCCCAATGCCGGCTGGCCGGAATCGGCGATGGCGGGCGCGCTCGGCATCCGCCTCGCCGGGCCGCGCGTCTATGCCGGCGTCAGGGTTGAGGATCGCTGGATGGGCGAGGGCAGGGCCGAGCTGACGGCGGCCGACATCCGTACCGCCCTCGGCCTCTACCGCGCGGCCTGCGGCGTGCAGATCGCTGCCGTCGCGCTGCTCGCGCTCATCCTGTTCGGCTGATCGACGGAACGCGCGCGAGCCCGAGGAGCTTCGCGCAATCGACGTGCGTCTCGAGATGGTCGGCCAGGCGGTCCAGTGTGGCGTCGATGCCGGCCTCGTAGTCGAGGCCCGAGCTCGCGGCGCCGAGGCGCGCCAGCCAGTGCCGGCGCTGGCGGTCGTCGGCCAGCAGCCCGTGGATGTAGCAGCCGGCGACGCGACCCCCGGCATCGACCGCGCCGTCCGTCGTACCACTGTCGAAGGCGAGCAGGGGTGCCGCGCTGCCGGTCGTGCGGCCGACATGCATCTCGTAGCCCTTGAAGGGCACGCCCTCGGCCGCCGTGCGCCCCGTCACCTCGACCAGGACCTTGTCGCCGCCCAGCACGGTCTCGACATCGAGCAGGCCGAGCCCCTCGACATCCGAAGGGGGGCCTTCGATGCCGTCGGGGTCGGCGACGGTGCGGCCGAGCATCTGGTAGCCGCCGCATATCCCCAGCACATGGCCGCCGCGACGCAGATGCGCGCGGAGGTCGATGTCCCAGCCGGCATCTCGCAGGGCGGCGAGGTCGGCGATGGTGGCCTTGGAGCCGGGCAGGACGACCAGCCTCGCATCGCCCGGGACCGGCTCGCCGGGACGCACGAAGACGACGTCGACGTCAGGCTCCTGGCGCAGCGGATCGAAGTCGTCGAAGTTGGCGATGCGCGGATAGGCCAGCACGGCGATCTTCACCGCGCCGCCGTCGCCGCTGTGGCCGGGCAGGCCGAGCGCGTCTTCCGCCGGCAGCCTGTGGGCGCCGGCGAAGAACGGCACGAGGCCCAGCGCCTGCCAGCCGGTGCGGTCGGCGATCTGCTTCATGCCGTCGGCGAACAGCGCGGGATCGCCGCGGAAGCGGTTGACGATGAAGCCCGCGACCATCGCGGCGTCGGCCGGATCGATCACCATCTTGGTGCCGACCAGGCTCGCGATCACGCCGCCGCGGTCGATGTCGCCCACCAGCACGACGGGCACGTCGGCGGCGCGCGCGAATCCCATGTTGGCGATGTCGGCGGCCCGCAGGTTCACTTCGGAGGCCGAACCCGCGCCCTCGACCAGCACGAGATCGGCCTCCACCGCCAACCGCCCGAAGCTGTCGAGCACGGCACCCAGCAGTTTCGGCTTCATCGCCTGGTACTCGCGCGCCTTCGCGTTGCCGACGACTTTGCCCTGAACCACGACCTGGGAGCCGACGTCGCTTTGCGGCTTCAGCAGCACCGGGTTCATGTGGACGCTGGCGGGAACACGCGCGGCGCGCGCCTGCAGCGCCTGGGCGCGACCGATCTCGCCGCCATCGGCGGTCACCGCAGCGTTGTTCGACATGTTCTGCGGCTTGAACGGCCGGACCGCGAGGCCACGCCGCGTGAAGGCCCGCGCGAGGCCCGCCACCAGCAGCGACTTGCCGACGTCGGAGCCCGTGCCCTGGATCATGAGGGCACGGGCGGTCGCGGCCGGCGCCATCAGAACTCGATGCCTTCCTGGGCCTTCACGCCGGCGGCGAAGTGGTGCTTCACCAGGGTCATCTCGGTCACGAGGTCGGCCGCGTCCACGAGCTCGGGCTTGGCGTTGCGGCCGGTCACGACGACGTGCTGGTCGGGACGACGCGCCTCGAGCACGGCAACCACGTCGGCGATGTCGAGATGGTCGTAGCGCAGCGAGATGTTGAGTTCGTCGAGCACGACGAAGCGGATCGACGGATCGGCCATCAGCTCGCGCGCCTTGGCCCAGGCGCGTTGCGCGGCGGCGACGTCGCGCTCGCGATCCTGCGTCTCCCAGGTGAAGCCTTCGCCCAGCGTGTGCCATTGCACCTGGTCGCCGAAGCGTTCGGCCGCGAATCTTTCGCCGGTCTGCCATGCACCTTTGCCGAACTGCACCACACCGCAGCGCATGCCGCGCCCCAGCGCGCGCATCAGGAGGCCGAACGCCGCCGTCGACTTGCCCTTGCCCTTGCCGGTGTGGACGATCAGCAAGCCCTTCTCGACCGTCTTGAGCGCGACTTCCTTGTCCTGCGCCGCCTTGCGGTTGGCCATCTTGGCCTTGTGGCGCGCCTCTTCGGCAGTGTCGGTTGTCATCTGCAGCTTCTCCGAAGTCGACTGCAGAATGATTGTTCGCCTGTGCGCCCGCAAGAAAGGGTTAATTCGCGTTGACGGCTTCCCGTCGCGGCCCTTATCAATATTTTTGCGGTGCGCATGAAGACGTGTCGCGGCGGGGAAACAATGTCGTCCGGTTCGATCTTCAGGTTCAGCGTGATGGTCGCGATGCTTCTCGCGTCGCCGGCGATCGCTGATACCCAGCTCCCTGAGGACGTGCCGCAGACCTTCGCCGAGGGATTCATCCAGGGCGTCGGCGTGCCGGTGATCAGCGTCTATCATCTCGCCGCGATGATCGGGATCGGCATCCTGGTCGGGATCGCCGCGCGTGGCGTGGTGCCCGTGCTGGCGTTCGGGGCTGCGGCCATCGTCGGCGTAGCGTACCAGCTCAGCCCCTACGACCTTCCGGCCGACGATGCGTTCGTGGCGCTCACCACCATGATCATCGGCCTGCTCATCCTGCTGCGAAAGCCGATCAGTCCGCGGGTTGCGTCCGCCATATTCGCCGTCGCGGGGCTGGTGCACGGCTATTCGCTGGGCGCCGTCGTCGCCAATGCCGGTGCGGTGCCGGTGCTGGCTTATGTGAGCGGCCTCCTCATCGTGCAGACGGCGATCGGCGTGGCGGCCTGCGCGATCACGCTCGGTGCGACCAAATGGCCGGCGCGGCGGACCGCCCTGCTGCTGGCAGGCGGGCTGGTGATCGTCGCCGGCGGGCTGGCCGCCATCGAGGCGGTCGGCCTGGTCGGCTGATCCCGCGCCTGCCCGTGCACGGCACGCGGCCGAATACCGTTGACGGCCCTTTGCCGCCGCCTCTATCAAACGGGTGACGGTGCCCCGAAAGGGGTAAAAGGGAACGTGGTGCCGGTCTGAACCGAAATCCGCGGCTGCCCCCGCAACTGTAGCCGGCGAGCCGAAGGCCTCGATACCACTGGGAAACCGGGAAGGTGGCCTGAGGCGGAGAGCCGGGAGCCAGGAGACCTGCCGTCGTTCGCTGCATTCAGGCTGCCGGAGGGGCAGCCAGGGAGACTTGATATGGCTACCACGACCGCGTCCGTCCTCAAGGCAACCGACCGAACCGAGGCCCTGCGGGCCGCCGGCATCGCCCTGCTGCTGGGCCTCGCCCTGATCTTCCTGACGGGCTTCGCGTACCCCGAGTTCATTCACAACGCCGCGCACGACACGCGTCACAGTCTGAGCTTTCCCTGCCACTGACGGCGGGAAGATGCTTGCACGGATCCTGTCGGTCGGCCTTCTGGCCGGGCTTCTGGCTGGGCTGCTGGTTGCGGCCCTGCAGCAGGTGACGACGACGCCGCTGATCCTCGTCGCGGAAACCTACGAGAAGCAGGCCGAGGCCGCGCCGTCATCGTCTGCTTCGGCGCCCAGCCATCACGGCGCGGCCGGACACACCCATGACCAGGAGGGGTGGAAGCCCGCCGACGGCTTCCCGCGATTCTTCTACACCAGCATCACGACGATCGCGGCGGCGGTCGGGATCTCCTTCCTGCTGCTCGCCGGCCTGGTGTTCGACGGCGGGACGATCGACGAACGTCGCGCCCTTTCCTGGGCGGTTGCGGGATTCGCGGCCTGTGGCCTCGCGCCGGCGGCCGGTCTCGCGCCCGAGCTGCCTGGAAGCGCCGCCGGGGATCTCGTCGGACGCCAGATCTGGTGGGCCGGCACGGCGGTGGCGACGGGCCTGGCGCTGTGGCTCTTCCTGCGCATGGATCATGCGGCGGCGCGCCTCGGTGCCGTCGTCCTCCTTGTGGCGCCGCACGTGATCGGCGCGCCCCACGTCCACGCGTTCGAGAGCAAGGTTCCGGCCGAGATCGCCGCGCAGTTCGCCGCCCTGTCGCTCGCGGTTCAGGCGCTGATGTGGTCGATCGCGGGCGTGGCGATCGGCCTGCTGTGGCCGCGGTTCTCGCCGGACCGGGCCCACTGACGCTGCCCGGCGGAGCCCGTCGTGCGCGCTCGAGGATTGGAGTTCGTCTGAATGGATGACGCGAGCGTAACGATCTTCGTCTGCGTGTCGTGCCAGCGCCCGACCGGGGAGGCCGGCGAGACGTTCGACCGGCCGGGCCGCGAGCTGGTCGAGGCGCTGCGGGTCCGACTGAACGACGCAAGACCGACGGGCATCGCCGTCGCGCCCGTCGACTGCCTGGCAGTGTGCAAGCGTCCCTGCACGGTCGCCCTGTCGGGCGGGGGCAGGTGGACCTATCTGATCGGCGATCTCGACGCCGCGGCGCATGCCGACGAGATCGTGGCGGCGGCCCGCAGCTATGTTGCCTCGACCAACGGGATCGTTCCGTGGAAGGAACGACCCGCCTCGTTCCGCCGGGGCGTGATCGCCCGGGTGCCACCGATCCTCCCTTTGACCCCGCTTCCGGAGGCCGCCGAGCCATGAATTCCCTCGCCAAGGTGCCCTGCACCATCGTCACCGGCTTCCTCGGCGCGGGGAAGACGACGCTGGTGCGCCATGTGCTGGAGAATGCCGACGGCCGCCGCCTCGCGGTGATCGTCAACGAGTTCGGCGATGTCGGCATCGACGGCGAGATCCTGAAGGGCTGCGGCGTCGAGAGCTGCCCCGAGGATGCGATCGTCGAGCTGGCGAACGGCTGCCTCTGCTGCACCGTGGCCGACGATTTCGTGCCGGCGTTGAAGGGCCTGCTCGACCGGCCCAATCCGCCCGAGCACATCGTGATCGAGACCTCGGGCCTCGCGCTGCCCAAGCCGCTGGTGAAGGCCTTCAACTGGCCCGAGATCGCCTCGCGCGTCACGGTCGACGGCGTGGTGGCGGTGGTCGACGGCGCCGCCGTGGCGGCCGGCCGCTTCGCCGACGATCCCGAGGCGATCGCCAGGCAGCGCGCCGAAGACGACTCGCTCGACCACGACAATCCGCTCGAGGAGGTGTTCGAGGACCAGCTCCAGTGCGCCGACCTCGTCATCCTGAACAAGGCCGACCTGATCTCGGACGCCGAGAAGAACGCGGTGATGACCGAGATCGGCAAGGTGCTGCCGCGTGCGGTGGCGCTGGTGCAGACGCGCAACGGCCAGGTGCCGGTCAAGGTCCTGCTTGGCCTCGGCGCCGCCGCCGAGAACGATCTCGCGGCCCGGCCCTCGCATCACGATCTCGAGGGCGAGCACGACCACGAGGATTTCGATACCTTCATCGTCGAGCTGCCGTCCTTCGCCTCGCCGCAGGCGCTGGTCGAGCGCATGGTGAAGGTCGCCGAAGAGCATGACGTGCTGCGCATGAAGGGCTTCATCGATATCGAAGGCAAGCCGATGCGGCTCCTCGTGCAGGGTGTCGGCGCGCGCATCCAGCACCATTTCGACCGCCGCTGGCCCGAGGGCGAGAAGCGCCGCAGCCGTCTCGTCGTGATCGGCGAGAAGGGCTTCGACCAGGCGGCGATCCGGAAGATCCTGATCGGGTAGACCATGCACGTCCTGGCGACCCAGCTCGCGACCCTCGAGGAGGCCGACGCGGCCGTCGACCTCGGGCAGTCGCCGGGCGAGGTCGTGGTGCTCTCCTTTTCCGACAGCGATCTCTCCGCGCTCGCCGCAGCGTGGCATGAGGATGCCGACGTGCTGCCGACCTTGAGGCTCGCCAGCCTGAAGAAGCTGCGCCATCCGATGTCGGTCGACCTGCATGTCGAGCACGTCGTGGCGCATGCCAGGCTGGTGATCGTGCGCGGGCTGGGCGGCCTCGACTATTGGCGCTACGGCTTCGAGCATATCGGCGACGCCGCCCGCGAGCGCGGCATCCTGTTCGCGGCCCTGCCCGGCGACGACCGGCCCGATCCGCGTCTCGCTTCAGTCTCAACACTCGCCGCAGACAAACTCGCTCGTCTCGACGACTATTTCCGCGCCGGCGGCGTCGACAATCTCCGCCAGGCGCTGCGCTTCGGCGCGAGCCTGATCGGCCGTGATCTCGACGCGACGCCTCCGGTCGCGGTCGGTCCTCTGTCGACGATCGGCGATCCCACCGACACGCAGCCGCGGGCGCTGGTCGTGTTCTATCGCGCCAACCTGATGGCGGCCGACATCGCGCCGGTGACGGCGCTGATGCAGGCGCTGGATGCGCAGGGGCTGGCGCCGCTCGGCGTCGCGGTCAGCAGCCTCAAGGATCCGGCGGTGCAGGCGCCGCTCGCCGCACTGCTGGCCGAGCGCCGGCCGGCGATCATCCTCAACACCACCGCCTTCTCGGCGATGCGCGAGGACGACACGACCGTGCTCGATGCCGCCGACGTGCCGGTGCTGCAGGTCGTGCTGTCGGGCAGCGCGCGCGAGGCCTGGGCGGATTCTGGTCGCGGGCTGGCGCCGGCCGACCTCGCGATGAACGTCGTGCTGCCCGAACTCGACGGTCGTCTGCTGACGCGCGCCGTCTCGTTCAAGGAAGAGGCCGCGCCCGATCCGCGCCTGGAGTTCGGCAGCGTCCGGCACGAGCCGCTGGCCGACAGGATCGACCATGTGGCGCGTCTCGCGGCGTCGTGGGCGAAGCTCGGCCGCACGCCGCGCGCCGAGCGGAAGCTGGCGCTGGTGTTGTCGGACTATCCCGCGCGCGGCGGCCGCACCGGCTATGCCGTGGGCCTCGACACGCCGCAGAGCGTCGTCGAGATCCTGAGGCTGCTGCGCGACGAAGGCTACGACACCGGTGGCCGCGACTGGCAGTCCAAGGATATCGAGGCGCTGCTGGCGGGCGATACGGCCCGCGTCGACATCCCGCCGGCTGTGTTGCCGCCGAAACTGCAGCAGGAGCTCGACGCGACCTGGGGCACGTCGCCGCCGGGCTTCCGCCTGCCGCTGCTCCGCTGCGGCAAGGTCTCGGTGCTGCTGCAGCCCGACCGCGGCACGCCGACCGACCGCAAGTCCGGCTATCACGACATAAACGTCCCGCCGCGGCACGCCTATGTCGCGGCCTATGCCTGGCTGCGCGAGAGCGAGCGCATCGACGCGCTGGTCCATCTCGGCACGCACGGCACCCTGGAATGGCTGCCGGGCAAGGCGCTGGCCTTGTCCAGCGAGTGCTGGCCCGAGATCGTGCTCGGTGCGGTGCCGGTGGTCTATCCCTTCATCGTCAACAATCCCGGCGAGGCGGTGCAGGCCAAGCGCCGCCTGGGCGCCGTCACCATCGGCCATCTCACGCCGCCGCTCAGCGCCGCCGGCCTGCACGGTGCACTCGCCGAGATGGAAGGCATCATCGAGGAATATGCCGCGGCCGACGGGCTCGACCGGCGGCGTCTCGCCTATCTCGAGGACGAGATCGTCGAGCGCGCCTGGAGCAGCGGTCTCGCGGCCGAGTGCGGCCTCGCCAAGGACGAGCCCAACCGCCAGGCAATCGCCAAGCTCGACGCCCAGCTCTGCGACATCAAGGAACTCTCGATCCGCGAGGGGTTGCACGTGTTCGGCACCCTGCCGGACGAGGCGCGCATCGCGGCCCTCGCATCGGCGACAGGCGGGGATGCACCGATCCGCGCCAGTGCGGCGCAGGAGCGCGCCGCCCTGATCGCCGCCCTCGACGGCCGCCGCGTGGCACCCGGTCCTGCAGGTGCGCCGACCCGCGGCCGCGCCGACGTGCTGCCCACGGGCCGCAATCTCACCTCGATCGATCCGCGCGCCATCCCCACGCGCACGGCGCACGCGATCGGTACGCGTGCCGCGGCCGAGGTCGTGCGGCGCTACCTGCAGGATCATGGCGAGCCTCCGCGCGCGCTGATGATCGACCTCTGGGCCTCGGCGTCGCTCCGGACCGGCGGCGACGATCTGGCACAAGCACTGGCTTATCTCGGTGTCGTGCCCACCTGGGATCCCGCGTCGGGCCGCGTGACCGGCATCGAGGTGATGCCGCTCGCCACGCTTGACCGGCCGCGCATCGACGTCACCTTGCGCATCTCCGGTCTGTTCCGCGACATCTTCGAGACGCAGATCGCGCTGTTCGACATGGCGGTGCGGCGCGTGGCCGAGCTCGACGAGCCCGACGAGGACAATCCGCTTGCAGCGGCACGGCGCGCGGGCGGCGACCTCGCGCGCGTCTTCGGTTCGGCCCCCGGCAGCTACGGCGCGCGGGCGGCCGACGTGGCGCTCGACGGCCAGTGGCGCACGCGCGCCGACCTGGGTGCGGTCTATCTCGACGCGGTGACGCACGCCTATGGCGGGCCTGAGCCGGTGCGCGCGGCGGGCGAGGGCTTCCGCGCGCGCGTTTCGGAGGCCGACCTGCTGGTCCATCCGCAGGACGATCGCGAGCGCGACATCCTGGACGGCGACGGCGTCGCCGATTTCGCCGGCGGCTTCGCCGCGGCGGCGGCACTGCTCGGCAACGCGCCCGAGCTCTATCACCTCGACACCAGCCAGGCCGCGACGCCCAAGGCGCGCCGGCTCGCCGAGGAAGTCGTGCGCATCGTGCGTGGCCGGCTCGCCAACCCGCGCTGGATCCAGGGCATGCTGCGCCACGGCCATCGCGGTGTCGCCGAGATCGCCCAGTCGGTCGATGCGCTCTATGCCTTCGCGGCCACCGCCGAGGTCGTTCCCGGCACGCTGTTCGACGCCACCCATGCCGCCCTGATCGCCGACGAGGCGGTGCTGGAAGCCATGAAAGCCCGCAATCCGGCGGCAACGGCCGCCATCGCAGCGCGGCTGCGGGACGCGCTCGATCGCGGCCTCTGGGTGAGCCGGCGCAATGCCGTTGACCGCGAGCTTGCCCGGTTGAATAACGCCCCCCAATGAGCATGGCGATGGCCACCGAGGTGAAGGGCTGGTGCCCCGGAATCCTGCAGCCGATGCAAAGCGGCGACGGGCTGATCGTGCGCGTGCGGCCACGAGGCGGAGCCTTCGCAGTCCACGAGGCGCGGGTGCTGGCCGAACTCGCGGCGCGGCTGGGCAACGGCCATGTCGACCTGACGCGCCGCGCCAACCTGCAGCTCCGCGGTCTTTCCGAGGAGGCGCTGCCCGAGCTGCAGGCCGCCCTCGGCCGGCTGGGCCTGGTCGACGCCGACGCCGAGGTCGAGGCCGTGCGCAACGTCATGGTCGCGCCGCATGCGCACACGATGCGGCCGGTCGCCGAGGCGATCGAGCGCGCGCTGGTCGAGGACCGCCGACTGCGTGCGCTGCCGGCGAAGTTCGGCGTGCTGGTCGACGAAGGCGGGCCGCTGTCGATCGCGGGCGAGCGCGCGGACGTGGCGCTGCGTCTCGTCGGCCGCGACGTCGCCATCGGTCTCGATACGCCCGCGGGCACTCGGTGGCTCGGCCTTTGCGTGTTCGACGCCGCCGCCGAAATCGCCGTGTCGGCGATGCATCTCTTCCTCGATCGCGCGCCGTCACGGCGAATGCGCGATCTTTCCGAGCAGGGTCTCGCCGCAATCTTTGCGGCGCTGGCCCCGAAGCTCTCGCCGCTTGAATCCTTCGAGACGAACGGCGCGCGCCGGCTCGGCCTGCTCGACGGTGCCGTGGGCATCGCCGCTCCCTTCGGCAGGCTGGAGGCCGCGCAGCTTCGCCGGCTCGCCGATCTGGCGGGTGAGGCCGGTGCTGCAGAGCTGCGTCTGTCGCCGTGGCGCGCGATCTATGTCGAAACATCGTCCGAGGCGTTGCTGCAGGGTGCGCGCGACGCCGGCCTGATCGTGGACCAGGACGATCCCATCCTGCGCATCGAAGCCTGTCCCGGTGCACCCGCCTGCGAGCGGGCGAGCGTCGACACGCGCGGCGCTGCGCGACGTCTGGCGGCGCACGGCTTCATCGGCAGCATCCACGTGTCGGGTTGCACCAAGGGTTGCGCCCACACGGCGCCGTCCGCTCTCGTGCTGGTAGGCGAGGGCGGTCGCTATCGGGTCGCGCACAACGCTACCGCGCAGGCGACCCCGGAATGCATGGTCGACGCCGTCGACATCGTTTCGGTGCTTCATGGCTAGCTCACACGACTACGTCCGTGACGGGCAGGAGATCTACCGCCGGTCCTTCGCCATCATCCGCGCCGAGGCCGATCTCGACCGCTTCGATCCAGTCGAGGAGCGCGTCGCGGTGCGCATCATCCATGCCTGCGGCATGCCCGAGATCGCCCGCGACATCGTCATGTCGAAGACCTTCGCCGCCGAGGCGCGCCAGGCGCTGCGGAACGGCGCCCCGATCCTGTGCGACGCCAGGATGGTGGCCAACGGAATCACCCGCGCGCGCCTGCCGGCCGGCAACGATGTCGTCTGCACGCTCGACGATCCCGCGGTGCCCGGCCTCGCCAAGAAGCTCGGCAATACGCGCTCGGCGGCCGCTTTGGAGCTGTGGCGGCCGCGTCTCGGCGGTGCCGTGGTGGCGATCGGCAACGCGCCGACCGCTTTGTTCCGGCTGCTGGAGATGCTCGACGCCGGCGCGCCGCGCCCCGCCGCGGTGATCGGCGTGCCGGTGGGCTTCGTCGGCGCGATGGAATCCAAGGAAGCGTTGGCGGCTGACGGCCGCGTGCCGTTCCTGATCGTGCGCGGCCGCAAGGGCGGCAGTGCCATGACGGCGGCGGCGGTCAATGCGCTGGCAAGCGACATCGAATGACCGGCCTCGAAGCCCTCGCGGGCACCGCCGAGCGCGGCACGCTCTACGGCATCGGCGTCGGGCCGGGCGACGTGCGCTATCTCACCCTGCGCGCGGCGGGGGTCGTGCGATCCGTCGACGTCATCGCTTTCTTCGCCAAGAAGGGTGCGCCGGGCAATGCGCGGCGCATCGTGACGCCGCTGCTGCGCGAGGGCCGTGCCGAGTTGCGTCTCGAATATCCCGTCACCGACGAGATCCCGGCCGCGCATCCCGACTATCAGGGTCAGATCGGCCGCTTCTATCGGGAGTCGGCCGAGGCGCTGGCGCAGCTCCTGAAGGACGGCAAGTCGGTCGGCCTGCTGGCCGAGGGCGATCCGTTCTTCTACGGCTCTTTCATGCATATGTGGCGGCGGCTCGCGAGCGACTTCCCGGTCGAGGTGGTGCCCGGCGTCACCGGCATGTCGGGCTGCTGGACGCGCGCCAATCTGCCCATCACCTGGGGCGACGACACGCTCTCGGTGCTGCCCGGCACGCTCGACGAGGCGCGGCTGGTCGAACGGCTGAAGCTCACCGACGCGGCCGTCATCATGAAGGTCGGCCGCAACCTCGCGAAGGTGCGACGCGCCGTCGATGCGGCGGGTCTCCTGTCGCGCGCGGTCTATGTCGAGCGCGGCACCATGCAGGAGGAGCGCATCTTGCCGCTCGCCGAATGCGGCGAACCGGCCGGCGCCTACTTCGCCATGGTGCTGATCCCCGGACAGGGGCGCGCGATATGACCGGTTCCCTCACCGTGGTGGGGACCGGCCCGGGCCGGCCCGAGCTGATGACGCCCGCGACGCGCGCGGCGCTCGACCGCGCCACCGATCTCGTGGGCTACGGCCCCTATCTCGATCGCATTCCGGCCGGAGGAGCGGGCCAGTGCCGGCATGCCTCCGACAATCGCGTCGAGCTCGACCGGGCGCGCCACGCGCTGTCGCTCGCTGCCGAGGGCAAGCGGGTGGTCGTGGTGTCGGGCGGCGATCCCGGCGTGTTCGCCATGGCCGCCGCGGTGTTCGAGGCGATCGAGACCGGCGACCCGGCCTGGCAGGCGCTGGATATAAGAGTCGAGCCCGGCGTCACGGCGATGCTGGCGGCGGCGGCCGAGGTCGGCGCGCCGCTCGGCGGCGACTTCTGCGCCATCTCGCTGTCGGACAATCTCAAGGGCTGGTCGACCATCGAGCGGCGGCTGAAGGCGGCGGCCGAGGCCGACTTCGTAATCGCGCTCTACAATCCCGCCTCGAAGGCCAGGCCGCACCAGCTCGGGCAGGCCTTCGATCTCCTGCGCAATTTGAAGGACGCGGCGACGCCGGTCCTGTTCGTGCGCGCCGCCGGCACGCCGGAGGCAAAGGTCGTCGCGGCAAGCCTCGGCGAGGCCGATGCATCGGTGGCCGACATGCGCACGCTCGTGATCATCGGCGCCAGCACGACCCGCCGGGTCGGCCGCTGGGTCTACACGCCGCGCCGCGAGGCGGCCACGTGATCGAGCCAGGCCACCGCGTCCTCGGGCGTCGTGACGATGTGCCCGGCCGGCTTGTCGGGCCGCGCGACCATGACCACGGGCAGGCCGAGCGCGCGCGCTGCCGCGATCTTGGCGTAAGTCGCTTCACCGCCGGAGTTCTTGGAGACGACGAGATCGATCCGCCGCTCGCGCAGCAGTGCCGTCTCGGCCGCAAGGTCGAACGGTCCGCGCGCCTGAACGAGCGTGATGTGCGGCGGCAGCCCGTCGGCCGGCGGCGCCTCGATGACGCGCGCCACGTAATGATGATGCGGCGCTGCCGCAAAGGCCGCGAGTTCCTGTCGGCCGATGCCCAGGAAGACGCGGTGCGGGCTGGTGCCCAGCACCATCGCCGCGCTCTCGGTGTTGGCGACATGCTGCCAGCGGTCGCCGGGCTGCTCGCGCCACGGCGCACGCACGAGCGAGGCCAGCGGCACGCCGGTCTCGCGGGCAGCGGCGACGGCGTGAGCCGACATCTGGTCCGCATAGGGATGCGTTGCGTCGATCATGACGTCGACCTTCTCGTCGCCGAGATGCCGCACGAGACCCGCGATGCCGCCGAAGCCGCCGACACGTACGGCGACGGGCTGCGCGGCGGGTGTCGCGGTGCGGCCGGCCAGCGACAGAACGGTGTCGAAGCGCGTGTCGCCCGCGAGCAGGCGGGCGAGGGACGAGGCTTCGGTGGTGCCGCCGAGGAGGAGGACGCGCATGGGTGAGCGCGCAACCTGCCCGGCGACGCGCTGGCTGTCCATCGTCGGCATCGGCGAGGACGGTACGGCGGGCCTGTCCGATGTCGCGCGTCGCCTCGTCTCGTCGGCCGAGCTGGTGCTGGGCGGCAAGCGGCATCTGGCACTCGCGGCCGATCTCATCAAGGGCCGGCAGGTGGCCTGGCCCAGCCCGATCTCGAAGGTGTTGCCGGAGATCGAGAAGCATCGCGGCCGGCCGGTGGTCGTGCTGGCGAGCGGCGATCCGTTCCACTATGGCGCGGGCGACATGCTGATGCGCGCGTTCCCGGTCGAGGAGACGATCTGCCTGCCGCAGCCGTCCTCGTTCAGCCTCGCGGCCTCGCGGCTCGGCTGGTCGCTGCAAGACGTGGCCTCGATCAGCCTGCACGGTCGCGCGCTCGAGAACGTCGTGCGTTACCTGCAGCCCGCTGCGCGCCTCCTCGCGCTCTCCTGGGATGCCTCGACGCCCGCGAAGCTCGCGCAGCTCCTCGTCGAGCGCGGCATGGGCGGCTCGACGCTCACGGTGCTGGAGCAGCTCGGCGGCCCGCAGGAGCGCGTGCGGAGGACGACGGCCGCCGCGTTCGACCTGACGGACGTGGTCGCGCTCAACGTCATCGCGCTCGACGTCGTGGCGTCGGCCGACGCGAGGCTCGTGCCGCTGGCCTCGGGGCTCGACGATTCGTTGTTCGAGCATGACGGCCAGCTCACCAAGCGCGACGTCCGCGCCGTGACGCTCTCCTCCCTGGCGCCGCGACAGGGGGAGTTGCTGTGGGACGTCGGGCTCGGTGCGGGTTCGATCGCCATCGAATGGCTGCTGCGCCATCCCGCGATGCGCGCCATCGGCATCGAGGAAGATGCGGAACGTGCGGCGCGCGCGGCGCGCAACGCGGCGGCGCTCGGCGCGCCCGACCTCCGAATCGTCGAGAAGGCGGCACCCGCCGCCTTCGAAGGCCTGCCGGCACCCGATGCGATCTTCGTGGGCGGCGGTCTCTCCGATCCCGGCCTGCTCGACGCGGCGTGGGCGGCGCTGAAGCCCGGTGGCCGCATCGTCGCCAACGCCGTGTCGCTCTCCTCGGAGGCGCGTCTCATCGACTGCTTCCAGAAGCATGGCGGCGAGATCACCAAGCTGCAGGTCGCCAAGGCCGGCCGCGCCGGCAAAGGCGAAGTGTTCGTCTGGCGCCACGCCGCGCCGGTCACCCAGTGGCGCGCGAGGAAATCGTGATCGTGGCGGGGGTGGGATGCCGGCGCACTACGTCGGCCGACGAGATCGAGAAGGTGGTGCGCATGGCCTTGGGCCTGTTCGAGCTGCCCGTCGAGCGGCTGGAGGCGATCGCGACGGAGTCGGAGAAGGCCCTGGAGCCTGCATTCCCCGAAGTCGCACGGCGCCTGTCGGTGAAGCTGGTCGCCTGCACGGCCTTCGACCTCGACAAGGTGGCGGGCCGCGTGCTCACGCCGTCGAAGTTCGTGCTCGAGACCAAGGGCCTGCCCTCGATCGCCGAGGCCTCGGCGCTGGTCGTGGCGGGCCGTGAGGGGCGATTGCTGGGTACGCGCGTGGCGAGCGAGCGGGCGACCTGCGCCATCGCCGTCGGAGAGGGACGATGACGATCCATTTCATCGGCGCCGGTCCCGGCGCCGCCGACCTGATCACCGTGCGCGGCCGCGACCTGATCGCCCGCTGCCCGGTCTGCCTCTATGCCGGCTCGCTGGTGCCGAAGGCGCTGCTCGACCATTGCCCGCCGGGAGCGCGCATCGTCGACACCGCGCCGATGTCGCTCGACGAGATCGTCGCCGAGTGCCGGCGCGCGACCGATGCCGGCCAGGACGTGGCGCGGCTGCATTCGGGCGACCTCTCGGTGTGGAGCGCGATGGGCGAGCAGCTCCGCCGGCTCGACGAGGAGAAGATCGCCTACACGATCACGCCGGGCGTGCCGTCCTTCGCCGCCGCCGCCGCCGCGCTCGGCCAGGAGCTCACCCTGCCGGAGCTGGCGCAGACCGTCGTGCTGACGCGCACCTCGGGCCGGGCCTCGGCGATGCCGCAAGCCGAGAAGCTGGCGGCCTTCGCCGCGACCGGCGCCACGCTCGCCGTCCATCTCTCGATCCACGTGCTCGACAAGGTCGTGGCCGATATCGTGCCGCACTACGGCGCCGATTGCCCGGTCGCCGTCGTCTATCGCGCCACCTGGCCTGAGGAGCGCGTAATCCGCGGCACCTTGGGCACCATCGTCGCCGAAGTGGCCAAGACGCCGCTCGAGCGCACCGCCCTCATCCTCGTGGGCAAGGTCCTGGGCGCGCGGGACTTCCGCAACAGCGCGCTCTACGACGCGGCCTACCAGCGCCGGTTCCGCGGCCGCGGCACATGAACCTGGAAGGCTTCCCCGACCTGCCCGACTTTCCGCCGGGCGAGGTGTGGCTCGCGGGCGCGGGTCCCGGAGATCCGCGCCTGCTGACGGTGCTGGCGCTGCACGGCATCTCAAAGGCCGACGACATCGTGCACGATGCGCTGGTCGATCCGCGGGTGCTGAAGCTCGCGCATGCCGACGCGCACTTCATCAAGGTCGGCAAGCGCGGCGGCCGGCCCTCGCCGCAGCAGCGCGACATCAACGAGACCCTGATCGAGCGCGCGCGGCTCGGCCGCCGCGTGCTGCGCCTGAAGGGCGGCGATCCCTTCGTGTTCGGGCGCGGCTGGGACGAGGCGGTCGCGCTGGTGAAGGCGGGCATCCGCTTCCGCGTGATCCCGGGCCTCACCTCGGGTTTGGCGGGCGCCGCCCTCGCAGGCATTCCCGCGACCTCGCGCGACACCAACCACGCCGTCGTGCTGGCGGCCGGCCATCGCGCCGAGGACGGCCGCTCGGCCGGCGACTGGGAGGCGCTCGGCCGTCTCGGCCAGCCGCTGATCCTCTACATGCCGATGGCGCAGCTCGCCGACATCGCCGCGGCCCTGCAGCGCGGCGGGCTCGCGGCGACCACACCGGCGGCCATGATCCAGTCGGCCACCACCGGCAACGAGCGTCTCGTCGAGAGCACCTTGGGCACGCTCGCGGACGATGCGGCGAAGAGCGGCATCGGCTCGCCGGCCATCGTGGTGATCGGCGCCATTGCGGGCCTGCGCAGGGAGCTGCTGGACGCCATGGTCGGCTGGCCATGAGCTCGGGCTCCCGGGGCTTCATCGTCGCGGCCGCGCGGTCGGGCGCGGGCAAGACCACCATCGCTTCGGGCATCATCCGTGCGCTGGCCCGGCGTGGTCGCACCGTGCAGCCGTTCAAGTGCGGGCCCGACTATATCGATCCCGCCTTCCACGCGGCGGCCACGGGCCGGCCGAGCTTCAATCTCGACACCTGGGCCATGGCGCCGCCGACCTTGGCAGCGCTGATGCAGCGCCATCCCGCCGACCTCGCGGTGGTCGAGGGCGTGATGGGCCTGTTCGACGGCGTCGCCTCGCAGGGCCAGTCGGCGCGCGGCCAGACCGCCGATCTCGCCGCGCTCACCGGCTGGCCGATCGTGCTGATCCTCGACGTGTCGGGCCAGGCCGAGACGGCGGCGGCGATCGCCGCGGGCCTCGCTCGCTATCGACGCGACATCGAGGTGGCCGGCGTGATCCTCAATCGCGTCGCGAGTCCACGCCATCTCGGCACCATCGCACCGTCGCTCGAACGCGAGGGCGTGCGGCTGTTCGGCGCCATCGGCACCGACCGGCGGTTCGTGCTGCCCGAGCGGCACCTCGGCCTCGTGCAGGCCGTCGAGATGCCCGACATCCTCGCGCGCCTCGATGCGCTGGCCGATGCCGTGGAGGGCGCCCTCGATCTCGATGCGCTGCAAGCGGTCGCGAAACCCGCGACGCTCGCGAGCGCGGCGCGAGCCGCAGGATTGCCGCCGCCCCTTCCACCTCCGGGGCAGCGTGTCGCGCTGGCGCAGGACCGCGCCTTCTCGTTCATCTATCCGCATCTGCTCGAAGGCTGGCGCGCCGCGGGCGCGGAGATCCTGCCGTTCTCGCCGCTGGCCGATCAGGCGCCGGACACGAGTGCCGATGCCGTATGGCTCCCGGGTGGCTATCCCGAGCTGCATGCCGGCACCTTGGCGGCCGCGAAGCGTTTCGCTGCCGGCATGCATACGCTCGCGGCGAAGTCGGTCCCGATCCATGGCGAGTGCGGCGGCTACATGGTGCTGGGGCAGGGTCTCGAGGCCGCCGACGGTGCGCGTCACGCCATGCTCGGCCTGCTTCAGGTCGAGACCTCGTTCGCCAGGCGCCGGCTGCATCTCGGCTATCGCCGCGCGCGCCTCGTGGCCGACCACGTGCTGGGCGCGGCGGGAACCGAGGTGGCGGGCCATGAGTTCCACTATGCCGGCATCGTGCAGGCGGGCGATGAGCCGCTCGTCGATTGCCGCGACGCCCTGGGCGCCGCCGTTCCCGAGGCCGGCGCGCGGCGCGGTGCGGTGAGCGGCACCTTCTTTCATGCAATCGACCGGTGGCTTTGATGACGCATCCCGACTTCGACGCCGCCTTTCGCGCCCGGTTCCGCGAGCTCGTCCTGTGGCGCCGCGACGTCCGCCGCTTCCGCACCGATTCCATTCCGCGCGAGCGCATCGACACGCTGATCGAGGTGGCGAGCCATGCGCCGTCGGTCGGCCTCAGCCAGCCGTGGCGCTTCGTGCACGTCGAGTCGCCGGACCGCCGCCGCGCCGTGGTCGAGAGCTTTACCAGTGCCAACGAGAAGGCGCTGGCGGGCTATTCGGGCGAGAAGCATGCGATCTATGCCGGACTGAAGCTCGAGGGACTCAAGGAGGCGCCGGTCCATCTCGCGGTGTTCTCCGACGACGGCACGCACACTGGCAGCGGGCTCGGCCAGCAGACCATGCCGGAAACCCTGCACTATTCCGTCGTGGCGGCGATCCAGACCCTGTGGCTGGCGGCGCGCGCCGACGGGATCGGCATGGGCTGGGTCTCGATCCTCGATCCGAAGAAGGTCACGGCGGCGCTCGACGTGCCGGCCGGCTGGAACCTCGTCGCCTATCTCTGCCTCGGCTTTCCTGCCGAGGAGCATCTCGATCCCGAACTCGAGCGGCATCACTGGGAAGAGCGGCACGACCTCGAGGACGTCGTGTTCACCCGCTAGCGCGGCTGAAGCGCTTGACGCGCTTCGGCGTCGCTGCCAATTTCCTCGGCGGTGGTTCCCGCAAGGGATCAATAGGGAATGCGGTGCGCTCGTCTCGGCGGGCAACTCCGCAGCTGCCCCCGCAACTGTGAGCGGCGAGCTTACGACCGGAATACCACTGGGAACGGCGACGTTCCTGGGAAGGTGGTCGAAGCGAGGACCCGCAAGTCAGGAGACCTGCCACCAGCAGCGGTCACGCGCGAACGCATTGGGCGGGGTGTCCTGATGTAGCAACCGACCTGTCGCATCCCGTGCAAGCGGCGATGCGGCGGCGAGGCTACGGGTTCGCGGTGACGTACCGTCGTGCGTCCGCGAGTCTGGTGTGGCGAATTCTCCCGGCAATCCGGCCGACCGATCCGTCGAGATCGATGCGCTCGAGCTCTATGCCTCGGCGATCGATGCGTCGGACTACGTCGCCAGAATCGCGCCGCTCGTGCGTCGCCGGGTACCGGACGTCGGCGAGCTGCTCGATGTCGGCGCGGGCGGTGGCCGGCTCGGCGCCGCGCTGCGCGATCCGGCACTGCCGTGGAGCGCCGTCGAACCGTCTCCGACGATGCAACACCGCCTCCGGCGTCTCCCCGATCCGCCGCGTCTCGTGACGGCAGGCTGGCAGGACGCGGCGGTCCCGGACGGTGCGCACGACACCGTGCTGGCGGCCACGATGCCGGCCTTCTTCGACCATCCCGAGATCTTCCTCGCGCGTTGCCGCGCCTGGGCTCGCCGTGCCGTCGTCTGGGTCGTCCCGGCGCATCGCGGGCCGAAGGGCATGTGCTTCGCGGGCTGCCTGCCAACGGAATGGCATCGCGAGGACGAGACGCCCGGCATCGACATCGTGATGCGTGGACTCCCATCGCATTCGCGTCCGCACTGGGCGGAGTTCGTCGACTGGACCTTCACCGGGATCGTGCCCGATCTCCGCCGGCTCGCGGCTTGGCAGGCAGACCGCCTCGGCTGGGTGCCCGACGACGAGCGCCGCGCGCGGCTGCTCGCCCATCTCTCGCTGCAGGCGACCCCGGTCGCCGGCGGCTTCCGTCTCGACATCGCAAGAAGGACCGCTGTGCTCGTCTGGGGAAAAAGATGAAGAAGCTCGCGCCGTACCTGCTCGCCGGCGGTATTCTGCTGGCATCGCTTCCCGCCATTGCGCAGTCGCCGCCGGTACCCGAGACTCCGGCGGGCACGCCGATCCCCCCGCTGAAGAAGCCGGAACAGGGGCAGTCGTCCACCCACGTCCTGCCCGAGGGATTCATCACGGCGACCGGCCGCTACGAACCGATCAACCGAATCGCCGGCACGGTGCAGGTGATTCATCAGGACCGCATCGAGAAGTCGACGGCGCTGTCGGTCGGCGAGCTGTTGTCGGAAAACGCCGTCGGCTTCATGAGCGAATGGACGCCCGGCCAGACCTCGATCAACATCCGCGGTGCCGCGTCGGAAGGCCAGGGACGCGACTTCCGCAGCCAGGTGCTGGTGCTGATCAACGGCCATCGCGCCGGCACGGCCAATGTCTCCAAGCTCTCCAACGCCGACATCCAGCGCATCGAGATCGTGCGCGGCCCGAGTTCCGTGATCTACGGCAGCCAGAACATGGGCGGCGTCATCAACATCATCCTGAAGAACGGGCGCACCGCGCCGGGCGGCTTCATCCAGGGCGAGGTGGGGTCGTGGGAGCTGCTCGAGGGCCAGGCGCAGTATGGCGGCGTCACCGAAGGCGGCTTCGACTACTATGGCGGCGTGGCCGCCAGCTCGCGCAACAACTACGCGGTCGCCGGCGGCAAGACCGAGGAGAACACCGCCTGGAAGCGCCTGAGCGGCACCGGCGTGTTCGGCTACCAGATCGACGAGAACAACCGCATCGACGTCACGGCGCGCACCGACGGCATCTACGATGCGGGCTTCCGCGGCTCGGCGGCCAACCTGTACGCCAACGACACCCGCACCAACACGACGGTCGATGTCAGCGTCACCGGCAACACGCCGGACAGGAAGGCCGGCTATTTCTTCCAAGCTTACTACGCCAACGATGTCGACGCGCTCAACAATCCCTCGCCCTTCAGCCAGCTCAACACGTTCCCCAACCGCACCACGATCGACTACAACCGCCGGCAGCTGGACATCGTCGGCACGCGGTTCCAGCCCAACTTCAACCTGTGGAAGGGCAACCAGCTCCTGGTCGGCCTCGACTGGGAGCGGAGCTGGATCCGTTCGGACCGCAACCGGCGCAGCGGCACGGCCGTGACGCAGCTCTCGCCGCAGGACAACAATCAGACCGAGAACGTCTTCGCCTTCTACCTCGAGGATTCGCAGAGCCTGTTCGACGACAGGCTCGTCGTGCGCGGCGGCGTACGCCAGACCTGGGGCAACACCTCGCTCGACTGGACGCCGTTCGCGCCGACCCTGATCACCGGCACGACCAACTACCAGGTCACGACCTGGACGGCCGGCGGCACCTTCCAGGCAACCGACTGGCTGGGCTTTCGCGCCGGTGCGTCGACGGGCTTCCGCGCGCCGACCGCCACGGAGTTCGGTGCCAATTTCACCACGACCCCGATCGGCACGACGATCTTCGGCAATCCCTATCTCTCTCCGGAGACCAGCCAGCAATGGGAGGTCGGGTCGACGCTCACCTGGGACGGTGGCCGCTTCGACGCGGTGCTCTTCCAGAACGTCATCGCCAACCGGATCACCGCGGTCACGATCTCGAATGTCGGTGGGCGCATCAGCCAGCAGTTCCAGAACAACCCGTCCAACATCGTCGTGCAGGGGCTCGAGTTCCAGGCCGAGGCCGACGTGCTCAAGAGCCTCAAGCTCAGGGTCGACGAAAGCTGGAACTGGCGGATGTTCGGCAACGGCTACTACAACCTACAGATGATCGACTACGGCGCTGTCGCGGCGGCCGGCACCAACATGGCGACCCGCATCAACCAGTACGGTATGGACATCGGCACCTCGTTCGGCCAGACCGGCACGATGCTGCCGTGGAATTTCTTCCTCGTCGGCATCCTGCGCGGACCGATGTGGTACAACACCGAGGAAAGCCTTTCGCCGGTCTTCTTCCCGGGACAGATCCGTTCGACGACGGTGTACCAGAAGGATCCGTTCTGGATCTGGAAGGCGCGCGGGGAGATCGAAGTGCATAGGGGCATCAAGCTGTTCGGCGCGGTGAACAACATCTTCGACGTGAACCAGCACCCGATCTTCATCGCGCTCGACCAGACGACCTGCGTCGCCAACCGCCTCAACCAGAACGGCGGCTGCGGCACCTCTCTGCCGGGCCGCGAGTTCATCGTGGGCTTCCAGATGCGGTTCTGATGAAGGCGACCGGCCTCGCGCTTCTCGCAGCCGCGGCTGTCCTCGCGGGCAACGCGGCCGCTGCCGGGCCGGTCACCGTGCGCGACGCGCTGGGCCGCGAGGTCACGGTGCCGGCGCCGCCGCAGCGCATCGTGACCATCTTCTCCTCCAACACCGAGCTGGTCGCGTCGGTGGGCCTCGCCAACCGCATCGTGGGCATCGAGGCGTTCACGCGCTTCCCGCCGGAAGTGGTGGGGCGACCGCTGGTCGGCGGGCGCCTCGGCTTCTCGGTCGACGCGGTGGTGGCGCGCGATCCCGACCTGGTGGTCGTGACGCCGGCGCGGCAGGCCGCCAACCAGCTCGTGGCGCCGATGGAGCGGCTCGGCATCCCGATCGTGGTGCTGCTCCATCGCACGGTGCCGGAGATATTCGCCAACATCCGCCTGCTGGCGACGCTCTGCGGCGTGGTCGAGCGCGGCGAGGAGGTCGTGTCCAGGCTGGAGATGCGGCTCGACAGGGTGCAGGCGCGCATCGCGGACCAGAAGGCGCCCAGCGTGATCATGGTCACGGGGCGGCTGGGCAACGGCATGATGCTGATCGCACGGCCCGGCACCTATACCGGCGATGCGATCCTGCGCGCCGGCGGCCGCTTTGCGCTCGAGAGCAGCACGCTGGCGCAGGTCTCGCCCGAGGCGATCCTCAAGGCCGACCCCGACGTGCTGCTGTTCGCGGGCTCCGACAAGGACATGAAGGAGCTGATTGCGCGTCCCGGCTGGGCCGACATGCGCGCGGTCCGCGACGAGCGCGCCTTCGTCGTCTCGCGCGCCGAGTTCCTCATCCCCGGCCCGCGCACCGTCGACGGCATCGAGAAGCTGGCGACCGTCCTGCATCCGGGGAAGGCTCCATGAGAGCCTGGCTCGGCATGCTGCTGGTGCTGCTGGTCGCAATCATGATCGGCATCTCGGCCGGCCACGGCTGGGCCTCGCCCGCCGACGTGCTGCGCGCCGTCGCCGGCGATCCCTCGCTCGGCAGCCGCCTGCTGGTCGAATGGCGCATCCCGCGCGTGCTGGCCGCAGCGCTGGTCGGCGCGTTGCTCGGATTGGGGGGCACGGTGTTCCAGGGCGTGTTCCGCAATCCGCTGGCCGAGCCCTATCTGTTGGGCTCGGCGGGCGGCGCGGCGCTCGGCGCCACGGTGGCGTTGCTGGTGCCGCTCGCCGTGCCGCAGTCGCTGCTGCTGCCGGTGCTGGCCTTCGCCGGGGCGTGGGGCGCCACCCTGCTGGTGATCGGCATCAGTCGAGTCTCGGGCGCGGTCGATGCGGCCGGCATGCTGCTGGCGGGCGTCGCGGTCGCCGCCATCCTGGGTGCGCTGCGCTCGTTCCTCATGCTGGCACTGTCCGACGAGACGGTGAGCCTGCAGATCGTGCTGAGCTGGGTACTGGGCGGCGTGCAGACGCCGAGCTGGCCGGTGCTCGGGCTGCTCGCGGCCATCGCCGCCGGCTGCGTCGGCCTGACGCTGCTGATCGCGGGCCGTCTCGACATACTGGGCCTGGGCGAGACCATGGCGACGTCGTTCGGGGTCGACGTCCATCGCTTCGTCATGCTGGCGGTGCTGGCAGGCTCGGTCGTGGTCGCCGCCGCGGTCGCGTTCGGCGGGCTGGTGGCCTTCGTGGGGCTGGCCGCGCCGCACATCGCGCGCTGGTTGGTCGGTCCGCTGCACCGGCCGCTGCTGCCGGCCTCGGCGCTGGTCGGAGCCATCGTGGTCACGCTGGGCGATGCCATCGCGCGCTCGGCGCTGCCGCCGGCCGAGATCCCTCTCGGCCTCGTCACGGCCGTGGCGGGCGGGCCGTTCTTCATCGTGCTGCTGGCGCGGAGGCTGCGCCGATGACCGCGCTGTTGGCTGACAAACTGGTCGTGCGGCGCGGTGCCGCCACCCTGCTCGACGGACTTTCGCTGTCGGTCGGCCCCACCGGTTCGGTGGCGGTGATCGGCCCCAACGGTGCCGGCAAGTCGACCTTCCTGAAGGTGCTGGCCGGCATCGAGGCGCCGACCGCCGGCCGCGTGCTGCTGGGCGACCGCGACCTCGCGACGCTCGCGCACGCCAAGCGCGCCCACTCGATCGGCTTCGTGCCGCAGCACTTCGATCCGCACTGGGACCTCTCCGTCGCCGAGCTGGTCCGACTGGGCGCCGAACGCGGTGAGCGCGTGCCCCAGGGCGCCGTCGATGCGGCGATCGCCGCCTACGAGCTTGCGGGCCTCGGCGCGCGGCGCTGGTCGACGCTCTCGGGCGGCGAACGGGCGCGCGTGCTGCTCGCCACCGTGCTCGTCGTCGATCCGCCGGTGCTGCTGGCCGACGAGCCGGCGGCGAGCCTCGACATCCGCCATCGGCTCGACGTCATCCAGTCGCTGGCGGCGCGCGGGCGCGAGCGGCTGTCCGTCGTGGTGGTGCACGACCTCGATCTCGCCTTCGCGTTCTTCGACCGCGTCGTGCTGATCGACGGCGGCAAGGTCGTGGCCGATGCGGCGGCGGCGGATCTGATCGACGATCCGCGCCTCGACGCGACGTTCGGCGTGCGCTTCGAGCGGCTGCGGGTCGATGACGGCTGGTTGCTGCGCGCGCGACGGACGTGACATTATCGCCCTCCATCATCGGGGGACGCGTGTGACTTCAGGGGATCGACCGGCCGACCAACCGATCTCCGACGGCGCCTACTACTTCCTCGCGGCCCTTTGCGGCGTCGCCACGGGCGTGGTCGGCGCCGCGTTCCATCTCGTCATCGACAGGCTGGTGGCCTGGCCCGCCTGGCTTGCGGCGCGCTTCGGCGACGGGTGGTCCACCGTCGCCATGGCGGCCGGCATCGGCGCGGCAGGCCTGGTCGCCGCCTTCTTCATCACCCGCACCTTCGCCCGGGAGGCGGCGGGCAGCGGCGTGCAGGAGATCGAGGGCGCCATGGAGGGCCTGCGCGAGGTGCGCTGGCGCCGCGTCCTGCCGGTCAAGTTCGTGGGCGGCGTACTTGCGCTCTCCTCGGGACTCGTGGCCGGCCGCGAGGGACCGACCATCCACATGGGGGCGTCGATCGCCCAGGCGATCTCCGAGCGCATGGGGCTCACCCAGGCCGAGCTGCGTGGCCTGCTGGCGGCCGGCGCAGCGGCGGGTCTCGCCGCGGCGTTCAACGCGCCGCTGGCGGCCATCCTTTTCGTGATCGAGGAAACCCGCAAGCAGTTCCGCTACACCTTCCGCTCCTACACCGCCGTGATCATCGCCTCGGCTGCGAGCGCCGTCGGCATGGAGCTGGTCGGCGGCACCGCGCCGCCGCTCAGGCTCGACAATGCCGAGATGCCGCTGTCGCTGATCCCGGCGTTCCTGACGCTCGGCGTGCTGCTGGGCGGATTGGGAATCCTGTTCAACCGCACGCTGCTCTTCATGCTCGACTGGACGGCGGCGACCTTCCGGCGTGCGTCCTTCGTGCCGGCGCTCGCCGTCGGTGCGGCGGCCGGCGCGCTGGCGATCGTCTTCCCGCAGGCGGTGGGCGGCGGCGAGCTGATCATTCCGGGCTTCGTCACCGGCAATCTCGCGGTCACGACCCTGCTGGTCCTGGGGATCGTCCGCTTCGTCGGCGCCATGGTGAGCTATCCGGTCGGCGTGCCGGGCGGCATCTTCGCGCCGCTGCTGACGATCGCCACGGTGTTCGGCCTGCTCGCCGCCGCGCTGCTGAACATGATCGTGCCGCTGCCGCCGCTCGCCGCGGCCGCCTTCGCCATCGCGGCCATGGGCGGGCTCTTCTCGGCCACCATCCGCGCGCCGCTGGTGGGCGTGGTGCTGGCGGCGGAGCTGACCGGCGGCTATGCGCTGCTGCTGCCGCTGATCGTGACCTGCGTGACGGCCAATGCGGTGGCCCAGGCGCTGGGCGGCCGGCCGGTCTACGAGCTGCTGCTGGAGCGTACGCTCAGGCTTTCGGGCCAGACCATGCCGCCGCCGCGCGTCGGCGTCTCCGCGCCGGTCGGTGCCGACGACGAGCCGCGCCCTAAGTGAGGAACCAGTCGAGGATCCGCGCATTCTCGTCGCGCGGATAGGTGTGCGAGAGGTCGGCGACCTCGCGGTAGAGCACGTCGGCGCCGGCCGCCTGCAGCGTGCGCCCGGCCATCTGCGCCATCTCGGGCGGGAACATCCAGTCCTGCGCGCCGTGCACGATGTGGATCGGCAGGCCCTTCAGCCGGTCGGCGTCGGCGAAGTTCATCAGCAGCGGATGGAAGCTCGCGGCGATGGGGGCGAGGTGCGTGAAGCGACAGCCGCCGCGCAGTCCCAGCACGTAGGAGAAGGTGCCGCCGTCGCTCATGCCTGTCAGGAGCTGGCGCGAGGGATCGACGTTCCAGTCGCGCGCCACGTCCTCGACCATGCGGTCGATGCGCGGCCCGTCGACCTCGGGCTCCATCAGCGACCAGGTCGAGCCGAAGGCGGTGGGCGCGATCACGATGAAGCCGCGTGTCCGCGCCTCGCGCAGCCAGCTCCACAGGAAGGCGCCGCCGTTGCCGCTGCCGCCGTGCATGGCCACGACCAGCGGCCAGGCGCGCGCCGGGTCGTAGTATTCGGGCACGTAGAAGGAGAAGCCGCCGCGCGTGCCGGCGGGACCGCCGACATGCATGAAGCCCACGCCCTCGCGGCGGGGATCGACCTCGGCCAGCCGCTCGACCAGAGCGGCATCGGCGCGCGCCGTCTGCTCAAGGAAGAAGTGACTGACAGGCTTGAGATGCGGGGCCAGGGGATAGAGCGCTTCGCACGATCGGGCGTAGAAGCGCAGCGAGCGGTAGGCGGCGACGATCGGCTGCGGCTCCTGCGGCGCGGCCAGCAGGCCGTCGATCGCCTGACCGGCGAAGCCGGCGGCACGCTCGAGATGGTCGCGCACCGGCGCGAGGCCGGCGGGCCACGCGGTGCTGCGCGACAAAGCCAGCGCCGGTGCGAGATCGTCGTTGCGGCCGCGGACCGCCTCGATCACCTGGCCCAACGTGTGCGGAGAGATGTGGCGGGTGGCGAACTCGATCGCGTGGAGCGCGCGGAGCGTCGCCGGCACCAGTGCGGAGATGGCGTCGATGGCGGCCTCATTGACCTGTCCGGCCATCAGTCCTTCAGCACCGCGGCCTCGAGGGCCGGCTTCCCGCGGATAAGGTCGGCGGCCTTTTCGGCGATCATCAGCACCGAGGCGTTGAGGTTGGCCGAGGGCATGGTCGGCATGATCGAGGCGTCGACCACGCGCAGCCCCTCGATGCCGCGCACGCGGAGCTGATCGTCGACCACGGCGGTCGGGTCGGAGTCGGGCGCCATGCGGCAGGTGCCCATGAGATGGAAGGTCGTCGTGCCGCGTTCCCTGGCGGCCTGCAGCAGGTCGGCGTCCGACTGCTTCTCGGCGCCGGGGAACTCCTCGCGGTCGTAGTATTTGCTGAGCGGCCGCGAGCCCAGCAGCCGGCGCGCCAGCTTCATGCCGGCCAGCAGCACGCGCCGGTCGCTCTCGACGGCGAGATAGTTCGGCTGGATGACGGGATGCTCGAAGGGGTCGGCAGAGCGGGCGCGGACATAGCCGATGGAATCCGGCCGCTGCTGCCACGAGGCGATGGTCATGCCGGGGAAGTCGTCGAGGGTCGACTGCACGCCTTCCTTGTAGCTTGCCGGCGTGAAGGTGAGCTGCAGATCGTAGTTGTCGACCGCCTCGTCGGACTTCCAGAAGACGTAGATCAGCGTCGGGTTGAGCGAGAGCAGGCCGCGCCGCGTCGCGGCGTACTTCAGCACTTCGCCTACCAGCCTGAGCCCCTTGGAGCGCTCGTTGATGCTGGTCGCATTCTTGACGCGCGCGACGAAGCGCGGCGCATAGTGGTCGCGCAGGTTTTCGCCGACGCCCGCCAGCTCATGCTTCACGTTGATGCCCAGCGACTTCAGCAGTGGTGAGGGGCCGATGCCCGAGACCTGCAGAAGCTGCGGCGAGTTCACCGTGCCGCCGCACAGGAGCACTTCGCGGCGGGCGCGCACCTCGACCGGGAAGCCGGTGCGGCCGCCCTTGTTGTAGCGCACGCCGACCGCGCGCCTGCCTTCGAGCACGACCGAAGTGGCGTGAGCGTTGGTGCGCACCGTGAGGTTGGGCCGCTTCATCGCAGGATGCAGGTAGCCGCGGGCGGCGCTGACGCGCCCTCCATTGGCGATGATGCGCTGCACGTAGCTGACACCCGCCTGCATCGTGCCGTTGTAGTCGGGGTTGCGCGGGATCCCCTGCTCGACCGCACCCTCGATGAAGGCCTCGCACAGCGGGTCGCGCCAGTCGAGGTCGGTGATGGGCAGGTTGCCCTCGCTGCCGCGGAACACCGGATCGGCCTCGCCCATGCGGCGCTCGCTGCGCCGGAAGTAGGGCAGCACGTCGGCATAGCCCCAGCCACGGTTGCCGCGTTGCGCCCAGCCGTCGAAGTCGAGCCGTTGACCACGATTGTAGATATGGCCGTTGATCGAGGAGGAGCCGCCCAGTGTCTTGCCGCGCGGCGCGGCGATGGCACGGCCGCCGGTCCATTCGCTGGGCTCGGACTTGTAGAGCCAGTTCACACGCGGATTGACCAGCGTGTACATGAAGCCGGCGGGAATGTGGATGAACGGGTGCCAGTCGCGCGGACCGGCTTCGAGCACGCAGACCGTGGCGTTCGGGTCCTCGCTCAGCCGGTTGGCCAGCACGCTGCCCGCCGATCCGGCGCCCACGATCACGTAGTCGAAACTCTCCATCCGTCCGGCATCCTCCCTGCTAGGAGGATTGATCACGGGAACGGGGCCGCAGGCAATGGCGGCGACGATTCCGCCAGCCGGAGGTGCCTAGGCGGGCATGGCGCGTCGCCAGCGCAGCGCGTCCTCGATCTGGGTTTCGAGCCCGCGGGCCGGCGTCCAGCCGAGCTCGCTGCGCGCCTTGTCGATGCTGCCGACCAGCCGGGGCGAGTCGCCTGGCCGCCGGCCGCCGAATACATGCGGGACCGGCCGGCCGACCAGCCGGCCGACGCAATCAACGACTTCACGCACGCTGTAGCCGGTCCCGGAGCCCAGGTTGAAGACCTCGTGCCGGCCGCTGCGGCCACCCAGCCCGAGCAGCCAGGCCACAGCGCGGAGATGGGCGTCGGCGAGATCGGTCACGTGCACGTAGTCGCGCACACAGGAGCCGTCGGCCGTCGGATAGTCCGATCCGTGCACGACCAGGCTGGAGCGCCGACCGAGGGCGGCGTCGATGGCGAGCGGAACGAGATGCGTTTCGGGCTCGTGCGCCTCGCCGATCAGGCCGCTCTCGTCGGCACCCGAGGCGTTGAAGTAGCGCAGCGAGGCCGAGCGCAGGCCCTGCCAGGCCGCGGCGTCGAGCGCGCGCTCGACGTTCGCCTTGGACGAGGCGTAGGGGTTGATCGGGGCGATGCGGTGCGTCTCGGCGAGATGCTCGGCCTGTGGCAGGCCGTAGACGGCGCAGGTGCTGGAGAAGACGAAGGCCTGCACGCCGTGGCGCACTGACGCGCCGATCAGCACGCGGCTCTTGCCGGCGTTGTTGTGCATGTACTTCTCGGGCTGAGCGACCGATTCGCCGACCTCGATGTAGCCCGCGAGATGGATCACCGCGCGCGGCCGGTGGCGCAGGAACACCTCCTCGACGAAGCGGCCGTCGCCGGCGTCGCCGACTTCCAGCGGCCCCCAGCGTACGGCCCAGTCGTGACCCTTCTCGAGCGTGTCGAGGCAGATCGGCTGCGCGCCGGCTTCGGCCAGCGCCTTGCAGACGTGACTGCCAATGTAGCCGGCGCCGCCGGTCACCAGGACCGGACCGGAAATGAGGGAACCGATGACGCAACTCCGCAATGACGACTGCAAGGCAGATGGCCGATGGCGGGCGGGCGGGCAACGCGCGCGGGAGACGATCACAGATCGATCACGGCACTCCCTTGCCCGATGGCCGATCCTGCTGCGTCGCCGCCCGCCATCGTGGAGAGGCCATGTTCAAGATCGTCAAGGACTCCGTGCTCAAGGTCAGCCGTTCGCTCGGCTACGACATCGTGCCGTTGCGCGAGATGCGCGAGCGCGACTTCGCGCTGCACCTGCGCGAGCTGCTGGCGCGCCTCGACATCGATTGCGTGCTCGATGTGGGCGCCAATGTCGGCCAGTACCACGACTTCCTGCGCGATCGCGTGCTCTACGAGGGCAAAATCGTCTCCTTCGAGCCGGTAGCGCGTCACGTCGAGGTGCTGCGGGAGCGCGCGCGGGAGGATCCGGACTGGCACATCGAGGGCTGTGCGCTGGGCGCGCGGGACGAGCAGATGGAGATCAACGTCATGGTCTCCGACCAGTTCAGCTCTTTCCTCGAGCCCGACCATCGCCGGGTGGGCGAGTACAGCGAGCTCAACGTGCCCAAGGCGAAGGAGACGGTGACGGTGCGCACGCTCGACGTCGTGATGCCGGTGCTGCAGGAGCGTCTGGGTTTCGAGCGGCCCTATCTCAAGCTCGACACTCAGGGCTTCGACATCGAGGTGCTGCATGGCGCGGGCGACAGTCTGCCCGCGGTACGGGCGCTGCAGACCGAGGCCTCGGTCCTCGGAATCTACAAGGGCATGCCGGGATACATCGATACGCTGCGCCACCTCGACGGCCTGGGCTTCGACATCACCGGCATGTACACGGTGAGCCGCGATACGGCGCTGCGCCTCGTCGAGTTCGACTGCGTGATGATCAACCGTCGCGCGCTCGCCTCCTAGGCTGAATCGACATTCAACGTAACCATATGATTGCGCTGGCGAGTTTGATG
>CAYQAY010000013.1:0-25334 GCA_964415585.1 uncultured Reyranella sp.
CGGCGCCGCAAGGCCATTTTTGCATTGCTCATGTTGCCTTTTCCCGCATCCGGTGCCAGTGGTCAATCGGTCCGGTACACATCATCGCGTATGGAAAACATGCTACAGCCCGCACCATGCTGATGTTCGACATCCCGTTCGGGACAACCGACTGGGCCGCCGTGGAGCGCACGGAGCATCCGGGCGAGACCGGCAAGGCCTACTGGCGCACGAAGACCTTCAACAACATCCGCGTGCGCATGGTCGAGTACACGCCGGGCTATCTCGCCGACCATTGGTGCCAGAAGGGTCACGTGCTGCTGGTCCTCGAAGGCGAGCTGTCGACCGAGCTGGCCGACGGCCGCACCGTCGAGCTGACGGCCGGGCAGAGCTACCAGGTTGGGGACAACACGCTCGGCCATCGTTCGCGCACCGCCAAGGGTGCCAAACTCTTCATTGTCGACTGATACGGCGGAATTGGCATGACGGACTCGATCGGATTCATCGGCGTCGGCACCATGGGCGAGCCGATGTGCCGCAACCTGGCGAAGAAGAGCGGCGTCCCCGTGCTGGCCGCCGACCGCGATGCCGCACCGCTCGAGCGGCTGGCCGCCGACGGCGTCAAGACCGCCTCGGTCGAGGAGATCGCCACGAGCTGCCGCACGATCTTCCTCTCCCTGCCGGGCGGCCGGGAGGTCGAGGAGATCTGCCTCGGTGAGGACGGCCTGGTCTCCAGGGCCAAACTCGGCTGGACGATCGTCGACCTCAGCACCGCGCCGCCCAAGCTGGCGCGGCGGCTCTACGCCGAGTTCGAGGGCAAGGCCGCGGCTTTCGCCGACGCGCCGGTCGCGCGCACCCGCCAGGCCGCGATCGACGGCACGCTGTCGATCATGGTCGGCGCCACGCCCCAGACCTTCTCGCGCATCGAGCCGCTGCTGCGCCACATGGCGAGCGAGGTCACGCATTGCGGCGAAGCCGGGGCGGGGCAGACGGTCAAGATCATGAACAACATGATCCTGTTCCAGACCGTGGTCGCGCTGGCCGAGGGCCTCTCCATCGCGCGCGCCAACGGCGTCGACGGCAAGGTGCTGTTCGAGACCCTGACCAAGGGCTCGGCCGATTCCTTCGCGCTGCGCAACCACGGCATGAAGGCGATGCTGCCGGGCGTCTTCCCCGAGCGCGCCTTCTCGACGAAGTACGCGCTGAAAGACCTGTCCTATGCCATCGGCATGGCGGAGGAGAGCGGCGTGCCGGCGCTGGGCGCCGACGTGGCGCGCGAGCTGATGGAGCGCGCGGTCGAACTCGGCCACGGCGAGGCGTACTGGCCGGTCCTGCTCAAGGCCATCGAGGACGCGACCGGCAAGTAGGCTCAGAGCTGCGTCGGCTGATAGCCCTTGCGGCGCATGCAGCCCGCCGCCAGCGCCTTCTCGGCATGCGCCTGCTCGCTCTCCACGGCGCGGCGCAGGCGCCAAGACACGTCGGGGATGCTGCCGGGCATGTAGGGCATGTCGTAGAAAGCGTAGGTCCGCTGGGCCACGAAGGCGCGTGTCGCCTCCTGCAACGCCTCGTGGCGACACTTGCCGAGATCCAGGTTCATCGCCGCCTGTTCGGTGCCGGCCTTCTCCCACAAGGCCGTGGTCGTGCACGCCGACAGCAGGAGGAGCGGGACGAGCAGGAACTGGACCGGGCGCATGCCATGCTATGGTCGGCGGCAGCAGTCGCAATGGGAAGGGGAGATCGGGTCGATGGCGCGAATCGCTGTGGGTGGTTTTCAGCACGAGACGAACACGTTCGCGCCGCAGCAGGCCACCTGGGAGGAGTTCGTGCGCGCCGACGCCTGGCCGCCGCTGCTGCGCGGGCCGGAGATGATCGCGGGCGTCGAAGGGTCCAACATCCCGATCGCCGGTGCGGTGAAGAAGCTCGCGGAACTCGGCCACGAGATCGTGCCGCTCGCCTGGTCCGCCGCGGCGCCGGCCTCCTACGTCACCGAGGACGCCTACGAGCGCATGTGGAAGCTGTTCGACGAGGACCTGCGCAAGCTCGGCCCCTTCGATGCGATCTACCTCGACCTGCACGGTGCCATGGTCGCGGAACACACCGAGGACGGCGAGGGCGAACTGCTGCGCCGCATCCGCGGCATCGTGGGCGAGGCGCTGCCGATCGTGGCGAGCCTCGACTATCACGCCAACCTGACGCCCGAGATGGCGAGGTTCTCGACCGCGCTGGTGGGCTACCGCACCTATCCTCACATCGACATGGCGGTGACGGGCAGCCGCGCCGTCGAGCTGCTCGACAAGCTCCTGAAGGACAAGCGGCCGGTCTATCGCGCCTACCGCCAGCTCGACTTCCTGATCCCGCTCGTCTGGCAGTGCACCTTCATCGAGCCGGCCAAGGGCATCTTCGATCTCGTGGGCGAACTCGAAGCGGGCGAGAAGAGCCACAACCAGGGCATCGTGAGCGTCACGCACACGCCGGGCTTCCCGCCGGCCGACATCGCGCAGTGCGGGCCGGCGCTGGTGGTCTACGGCCACGACAAGGAGGCTGTGGAAGCCGCGGCCGACAAGCTCGCCAGTGCCGTGAAGGCACAGGAGAAGGCCTTCGCCGGCGAGCTGCTCGATCCCGACCAGGCTGCGCTGCGCGCCATCGAGCTTTCGAAGAAGGCGAAGAAGCCCATCGTGCTGGCCGACGTGCAGGACAATCCCGGTGCCGGTGGCACCTCCGACACGGTGGGCCTGCTGGCGGCGCTGATGCGCCACAAGGCGAGGGGCGCGGTGATCGGCATGATCGTCGACGAGGGGGCCGCCAGGGCCGCCGTCGAGACGGGCGAGGGCAACGTCATGCGCCGCGGCATCGGCGCCGTCGTGGGCTACGGCGGCGAGACGCCGGTCGAGGCCGACTGGCGCGTGGTGAAGCTGAGCGACGGCGTCTTCACCGGCACCGGCCCGTTCTACGGCGGCGCCAGGTTCCAGATCGGCCCGATGGCGCTGGTGACCGACGAGGCGTCGGGCGTCTCGGCCGTGCTCGCCGCCAAGCGCGTGCAGGCGGCCGACAAGGAGATGTTCCGCACGGTCGGCGTGGAGCCGGCCGACGTGCCGATCCTCGGGCTGAAGTCGACGGTGCATTTCCGCGCCGACTTCCAGCCGATCGCCGAGACGATCCTCGTCGTGCAGTCGACCGGCGCGCACATCACCGATCCGGTCGACATGCCCTACAAGCACCTGCGCAAGGGCATCAGGCTCCGCCCCCTCGGACCGGTACATGGGGGTCCCGTGCACGGCGGCTGAGGAGTCACGGACCCGCGACGCGGCGGGAGTCACGCCGCGTCCTTCAACTCCCTGGTATCGCTGGCGGAAGGCGCTTCGTCCGCGGGCGCCGCGGGAGTCACGGAACGGGACATTTCGAGACGCTGACTAGCGAGATTCCGACTCACCAGGCCGGCGATGCGCTCGGCGAGGCCCGCTTCGTCCAGGGGCCTGGCCTGCAGCAGCGCCCGCTCGCGGCGCTCGGCGCGATCCTCCGCGCGGTGGCGCTCCACGTCCGTGCGACGCTGCACATGAATCATGAGCCGCGTGTCGACGCGTCGCCGTTCGCCGACCTGCTTGCCGCCGTAGAAGATCGGGTCGACCTGGACCTGGCCCGCCTGCAGGACGATGTCGTCGCCGACCTCGCGCGCCCGTTGCGCGACGATGTCGTCCCAGCGCGCCGCGAATCCCTCCTTCGTCCGTCGCCAGCGATAGAGCGTGCCGCGATTGACGCCGGCCTTCGCTGCGGCCTGCTCGACCGAGCCGCACACCTTCAGATGGTAGAGGAACGAGACGCGCTGGCGGCGCGCCGTATGCAGCCGCTCGGGGTTGCGCATGGCTTTGTCGATCAGAGCCTTCGGCGCCGCGTCCGCAGCCGCGACGGGGACAGCGGCGGGGGCGACGGGAGCCGGCGCCTCGCGGCCGAGCATCCGGTCGAGCGCGTTGTAGCCGAGACGCGGCGGGGCGATGCGGTCCATCGGGTCGCGCGGCGGCGGCTTGGCCGACTCGGCGACCACGATGCGCAACCGTTCGAGCCCCATGTCGCGGTAGATCTGCGGCAGGGCGACGTGGCCGCCGTATCGTTCCCAGTTCTCCAGGGCTTCCTGTGGGGTCATCCCATCCTCCTCGTTGCTCGGCAGGATTTAGCAGGAGGATAGGATAGTGTCAATAGGCTACATCTTGTAGGCCACCGGCCGGGCCTGCCGGCAATCTGCCGGCAGATCGCGCGGCGCCGATCAGCCCTGCCTGAATCGATAGCGGAAGTCGCAGTAGGGCGCGCCCTGCATGATGGTCTGGGTGCGCCTGAACTCGACGTCGGGCCCGCCGACATCGGCGATATGAAAATCCGAATCGCAAAGCAGGATGCCGCCCAGCTCCGGCTCGCCCAGCGCCTTGAAGAACTCGGCATAGGAACAGCGCACGACGTTGTATTCGCGCACCGCGCCGTCGTCCTTCAGCATCTCCCGGTCGACGGCGTCGCCGATGCGTGGCCGCATGTCCTCGGCCCAGACCGCATCCCACTTCTGGCGCGGCGTGCCCGGCTTGGCCTCGCCGATCCGGTGGTAGAGATCGCGCGCCCAGGCACGCAGCGAGTCGCCCACGATGCGGTCGGCTTTCTCGCGGCCGATCTCGGCGCGCAGCGCGCGCAGCACCGGCAGGATGACGGCGGCCTGCAGCTTCACTTCGTCGAGCAGGGAAAGGCTGGTCGATGTCGGCATGAGACGGGTTCTCCCTTCAGCCGCGAGCCTACGGCGCCCGCCCGTGCTCGTCACCACGGCCCCCTCACCACGGCCCCGTCACCACGGCTTCGCTACCACGGCCCCCTCACCAAGGAACCGTGTCGCCGCGATGGTCGAAAAATCCGCCGCTGTCGCCGGGCCGCAGGCGGTCGACGGTGTCGAGCAGCCGGTCGGCCGCTTCATCGGCGGGGCGCACATCGAGGCCGGCCTTCGCGAAGGGAGCCGACAGAGGCGTGGCCACCGTCCCGGGATGGAGTGCGATGCAGAACGCGGCGGGCCTGCTTCTGCCCAGTTCCACGGCCGCGGTGCGCACGAGCTGGTTGAGCGCCGCCTTCGAGGCGCGATAGGCGTACCAGCCGCCCAACCGGTTGTCGCCGATGCTGCCGACCCGCGCCGACAAGGTCGCGAACACCGATTTGCCCTGGCGCGGTAGTAGCGGCAGGAAATGCTTCATCAACAGGGCGGGCCCGATCGCGTTCACGGCGAAGGCCCGGGCCAAGTGAGCGGCATCGAGGTCGCGCCAGCTTTTCTCCGGCGCCAGCCCGTCGCCGTGCAGGAAGCCCGTGGCGTCGATCACCAGCCGCAGCTCGTGCCCCAACGCCTGCACGTGGCGGGCGGCCCGGACGATGCTTTGCTCGTCGGCGAGTTCCAGCGGCGGATCGCTGCGGCGCCCCAGTCCGAGGATCGTGCGGAAGTTCGACCGGGCTGGCAGGCGGTCCAGGAGCGCTCCGCCGATGCCGCCCGATGCGCCGACGACGATCGCCAGGCCGCCGGCCGGAAAGGACTGGGACGTGCGATCGGGGTCGGTCTCCTGCATGCGGTTGATACGTGAACAGGCGCCGCGCGGTTCAGCGGAGAGCCATCGCGGCGTTCCCGTGCCGACGGGCCCGGGCGCAATTCTTCAACAGGCGGCGCGGATCGTCCGACCGCGATCTCGTCCGGGCAACGGGGTATCGCCGGCGTCGTCTCCGGTTACCGCGGGATGCCTTCGAGTGTAGGCGTCGACGACGTGCCGCCCGAGGGGACTGATCGGCGGCGAGAAGCGAAGAGCGGTTCCCAGCCGGGTCTCGACGATCCGCAGCATCGAGGCGGCATATCCCCGGTGCCTGAATGCAGGATTGACGAACAGATACTCGATCGTGCCCGACGGATCGTAGCGGCAATAGCCGATCGTGGAGTTTTCGTCGCTGATCGTGATGATGCCGTCGGTGTGGTTGATGCGCTCCTTCGTCGCTTTCATCGTTGCGATCCCCGCGACGACGCCGTCGCCACCACTGCCTGCAGGGAAGGCCTGAGGAGGAGAAACACCCGGTAAGCCTGCTCGAGCAACCACGCGCAGGGTTTCGGGCGAAAGAAGCTCGCCAGCCAGCGGAAGCGCGGAAGGCTCTGCCAGATGACCACGAATGCACGGCCGCCCGAAACCAGCTTGCCATCGACCCCTCTGACGGTGAAGCGAGCGAGTGCCTCGCACCGGGACAGATCGGGCGCGATGTCCGCGGCTCCGTCGTGACCGACATCCGTCCAGCAGATGAGATCGGCGCCGGCCTGGCGCCTGTAGAAACCGATCTCGCGCACGCATATCGGGCATGCGCCGTCATAGTAGACCGTAGGTCCGGCCTGCCCGGGTGCCTTCTCCGCGCCGGGCCGATGCCTAGGCATCGCAACTATCCACCCCACACATCGTCATAGCGGGCGGTGCCATCCTTGAGGGGATAGTGGCGGTAGGTACGATAGGCGAGGCGGTTGGCCGTCTCTTCTGCGCGCCTGAAAATCAGTCCTGTGATGATGAAACCGGCCACGGCCAGCACGTGGAAGACGACGATCTCGCCGAACCAGATCCAGGCGCCCGCACTCAAGCAGAAGATGTTGGTCCACATTACGCTGAGGAACAGCATGATCTGGAACCGTTGCGCCACCGGCAGGATGCGGAGGGAATTGAAGTTCGAATCCATTATCGATCGGTAGAGAGAGATCATCGTCTGTTCCTTGTGCTCGCAGCTGCATGAGTTACGTCGGCGGCGCGGCAACGGATCACGCTGGCCTGCGTGCGGCATCGCATCACCCCGCATCGACGAAACCTTGTCCAGAAAGGACCGTGGCCCCACCTGTCTTGCGTGTAGTGGAGATGCAGATGACGCTCGCGAATGTGTTGTTCATCCTCGTGCTGGTCTCCGGGCTGGCGACTCTGGTCGTGTTGCTCGTCGGAATACTTTCGATGGGGCGCGATCGGGTGGAGGAAACGACCGGTTCGAGCCGCAGCAATCGACTGATGGCGTGGCGGGTGCGCCTGCAGCTGATCACCGTCCTGCTGATGCCGCTTTGGTATCTCGCCAGCCGCGACTGAGGCGGGTTCCGGGCGCCTGCATCGTTGCCCATTGTTCGCAGCATGCCGATGCCCATCTATCGAGGCGAGGGCGACCGGCAAGCCGACGATCCTTCCCTCAGGGAGCACCAGAATGGCCCGCGTGTTGATCATCGGAGGCAGCAGGGGGATCGGCCTCGAAACGACCCGACAGGCGCTCGCGGCCGGTCACTCCGTTCGTGCCTTTTCGCGGTCGGCCGTGCCGGGTGCGGCATCGGGCGCCGACCTCGTGAGAGTGCGCGGCGATGCCCTCGAAAGCCGGGATGTCACGGCGGCACTCGACGGCATGGAGGTCGTCGTCCAGGCGCTCGGCGTGTCGTCCCTGGGGGATCTGTTCCGGCCGGTCAGCCTGTTTTCGGACGCCACCCGAGTCCTGGTGCCCGCCATGGAAGCCACGGGCGTCAGGCGCCTGATCTGCGTCACGGGCTTCGGGGCCGGCGACAGCCGGGCCAGCATCGGCTGCCTGCAGCGCCTTCCGTTCCAGGCGGTGTTCGGCCGCGCCTACGCCGACAAATCGGTGCAGGAGCAACTGATCAAGGACAGTTCGCTCGACTGGACGATCGCCCGTCCGGGGATTCTGACGAACGGGCGCCGCACCGGGCGCTACAGAGTCTTGGCCGATCCGGCGGCATGGCGGAACGGAATCATCTCGCGCGCCGATGTCGCCGATTTCCTCGTCCGTCAGATCGAGGACCGGACCTACGTGCGGAAGGCGCCCGTCCTGGTCAATTGACGTTTTTCGCGCCGACAGCAGGCCGACTGAGGAACGCCGGCCGGAGCGCCCACACCATCGGCACGGTGGTGAGCGCCACGCAGGCCACGATGGCGAGCGCCGGGGTGAGGCCGATCCGGTCGCCCAGCAGGCCGAACAGCAGCGGCCCCGTGGCGCCGGCGACCGAGCCGCCGGTGTAGAAGATCGCGAACGCCCGGGTGCGCCGCTCCGGGCTCACGAACTCCGGCACCGTACCGTAGAGCACCGACGAGGTGCCGTTCAGCATCAGGCCTATCGCCGGCAGCAGGACGAGCGCAAGGTCGAGCGACAGCGGCAGGGCGGCGAGGATCAGCAGAGTGGTCGCGACCTCGGTGAGGATCACCGAGGGCACGACGCCGAGCTTCTCGCCGACCCAGCCCATCACCAGCTTGCCGGCCGCGCCGCCGGCGAAGAGCAGCGACAGGCCGAGGCCGATGGTCGGCAGGTCGGCGCCCTTGTCGCGCAGCAGGAAGGGCAGGAAGATCAGGAAGCCGGTGCGCACCAGATCGTCGGCGATGTGGATCGAGAAGAGCAGCCGGTAGGCCCAGGGCCGGTCCTGGCCCGCCACGTTCTTCGCCGGCTCGACCGTGCCGTGCGTCACGATGGGCCTGAGCGAGCCCAGGATGACGGTGGCGCCGAGCACGGCGACGGCGGCCATCACCACCATGGTCTGCTGCCAGCCGAGCGAGGCCGCGACCAGGGCGAAGAGGGCGGGCAGGGCGACCTTGCCCACGTCGCCGCTGAAATTGTAGGTGCCGAGCGCGGTGCGCGAGCGCCCGCCGTGATAGGCGGCGGCGACGAGGCTCGAGGCGATGGGATGCTGCGTGCTGCCGCCGAGCCCCGCCAGGCAGAGGCCGGCGATCACGCCCCAGAGCGAGCCGGTGAGGCCGGCGAGGCAGTAGCCGACCGCGATCAGGCCGGTGCCGAGGGCCAGCACGCGCACGCCGCCGAAGCGCTCCGCCAGCCCGCCCGACGGGATCTGGCCCAAGGCCATCGATCCGGAATAGACGGTCTTCAGCGCACCGATCGCGCCGTAGCTCAGGCCGAACTGCGCCTGCAGCAGCGGATAGAGAACGTTCAGGAGATCGGTGAAGCCGTCGTGCAGCGCGTGTGCCCCGCCGCAGACGACGAGCGTGCGCCGCGCCGCGGGAGAGGAAGGAGAAACGGCGACTGTCATCGCGCTGTCACAATACTACCGGCCCGGGATGCGCTCCATCCAGAAGGCGACCTGCTGCTGGAAATCGTTCTCGGCGAAAGCCACATCGGTGATGACCGAGGGCTTGCCGGTGCGCGGATAGCGCACGCTCTGCAATCGCGCGAACCTGGTGTCGCTGAGATGCAGGATCAGCACGTCGCCCTGGCGGCGGTGGAAGACGAACTCGTGGATCTTGCGGATGTTGACCAGACTCACGACGAAGCGCCCGCTCGCGTTCTCGCCCGAGAGCTGGCGGACCGGGATGTCGCGGCCCTCGTTGGTGATGCCCATCAGCGCCAGCGCCTCGGGCGCCATCATGTTGTCCTTGCCGGTGTTCTGGATCAGCCGCACCAGCCGGTCGCCGCGTGGCGACAGCGTGTGGGTGGTCCGCGACCCGAACATTTTCTGGTCGCAGGCGGCGAGCGGCAGGAGGAGGGCGGCGGCGAGGAGAGGACGGCGGCAGACGCGACGCTTGTGCAAGAGTCAGTCCTTTCCCTGCATGTCGACGACGACCGGCGCGATCTCGCTCAGCGCCCCGCCGCGGATCGCGCGGAAGAAGCAGTTGTGCCGGCCGGTATGGCAGGCGACTCCGGTCTGCTCGACCAGCACGAGGAGCGTGTCGCCGTCGCAGTCGACGCGCAGGTCGACCAGCGTCTGGATGTGGCCCGACGTGTCGCCCTTGCGCCACGGCGCCTGTCGCGAGCGCGACCAGTAGCAGACGTGACCCGTGCGCATGGTCTCGGCCACGGCATCGCGGTCCATCCAGGCCATCATCAGGACTTCGCCGGTGTCGTGCTGCTGGGCGATGGCGGGGACGAGCCCCTGGGCGTCGAACCTGATGGCGGCGACGGCGGCGTCGATCTCGGGGCGTTGATAAGTCGTCGGCATGGCTGCCTTGGCCTCCGCAAGGAACGGCGCGTATAATCGTCGTCCGTTCGCTTGGCAAATCGGGATCTCCGTGAAGAAAACGGCCAAAGCCGCACCGCACACCCATGATCACGATCATTGCGTCGAGGATGCGCTGGCCGCGGCCGAGAAAGTCTGCGCGGCCAAGCACCTGCGCTTCACGCCGCTGCGCCGCCGCGTGCTGGAGCTGGTCTGGTCGAGCCACAAGCCGGTCGGCGCCTACGCGCTGCTCGACAGCCTGCGCAACGAGGATCTCGGCTCGGCGCCGCCGACGGTCTACCGCGCGCTCGACTTCCTGATCGAGAACGGGCTGATCCATCGCATCGAGCGCATGAACGCCTTCGTCGGCTGCAGCCATCCCGGCGAGAGCCATCGCGGCTTCTTCCTGATCTGCAGCGAGTGCGGCAACGCCGAGGAGCTGGACGGCGAGAGCCTGTCCGAGTCGATCTCCACCAGCGCCGCCCGCCGCGGCTTCGCCGCGCGCGACATGACCCTCGAAGTGACCGGCGTCTGCGGCGACTGCCGCAAGCCGTAGTTCCTCCTCCGTCTGCGCGGGAGGCGGGCCGGATTTCGTCAGGCGTTGTGCGCGCGGTTCAGGCGGTCGAAGCCCTCGGCGAGGTCGGTCTTGAGATCCTCGACGTCCTCCAGGCCGATATGCGTGCGCAGCAGCAGCTTGCCGGCCGGCCACGGCACGGCGGTTCGGTACTGGTCGGGATGGGCGGGGATCAGCAGGCTCTCGTAGCCGCCCCAGCTCGCGCCCATGCCGAAGATGTCCATGCCGTCGAGCATCGCGGCCAGCGCGTTCTTGCTGTAGCCGTCGCGCAGCGTGAAGGAGAACAGGCCGGAGGCGCCCTGGAACTGTTTCTTCCAGTTCTCGTGGCCGGGACAGTCGGGCAGCGCGGGGTGCAGCACCTTGTCGACCTCGGGCCGCGTCTTCAGCCAGTTGGCGATGTGGATGCCGCTCTTCTCGTGGTGCCTCAGGCGCACGCCCATGGTGCGCAGCCCGCGCAGCGCGAGGTAGCAGTCGTCGGGCGCTGCGTGGAAACCGAAGGACTGGCAGGCGGTCTTGCAGGTCTCGAACAGCGCCCGCGTCTTGCACGAGATGATGCCCATCATCGCATCCGAGTGGCCCACGATGTACTTGGTGCCGGCGTGGATGGAGATGTCGCAGCCGTGGTCGAACGGCTTGAAGTAGAGCGGGGTGGCCCAGGTGTTGTCGATCATCACCGTGGCGCCGCCCTTTTTCGCGACGGCGGCGATGGCGTCGACGTCCTGCACCTCGAAGGTCTGTGAGCCCGGCGCCTCGAGATAGACGACCCTGGTGTTGGGCCGCATCAGCCTGGCGAAGGCGTCGGGGCCCAGCATCGGGTCGAAGTAGGTGGTCTCGACGCCGAAGTTCTTCAGCGTGGTGTTGGCGAAGCGGCGGGCCGGACCGTAGGCGTTGTCGGTCAGCAGCATGTGGTCGCCGGCCTTGAGGAAGCCCACGATCGCGCCGGTCACGGCGCCGAGGCCCGATTGCACGGCGATCGAGCGGTGGGCGCCCTCGATGGCGGCGACCGCGTCCTCGAGCGCCTTCTGCGTCGGCGTGCCGTTGCGGCCGTAGCCGAAGCCCTCGAACGGGATCCGGTTCTCGAACTTCTCCATGGTCGGGGAGAGGATCGTCGAGGCGTGATAGACGGGCGGATTGACGATGCCGAAATTGTTGTCGGGATCGCGGCCGGCGACGGCCAAAACGGTATCGGGGCGGGTATAAGTTTTCTTAGCGGTCATGTTTTCGACTATGGCACACGGCTCAAGCCGGCGGCCAGCGATACACCTCCGGCCAGCGCACGCGCGGGTCCTCCAGCGTCTTCTCGTCACGCCGCACGATCCGGAAACCCGCCTTGCGATAGGTCTGCAACGCCTTGGGATGATCGAGCGTGTTGGTGTTGAGCAGGATGCGCGTCCAGCCCAGCGCGAAGGCGCGCTCGACGGCACGGTCGAGCAGCCACGGACCGATGCGCCGGCCGATGTAATCGAGCGTCAGGCCGAAGAAGACCAACTCGCCATCGCCGTGCTCGGCGCCCAGTTCGAAGTAGCCGACGAGCTTGCCGTCATGGCGGGCGACGTGCAGCTCGTGGTCCGGCCTGTCGAGCAACGCCTGCAGCGCCTGGTCGGAGAGCAGGTTGCGCTCGTACCACAGCCACGGCAGGCCGACGTCGCGATAGAGCGTGCGGTAGAAACCGGCGGTCGGTGCGGCTTCGCGTGTGATCGTGACGGCGATGTCGGGCGGCAGGCCGCGACGCGTCCAGTCGGACGGCGTCATCACCAGATGCGTGATGGTGATGTCGAGCTTGCCGTCGGGACGGGGCGCCGGCTGGTGCGCGAAGAGATCAGGCACGAAGATCAGGCACCGGTGACGATCGGCGTGTCCTGGCGGCCGCCCCATTCGGTCCACGAACCGTCGTAGACGGCGGCGTCGGGCGCGCCGGTGAGGTAGAGGCCGAGCGCGATCACGCAGGCCGTGACGCCCGAGCCGCAGCTCGCGGTCACCTTCTTCGTGGGGTCGATGCCGGAGGCGGCGATGCGGGCGGCGAGCTTGTCGGCCGGCAGCATGGTCCCGGTCGCCGGGTCGAGCAGCTCGTTGTAGGGCAGATTGAAGGCGCCCGGCATGTGGCCGCCGCGCAGGCCGGCGCGCGGCTCCGGCGTCTCGCCGCGGAAGCGGCCGGCGGCGCGGGCGTCGACGATCTGCTCGCGCTTGTTCTCGATGAGGCCGAACACGTCGTCGACCGAGCGCACCAGGCGGTTGTCGAGGCGCGCGGTGAAGTGGCGATCGCGCGGCGGCGTCGGATCGTCGGTGACGGGACGGCCCTCGGCCAGCCACTTCGGGAATCCGCCGTTCAGCACGGCCACGTCGTTGTGGCCCATGGCGCGGAACATCCACCAGACGCGGCAGGCGCCGGTCATCGGCGAGGTGTCGTAGACCACGATCTTGGAGCCGTCGCCGAGACCGAGCTTGCGCACGCGCGCGGAGAACTTCTCCGGCGAGGGCAGCATGTGCGGCAGCGGGCTCGACGTGTCGGCGATCTCGTCGATGTCGAAGAACACCGCGCCGGGGATGTGCTGTTGCGCATACTCGGCCTTCGGGTCGCGCTTCTGCGCGGGCAGGAAGAAGGAGCCGTCGACGATGCGCACGTCGGGCGCATCGAGATGGGAGGCCAGCCACTCGGTGCTGACCAGGGCGTCGGGTCGTGCGTAGTCCATCGGTGGTTTCCTCTAGGCCAGCGCGATTACGAAGCGCCGGTTCATCTTTCCCTTGTTCTCGATCTTGGTGCACTCGACCCGGCCGATCTCGGCGGTCGTCGCCACATGGGTGCCGCCGCAGGCCTGCAGGTCGACGCCGTCGATCGACAGCAGCCGGACGCGGCCCTGGCCCATCGGCGGGCGCACGCTCATGGTCTTCACCAGCTCGGGCCGCGACGCGAGCTCCTCGTCGGTGACCCATTGCGGCACCACGGGGCGATCCACGACGAGCAGCTTGTTGATCTCCTCGGTGACCCATTCCTTGGCCGGCACGTCGCCCTCGAGATTGAAGTCGAGCCGGCTCCTGTCGGCGCCGACCTGGCCGCCGGTGACGTTGCCCCTGATGACAGCCGACATGACGTGCAGCGCGGTGTGCATGCGCATGTGGCGGTAGCGGCGGTCCCAGTCGAGGACGAGCCGGACCTTGGCGCCGACCTCGGGGCGGGGGGAGTCGGGCGCCAGAACGTGCAGCACGTCGCCGCCATTCCCATCTGCAGAGGCGGCTTTCAGCGCGTCGACGATCTTCGCCTCGCCGCCCTCCCAGCGCAGCAGGCCGGTGTCGCCGGGCTGACCGCCGCCGGTGGGATAGAAGACGGTGCGATCCAGCCGGACCCCGCGCTCCTCGAGCGCTGTCACGGTGGCGTCGGCTTCCTTGATGTAGGCGTCCTGCCTGAACAGCTCTTCGACCATCACGGGGATTTAGGCTTTCGCCAGCCGCGCCGCAACGTCGCCTGCCGTCGGCATCGCCGGGGCGGCCCCCGGCCGCTCCACGGCGAGCGAGGCGGCGGCCACCGCGAAGTGCGCAGCCTCGAGCGGCGGCACGCCCGCGGCCATGCGGGCGGCCAGCGCACCCACGAAGCAATCGCCGGCGCCGGTCGTGTCCACCGCCTTGGCCTTCCGCGCGGGCACGACATGGGCGCCGTTGGCATCGACCACGACGGCGCCGCGTGCGCCCAGCGTGGCGATCACGGCACGGGCGCCGCGGCGGCGCAGGATCTCGCCGGCGGCGGCGATCTTCCGCTTGCCGGTGGTGGCGCCGATCTTGACCCCTGTGGCCTGGCCGAGTTCGATCTCGTTCAGCACGGCGACGTCGACACACTTCAGCAGGGCGGCGGGATGCCGGGCGAAGGGCGCGAGGTTCAGCACGGTCCGTGCCCCCGCCTTGCGCGCGCGGATCAGGATCTCGTGGGTGGCGCCGACCGGCGTCTCGAACTGCGCCACCCACACCTCGTCGCGGCGTGGCGCGTGGCGCAGCATCGAGGCCTCGAAGAGCATGTTGGCGCCCGACGCGACGATGATCGAGTTGTCGCCCCGGGCGAGCTGGATCAGCGCGACGCCGGTCGCCGGCCCGTCGATCTCCTTCACGCCGGTGCTGTCGACGTCGTTGTCCGCCAGGAAACCGCGCAGGCTGTTGGCGAAGGCGTCGTTGCCGACGGCGCCGACCATGGCGGTCGGCACGCCGAGCCGGGCGGCGGCGATCGCCTGGTTGAGGCCCTTGCCGCCCGGCAGGAAGTCGACCTCGGCGCCGAGCAGCGTCTCGCCGCGCACCGGCAGCCGCTTGCTGCGCACGACGACGTCCATGTTGAGGCTGCCGCAGACGACGACGCGACTCATGTCATCCAGGAGGGCAGCGGCAGTTTCTTCTCGCGCAGGAACGCCGGATTGAACAGCTTGGACTGATAGCGCTGGCCGCCGTCGCACAGGATCGTCACCACCGTCTTGCCCGGCCCGAGCTGGCGCGCGAGGCGCATGGCGCCGACGACGTTGATCGCCGTCGAGCCGCCCAGCACGAGCCCCTCGTGCTGGAGCAGATCGAACAGGACGGGGAGCGCTTCCTCGTCGGTGATGCGATAGGCGAGGTCGATCGGTGCGCCTTCCAGGTTCCTGGTGACGCGCCCCTGGCCGATGCCTTCGGTGATGGAGTTGCCCTCTGCCTTGAGCTCGCCCGTGGCGACCCAGTTGTAGAGCGCCGAGCCCATCGGGTCGGAGAGCGCGATCTTGACGTCGGGATTGCGCTCCTTGAGCGCCATCGCCACGCCCGCCAGCGTGCCGCCGCTGCCGACCGAGCAGGTGAAGCCCGCCACCTTGCCGTCGGTCTGCTCCCAGATCTCGGGGCCGGTCGTGCGGTAGTGGCCGTCGCGGTTGGCGGTGTTGTCGAACTGGTTGGCCCAGATCGCGCCGTTGGGTTCCTTGGCGGCGATCTCCTTCGCCAGCACCTCGGAATAGCGCACGTAGTTGCCGGGGTTGGCGTAGGGCAGGGCGGGCACCAGGCGGAGATCGGCGCCGCAGAGGCGCAGCATGTCCTTCTTCTCCTGGCTCTGCGTCTCGGGCATCACGATCACCGAGCGGTAGCCCAGCGCGTTGGCGACCAGCGCGATGCCGATGCCGGTGTTGCCCGCCGTGCCCTCGACCACCACGCCGCCCTTGCGCAGGCTGCCGCGCTTCTCTGCGTCGCGGATCATCGCCAGCGCGGCGCGATCCTTCACCGAGCCGCCGGGGTTGAGGAATTCCGCCTTGCCGTAGATTTCGCAGCCGGTCGCCTCGGAGGCGGCGCGCAGCCTGATCAGCGGCGTGTTGCCAATGCTATCGATGAAACCCGACCGGACGTTCATGAGGTGCTCGCTCTTCCGACCCTGCGCTTCGCTTCCCGGGGCGGACGGTAGACCCGGAGCCGTCCTAGCTCCAGCGTTTGCGCAACGCGTCGCGATGCAGGGCGAGCCACTGCAGGGCGATCACCGCGATCGCGTTGTCGATCTCGGCGCGGTCGAGCATGGCACGAACTTCCACGAACGGCATCGCCTTGACGAGAATGTTCTCGTTTTCCGAGGCGAGACCGAAGATTCCCCCTGCGCCCGACGCATCGATCCGCCCGGCGAACATGGTGCAGCTTTCGGAGCAGGCGCCGGGCGTCAGCATCACGCTGTTGATGAACTCGAGGTCGCGGACCTCGAGGTTGGCTTCCTCGACGGTCTCGCGCCGGACCAGGTCCTCCGGCGATTCGCCCTCCTCGATGATGCCGGCCACGATCTCCCAGCTCCAGGGATGCCGGCCGGCGGCGAAGGAACCGGCACGGAACTGGCGGATCAGCACCACCTCGTCGCGCACCGGATCGTAGGGCAGGAGGGCGGCGGCCTGGCCGCGCTCGAACACTTCCCGCGAGAACGGCGCGCTCATGCCGCCCTGGTAGAGCTCCTGCCGGAACACGTAACGTGCGACGCGGAAGTGGCCCTGGAAGGGCACGGAGCGTTCGATCAGCTCGGCCGACTCGCCGGGCAAGGGGACCGTGGCCATGACTTGCACCCCACAAGCGAAAAGGGCCGCTCCCTGTCGAGAGCGGCCCAAAGATGGCTCCGGAGGTAGGAATCGAACCTACGGCCGGGCGATTAACAGTCGCCTGCTCTACCGCTGAGCTACTCCGGAATGAATTCGTCGCGGTTGCGGTACGTGCCCCGCGAAGGCGCGGTGTTTTGACAGAGCGTGTCCGCCCACGCAAGGCCTGACGGTGCCGCAATTTGTGGAGGCCCGGGCCGGAATCGAACCGGCATTGACGGATTTGCAGTCCGCTACATAGCCACTCTGCCACCGGGCCGTTCACAAAGAGGGCGGTGCTATACCCATGCCGCGACAAAGCGGTCAAGCTGCCGCGACCCGGCTCCCTTTGACGCTCTCGTCGCCGCCCGCCTATATAACACCGCTATATGTAGAGGGCAGCCTATGACGGATTTCGCGCTCGCGCGACGCAACATGGTCGACGGCCAGCTCCGGCCCAACCGGGTCACCAACGCCGCGCTGCTCGCGGCGATCGGGGAGTTGCCGCGGGAGCGCTTCCTGCCCGAAGGCCTGCGCCCTGTGGCCTATGCCGACGACGACGTGCCGCTGGGCAACGGCCGTTTCATGATCGAGCCGATGGTGCTCGCGCGCCTGATCCAGAGCCTTCAGCCGCAGGCCGAGGACAAGGCGATGGTTGTCGCCGCCGGCTGCGGCTATGGCGCGGCGGTTCTCGCGCGGCTGGTGGCGTCGGTGGTTGCGGTGGAGGCCGATGCCGGGCTCGCCGGCGCCGCGCAACGCACCCTGCGCGATCTCGCGATCACCAACGTTCAGCAGGTCGCCGGCCCGGCCGAGCAGGGGGCGGCGGCGTCCGCGCCCTACGACGTGATCCTGATCGAAGGCGCCGTCGGCGAAGTGCCGGCCGCGATCGTCGACCAGCTCGCCGAGGGCGGCCGCCTGGCCACGGTGATCTCCGACTCCAGCGGGGCGCTGGGCGTCGCGCAGCTCTTCGTGAAGCAGGGCGGCGTCACCTCCGGCCGGCCGCTTTTCGACGCCGGCACGCCGCTTCTGCCGGGGTTCGTCCGGCCGCCGCGCTTCGTCTTCTGAGGGCGGTTTTCCCGCATGCTTCGGCACTACCAATGCAGTTCCGCAGGGTGCTAGGGTGCCTGCCACAGATGAGGGTAGAACGATGCGTATCCGGCCCAGCTTGAGGCACGCCCGCAGCGCGGTTGCGTGCGTCCTCGCGGTCGGGCTCGGTGGTGCGTCCAACGCGTGGTCGCAGAGCCTGATCGAGGCCCTGTCGACGACCTACAACAGCAACCCGGACCTCCTCGCCAGCCGCGCCCTGCTGCGCCAGACCGACGAGACGCTGGCCCAGGCGGTCGCCAACTGGCGCCCGCGCGTGACGTTGAGTGTCGAGTACAACAGGGTCGAACTCGACACCATTCGCCCGCTGTTTCCGGTAACAGGACCGGCCGGAACCTCCCAGACCAACTTCTCGCTGAACGGCAAGTTCACCACCCTGCAGATGGTCCAGCCGCTGTTCCGCGGCGGCAAGACGGTCGCCGAGACCAAGCAGGCGCAGTCGAACATCCAGGCGCAGCGTGCCCAGCTCGCCGAGACCGAGCAGACCGTCCTTCTGTCGGCGGTCACGTCCTATGCCGACCTGATCCAGAACATCGGCATCGCCGATGCGCGCCGCAACAACGTGCGCGTGCTGGTCCAGCAGCTCGACGCGACGCGCGAGCGCTTCCGCGTCGGCGAGCTGACGATCACCGACGTCTCGCAGTCGGAAGCCCGTCTCGAACTGGCCAAGGCCGACCTCGTGCAGGCGGAGACCAACGTCCGCATCGCCGAGGCTGCGTTCCAGCGCACGATCGGCAAGAAGCCGGGCAAGCTCGGCGAGATTCCGCTGATCGGCGGCCTGCCGTCCTCGGAAGAAGAGGCGATCGGGCTGGCCATGGATGGCGGCCCGCGCGCCGTCTCGGCGGCGCATCGCATCACGGCGGCGAACTACGGTGTCAACAACGCGATCGGCGATCTGCTGCCGCAGGTCAACCTGGTCGGCGCGCTGCAGCAGCAGTTCGACCTGCAGGTCCCGACCGACCAGTACTACACCTACGCCGCGCGGCTGCAGGCGACGATCCCGATCTACCAGAACGGCAGCGAATGGTCGCGCGTGCGCTCGGCGCGCGAACTGGTGGCGCAGCGCCGCAACGAGCTCGACGCCGCGCGGCGCGCGGTCGCCGAGAACGTCATCCGCGCCTGGCGCCAGCTCGATTCCTCGCGCTCGCGCGTGACCTCGTTCGAATCGCAGGTCCGCGCCAACGAAGTCGCGCTGAACGGCGTGCGCCAGGAAGCGCTGGTCGGCTCGCGCACGACCCTCGACGTGCTGAACGCCGAGCAGGAGCTGCTGAACTCGCAGGTCAACCTCATCCAGGCGCGCCGCGACGTGCAGGTCTCGTACTACGGCGTGCTCTCCGGCATCGGTCGCCTGACCGCGCGCACGCTGGCGCTGCCCGTCGAGTATTACGACGAGGAGCGCTACTACAAGGACGTCGGCTCCCGCTGGATCGGCTGGGGCAGCAGCGGCGAATCGGGAACCGGCAACATTCCGCCCGCCACCACGCCGGCTGGCGTGGCGGGCAGCGCGCCGGCGAGCGGCGGCCGATGAGCGACAACAAGGGCAATCCCAACGATCCCTCGATGGACGACATACTGGCGTCCATCCGCAAGATCATCTCCGACGACGAGGCGCGCGCGCAGGTCGCCAGCCAGCGTGCGGCCGGCCCGGCGCCGAATTCGTCCGGGCGCCCGCCGGTCGTGGCGCCGGCGCCACGGTCGGTTCCCGCCCAGCCGTCGCCCACGCACGACGACGTGCTGCTGCTCACCGATCTCGTCGAGGAACCCAAGGCCACTTCCGACGCCCAGCCGTTGCCCCTGCCGCGCATCGATCCGGTACGGGCGGCCGAGATGCCGCAGCCCCATGTCGACGCGCCGCCGGCCGAACCGCTGGTCGGCGCAAGCGTGGCAGGCGCCGCCAGCTCGGCCTTCGCGCGGCTCGACCAGGCGGTCCAGGACAGCGTCCCGCCGCCTGCCGCCCAGGACCCCGGCCCGACGATCGGCAGCGGCGGCAAGACCGTCGAGGATCTCGTGAAGGAGATGCTGCGGCCGATGCTGAAGGAGTGGCTCGACAAGAACCTGCCGCCCATGGTCGAGCGCTATGTCGAACGGGAGATTTCCCGGCTGACCCGCCGCTGACCCCAGGCGCCCCGTAGTTTCCAACGCCACGGTGCCGCAACCGTGGCGTTTTTCGTTATAAGGCTAGAGATGCTCGACAAGACCTACGATCCCAAGGAAATCGAAGCCCGCCGCTACCCCGAATGGGAGCAGAGCGGAGTCTTCCGCGCACACCCCGAGTCGCCCAGGCAGCCCTATTGCATCGTCATCCCGCCGCCGAATGTCACCGGCAGCCTTCACATGGGCCACGCGCTCGACAACACGCTGCAGGACGTGCTGATCCGCTGGCGCCGCATGAAGGGCGACGACGTGCTCTGGCAACCGGGCACCGACCATGCCGGCATCGCCACGCAGATGGTGGTGGTGCGCAATCTCGAGCAGGAGGGGATCGGCCTCGCCGTCGAAGGCAACGCCAAGGCCGACGCCAACAAGAAGCTGCTCGGCCGCGAAGAGTTCCTCGCGAAGGTCTGGGAGTGGAAGGCCTATTCGGGCGGCACGATCACCAGCCAGCTCCGCCGGCTCGGCGCGTCGTGCGACTGGAGTCGCGAGCGCTTCACGATGGACGAAGGCCTGTCGAAGGCCGTCCTCAAGGTCTTCGTCGATCTCTACAAGAGCGGCCTGATCTACAAGGACCTGCGGCTGGTCAACTGGGACCCCAAGATGCTGACCGCGATCTCCGACCTCGAGGTCGAGTCGCGCGAGGTGAAGGGCAGCCTCTGGTACTTCAAGTACCCCATCGACGGCAGCCCGGACGAGTTCATCGTGGTCGCCACGACGCGGCCCGAGACGATGCTGGGAGACACCGGCATCGCGGTCCATCCCGACGATCCCAAGTGGAAGCACCTGATCGGCAAGCACGCGATACTGCCGCTGGTGGGCCGCCGCATCCCGATCGTGGCCGACGAATACTCCGACCCGGAGAAGGGCTCGGGCGCGGTGAAGATCACGCCGGCGCACGACTTCAACGACTTCGAGGTCGGCCGCCGGCACAAGCTCGAGGCCATCAACATCTTCGACAAGTTCGCGCGCGTGAACGAGAACGCGCCGGAGAAGTATCGCGGCCTCGACCGCTTCGACGCCCGCAAGAAGATCGTGGCCGAGATCGAGGAGCTGGGCCTGCTCGACAAGGTCGAGCCGCATACCCACACGGTGCCCTACGGCGATCGCGGCGGCGTGCCGGTCGAGCCCTACCTCACCGAGCAGTGGTACGCCGATGCCAAGAAGCTCGCGGAGGAGCCGCTCGCGGCGGCGCGCGACGGCCGCGTCAAATTCGTGCCCGAGCGCGGCCGCGAGGAGTTCTTCCGCTGGATGGAGAACATCCAGCCGTGGTGCGTGTCGCGCCAGCTCTGGTGGGGACACCAGATCCCGGCCTGGTACGGCCCGGACAACAAGGTGTTCGTGGCGCTCTCCGAGGAGGAGGCCAAGGCCGAGGCGAAGGCGCACTACGGCAAGGATGTCGCGCTGGAGCGAGACCCCGACGTGCTCGACACCTGGTTCAGCTCTGCGCTCTGGCCGTTCTCGACGCTCGGCTGGCCGGACAGGACGCCGGAACTCGACAAGTACTACCCGACCAGCGTTCTGGTGACCGGCTGGGACATCCTGTTCTTCTGGGTCGCCCGCATGATGATGATGGGCCAGCACTTCATGAAGGACGTGCCGTTCCGCACCGTCTACCTGCACGGGCTGGTGACGGACGAGAAAGGCCAGAAGATGTCGAAGTCCAAGGGGAACGTGATCGATCCCCTGGAGCTGATCGACAAGTACGGGGCCGACGCGCTGCGCTTCACCATGACGTCGCTGGCGGCCTCGCAGGCCGGCCGGCTGCGTCTGGCGCCGGCGCGCGTCGAAGGCGCACGCAACTTCGCGACCAAGCTGTGGAACGCCACGCGCTTCGCGGAGATGAACGGCGCGGCGCTTCCCAAGGGGTTCGATCCGGCGGGCGCCGGACTCACTGTGAACAAGTGGATGCTGGGCGAGCTGGCGCGCGCCAACAGGGCGATCGACGAGGCTCTGGCCGAGTTCCGCCTGAACGAGGCGGCCGGCACGCTCTACGAGTTCGTGTGGGGCGTCGTCTGCGACTGGTACGTCGAGCTCACCAAGCCGATCCTGCAGGGCGCGGACGGGCCGGAGAGGGACGAGACGCGCGCGGTCACCGCCTTCGTGCTGCGAGAGACGGTGAAGCTGATGCACCCGGTGATGCCGTTCATCACCGAGGAGTTGTGGGACAAGCTCGGCCACCGCGCCGAGCACGGCCCGCTGATCGGCCAGCCGTGGCCCGCGCCGGCGAAAACCGACGCCGCGGCGGACGCGGAGATGGGCTGGCTGCTGAAGCTGATCCAGGACATCCGGTCCGCGCGCTCCGAGCTCAACGTGCCGGCGGGCGCCAAGCTGAAGTTGCTGGTGATCGGCGGCAACGAGACCACCAGGGCGCGGCTCGAGACGCACCGTGCCGCCATCGAGCGCCTGGCGCGCATCGAGGGCGTCGAAGCGGCTGCGGCCGCGCCCCAGGCGTCGCTGCAGATCGTGGTGGGCGAGGCGACCTATGCATTGCCGGTGGGCGAGGTCATCGACCTCAAGGCCGAGAGCGCGCGGCTCCAGAAGGAGATCAAGAAGCTCGCCGACGAGGTGGCGAAGATCGACGCCAAGCTCGGCAACGCGGCCTTCGTCGCCAAGGCGCCGGAAGAGGTGGTCGAAGAGCAGCGCGAGCGTCGCGCCCAGGCCGAGCACACCAAGGTGCGCCTGAGCGCAGCGCTGGAGCGGCTGGGCGCTTAGCTTTTCTTGCGCGCCACGATGTAGGGGCGCGCGCCGGTGCCCTTGGTCGAGTGGTCCTCCGTGGCGACGATCTCGAAGCCGGCGGCGCGGATCTCGCGGTCGAGATCGCCGGCCTCGAAGACGCCGACATGGGGCGCCTTGCCGATCGCACGCATCACAGGCAGCAGGACGAGGCGGATGAGCGCGTTCATGTTGCCGAGACACGGCGTCTTCGAGATGAACAGGCCTCCAGGCTTCAGCAATCCATGAATGCTGCGCAGCGTGCCGGGCAGGTCGCGGACCAGGTGAAGGTAGTTGAAGCCCAGGACCGCATCGTACTGCACGGGCTCGCCGGCAAGCGCCTCCGCCGTTGCGGCCCGGAAGGCGAGCCCCCTGACGGGATCTGCCGCGCGCTTCTCCTCGGCGATGGCGGTCATCGCCGGGGAGACGTCGGTCGCGAGGTAGGAGGTTACCGCAGTGGCGAGCCGCAGGGCCGTCGTTCCCGTCCCGCAGCCCAGCTCCAGCACCCGCGCGTCCGGCCGCAGCAGGGTGCGGGTCCGGTCCAGCGTGCGTTCGTAGCCGGCCAGGTCCGAGATCGCCGCCTTCGCGTACTTTCGTGAAGTCTTGTCCCAGAAACGGGTGTCGCTCGCGATACTCATCGCCGCTTCACTAGCACATCTAGTTCAACGGCTTCGTCCACCAGTTCGAGGCGATGCTGAGGTCGGATCGTCGCAGCGTCTGGGCCTTGGCGAGGTCTCGGTCGGCGCAGGTGACCAGAACTTGCGCCGCGCCGTGTTCGTGGATCAACGTCGTCACATGGGAGAGCAGCGCCTCGCCGGTGGTGAGCCAGTGGTGCGGCTCGACCACGCAGAAATCGTCGATCAGGTAGGTGTCGCCGCCGGGATCGTAGACCGGTGGCGAGGGAAACTTGCGGGCGATGACGAAGCCCAGCCGCTGGTTGCCTTCGGTCGCCACCAAAAAGAAGGTGCCGGGCTCACCCAGCAGCCTGGTGAAGAACAGCTCGGTCATGGCCGCCGACTGCTCGGCCTTGCGCCAGAACCTCGGCTGGTACTTCTGATGGCGGCGGCGGGCGTCTTCCGCCATGCCGACGGCGGCGGCGATGTCGGACGCAACGGCCTTGCGAACGTCCAGCATCGCCTTTCGACCTCCGCTATGACGCTTTGCGGAGGTCCGGCACATAGGGCCGGCTGGTGAAGTGCTCCTGGCCGTCGCCGGAGGCGAACCTGAGGCCGGCCTTGCGGATCGCGTCGTCGTCGACGACATCCAGAGGCACGAAGTAGCGGTCGTCGGCCTTCGTGATCGTGTCGTTGTCGACGCGGTTGTAGCAGATCAGCAGGGTCCAGCGCCGGTCGGGCGAGCGGTTGGCGTCCGAGCGGTGGATGGCGTTGCAGTGGAAGATCAGCGCGTCGCCGGTTTCCAGCTCGCAGTATTCGATCGGGCACTTCTCGAGGATGTACGGCATGCGCGAGGGATCGACCTCGTTCTGCGTCGGCGAGAGCGGCGTGTGGTCGATGCGGCCGAGCTTGTGCGAGCCCGTCGCGATCTGCAGGCAGCCGTTCTCGCGGGTGGTGCGGTCGAGCCCGATCATGATCGAGAGCATGTCGGGCCGGAGGCAGCCGTTGTAGTACCAGTAGCCATAGTCCTGATGCCATTCCCAGGCGCCGCCGACCTCGGGTTCCTTGGCGGTGAGCTTGGACTGGAAATGATAGACCGGACCGCCGAGCAGGGCGGCCGACGTGTCGACCATGCGGCGGGTGCGGGCGGCGAGGCCATAGACGCTGTCGCCGGCGCGGTTCCAGAGCGCGATGCGGGTCGAGCGGCCTTCGGCGTCGCGGCGGTCGAGGATGCTCCCGCGCACCGCGGGATCCTCCTCCATGGCGCGCGTCAGCAGCTCGATCTCGTCGGGCGCGAACAGATCGCGCGCGTAGGTGAAACCCTTCTCGTCGAACTCGGCCATCTGAGTGGCATTCAGCATGTTCGGCATGGTGACAGCATGATCCCGGATGTCAGGGGCGTAAAGGGCGACGCGTCCGCCCCACGGTTGACGGTCGCTCCTGTTGCCTCCAGAATGGAGGAATAATGGAGGACATATGGCAATCCTCAACGTGAAGCAGGTTCCCGACGGTCTCTATCGCAAGCTGAAGGCGCGGGCCAAGCGTGAACGCCGCTCGGTCGCGCAGGAGGTCGTGGTCCTGCTCGAGCAGGCGCTGGAGGAGCGCCCGCCCGTGTCGATCCTCGACCTGCGCGGCCTCGGTAAGGATCTGTGGCGCGGCATCGACGCCGGCGAGCACGTCGCGAAAGAGCGGGAAGGGTGGCGCTGATCGACGATCTCGGCGGCGGCCCGATCGGAGTCGATACCGCGATCTTCATCTACTACATCGAGGAAGATGGGAGGTACCTGTCGTCTGTGGCTCCGCTTTTCGAGGCCGCGGATGCCGGACGATTGCAGCTCGTCACGTCCGCGCTGACGCTGCTGGAGGTTCTGGTCGTTCCATATCGGGCGGGCAACATGGCCTTGGCCCAGCGCTACGAGGCGGCGCTTACACGAGGCCGTGGTATCCGGACGGTCGATCTCGGCCGGCAGCAAGTGAAGCTGGCGGCGGAGATACGAGCAGCGACCGGTGCCGCGACGCCGGACGCGCTGCAGCTCGCCGCCGCCCTTGCTTCGGGATGCTCGTCGTTCCTGACCAACGACCGACGCCTGCCGGCGGTGCCCGGTCTGAGAGTCGTTCAGCTCGGCGGTTGAGGGTCAGGTGAGCGGCCGGAAGACGTTACGCCCGCCAGCTTCGCTGACCGACACCTTACGCCCGAGTTGTTC
>CAYQAY010000013.1:25434-85300 GCA_964415585.1 uncultured Reyranella sp.
GGAAGACGTTACGCCCGCCAGCTTCGCTGACCGACACCTTACGCCCGAGTTGTTCGCGCGTCAGCATGTCGGTGAGCAGGGCGGGGTCGTCGGGGGCCATGGCGACGAAGCGGTCGCCCGAGGAGTCGAGGCGGCCCACGATGTAGCCGCGCTCCGGCGCTTCCTTGCCGTAGGTGACGCAGTAGGTTTCGATCGTTCCGGTGCCGGACGGCCTGGTGTCCACCCGGCGCTTCGGCCCGGCGTCGAGCTCGGCCTGGAAGATCTCGGGAGCCTGGCGCTGCCACTTTCCCTCGGTCGGCTCGGTCGAATACAGACCGGCCGAGTGCTTGGTGAGGTAGTTGCCGTTGGCCGTCACCATGCCGAACGAGCCTGGCCTGGCGCGCACCACGTTCACCATCTCGGCGATCGAGTGCGTGACGTAGTTGTTGCCGGGCCCGCCGAAGAAGGGCAGGCCGCCGGTCACGCTGATCGGGCGCGGGTCGTCCTCGGCGATGCCGATCTCCTTCATCGCCACCTCGACCGCCGAGGGGAAGCAGCTGTAGAGATCGAAGGCGTCGATGTCGGCGACGTTCTTGCCCGCCATGTCGAGGGCGATGCGGGCGCAGCCGCGGATCGCGGGCGAGGCGTCGAGCCGCTCGCGCTCGGAGACGACCCAGGTGTCGGTACCGTCGGCGCAGCCGTGCAGGAACACCCAGCGGTTCTGCGGAATACCCCATTCGCGCGCCTTCGCGACCGAGGTCATGAGGACCGCCGCGGCCTGGTCGATGATCGCGTTGGCGTTCATCAGGCGCGGGTAGGGGAAGCAGATCCAGCGATTGTCGTCGGAAATGGTCGACAGCGCCTCCGCACTGTAGCCCTTGCGCCGCGTCGCCAGCGGATTGTCCTTCGCCACCGCGGCGAGTCGCTCGAACAGCCTGCCCATCGCCTTCATGTGGCTCGCCACGTCGCGCTTCAGGCCGCCGCGGATCGCATTCTCCAGCAGCGGATAGAAATGGATGGCGGCGCGCAGCTCGTGGCGCGCCTCCTCCTCGCTGAATCCCCAGCGCGGATCGCCGATGCGGGTCGGCTCGCCGCCGCCCGGATCCTCGTTCCAGTCGATCTTCAGGCCGGCCTTGCGTGCGTTCTGCGTGCTGCGCAGCAGCTCGGCGCCGCAGATCAGCGCGAGGTCGGTCTCGCCGCCCGCGATCTCCTCGGCGAAACGGTTCACGAGATACTGGGGCATGTTGCCCCCGGAGTGGGTGTAGAGGAGCTGCCGTGGCTCGGCGTGCAGGCGGTTGGCGACGCTCCGCGGCGGATTGCTCGAACGGCCGTAGGGCGAGGCGAAACGCGGGCTGATGTCGGAGAAGAACTCCATCACGGCGATCGTGTCGATCCCGTGGCCGAGCGCATGGCCGCCGATCGAGGCCTGGGTATCGGCGAGCGCGAGGTTCGCGGCCTCGGCGCAGAAGGCCACACGCGAGCGCTCGCTCGACGGCTGCCCGGTCGTGTCGGTGATCTGGCCGACGCCGACCAGGATGGGGGTACGCGGATCGATCATCTGGCGAGGGCCGCGATTTCGGCCGCCGAGAGCCCGGCCTCTGCGAGTACGTCCTTCGTGTGCTGGCCGAGGCTCGCGACCTTCGGGCCGCTCTGCAGCGGCGAACCGGAGAAGCGGAACGGCGGGGCGGGCGACTTGTAGCTGCCGGCGCCGTCCTCGATGGTGCAGAGCGAGCCGCGATGCTCGACCTGCGGGTCCTTCAGCGCCTCGGTGACGGTCATGTAGGGCGAGCAGGGCACGCCGTGCTTTTGCAGCGCAGCCACGCACTCCTGGACGGTGAGGGTCTTGGACCAGGCCTCGAATTCGTCGACGAACTTGTCCCAGTTCATGCGGCGATCCTGGTACTTCTCGAAGCGCGGATCGGTCAGCCATTCGCGGTGGCCGGCCGCGGCGCACATGTCCTGGAAGGTCTTCTCGCTGGCGGTCGCCAGCATCACGTAGCCGTCCCTGGCCTCGACCGGCCCGTACATCGGCCGCGACGGCATCTCGAAGTCGAACTGCGCGCGATTGACCTCGCCCAGCAGCATGCCGACCAGGGTCTCGAACATCGAAACGTCGACCATCTGGCCCCGGCCGGTGACGTGGCGCTGGTGGATCGCCGCCAGGATGCCGCCCAGCGCATAGGCGCCGCTGGCATAGTCGGCGACGAAGATGCCGCAATTGTCCGGCTTCTCGCGACCCTGCTGGTAGAACAGGTGCGCCATGTCGTAGCCGGTCGCGGCGTGGATCACGGGCGCGTAGGCCGGGCGGCCGGCGCCGGGGCCGCTCTGGCCGTAGCCTGAGATGGCGCAGTAGACGAGCTTGGGGTTGACCTTCGCGAGCTCGGGATAGTCGAGGCCGAGCCGCTTCATGACGCCGGGGCGATAGTTCTCGACCACGATGTCGACCCCGGCGACCAGCTTCTTCACCGCCGCGATCGCCTCGGGCTTCTTGAGGTCGAGCACGATCGACTGCTTGCCGGCATTGAGCTGGCCGAACATCGTACCGAAGCCGTCGCGCTGTACGGGTCGCGAGCGCATCAGGTCGCCCTCGGGCGCTTCGATCTTGATCACCTCGGCGCCCATGTCGGCGAGCAGGCGCGTGCAGTGCGGGCCGGCGATGGTCGTCGAGAAGTCGAGGACGCGCAGGCCGTGGAGCGGCCTTGTCTGTTCGGTTGTCGGGGTCATTTGAGGGTGGTCACCGGGTTACGAGGATGAGGACGACGCCGCCGACCACGAGGAAGCTGCCGATCCACTCACCGAGGGATGGGCGCTCCTTGAGGACGAGGCGCGAGGAGATGAAGGTGAAGACCAGCTCGATCTGGCCGACGGCACGGACGACGGCGGCGTTCTCGAGCGTCATGGCGAGCGCCCAGCCGGCCGAGCCCAGCACGCTGAAGATGCCGACCCAGACCGAGGAGCGCCAGTTGTGCCAGACCTTGCCGAGCTGCGGCCGGTCGCGGCGCGCCAGGTAGGCGGCCATCAGCACGACCTGGATGGTGTTCATGCAGGCGAGCACCGTGATGCCCTTGATCAGGAAGTCGCCGTCGGGGAGCTGCTTGGAGGCCTCGCGGATCGTGCCGGCGGCGATCGCGAAGACTGCGCCGGAGAGGATGCCGTAGACCGCCCCCTTGTGCGTGAGGTCGGCCAGCACGCCCCGGATGTCGGAGAGCTTGCCGCGCACGCTCAGGATCGCCACGCCGCCCAGGCAGACGAAGATGCCCATCCACGAGCCGAAGGCCAGCGGCTCGCCCGCGATGAAGGTCGCGAACAACGCCACGAACACCGTCTCGGTCTTGGAGTAGACCGTGCCGACGGCGAAGTTGCGCAGCGAGAAGGCGTGGATCATCAGCGAGGTGGCGACGATCTGCGCCACGCCGGCGATGGTGACCAGTATCAGGAAGGTCCACGAGATCGAGGGGACGACGCGGCCGGTGACGAGGACCAGGAAGGCGAGTGCCCCCAGCGCCAGCGGGGCGCCGTAGAGGTAGCGCACGAAGTTCGCGCCATCGACGCTCAGGATCCCGCGGATCTTCTGCTGCATCGTGGTCCGGATGTTCTGGCACAGCGCGGCAGCGATCGTGATCGGTATCCAGAGCGGCACGTTTCCCCCTTGCCGAGGCAGTGTAGGAGCCCGTTGCCGGAGGCTCCAGTGGCCGGGCGCAGATATCGCCCTGCGGAGGCGGCTGGAGTCGCAGAGGGCCAGCAAGTACTCTTCCTCGAAAGAAAAGGGGGAAACAGGATGAGACGGACAACGGTCGGTCGGCGGACTCTCGTCGGAGCGGCGCTTTCGGCTCCCTTCCTCGGCGTGGCGGCCAAAGCGCAGGCGCCGTGGCCCAGCAAGCCCATCCGCATCGTCGTGCCGTTCAATCCCGGCGGCGCGATCGACGCGCTGGTCCGCGTGATCGCCGAGGGTCTCACGGCGAGGCTAGGTCAGCAGGTGCTGGTCGATCCCAAGCCCGGCGCCAATACGATCGTCGGGTCCGACATCGTCGCCAAGGCACCGCCCGACGGCTACACCTTCCTGATCACGACGAACTCCACGCATACCAACAACCCCTCGCTCTACGCCAAGCTGCCCTTCGATCCGGCCAAGGATCTGACCCCGGTGTCGCTGGTGTCGCTCGGCACGATCCTCGTGCTGGTGAAGGCCGACGCGCCGTTCTCCGACCTGCGCGGCCTGGGCGCCTGGGCGAAGGGGCTCGGCCGGCCGGCGACCTACGGAAGCTGGGGCATCGGCTCGAGCGGCCATCTCTACGGGCTGATGTTCGAGCGCGCGCTGGGCGGCACCTACAGCCACGTGCCCTATCGCGGCGACGTGCCGGCCATCCAGGACGTGGGCAACGGCACGCTCGACATCACCTGGGCGAGCCCGACCAGCGCCAAGCCGCAGATCGCCGCGGGCCGCGTCAAGCCGCTCGCCGTCGCCGGAGCCAAGCGCTCGGCATCGGTGCCCGACGTGACGACCTTCGCCGAGCAGCTCGTGGCGGGCTTCGACCTCAGCCTGTTCGTGGCGGCCTACGCGCCGGCCGGAACGCCGGCCGACATCGTCGGCAGGATGCAGCAGGCGATCAAGGCGGTGATCGACGAGCCGGCGGTGACGCAGAAGATGATCGAGCAGGGCCAGACGCCGGTCGGCTCGACGCCGGCGGAGTTGGCGGCGATGCTGCGGCGCGAGACGCCGGTCTGGGCCGACCTGATCCAGCAGTCCGGCGCCAAGGTGGAGTGAAGGCATGGACACGACCGCCGACCTGCGCTCGGCCTATTCGCTCAGCGTTCCGAGCTACAACGCGAAGCTCACCGAGGTGGGGCGGGGCACGCCGATGGGCGAGCTGCTGCGCCGTTACTGGCATCCGGTCGGCGTCAGCGGCGATGCCGGCGCCACGCCGCGGCCGGTCAAGGCGCTGGGCGAGGAGCTGATCCTGTTTCGCGACGGCGAGGGCCGGCCGGGCCTCGTCTACCCGCGCTGCTGCCATCGCGGCACCACGCTCTACTACGGCAAGGTCGAGGAGCGCGGCATCCGCTGCTGCTATCACGGCTGGCTGTTCGACGTCGAAGGCCATTGCCTCGAGATGCCGTGCGAGCCCAACCCGACGGGCGCGCAATGCGCCCGCGTGCGCCAGCCCTGGTATCCGGTCGAGGAACGCTACGGGCTGGTCTTCGCCTATCTCGGCCCGCCGGAGAAGAAGCCGCTGCTGCCGCGCTACGAGTGCCTGGAGGTGATGGGGCCGGGCGAGTTCGTCGAAGCCGACGACTCGAGCATCGGCAGCGGCGGCATCGTGATCGCGCCCTGCAACTGGCTGCAGCATTTCGAGAACGTGGTCGATCCGTACCATGTGCCGATCCTGCACGGCACGTTCAGCGGCCCGCAGTTCGTCGAGCAGATGGCGGCGTTCCCCAAGGTGAAGTTCGAGTACGGGCGCCAGGGCGTGAAGTCGACCTCGATCCGACCCGGGCCCGACGGCAGGCAGTTCCGTCGTGTGACCGAGGCGGTCGTGCCGACCTTGCGCGTCGTGCCCAATCCGCGCGTGGCGCAGTACGGCATGGTCGAGTCGATCGGCTGGACGCTGCCCATCGACGACACGCACTACCGGATCTACGTCGCGGGTCGCGTGAAGGAAAAGGGCGAACTCGCCAAGTTCAAGTCGCGCTACAACGGCAAGGCCTGGGCGGAGCTCACGGAGGCCGAGCACCGGCAGTTCCCCGGCGACGTCGAGGCCCAGGTCGGGCAGGGGCCGATCACCTTCCACTCCGAGGAGCACCTGATGTCGTCGGACCAGGGCGTCTCGATGCTGCGCATCCTGCTGCAGAAGCAGGTCGACATCGTGGCCAAGGGCGGCGACCCGCTGGGCGTGGCCTTCGACGAGTCGGCTGCCTACGTGAAGTTCGACGCCGGACAGTATCTCGACGGCTGAAGTCAGGCCACGTCCACGCCGACCGCGTCGGCGACCGAGGCGAAGCCGTCGCGCGCCAGCAAGACCCCCAGCTCGTCCTTGATGCGGCGGACGAGCGGAGGGCCCTCGTAGACCATCGCCGAGTAGAGCTGCACCAGCGAAGCGCCTGCACGGATCTTGGCGTAGGCGTCGGCGCCCGAGCCAACGCCGCCGCAGCCGATCAGGGGGAACTGGCGCCCGACACGCCTTGCGGTCTTGCGCAGCACCTCGGTCGACAGGGCGGTGAGCGGCGCTCCGGAGAGCCCGCCGGTCTCCGCCCTGCGCCTCGAGCGCAGCGACGCGGGTCGCGACAGCGTCGTGTTGCCCACGATGATGCCGTCGAGCTTCAGTTCGCGGCAGACGAAGACGATGTCGTCGAGATCGTCGTCCGTCGCGTCGGGAGCGATCTTGACGACCAGCGGGACGGGCTTCGCGGCGATCGCGTCCTGAACCCGCTTGAGCAGGCCGGCCAGTTCGGCGCGGCCCTGCAGGTTGCGCAGGCCCGGCGTGTTGGGTGAGGAGACGTTGCAGACCAGATAGTCGGCGTAGGGGGCGAGCGCGACGCAGCCCGCGACGTAGTCGGCGGCGCGATCGGCGCTGTCCTTGTTGGCGCCGATGTTCACGCCGACGAAGCCCCGGCGCGGCCGGGCGGCGAGGCGGGCTCGTGCGGCCTCGAGCCCATGACCCGGAAAGCCCATTCGGTTGATGACACCGCGATCCTGCGGCAGGCGGAACAGGCGCGGCCGCGGGTTGCCCTCCTGCGGGCGCGGCGTCACGCTGCCGATCTCGACCAGTCCGAAGCCGAGCGCGAGCGTGGCGTCGGCGACCTCGGCATTCTTGTCGAAGCCGGCGGCGAGACCGATCGGATTGGGCAATGAGCGCCCCCAGACCTTCACGCCGAGCGACGGGGGGTCGACACGGCGGTCGCCGGGAATCAGTCCGCTCTTCAGCGCGCGGATCGCCAGCCCATGCGCGATCTCCGCGTCGAGGCGGGAGAGGAGGGAATCGGCGAGTGCATACCAGACGGCCATGAGCCGTCTGGTAGCAGAGGTGTCCTGTGGAGCGCTTGCGCGCTTAGCGGAAGTTGCCGCCGCCCTGATTGGGCTTCAGCGACGGCGAGTCGGAGAACACGACCTGGAAGAGCTGGCGGAACAACTCGCCGATGCGCGGATCGGTCGGGCCGGTCGCCGGCGTCCAGGCGGTCGTCTCCGACATCGTCATGTCGTTTCGGCAGTAGATCGCATAGACGTTGAAGACGCCCGGCTGGCCCGGCTTGAAGCGCGTCGTACCCTTGCAGACCGAATCGCTGTTGAGATCGTTGGCAGGATTGAACACCAGCATGAGCCGGTAGTTCGGCCGCGGCGGCTCGGCCGGACTTTCGTAGGTGAAGGTGAGGCGCGGCATCGGCTTGGCCGCCTGCATCATCGGCAGCAGATCGCGCGCCACCGTCGCCGGATCGACGCCCGGGAAGGCGGTGCCGGCCAGCACTACCTGGAAGTTCCGGCCGTCGGTTGCCGCGAAGAACTCGCGATAGTCGTACTGGACGGCATAGAAGACGCCGCCGATCACGGCCGCATAGGCCGTGGCGGGCAGGGCGGCGACCGCCAGCAGTGCGGCCGCGATCTTGGTTCTCAGGCGCATGGAACGAACCTCCTCGTGTCCGGAGTATATCTCACGGCTGCCACACTCTACGTCACATTATTGCGCGCAGTCGGTGCGCGATCAGACGTCGAGGTCCCGGGCGAACCTGGCGTTCTCCTGGATGAAGGCATAGCGCTTCTCGGGCTTGCGGCCCATCAGATCCTCGACGAGGGTCCGGGTGCGCATCTCCTCGCGGCGGTCGTCGGCACCGGTCGCCGTCGGCACGTCGACCTTCAGCAGAACGCGCCTGGTCGGGTCCATGGTGGTCTCGCGCAGGTGCGCGGACTGCATCTCGCCCAGACCCTTGAAGCGGGTGATGTCGGCCTTGCCGCCGAACAGGGTGCGCACAAGCTCGTCCTTCTGAGCGTCGTCCTGCGCGTACTCGGTCCTGCCGCCCTTGCTGATGCGGTAGAGCGGCGGCTGCGCCAGGAAGAGATGGCCGTTCTCGATCAGCTTGGGCATCTCGCGATAGAAGAACGTCATCAGCAGCGAGGCGATGTGCGCGCCGTCGACGTCGGCGTCGGTCATGATGATGACGCGCTCGTAGCGCAGCCGGTCGTCGTCGTAGTGCGCCCCCGTGCCGCAGCCCAACGCCTGGATGAGGTCCTGGACCTCCTGGTTCTCGCGCAGCTTGTCGGCGCTGGCCGATGCCACGTTCAGGATCTTGCCGCGCAGCGGCAGGATCGCCTGGGTCTCGCGGTTGCGCGCGGCCTTGGCCGAGCCACCGGCCGAATCGCCCTCGACCAGGAAGATCTCGGTGCCGATCGAGGCCGAGCTCGAGCAGTCGGCGAGCTTGCCGGGCAGGCGAAGCTTGCGCGTCGCGGTCTTGCGCTGCTGCTCGCGGTCCTGCTTGCGGCGTAGTCGCTCCTCGGCCTTGGCGACGACATGCTCCAGCAGCACGTTGCCGGCTTCCTTGTCGCCGGTCAGCCAGTGCTCGAAATTGTCGCCGACCACCGTCTCGACCAGCTTGGTCGCCTCGACGCTGACCAGCTTCTCCTTGGTCTGGCCCTGGAACTGCGGCTGCTCGACGAACACGGAGACAAGCGCCGCCGCGCCGTCGAACACGTCGTCGGCCGTGATGACCGAGCCCTTGCGGTTGCCGGTCAGCTCGGCATAGCGCTTGAGGCCGCGCACCAGCGAGCTGCGGAAGCCCGATTCGTGCGTGCCGCCCTCGGTGGTCGGCACGGTGTTGCAGTAGGAGCGGACGAAGCCTTCCTCGTCGGTCGGCCACCACACGGCCCACTCGACCTTGCCGCCGGCCGTGCCGTTGCTGTCGCTCCTGGCCTCGCCGGCGAAGGGTTGCGGCACGACCGTGGCACGCTCGCCGATCTCGCTGATCACGTAGTCCTTGAGGCCGCCCGCGAAGTGGAAGGTCTCCTCCTCGGGAACCTTGCCATCCTTGGGTAGCAGGGCCTTGTCGCATTTCCAGCGGATCTCGACGCCGCGGAAGAGGTAGGCCTTGGAGCGCACCATCTTGTAGAGGCGCTCGGGCACGAAGAGCTGCTTGCCGAAGATCTCGGGATCAGGATGGAAAGTGACGGTCGTGCCACGCCGGTTGGGGGCAGGGCCCGCCGACTTCAGCTTCGACGCCGGCTTGCCGCGCGAAAAGGTCTGCACCCAGGACTGGCGGTCGCGCGCTACTTCGACGACCAGCTCGTCGGAGAGCGCGTTGACGACCGAGACGCCAACGCCGTGCAGGCCGCCGGAGGTCGCATAGACCTTGTTGTTGAATTTGCCGCCGGAGTGCAGCGTCGTGAGAATGACCTCGAGCGCCGACTTGTTCTTGAACTTCGGATGCGGGTCGGTCGGGATGCCGCGACCGTTGTCGCGCACCAGGATGCGGTTGCCGGAAAGCACCTCCAGCCAGATCGTGTCGGCATGGCCCGCAACGGCCTCGTCCATCGAATTGTCGAGCACCTCCGCCACGAGATGGTGCATCGCCCGCTCGTCGGTGCCGCCGATGTACATGCCGGGGCGTTTGCGGACGGGCTCCAGCCCCTCCAGCACCTCGATATCGCGGGCAGTGTAGGACTTGTCCTTGGAGGCCGGGCCACGCTTGCCGCCCGCTCGATCGAACAGATCGCCGCTCTTTGCCATGCCGGTATCTTGGTCTGCTTCTTGTCGTTTCGTGGCCGCGCGAGGGGATCGCGTGTTGGCCGCTTGGTCATGGGTATGGTAGCAAAACAGCGGGAAAGCAACCATATCCGGTGGGGAATCGATGTCTGAAAGTCGCCGCGATCCGATCGTAAGGACCGTGCCCCAGCCGGCCGACATGAACGGGAACGGCGACATTTTCGGCGGCTGGGTACTGTCGCAGATGGACATTGCCGGCGGCTCGCTGGCTGCCCGGGCCGCCAAGGGCAGGGTGGCCACGGTGGCCATCACGGCGATGACCTTCGTCCAGCCGATCAAGGTGGGAGACATGGTGTCGATCTATGGGGATGTCGTGAAGATCGGCCGTACCTCCATCACCATCGCCCTCGAGACGGTCGTACAGCGCCGTCACGAGGCGACCGACCTGCGCGTCACCCACGGCACCTTCGTGTTCGTCGCAATCGACGACGACGGCAAACCGCGCCCCGTCCCGCAGGACGCCTCGGCGTGAAGCGGCTGCTGGCGTTCGCATTCGCGGCGGTTGCGCTGCTCCTGCCGTCGCTGGTGTCGGCCCACCCGCATATCGTCCTGCAGCAGATCGTCCGGGTCGTCGCGAAGGACGGCAAGTACACCCACGTCGAGATCGAATGGAAATTCGATCCGTTCGCCAGCGAGATCGAGATTCCGCTGATCGACGAGGACAAGAACGGCAGGTTCTCCGCGCGCGAGACGAAGCTCTTGGCCGACGAAATGCTGCCGGAGCTGCAGAAGTACGGCTTCATGACCTGGCTCAACACCGGCGGGAAGGACTTCAGGCCGGCGAAGCGACCCCAGTTCTCGGCGCGCGTCGACGACCCGGCGACCTTCATCCCGCCGGAGTGGGACCGCGATGCCGGCGACAATGGCGGCATGCCGATGCCGGAGAACAAACGCGCGTCCAAGCCCGAGCCACCCCGCAAGCAGGGAGCGCGCAACCTGGTCTACATCTTCCGCTTCGCCCTGCCGGAGCCCAGCAAGTTCGTGTCGATCGCGACATTCGACCCCGACGACTTCATGCGCATCGAGGTCGACAAGAACGCCGTGCCGGCCGGCTGCACGCTCGCCAAGCATCCGACCTACAAGGCCGAATTCATCCGCGGCTATCCGGTCTTCTCCGACGTGGTGACATGCCAACTCCCGTGAAAACCCTCGCCCTGCGATCGCCTCTCCTGTGGGTCGGCGTGCTGCTGCTTGCCGCCCTGATCGGCGCGCTGGTGTTCAGCGACAGCGTGGCCGACCTGGCGCGTGCCTCGGCCGACTACCAGCGTCGCATCCAGCAGGTCCTGTCGACCTCGCTGCGCGACATCAAGTCGGGCTCGGGCTCGCTCGCACTCTGGACACTGGTCACTGTGTGCTTCAGCTACGGCGTGGTGCATACGCTGGGCCCGGGCCATGGCAAGGCCGTTGTCGTTGCCTATTTTCTTGACAGCAGCAAGCCGCGCGCCTGGATAGAAGGCATCTTCGCCGGCGGCTGGATCGCCTTCACGCACACGCTGGCGGCGCTGCTGCTGGCGGCGGCGCTGAAGCTCTCCTCGACCGTGGGCATGCTCGGCGCGCTGCGCGAGGTGCGCAACGTCGAGATCGTGTCCTACACGCTGATCCTGCTGATCGGCATCTGGCGGCTGTGGGCCGGCATCACCGGCCGCGTCCATGAGCATTGGGGCCATGAGCACCATGACCATGGGCACGACCATCATCATGGCCACGGGCACGATCATCACGGCCATGGCCACGCGCATCATCATCGCGAGGCACCGCAGCGCACGATCGCGGGCTGGCTGCTGCTGACGGCGGCCGGCATCGCGCCCTGCGCCGGCGCGCTGATCATAATCCTGCTGTCGATCGCGCTCGACGTGATCTGGGCCGGCGTCGTCGGCGTGCTGGCCATCGCCTTCGGCATGGCGATCACGCTCGCCGCCATCGGCATGGCCTCGATGGTCGCCCATCGCCTGATCATCGCGGAGGGACGCAGCCAGGATATCGGGCGCTTCACCGCGATCGCCGCGTCGCTGATCGTGATCGCGACCGCGGGGACGCTGCTGCTGGGTTCGCTCGAACGCTTCTTCCGCTGAGACCCGGCGTGGCGGACAGCCAGGCGCCCAGCCGAACGTCGCGGCCGCTGCTCGGCGTGCTCTTCATGTGCGCGGCCTGCGCACTGTTTCCGGTCATGAACGGGCTGGTGAAGCTGCTCGCAGCGGCATACGAGCCGCAGCAGATCGTCTGGTTTCGTATCGTTTCGCATCTCGTCCTGGTCGCCGTCGTCTTCATGCCGCAGATGGGACTCGGCCTGCTGCGCACGCGTCGCATCGGTACGCAGTTCGTGAGCTCGGTCATGATGCTGCTCTCGACCCTGTTCTTCTTCTCGGCGGTGAAGTCGGTTCCGGTCGCCGAGGCGATCTCGATCACCTTCGTGTCACCGCTCGCCGTGGTGCTGCTGGCCTGGCCGCTACTCGGCGAACGCATCACCATCTTCCGGATGGCCGCCGTGGTTGTCGGCTTCGGCGGCGTGTTGATCGTCATCCGGCCGGGCAGCGCCGTCTTCCAGTGGGCGTCTCTGCTGCTGCTGGGCAGCGCGGTCTGCTACGGGATCTACCAGATCCTGATCCGGCGGCTGGCCGGCGTCGACCAGCCCGCGACCTCGATCTTCTACAGCGTGCTGCTGGGCGCCATCATCATGTCGATCTGGCTGCCCTTCGTCTGGAAGCTGCCGGTGAGCTGGACGGACTGGGCGCTGCTCTGCTCGCTCGGCGTGTTCGGTGCCCTGGGCCACTATTGCGTCGCCAAGGCCATGACCTACGCCTCGGCCAACTTCGTGGCGCCGTTCAACTACACGCAGATGATCGGCTCGGTGATCGTCGGCTACCTCATGTTTGCCGAGGTGCCTGATCTCTACACATGGGTCGGGACCGCCGTGATCGTCGGCGCGGGCCTCATGGTAGGCTGGCAGGGCCGCACGCCGCAGAAGCCATAGGGGAGAGGCCATGCCGTATCTTGTCGCCGCGGACCTGCCGTCGGAGCCGGCCGGCGTTCGTTTTCGTGCGCTGCTCGAGCGCCCGCAGATCCTGCGCATGCCGGGTGCGCACAACGGAATCGCGGCCCTCCAGGCGGCCCGCGCCGGCTTCGAGGCGCTCTACCTTTCGGGTGCGGGGATGTCCTCCTCGATGGGGCTGCCCGATCTCGGCGTGATCACCATCGACGAGGTCTGCTTCTTCATCCGCCAGGTGGCGCGGTCGTCGGGCCTGCCGGTGCTGGTCGACGGCGACACGGGCTACGGCGAGGCGCTGAACGTCATGCACATGGTCCGCGCCTTCGAGGAGGCGGGGGCGGGCGCGGTGCACATCGAGGACCAGGTCCTGCCCAAGAAGTGCGGCCACCTCAACGACAAGAAGCTCGCCCACGCCCAAGACATGGCGGCCAAGGTCGCGGCGGCGGCGAAGGCGCGCCGCAATCTCGTGATCATCGCCCGCACCGACGCCGCGGCGAGCGAGGGCATCGACGGTGCGGTGGCGCGTGCGAGGCGCTACCTCGCAGCCGGCGCCGACGCGATCTTCCCCGAGGCGCTGACCAATGCCGAGATGTTCCGCGCCTTCGCCCGGGCGATGCCCGGCGTGAAGCTGCTGGCCAACATGACGGAGTTCGGCCGCACGCCGTTCTTCACCGCGTCGGAGTTCGAGGCGATGGGTTACCGGATGGTGATCTGGCCGGTCTCTGCGCTGCGGGCGGCGAACAAGGCTCAGGAGCGTGTGTTCGCAGCGCTGCAACGTGACGGCGGCACGCAGAAGGTGATCGACCAGATGCAGACGCGCCAGGAGCTCTACGACACGATCCGCTACCGCGAGTACGAGGCGCTCGATGCCTCGATCGTCGAGACCGTCGTGCCACAGGGCATGCCGCAGCGCGACTAGAGGCCGAGCGCCGACAGGTCGGGGGCGCGGCGATGGAAGTCGGTCGCGTCCTGGAAGGCCTTGCCCAGCCGCAGCACGGTGCGCTCGGCGAACGGCTTGCCGACGATCTGGATGCCGACCGGCAGGCCGGCCACGAACCCCGACGGCATGGCGAGGCTGCATTGGCCGAGGTAGTTCGCGGGCCGCGTCAGGTAGCCCGGGATCGGCGAAGCCTCGTCGACCTCGCTGAGCGGGATCGCGGGAATCGCCATGGTCGGCAGCAGGATCGCGTCGTGGGCGGCAAACCATAGCTCGAAGGCGCGCCGCCGCGCGGTCAGCGCGCGCATCTCCTCGGCATAGGCGCCGGGCAGGAGCTGCTTGGCCTGGTGCGCCCGCATGCGCACGCCGGGACCGATCGGCTTGGACATGTCCTCGATGTAGTCGCGATGCAGCGAGTAGGCCTCCGACGCGATGATCGTGCCGGCCGGCCGCGACAGATCGAAGTACCAGTCGGGCAGGCGCACGGCCTCGACAGCGGCGCCCAGGCTCTCGAAAGTGCGGGCTGCGGCCTGCCAGGCCTTGGTGACGCCGTCGTCCATGAAATTCGGGAGCTGCACGGTATCGGGAATGGCGATGCGCATGCCCTCGATAGAGCCGGGCCGCACCGCGTCGGTGAAGTCCTCGAGCGGCTGGCCGAGCGTCGTGGGATCGCGCGGGTCGGGTGCCGCGAGCGTGTTCAGGAGCAGGGCGCAATCCTCGACCGAGCGGGCCATCGGGCCGATCGAATCGAGCGTCCAGCTCAACAGCATGGTGCCGGAGAGGCCGATGCGGCCGAACGTGACCTTGAGGCCGACCAGTCCGTTGAAGGCCGAGGGGATGCGCACCGAGCCGCCGGTGTCGCTGCCGATGCCAGCCGGCGTGAGGCGGGCGGCGACGGCCACGCCGGTGCCGCTCGACGATCCGCCCGGCACGCGATGTGTCTCGAGGTCCCAGGGATTCCACGGCGCACCCATCAGAGGGTTGGTGCCCCAACCGCCGAAGGCGAACTCGACCATGTGCAGCTTGCCGAGCGGCACCATGCCCGCGGCGGTCAGGCGCTCCACGGTGTTCGACGTGGTGCTGGCGATGCGGCCCTCGAACATCTTCGAGCCGCCGGTGCCGACGCGGCCGGCGATGTCGCAGAGGTCCTTGTAGGCGATGGGCAGGCCGTGCAGCGGCGGCAGCGGGAAGCCCGAGGCGCGGGCGGCGTCGGCGCCGTCGGCGACGGCGCGCGATTCCTTCGCGTAGACCTCGGTGAAGGCGTGCAGCTTGCCGTCGGCCTTGGCGATGCGCGCGAGCAGCGCGTCGACGATCTCGCGCGAGGAGAACTTCCTGGCGGCGAGGCCGGCCGAGAGCTCGGTGAGGGTGAGGTCGTGCAGGTTCATCAGTAGGTCGCCCTTCCGCCAGAGAGGTCGAACGCAGCACCCGTAGCGAAGGTGCAGAGCGGCGAGGCGAGCCAGGCCACCATCTCGGCGACCTCCTCGACCTGGCCGAAGCGGTTCATCGGGATCTTGGACAGCATGAACTGGATGTGCTGCTCGGTCATCTGGCTGAACAGCTCGGTCTTCACCACGGCAGGTGCCACGCAGTTCACCAGCACGCCCTTGGTCGCGAGTTCCTTGCCGAGCGACTTGGTGAAACCGATGACGCCGGCCTTCGACGCGGAGTAGGCCGAGGCGTTCGGGTTGCCTTCCTTGCCGGCGACCGAGGCGATATTGACGATGCGCCCCCAGCCGCGCTTCACCATGCCCGGCACTACGGCACGGTTGCACAGAAAAACGCCGGTCAGGTTGATGTCGAGCACCTGCTGCCAGGCATCGACGGAGTAGTCGACCACCGTGGCGTTGGGGCCGGTGATGCCGGCGCTGGCGATCAGGACGTCCGGCGCGGCGAGGTCCTTTTCCGTCTTCGCCAGCGCCTCCGCGACGGACTTCTCGCTGGTGACGTCGACCTGCACGGCGATGGCGCCGGGGAGGGAGGCGGCGGACTGCTGCGCTCGGTCGAGGTCGCGGTCCCACAGCGCCACGCGCCCGCCGCCGGCGGCGATCTTGACGGCGCAGGCGAGCCCGATGCCGCGGGCGCCGCCGGTGATCGCGGCGGTCCGCCCCTTGAACAAATCGGACTGCATGACTTCCTCCCAAGCGCTTGAATTATCTCGCTATTCCTACCATATCGGCGCACCCGTCCATCCGCTACACTGACTGTTCAGCGTTTCCTTCGAGTTTTCGGGAGTTTCATGCCTTCGCCTGTGCCGGCGTCGATAGACGCCACCGTCGAGCTGCTGAAGGGCGGCGATTATATCGCCGACCGCAGCCTCGCCACCGTCCTCTATCTCGCCCTCAAGCTCGGCCGGCCACTGTTCTGCGAGGGCGAGGCCGGCGTCGGCAAGACCGAGATCGCCAAGGTGCTGGCCGCCACGCTGAAGCGGCCGCTGATCCGCCTGCAGTGTTACGAGGGCCTCGACGTCGCCTCGGCGGTCTACGAGTGGAACTACGCGCGGCAGATGATCGAGATCAGGCTCGCCGAGGCGCAGGGCGTGCACGACCGCGGCCAGATCGCCGCCGACATTTTCAACGAGCGCTTCCTGATCCGCCGTCCGCTGCTCGAGGCGCTGCAGCCGCACGCCGAGGGCGCGCCGATCCTGCTGATCGACGAGCTGGACCGCACCGACGAGCCGTTCGAGGCCTACCTGCTCGAGGTCCTGTCCGACTTCCAGGTGACGATTCCCGAGCTCGGCACGGTGAAGGCTGCCGAGACGCCGATCGTCATCGTGACGTCGAACCGCACGCGCGAGATCCACGATGCGCTGAAGCGGCGCTGCTTCTATCACTGGGTCGACTATCCCGACCTCAAGCGCGAGCTCGAGATCCTCAAGGTCAAGGCGCCGGGCGCCAGCGAGCGGCTGTCGCGCCAGGTCGTTGGCTTCGTCCAGGAACTGCGCAAGCTCGACCTGTTCAAGGCGCCGGGCGTGGCCGAGTCGATCGACTGGGCCACGGCGCTGTCGGAGCTGAACGCGCTCGACCTCGATCCGCGCACGATCAACGACACGCTGGGCGTGCTGCTCAAGTACCAGGACGACATCCAGCGCCTGCAGGGCTCGGAGGCGGCCGAGATCCTGCGCAAGGTGAAGTCCGACATCACCGCGCAGCCGCTCGGCTGAGCGGGTAGCGATGGACGCGCTGCCCGAGCCGTCGGCCGACCCGAGCCCGCGCGGCGGCAAGCTGGCCACCAACATCGTGCACTTCGCGCGGACGCTCAGGACCGCCGGCCTGCGCGTGGGGCCGGGGCAGGTGCTGCGTGCCGTCGAGGCCGTGGAAGCAGCAGGGCTGACGAAGCGCGACGACTTCTACTGGACGCTGCACTCGGTGTTCGTGAACCGGCGGGACCAGCGCGACATCTTCGATCAGGCCTTCCATGTCTATTGGCGCAACCCGCGCCTCCTCGAAAAGATGATGGAGATGCTGCTGCCGCAGGTCGGCGTGCCGGCAGCCCCCGAGGAACGCAAGCAGCTCAGCCGGCGCCTGCAGGAGGCGCTGCAACCGGGCCGGGGCGAGGCGCCGGAGAATGCCGAAGAGCCGCCGGAGGTCGAGGTCGAGGCGACCTTCACCGTCTCCGATCGTGAGATTCTGCAGCACCGCGACTTCGAGCAGATGTCGCAGGCCGAGATCGACGAGGCTCTACGCGCCATCGCGCGGCTGCGCCTGCCGGTGCCGGAGCGGCGGACCAGGCGCTATCAGCCGGCGCGGCGCGGCGCCCGGATCGACTTCCGCGCGACGCTTCGGCGCGCGCTCCGGCCAGAGGGCCTGATCGAGCTGCGGAAGCGCGAGCCGCGCCGCCGGCCGCCGCCGCTCGTCATCCTGTGCGACATCTCGGGCTCGATGGCCCGCTACACGCGCATGTTCCTGCACTTCATGCATGCCATCACCAACGACCGCGACCGTGTGCATTGCTTCACCTTCGGCACCCGGCTCTCCAACGTGACGCGGTCGCTGCGTTATAGGGATGTGGATATAGCGCTGGCCAAAGCCTCCGCGCAGGTGGAAGATTGGTCAGGCGGCACGCGCATCGGCCAGGCGCTGCACGAGTTCAACAACAAGTGGTCGCGTCGCGTGCTGGGGCAGGGCGCCGTCGTCCTGCTGATCACCGACGGCCTCGACCGCGAGGGCGCATCGGGCTTGGTTGAGGAAATGGAACGTCTGCACAAATCCTGCTCGCGCCTGATCTGGCTGAACCCGCTCTTGCGGTACGGCGGCTACGAGCCCAAATCCCAGGGCAACAAGGCCATGCTGCCGCATGTCGACGAATTCAGGCCGGTGCACAATCTCGAGAGCCTGGCGGGCCTGATCTCGGCGCTGGGCGAGCGGGTCGTCGGCGACGACAGGCGGCTGGCCGGCTGGCAGACCGACCTTCGCAAGGAGTAGAGACCATGAGCGACGCATTGGAAGTGCTGGACCAGGTCGGCAAGTGGAAGGCGGGCGGCAAGGGCGTCGCCATCGCCACCGTGATCACCACCTGGGGCTCCTCGCCGCGGCCCGTCGGTAGCCAGCTCGGCGTCGACGAGACCGGTGCCATGGTGGGCTCGGTGTCGGGTGGCTGCATCGAGGGTGCGGTCGTCAAGGAGGCGCTCGACGCGATCAAGGACGGCAAGCCGCGTCTGCTCGACTTCGGCGTCACCGACGAGCAGGCCTGGGACGTGGGCCTCGCCTGCGGAGGCAAGGTCCAGGTCTTCGTCGAGAAGGTGAGCTGATCCCATGAAGATCGAGACCCTGGCCGCCCTGCAGGAGGCGCGCGTCAAGCGCCGCGCCGTGACGCTCGCGACGCGGCTGAGCGATGCCGCCGAGGCACTCGTCTACAGGGACGGCGCGACGGGGCCGCTGGCGTCCGACCAGGCGATCGTGACGGCAGCGCACGGGGCCATGGACGTGGGCCGCAGCGAGACGGTCGAGATCGGCGGGCAGAAGATCTTCCTCAACGTCTACGTGCCGCCGCCGCGGCTGATCGTCGTGGGTGCGGTGCACATCGCCCAGACTCTGGCGCCGATGGCCGCCATGCTCGACTTCGACGTGACAGTGGTCGATCCGCGCGGTGCGTGGGCGACCAGCCAGCGCTTCCCCGGCGTGAAGGTCATCCAGGACTGGGCCGACGAGGCCTTTCAGGCCATGGGCCTCGACGCCTCGACCGCCGTGGTGACGCTGACGCACGATCCCAAGCTCGACGATCCGGCGCTCGAGGCGGCGCTGAAGTCGGACGTCTTTTACATCGGTGCGCTGGGCAGCCGCCGGACGCACGCCAAGCGCAAGGAGCGCCTGGCCGAAGCCGGCATCACCGACGAGATGTTCGCGCGCGTGCACGGGCCGGTGGGCTTGAACATCGGCGCAAAGTCGCCGGCCGAAATCGCTGTCTCGATCCTCGGCCAGATCGTCGAGGTCCGCGCGCGTAGGATCGAGGCGATGTCCGCGCTCAAGGTCGCCGCGGCGTGAGATTCGGCGACACACCGATCGACGAGGCCGCGGGCGCCATCCTGGCGCATAGCTGGCGTGCGAGCGGGGTGAACTTCTCCAAGGGCCGCGTGCTCTCGGGCGAGGATGTCGAGAAGCTGAGGGCAGTGGGCGTCTCGTCCGTCGTCGCGGCACGCCTCGACGCCGACGACATCCACGAAGATCAGGCGGCGGCCGCCGTTGCCAAGGCGCTGGCGGGCGAGGGGATCGAGATCACCGCGCCCTTCACCGGGCGCTGCAATCACTTCGCGCGCGAGGCCGGGCTCGCGGTCGTCGACCAACAACGCATCGACGAGCTGAACGAGCTGCACGAGTCGGTGACGGTCGCGACCTTGCCGCCGTTCGCACGCGTCGAGCCGCGCCAGATGGTCGCGACGGTGAAGATCATTCCTTATGCCGCGCCGCGTTCGGCGGTCGCGCGTGCGCTCGAGGTCGCGAAGGCTGCGAACCGGCCGATGGTCTCGGTCGTGCCGTTCAAGGCGATGCGGGCCGGCCTGGTGCAGACACGGCTGCCGGGCACGCGCGACAAGGTCCTCGACAAGGCGGTCACGACCACGACCAAGCGGCTGACGTCGCTCGGCAGCGTGCTGGGGGGCGAGCGCCGCGTCGGGCACAATGCCAAGGAGATCGCGAGCGCGCTCGCGGAGCTGAAGGCGGAGGGCTGCGACCTGTTCCTCATCGCCGGCGCCTCGGCGATCGTCGATCGCCACGACGTGGTGCCGGCCGGCATCGAGGCGGCGGGCGGCAAGGTCCATCATTTCGGCATGCCGGTCGATCCCGGCAACCTGTTGCTGACCGGCGAATTCGACGGCAAGCCGGTGCTCGGCCTGCCGGGCTGCGCCAAGTCGCCGAAGTACAACGGTTTCGACATGGTGCTGGAGCGGCTGGCCGCGCGCCTGCCGGTCGGCCGCGCCGAGATCGTGCGCATGGGCGCGGGTGGGCTGCTGGCCGAGATCGCGAGCCGCCCGCAGCCGCGCGACGATTCCGACAGCGAAGGAGAAGGGCCGCAGCAGGCGCCGCGCGTCGCCGTGCTGGTGCTCGCGGCGGGCCGGTCCACTCGCATGGGCGGACCGAACAAGCTTCTCGCCGAGGCCGACGGTCAGGCGCTGGTCGTGCATGCGGTGAAGGCGGCGTTGGCGTCGCAGGCAGTCGAGGTCGTTGTCGTGCTGGGCCACATGGCCGACCAGGTGAGGCCCGCCATCGAGAAGGCCGTGCCGCCTAAGTCGCGCATCCGCTTCGTCACCAATCCCGATTTCGCCGACGGGCTCAGCGCCTCGGTGCGGACCGGCATCGCAGCCCTCGGACCGAACGTCGATGCCGCCATCGTGCAGCTCGGCGACATGCCGGGCGTCGGCTCAGCCCTGCTCGATCGCCTGATGGCCGCGTTCAGCCCGGTCGAGGGCCGCTCGATCTGCGTGCCGACCGTCAACGGCAAGCGCGGCAACCCGGTCCTGTGGGCGCGCCGCTTCTTTCCCGACATGGCGAAACTCTCGGGCGACAGCGGCGCCAAGCACCTGATCGGCGAACATGCCGACCTCGTCTGCGAAGTCGAGATGGCGGGCGAGGCGGCGATCACCGACATCGACACGCCCGAGGCCCTGGCGGCCTGGCGGGCGCGGAGCAAGACATGAGCTTCGACGTCGCCGCTGTCCGCGGCCAGTTCCCGATCCTGTCCGAGATCATCGACGGCAAGCCGGTCCACTACCTGGACAACGGCGCCTCGGCGCAGACGCCGCTCGCGGTGCTCGATGCGGTGCGCCGCTACGAGACCACGGGACGCGCCAACGTGCTGCGCGGCGTCCATCGGCTGGCCGAGCGCGCGACCGAGTCCTACGAGCATGCCCGCGAACAGGTCGCAGCTTTCCTCGGCGTGCCGGCGATGGAGATTGTCTTCACCGGAGGCTGCACGGCGGCCATCAATCTCGCGGCCTATTCCTACGGCGCGCTGCTGAAGCCCGGCGACCGGGTCCTGATCTCGGAGCTCGAGCACCATTCCAACATCGTGCCCTGGCAGCTCCTGCGCTCGCGGTCGGGCATCGAGCTCGACATGCTGCCGGTGACGACTGACGGCCGCATCGACCTCGCCGCGCTCCCGAAGCTGCTGACGCCCAAGACCAAGCTCGTGTCGCTGGCCCACATCTCGAATGTCACGGGCGCGCTGCTTGACGTGCGGGCCGTCGTGACAGCGGCGAAGACGGTCGGTGCCAGGGTCATGCTCGACGGCGCCCAGCGCGCGCCGCACGGGCCGGTCGACCTGCCGTCGCTCGGCGTCGATTTCTATGCCTTCGCCGGCCACAAGGCCTATGGGCCGAACGGCATCGGCATCCTGTGGGGCAAGGCGGAACTGCTGGACGCGATGCCACCGTTCATGGGCGGCGGCTCGATGATCGGCCGTGTGACACTCGCCGAGACGACCTGGGCGCCCTCGCCGCGCCGCTTCGAGGCGGGGACGCCCGCGATCGGCCCGGCGATCGGGCTGGGCGCCGCCTGTGCCTGGATGCAGAAGCTCGACTGGGCGGCGGCGCACGACCACGAGATGGGCCTGGTGCAGAGGTTGATGGACGGGCTGCAGAAGATCGACGGTACGCAGCTCTTCGGGCCCGCCAGCCTGCAGAACCGCTACCCCGTCGTGTCTTTCATGCTGGACGGCGTTCACCCGCACGACGTGGCGCAGACGCTGGACTCCTTCGGCGTGGCCGTCCGGGCGGGGCATCATTGCGCGCAGCCGCTGATGGATCGCTTCGACCTCGACGGCACGACGCGCGTCTCGATGGCGCCGTACAACGACAACGACGACATCGACGCCCTGCTCGAGGGCGTCGCCTACGCGGCAAAGACGCTGCGATGACCGACCAGATCTACCAGGAGCGCATCGTCGCCTTAGCCAAGGCCAGGACGGGTGCGGGAAAGCTCGAGAAGCCGACCAAGTCGGCGCGGCGCGACAATCCCTTGTGCGGAGATCGCGTCACCATCGACGTACGGATTAACGGCGACGGGAAGATTGCAGAGATCGCGCATCAGGTGCGCGGCTGCCTGCTCTGCCAGGCATCGGCCTCGGCACTCGCTGCGACCGCGATCGGCAAGGATTCGACCGGTATCGCCGAGCTGCGGCACGATGCCGAACGCGCGCTCGGGCGCGAGCCGGGCGACGCGGGTGAGCCGTTTTCGGCTTTCGCGCCGGTCGCGGCCCACAAGTCGAGGCAGGAGTGCGTCCTCCTGCCGTTCGAGGCTTTGAAAGACGCGCTCTCCTAGTTTGGTCGCGGCGCTGCCGCGTTCGTGTCACAGTCGGCCCCCAGCGTGCGCAAGCATCGTGGGAGAGACCATGCGCCTTGTATTGAACGTCGTGGCCCTGCTGGGCCTGATCGCGTTCCCGCCCTTCGCTTTCGCCCAGGACCTCGCGCTGAAGCGGGTCATGCTGTCCTCCGGCGGCCTCGGCTATTTCGAATACGAGGCCTCCGTCGACGGAGACGCCATCCTGAAGCTCACCGTGTCGCTCGGCCAGGTCGACGACATACTGAAGAGCCTGGTCGTCTATGACGACAAGGGCGGCGTCGGCGGACTCAGCCTGCCGGGCCGCGAGCCGCTGGCACAGGCGTTCAAGGATCTGCCGTTCGACCAGAGCTCGCTCGGCTCGCCGGCCGACCTGCTGGCCACGCTCAAGGGCACGCAGATCACGGTCGGTGGCGCCAAGGCGATGACCGGCCGCGTCGTCTCGGTCGAGGAGGAGATGGCGACCCTTCCGAACGACAGGGGCACGATCAAGCGGACGCGCGTCACGCTGTTCACCGATCGCGGGCTGCAGCAGTTCATCCTGGAGGATGCGGAGAACCTGCAGTTCGCCGATGCCGCACTGCGCGACAAGATCGGACAGGCGCTGCTCGCCATCCAGAACAACCGCGCCAAGGATGCGCGCACCATCGAGTTGTCGACGCGCGGGCAGGGCAAGCGCACGGTGCGCGTCGCCTACATCGTCGAGGCGCCGGTGTGGAAGGCCTCCTACCGCCTGACCCTCGCCGCCGATCCGGCCGCGCCGCGCTCGGCGCTGCAGGGCTGGGCGGTGGTCGAGAACATGAGCGGGCAGGACTGGAAGGACGTCGAGCTCACGCTCGTCTCCGGCCGGCCGGTCGCCTTCCGCCAGGCCCTCTACAATGCCTTCTACGTGACGCGGCCGGAAGTTCCGGTCGAGGTCGCGGGTCGCCTGATGCCGGGCGTCGATCGCGGCGGTGTGCAGGTCGCCGAGGATCGTCCGAAGTCCATGCCGATGCCGGCCCCTGCACCCTACCGCGCGCAACAGGAGCGCGGCGCTGCGCCGGCCATGGCACCACCACCGCCGCCGCCTGCTCCGATCGCTGTGGCGGCGGAGCAGATCGAGGCGAGCGACGCCGCGACACAGGTGATCTTCAAGTTCCCGCGCCCAGTGACGGTCGAGAACGGCCGCACGCTCTCGATCCCGATCATCGACCGCCAGGTGCCGGCCCAGCGGCTGGCGCTCTACCAGGCCGACACCGCGCCGCGCAATCCGCTCGCGGCGATCCGGCTGAGCAACGACGGCGACTCCGGCCTGCCAGCCGGAGTCATCACGATGTATGAGCGCGACAGGGCGGGCTACGTGACCTATGTCGGTGACGCCCGGCTGTCGGGCTTCCCGATCGGCGAGACCCGCCTCCTGGCCTATGCGCTCGACGAGAAGATCGTGATCGAGCGCGATGTCGGGCAGGTCGACCGGCTGGCGTCGGGCTCGATCGTGAATGGCGCGCTGAAGCTGTCGCGGGTGATCCGCCAGACGGTGACATACCGCGTGAAGGGCCCGGCCAAGGAGCCGCGCCAGCTCGTGGTCGTGCAGCGTCGCCTTCCCGGCTGGAGCCTGGTCAAGCCAGAGCTCAAGGACGTCGAGTTGAGCGACGGCAACTATCGCATTCCGTTCCAGATTCCGGGTGGCGACAAGACCCAGACCTTCGAGGTGGTGCAGGAGCAGACGCAGCAGCAGGAGCTGCGGCTGGTCGAAAGTGCGGCGGACCAGATCAGGGTCTACGCCCAGGCCCGTGAGTTCGATGGGAAGACGCGCGAGGCGCTCGTGAAGGTCCTGCAGCTCCAGCAGACCGTCGCCGAGGCGCAGCGCAAGGTGACGCAGGTCGATACCGAGCGGCAGGCGATCGTGCAGGAGCAGGCGCGGTTGCGCGACAACCTCGCGCGCGTGCCTGCCAACAGCGACCTGCAGCGACGCTATCTCGCGACCCTCGACAAACAGGAAACCGAGCTGGAAGCCTTGGCCAAGCGCCGCGCCGATGCCGACAAGGCGGTCGAAGCGGCGCGCGAAGCGCTCAGGACCTACGTCGCCTCGTTGGGTTAGCCGGCGCGCAGCGTGCGCACCGCGTCGTCGCGGCGGAACAGGTAGAGTAGGGCGCGCAGCGCCTTGCCCCGATCCGACTGCAGCTCGGGATCGCGATCGACGATGAGACGGGCGTCGTCGCGAGCGGCTTGCAGCAATTCGCCATGGACGGCCAGATCCGCCAGCCGCATGTCGGGCAGGCCGCTCTGGCGCGTTCCCAGCAGCTCGCCGGCACCGCGCAGCTTGAGATCCTCCTCGGCGATGCGGAAGCCGTCCTCTGTCTCGCGCATGATCGCCAGCCGCGCCTTCGCCGTCTCGCCGAGCGGGAGAGCGTAGAGCAGCAGGCAGGTCGACTTGGCGCTGCTCCGGCCGACGCGGCCGCGGAGCTGGTGGAGCTGCGCCAGGCCGAAGCGCTCGGCGTGCTCGATCACCATGACCGTCGCAGCCGGCACGTCGACACCGACCTCGATGACCGTGGTGGCGACGAGAATCGAAAGTCGGCCCTCGGCGAAGGCCGTCATGGTCGCCTCGCGCTCGGCGCCCTTGAGGCGGCCATGCAGCAGCCCGACCTTGCCGGGAAAACGTGCGCTCAGAATACGGAAACGCTCCTCGGCGTTGGCGAGATCGACCTCCTCGGACTCCTCGATCAGCGGGCACACCCAGTAGACGCGCGCGCCGGATGCGATCTGGCGGCCGATGCCGTCGGCCACCTCGCCGATGCGCTCCAACGGGATCGTGCGCGTGTCGATCGGCTGGCGCCCGGCGGGCTTCTCGGTGAGCTTGGAAACGTCGAGGTCGCCGTAGGCCGCCAGCATCAGGGTGCGCGGGATGGGCGTTGCCGTCATGACAAGCAGATCGACCGCGTGACCCTTGGACGACAGCGCCATTCGCTGGTGGACGCCGAACCGGTGCTGCTCGTCGACGACCGCCAGCGCCAGGTCGGCAAACTCGACGTCCTCCTGCACCAGCGCGTGCGTGCCGACCACGAGCTGGATCGAGCCGTCGGCCAGACCCTTCAGCGTCTCTTTCTTCTGGCGCTGGCCGTCGCGGCCGGTCAGCAGCGCCACCTTGATACCGGCGGTCTCGGCCAGCGGCGCGATGGTGGCGTGGTGCTGGCGCGCCAGAAGCTCGGTCGGCGCCATCAACGCGGCCTGAGCGCCGGCCTCGACGCAGATCAGCATGGCGAGCAGGGCGACCAGCGTCTTGCCGCTGCCGACATCGCCCTGCAGCAGCCGGATCATGCGCTCGGCCTTGCCGAGATCGGCGGCGATCTCCTCGACCGCGATCTTCTGGCTGGAAGTCAGCTCGAAGGGCAGGGACGCAAGCACCGACTTGCGCAGCCTTCCGTCGCCCGCGGTGGCGTGGCCGGCCAGCGTCCTGTTGTGATGGCGGACAAGGGCGATGGCGAGCTGGCTCGCGAGCAGCTCGTCGAAGGCGAGACGCGCCCGGGCGGGCGTGCCGGAAGAAAGATCGGTATCGGCGGCGGGCGCGTGCGCCGTGGCGAGCGCGTCCTTCCAGCTCTGCCAGCGCTGCTTCTTGTGGAAGGCGGCGTCCTGCCACTCGGGCAGCTCGGGCGCGCGTTCGACCGCGGCATCGATCGCCTTCTGGACAGGCTTCTGGGTGAGGCCCGCGGTCAGCCCGTAAACCGGCTCGACCCGCAGGATGGACTCCCGCTGGTCGAGCGGGACCACATGGTCGGGGTGCGTCATCTGCACCTCGCCCTGGTAGATCTCGACCTTGCCGCTCACGACGCGGACCTCGCCGGGCGGCAGCAGCTTCTTGAGATAGTCCTCACGGCCGTTGAAGTAGGTGAGGCAGAGCCGGCCGGTCTCGTCGCTGCACCAGACGCGATAGGGCTGACGCGGGCTGCGCGGCACGAGGTGCTCGTCGACGGTGACGGTGAGCGTGGCGACCTCGCCGGCCCTGGCCTGGGCGACATCGGGCGCGTTGCGCCGGTCGATCACGCCGAGCGGTAGATGCCACAGGAGGTCGACGACCAGTGGGCCTGCAAGTTTCTCCACGAGCTTGCCAAGCCGCGGTCCGATTCCGGGCAGCGAGGTGACCTGGGCAAAGAGGGGCGTGAGGCTCTGCGGGCGCATATTCGATGGGCGTTCGGGCTGCGTGACTTCGCCATCGCCGCCGCCTATATGCTACGCCCCTTTTCGGGCCGGACCTGGGGAAAAGATGCCAAGCGGAACAGGCGAGGCGGACATCGAGACGCGGCGCAAGCGCCTGCTCTATCGTAGCGTCTATCGTGGCAACAAGGAGAATGACATTCTCCTGGGCCAGTTCGCGCGCGCCCATATCACCGAGTTCGACTCTGCCGAACTCGATCAGTACGAACGGCTGCTCCAGGTCGGCGACAACGAGATTTACGACTGGGTGAGCGGCAAGGCACCGGTTCCGCCCGAGAGCGACACTCCGGTGGTGCGCAAGCTGCTGGCGTTCCGCGTGAGGTTCTAGTGTCGGTGCCGTTCTCCGAAGCCTTGGCGGCGATTCCGCGCAAGCCCGTCCGCTGGACGGTCGCCGGCCTGCCAGAGGGTGCCGATGCACTGGTGCTGGCCGAGATCGCGCGCACGACCGGCGGCCAGGACATCCTGCATGTGGCACGCGACGGCCAGCGGCTCGAGCGCCTGCAGGACGGCTTGCGCTTCTTCGCGCCGGACCGCGAGGTGCTGGTCTTCCCGGCCTGGGATTGCCTGCCTTACGACCGCCTGTCGCCGCATCCCGACATCGTCGCCGAGCGGCTGGAGACGTTGAGCCGTCTAGCGGCTCCCAAGAAGCCCGGCGCGCCGGCGCGCATCATCCTGGCGTCGGCCGGCGCGGTGCTGCAGCGCGTGCCGGCGCGCAGCCTCTACGCCACGGCAGCGACGGTCCTGCGCAAGGGCCAGACCGTCGACGTGGCCTGGCTGACCAAGTTTCTGGGCGAGAACGGCTACGGCCGTTCCGAGACCGTCATGGAGCCTGGTGAGTTCGCCGTCCGTGGCGGCCTGTTCGATCTCTTCCCGCCGGGAACAAGGGAACCGGTGCGGCTCGATCTGTTCGGCGACACGCTGGAAGCCCTTCGCTCGTTCGATCCGATGAGTCAGCTCTCGACCGGCCCGCTCGACGAGGTCGTGCTGCTGCCGGTCAGCGAAGTGCTGCTGACTTCGGAGAGTATCGAGCGTTTCCGCAGCGGTTATCGCGAGCTGTTCGGCAATGTCGCGGGCGACGACGTGCTCTACGAGGCAGTGTCGGCCGGTCAGCGCCACGTCGGCATGGAGCATTGGCTGCCGTTGTTCCACGAGCGTCTGGAGACGCTGCTCGACTACTGCGCCGACGCCATCGTGACGGCGGATCACGAGGCGAAGGAAGCCTTCAACGCCCGGCACGAGCTGATCGTCGACTACTACGACGCGCGGCGGAAGACCGAGGGCAAGGGCGGCATGACCGGCGGTGCCGACTACAAGCCCGTCCCACCCGAATGGCTCTACCTGAAGCCATCGGAATGGGAGCGGCTGCTCGAGGGCCGCACGTCGGCTCAGTTCACGACCTTCGACGCGGCACCCGGCGCCGTCGACACGATCGATCTCGGCGGTCGGCGTCACGAAGGCTTCGCCCAGGCACGCACCGCGCAGGGTGTGAACCTGTTCGACAAGGTCGCCGAGCATGTGAAGGCGGCCAACGCCGCCGGTCGGCGCGTGGTCGTCGCAGGCTACACCGAGGGCTCGGTCAGCCGCCTGCAACACCTCCTGCAAGAGCATGGCGCCACCACGCCGGTTCCGGTCGGCGATCTCGACATGGCGCAGCGGCTGCCCGCCGGCGTCGTGGGCCTCGCGGTCTGGCCGCTCGAACACGGCTTCGTGCTCGACGGGCTGGAGGTGATCGGCGAGGAGGACATTCTCGGCGATCGTCTGTCGCGGCCGGCCAAGAAGCGCCGGCCTTCGGAGCGCTTCATCGCCGAGGCCTCGGCGCTCAGCGACGGCGACCTGGTGGTCCATCGCGAACACGGCGTCGGCCGCTACGAAGGCCTGGTGACGCTCGAGATCCAGAACGCACGGCACGACTGCCTGCGGCTGACCTACGAGGGTGGTGACAAACTCTTCGTGCCCGTCGAGAACATCGACGTTCTGAGCCGCTATGGCGCTGCGGAGGAGGGCGCGACCCTCGACCGCCTGGGCGGCGTCGCCTGGCAGTCGCGCAAGGCCAAGCTCAAGCAGCGCATCGCCGACATGGCCGACCGGCTGATCCAGATCGCCGCCGAGCGTGCGATCCGGCGCGGCGAGACGCTGATCCCGCCCGAGGGACTCTACGAGGAGTTCTGTGCGCGCTTCCCCTACGCCGAGACCGACGACCAGCTCCAAGCGATCTCGGACGTGGTCGAGGACCTGTCGTCGGGTAAGCCGATGGACCGGCTGGTGTGCGGCGACGTGGGCTTCGGCAAGACGGAAGTGGCGCTGCGCGCCGCGTTCGTCGCGGCCCTGTCAGGTAAGCAGGTGGCCGTGATCGCGCCGACGACGCTCCTGGCCCGCCAGCACCACAGGACTTTCGTCGAGCGCTTCCAGGGCATGCCGGTGAGCATCGGCCGACTGTCGCGACTGGTCGGCGCCAAGGAGGCGAGGGCCACCAGGGAAGGGCTCAAGGACGGCACGATCAACATCGTGTGCGGCACACACGCACTTCTGGCCAAGAGCATCGAGTTCAAGGATCTCGGCCTGTTGATCATCGACGAGGAGCAGCACTTCGGCGTCGGCCACAAGGAGCGCCTGAAGGAGCTGCGCGCCGATGTCCATGTGCTGACGCTGACGGCGACGCCGATCCCGCGCACGCTGCAGCTCGCCCTCACCGGCGTGCGGGACATGAGCCTGATCGCGACGCCGCCGGTCGACCGGCTGGCGGTGCGCACCTTCGTGACGCCGTTCGACGGCGTGACCATCCGCGAGGCGCTGCTGCGCGAACAGTTCCGCGGCGGGCAGAGCTTCTATGTCTGTCCCAGGATCGAGGATCTGGCGGCGGTCGCGACCGAACTGCGCGAGCTGGTCCCGGAGATCCGGCTCGGCATGGCGCATGGCCGCCTGTCGCCGACCACGATCGAGAACACCATGCAGGACTTCATGGACGGCAAGTTCGACGTCCTGCTCTCGACCAACATCGTGGAGAGCGGCCTCGACATCCGCAACGCCAACACGATGGTGATCCATCGCGCCGACATGTTCGGCCTGGCGCAGCTCTACCAGCTCCGCGGCCGAATCGGCCGCGGCAAGATGCGGGCCTATGCCTACCTTACGGTGCCGCCGGGACGGGCGCTGAACGAGGCGGCGGCCAAGCGGCTCGAGGTCATGCAGACCCTCGACACGCTGGGCGCCGGCTTCCAGCTCGCCAGCCACGATCTCGACATTCGCGGCGCGGGCAATCTGCTGGGCGAGGAGCAATCAGGGCACATCCGCGAGGTCGGCATCGAGCTCTACCAGCAACTCCTCGAGGAGGCAGTCGCGGCGGCGCGCGGCCGCTCGCAGGAAGCAGAGAAGGGCGACTGGTCGCCGCAGATCAATCTCGGCATCCCGGTGCTGATCCCGGAGGAATACGTGGCGGACCTCTCGGTCCGCATGGGGCTCTACCGGCGGCTGGGCGGGCTCTCGACGCAGACCGAGATCGAGGCGTTTGGCGCCGAATTGGTCGACCGCTTCGGCAAGATGCCGGTCGAGGCCGAGTTCCTGCTGAACACGGTGGCGCTGAAGCTGCATTGCCGCGCCGCCGGTGTCGCCAAGATCGATGCCGGCGAGAAGGCCGTGGTGTTCAGCTTCCACGACAACAAGTTCGACAAGCCCGAGCGGCTGATCGGCTGGATCCAGAAGAACGCGCCGCTGGTGAAGCTCAGGCCCGACCACCGCGTGATCGTGCAGCGCGTCTGGAAGGACGAGCGGGCACGGCTTTCCGGCGTGACGTCGATCGTTTCTTCGCTGGCGAAGCTCGCGGCCTAGGCGCGGGCCGCGGCTTCTCGATCAGGGCCCTGGCTGCGCGATAGGCGCAGCGTAGCAACCAGTCGCCGAGCCGCCGGTCGCCCGAGGCGCGCGCCATGCCGATAGCGCCGACACAAAGGACTGCAGCCGCGGTCGCATCGGGATCGAGCCGGCGGGGCCTGTGCAGGCCGCGCCCAAGTTCGGCGATCAGGCCGTAGACGGCGTTGGCATAGGCGAGGCGGGCCGGCAGCCGCGCCCGCCCGACATCGCCCGGCAGCGCCGCCAGCGTGCAGCCGACCGACACCTCCGCGATGTGATCCTTGTGGAGATAGTCGCCGAGGATCCGCAGCGCCTCGCGGCCGAGCGTGCGCGGATCCTCGCCGGTCCGCGCGCGGAGCTGCCGCAACAGGCCGTGGCTGTTGCGCAGGACTTCGGCGAACAGATCGTCTTTCGAGCTGAAGTGGGCGTAGAAGGCGCCGCGGGTCAGCCCTGCGGCGAGCATGACGTCGTCGATCGTGGTCGCCTCGTAACCGCGCAACCGGAACAGGCGGGCGGCATGGTCGAGGATCTCCTGGCGGGTCCGGGCCTTGCGGTTGGGGTTGACCGGCACGGGTGCTTCTCCTTTTATATGATATATAACATATAATATGTCGATAATCATGACTGCTATGGGGAGGTCACGATGGACATCGAGCTGCTGCAGTTCCGCTACTCGCCCTACAACGAGAAAGTGCGCTGGGCGCTCGACCTGAAGCGGATGCCGCACCGGCGGACCGACCTGATGCCGGGGCCGCACATGCGCAAGGTTCGGAGAATCTCGGGCCAGACCGCCACGCCCGTTCTCGTGGTCGACGGACGGGTGACCGCGGGGTCGGCGAACATCCTGCGCGAGCTCGATCGCCTGCAGCCCGTGCCGTCGCTGGCGACGCAGGATCCGAAGGTCGCCGAGACTGAGGCCCTGTTCGACGACGACCTCGGGCCGCGCATCCGGCGCAAGGTTCTGGCTCTGCTGCTCGAGGATCATGGCTATTTCTGCCGCGTCTTCGCCGAGGGGCAGGGCGCGATCGACCGGCTGGCCTATCGCATGCTGCTCCCGCTCGCCCAGGGGCTGGTGCGGCGCGGCAACGGGATCACGGGTCAGGCGTCGATCGACGACGGCGAGCGGGCTCTGCGGGAAGGCCTGACATTTGCGGCGGAGCGCTCTCGGGAGACGGGCCACCTCGCGGGCGCCGCCCTGTCGGCGGCGGACATCGCCGCCGCGTCGATCCTCGCCATGGCCGTCAATCCGCCGAATTCGACCATGACCAGGCCGTTGCCGATGCCGGCAAATCTGGCCGCGTGGATCGCATCGATCCAGGAGCACCCGGGCGCCGCCTGGGTGCGGGCGACGTACGCCCGCTACAGGCCGGGCCCTACGCCGTAGACTGGGCCGCGCTGGTCGCGGCGTCGCGCTCGGCCAGATTGAAGACCTCGACGAAGGCCGAGGGAGGCTGGGCGCCGGAGACGGCGTACTTCCGGTTGACGATGAAGCAGGGCACACCGTTGATGCCGAGGCGGCGGGCGTAGACGTCGGAGGCGACGACTTCCTGGCGGCCCTCGTCGCTCTGGAGATAGCGACGGGCGCGCTCCTCCTCGATGCCGGCGCGGACGGCGCACTCGACCAGCGTATCGAGGTCGCCGATGTCGAGACCTTCCTCGAAATAGGCCTTGAACATCTCGGCCACGACCTCGTCCTGACGCTCGACCTTGGCGCTCCAGTGGACGAGGCGGTGCGACAGCACGGTATTGGGCGTGCGCCTGATCTTGGAGAACTGGAACTCGATGCCGGCCTCGCGGCCGCTCTCGGCGATCGCCTGGTAGATCTGGCGCGGGCGATCGCCGCCGCCGAACTTGGCACGCACGTAGTCGTCGCGCGTCATGCCCTCGGCCGGCATGTCGGGATTGAGCTGGAAGGGCCGCCACGCGACGGCGATGTCGGCGCGGCCGCTCTGCACCAGCGCGCGCTCGAAGCGCCGCTTGCCGATGTAGCACCAGGGACAGATCGTATCGGAGACGATGTCGACGTATATCATGCGGCGAGCGTACGCCTTTCGCGCCAGTGCAGGAAGAGCGCGCCTACGCCGACGATCCCGAGCGCTATGGATGTCAGCCAGGCCGCGCTCGACCAGCCGCCCGAAGCGACCAGCGCGGCGGTGATCGGCGGCCCGAGAAGCCCGCCGATGTTGGAGCCCTGCATCAGGAGCCCGGTCGAGGCGCCGGCGAGATCCGGCCGCGGCGCATGCACGGGGATGGCGGTGAAGAGGCAGCCGGGAACCACGCCGATCACCGCGGAGTAGAGTGCGGCGAGCACCAGACGCAGGACGTCGGGAATGCCGTCGACGAAGATGCCGGCCGCACAAAAGGCCATCGTCGCGCTCGCGCCGACGATCACGGTCACGCGGGCAAAGCCGCGGTGAAGGAGCCAACCCGCCGCGAGATTGCCGCCGACATTCGCGACGGTGACGATCGCCGTCAGTACGGCAGCGGTCGAAGTCGCGAAGCCCAGCCGCTCGACCTGCAGGGTCGGCAGGAATCCGACCACGGCGAACCAGCAGCAGGCGTAGGCGCCGAAGCACACGGCGATCGCCAGCGTCCCGCCGGTCGTCGCGACTTCGCGCATCTCGGCGAGCACGGGGCGTCGCCGGGCCGGTTGCGGGTCGAGGCTGCGCTCGGGCAGTGCGCGCAGGAGCAGCGCCAGCAGCATCAGGGCCGAGGCGCCGGCGGCCACCAGCCAGCCGATGCGCCACGAGGTGCCGGGTAGCACGGCCGCCGAGATCAGCATCATGGTGCCGGCGCCGGCAGGCATGTAGGTCGTCCAGAGCGCCATCGCGAGGCGCTGATCGGCAGGGCGCGCGATCCGCAGCAGCAGGGCGGGGACCGCGGCGGTCACGGAGATGAAGGCGATGCCTTCGAGGATGCGCGCAACCAGGAGCTGCTCGACTTCGGCGACGAAAGCGCCGGCGAGGCTGGAAACGAGCGCGAGTGCAGTGCCGAGCATCACGAGGCGGCGATGGCCGACACGGTCGGCAGTGAGGGCGATCGCCATGCCGCCGAACGCGGTCACGAGGTTGATGGTGGAGAGCAGCCACCCCGCCTGACGCAGCGTCGCGCCCAGATCCTCGCGGATCGAGGGCAGGGCGGGCGGCGCCTTGCCGACATGGAAGGCCGCAATGATACCTGCAGCGACGAGCAATACGATCAGCCCCCAGGGGGTGCGCTGCATGTTTCCTCCGAGCCGGTCGCTCGCCTATAAGGCCCGGCATGAAACAGTGGAGTTGACGGCATGTCCAAGCGATTCGACCTCGGCGGCAAGGTGGCCCTCGTCACCGGCGCTTCGTCGGGGCTCGGCGTGCACTTTGCCCGCACGCTGGCCGAAGCGGGTGCGTCGGTGATCGTCGCGGCGCGGCGCGCCGACCGGCTGGCGTCTCTGCAGGCGGAACTCTCCAGGGGCGGGCGCAAAGCCCACGCCGTCGACCTCGACGTGCAGTCGGGCGAGTCGGTCGCTGCCGCCTTCGATGCCGGAGAGAAGGCGCTCGGTCCGGTCGACATCCTGGTCAACAACGCGGGCATCTCGATCGTGAAGCCCGCGCTCGACATGCCGGAAGACGACTGGGATTCGGTTGTCGACACCAACCTGCGCGGCGCCTGGCTGATGGCGCAGACGGCGGCGAAACGCTGGGTCGCTGCCAAGCGGCCGGGCGCCATCGTGAACATCGCCTCGATCCTGGGGCTGCGCACGATCGGGCAGGTGGCGCCCTACAACGCCTCGAAGGCGGGGCTCATCCACCTCACGCGGGCACTCGCCATGGAGTGGGCGCGCCACCGGATCCGGGTCAACGCGATCTGCCCGGGCTACATCGAGACCGAGATGAACCGCGACTTCTGGAAGACACCGGGCGGGCAACGGCTGATCGAGCGCATCCCGCAGCGGCGCATCGGCCAGCCCGAGCATCTCGACGGTGCGCTGCTCCTGCTCGCCTCGGAGGCGGGCTCGTTCATGACCGGCAGCGTCGTGACGGTCGACGGCGGCCACACGGTCAATTCGCTCTGACAGGCGCGGCCAGCGTTTCGACCATGGAGCAGACGGCGGCCGTGTCTTCCTCGTCGAGACCCGCCGCCGATGCGGTGCGATAGAGGTGGTCGGCCACCGCCAGCAACGGCGTCGTGGCGCCGCACTCGGCGGAAAACGCCCCGATCAGGTCGAGGTCCTTCAAGAACACATCGATCTTCATGGTGGCGGGCCGGTAGCTTCGTCCGACCATCATGGGGCCGCGCACCTGCAGCATGCGGGATCCGCCGGCACCGTCGCCCACGGCACGTACCACCAGTTCCGGGTCGAGGCCCGCGCGGCGAGCGAGGCAGATCGCTTCGGCGGCCGCCACGTTGTGTACGGCGACCAACAGATTTGCCACCAGCTTGAGTTTCGTGCCCGCGCCGCACGGGCCGACGAAGTAGACCTTGCGGGCGAAGGCCTCTAGCAAAGGACCGATCGCCGTCACCGCCGCCTCGAGGCCGCTGGCATAAACCACGAGATCCTTGGTGGCGGCCTGCGCCGCCGTGCCGCTGAGCGGGCAGTCGAGAAATTCCACGCCGTTTCCGGCCAGTCTTTCGTGAGCCCATGCCTTGTCGGCAAGGCCGAGCGTACTGGTATCGACGACGATACCTGGCCGTACCTCCGCACTCGCCACGGCGTCCACGACGGCGCGAAAGGCGGTGCTCGAGGGCAGCGACGTCAGGACGGTTCCCCCGCTCATCAAAGCATCGGCCAGACGCTCGCAGAACACGCCGCCCGCAGCCTCGAGGGACGACTTAGCATCGGCCTTCAGATCGTGGCCGAACACGGCCCAGCCCGCACGTGCGAGATGCGCGGCGATCTGGCTGCCCATGAGGCCGAGGCCGACCACGGCGACCTCCCGTCGTTGATGCCCCATTCGTCTTCACTTCCTTTCGGGCGGCCACATGACCGCGCTCAAGCGACGACCCGCTGCGAAGCGGCGATGGCGGCGTTGACCCGCGGCATCACCTGCTCGGCCATGAGCTGCATCGAGCGCTTGCCCAGCCGGTGGTCCAACAGGTCATGGCAAGCATAGAGCAGCGTGCCGAAATCTCCGACCTTCTCGCGGAAGGCGAGTATCTGGTCGACCACGCTGTTGACCGTGCCGGCGATGACGAGGCTGTTGGTGACGTGGTCCGGCGTGATTTCGGCGTCGGGCTGGGCCTGGTCGATCTTGAACAGATTCGACCGGCCGCCGCCGACCAGCTTGCGTACGAGCTGCCGGAAGTAGAAGTGGTATGGCCCCTCGGTCGACAGGCCGTAGCGACGCGCCGTGGCCTCGTCATCGGCGACGAAGATCGACTTGGCCACGCGCCATTCGGCGGCAGAGGCGCGCGCGCCCACCGCCTGACGACCCTCGACGTACTTGGGCCAGTGTGTCCGTACCCACTCGGGCATCAGGAAATTGGCGGAGATCGGTTGCCAGCCCCGCTTGGCCATCTCGGTGACACCTTTGGAAAAGGGAGCCACCGCGGTGCCCACGATCTGCGGATGGGGCCGCTGGTAGGGCCGCAGGATGGCGCCCTGGCCGATCTCCGGGATCATGGTCCGGCGTGTGCTGACGCTGAAGTACTCGCCCTTCAGGTCGTACGGCGGTTCGCCCGCCCAGATCGCGAGCACCATGTCGATCGCCTCGACGAACATGGCGTTGCGATCCCTGTCGAGGTTGCCGAACACTTCGGCATCGGACATCAGGCCGCCCGGGCTTATGCCCATGATGAAGCGGCCCTGCAGGATGTGGTCGAGCATCGCCACCTGGGCCGCCACGGTCGCAGGGTGAGTGTTCGGCAAGTTGATCGTGCCGCTTCCCAGGACGATCTGTCGCGTGTCGTGGGCCAGCGATGCCAGGAACAACAGGCAAGAGGTGATGTTCTCGGCTAGGTCGGTGACGTGCTCGCCGACGAAGGCCTCGCTGTAGCCGAGCTCGTCGGCGAACAGGATGGCGGCTCGATCCTCGCGCAACGTCTCGGTGGCGCAGCGTCCCGGGGGATGGAGCGGCATCATGAACGTTCCGAGCTTCATCGCTGGTCTCCACTGTATTGAGGGCGGACGTATCCCAAGCGGGTCGAGAGAGACTCGGCGCAGCCCGCCAGAGACGTGACGAGGCGGCCGGACGGGCTGGCGTCGAGGCGGCCGGCATGGCCTATCGCCGTGAGCGTCAGCGCGATCGTGCCGGTCCGGTCGAAGACGGGGACGCTGAGCGCGTCGATCGACACGCCGTATATGTCGGAGAAGTCCGGCGTCGCCACGAGGCGGGCGACACCGCTCCATCGCGCCGCCGCGACGGCTGCTTCGAAGATCGAGCCATTCTCCGGTGCGGTCATCAATTCGCGCCGCACCAGCGTGTCGGTGAGTTCGCCAGGGAGGTGCGCGGCGAAGCAAATTCCAGTCGCCGAGGTGCAGATCGGGAGCACGAGGCCCGTACGCAGGTTGGGGCTCACCGGCGCGCGGGCGGGCTCCCAGCGCACGATCGTCGGCCCCTGGTTGCCCCAGACGCCGAGTCCCAGCGTCTCGTCGAGATCGGTGGCGAGCCGGGTTATGGCGGCCGACGCCATTCGCACGGCTTGTACCCGCGCCAGACTGGCGATCCCAAGGTCGATCGAGAAGGTCCCGAGGTCGTGCGGTTCCGCGACCAGATAGCGGCCACCACCGAAGACAAGGGGTGGACGGGGTGTCCGCTCGAAGCGTTCGACCCGACCCAGGAAGACGGCATGGTCGCCGCCAGGATAGCTCGTCACCTTTCGACACTCGAGATAGGCGGCACAGCCCTCGAGCAACGGAAGCCCGGCCAGGCCCGCGCGCACCGCGATCCCCTCGAACTTCCGGTCGGCACCGCGGGCGAAGCGGTTGGAGATGTCGACCTGATCGGCTGACAGTATGTTGATCGCAAACCGTTCGGCGGCACGGAACACCGGATGGCTCGGTGCGGAGAGCGCCTGGCTCCACAAGACGAGCGGCGGGTCGAGCGAAACCGAACTGAAGGAGTTCGCCGTGAGGCCGTAGGGGGTCCCGCCCTCGTCGAGGGTCGTGACGACGGTGACGCCGGTGACGAATGTCCCGAGGACATCGCGCAACGACCGGCTGTCGAATGGCGGGGCGGCGGTGTCGGCGACGTTGCTCAGCGGCCCGGCGGTATGGCTTGACGTAGCGGCGGTCATCGAAGTCTCCCTCAGCCGGCACCGAACGCGAGCTTGGGAAGCCAGTTCGCGACCTGCGGGAATGCGACGACGGAGGCGATCACACCGAGCAGCGCTATCCAGTAAGGGATGGCGCCGCGGAAGATGGTTCCGGTCGGTATGCCTTCCCCCGCGAGCGATGCGCGCACCGTGAAGACAAGAATTCCGAAGGGTGGCGTCAGCAGTCCGGTTTCGATCGCCAGTATGGCGATGATGGCGAATGCCAGCGGGTCGAAGCCGAGAGCCATCGCGACGGGATAGAAGACCGGCGCGGTCAGCAGGATGATCGAAATCGAGTCGATCAGGCAGCCGAGGACGAACCAGATGAGCACCATCAGGGCAAGCACGGCGAGCGGCCCCAAGCCGGTGCCCACCAGCGCATTCTGCACCATGTTGGTCACACCGGTCATGGCGAGCGTGCGCGAATAGAGCTGGGCGGCGAAGAGCAGCAACAGCAGCGGGCCTGAGGTTCGTGCCACCGAGATCACGACTTCGACGATCTCCTTGCCGCGCAGGCCGCGGGCCACGGCCAGCAGCAACGAGGCGACGGCGCCCACCGCCGCGCCTTCGGTCGGCGTGAAAGCGCCGGCCCAGATACCAGCCAGGACGGCCGCGACCAGACCGAGCACGGCCAGAGTGCCGGCGGCGCCGGAAGATTCGGCATGGCCATTCTCGACCGGCATCGGGAGCGGCCGCCGGCCGCGAACCGCGACGTGTTGCGCCCCGACGGTCGATGGCGCGCGGGCCTCGCCGACAGCGGCGGGATCGCGCCAGGCCCGGGCGAGGATGTAGAGGACGTAGTAGGCGATCAGGAGCAGGCCGGGCATGACCCCGGCGAGGAAAAGGCCGCCGATCGAGGTCTCGGTCAGCACGCCCCAGACGATCATCAGCACCGAAGGTGGGATCAGCATGCCCAACACGGCGCTGCCGGCGATACAGCCTACGGCAAAGCGGGGCTCATAGCCTGCCCGCTTCATCTCCGGGTAGGCGATGCGCGAGAACGTGGCGGCGGCGGCGATGCTGACGCCGCTCACGAAGGCGAAGATGCCGTTGGCCAGCACCGTGGCGATTCCCAGCCGTCCCGGCAGCCAGCGGCAGGCGCGATTGACGAGGGCGAACATGTCGCGCGCGGCCCCGCAGCGAGCGAGGAACTCGCCCATCAGCATGAACAGTGGAATGACGGCCAATACGTAGTCGCGTAGCGCCTCGTAGCCGGTGTTGGCGACGAAGGTGCTGGCGGTGGCGAAGTCTCCGGTCATCATGACCAGGCCGAGGATGGCGGTTACACCCAGGGCGACTGCGACGTGCACGCCGGCGAACACGATGGCGAGCATCGCGGCCAGGAGGACCAACAGGTCGATCTGATCGAGCAAGTTTGCCTCCCTCAGAGGTGCGAAACGGGTTGCTCGTCGGCGCCGAGCCGGGGCGCCGGAGGAGGGCCTTCACCGCGCAGGGCGGCTCCGAGATTGTCGATGGCCAGCAGCAGGTAGGAGACGGCACCGAGCAGGCAGCCGACGATCAGAACCATGCGCACCGGCCAGACCGGTACGTGCAAGGCGCCTTCTCCTTCGTATTCGCCGCTGTTCCAGGCGTGCAGCGTGGGCTCGACGCTGCCCCAGACGATGAACAGAAAGAATGCGGCGCCAACAAGGGCCCCCAGCCCGGTCATCAGCGCCTGGAAGGGGCGCGCGGCTTTCGTCAGCAGGAAGTCGACGCTGATCATGCCGCCGCTGCGGATCGCGTAGGGGGCCTGCAGGAAGCAGATCACGACCAATGCGCTCGAAACCAATTCGGGCGTACCCTGCACGGGGCTGCTGAACAGCGACCGCCCGGCCACATCGGCGACGATCAGGAAGGCGAGCGCGAAGGCGAGCGCGGCGGCCGCCAGCAGGCAACCATGGGCCGTGCGGTCGGCGAAGGTCCGCAACATGGGAGTCTCCTGGTCGAGGGCGGCGCTGCCCACGCAGCGCCGGGATGGGAGAGGCGTGACCTATCGGCGGTTGTCGAGGTCGTAGCGGACAGGGAAGACGTGACCGAGCTTCTCGGCTTCTTCCATGGCGATCTGCAGCACCTTCAGCGCCGGCATGCCGCGCTTCTCGAGTTCCTCGGCACGCTTGCGGGGACCGTCCTTGAGATGGTGCGCCCAGTCCAGGCGGACTTCGGCAGACAGTTCCCGGAAGCTCAGCGAGTTGTTCTTGATGGCCTGACGGAGGCGGTTGTCGAGCTCGTCGTTGGTTCTTGCGGTCAGGATCTCGTACTCCCGTCCGACCTCGACCAGGATGTCCTGAACTTCCTTCGGCAGCCGCTTGAAGCGGTTCGTGTTCACGACCAGCCCGTGCCAGGTCGGCGCGCCGAAGCCGGTGACGGTGAAGTGCTTGGCGACTTCGTACAGCTTGTTGTTGGCCCAGCCGGGCGTGAACATGATCCAGCCGCCATAGACGCCGGTTTGAAGCGAGGTGTAGGCCTCGACGAGGCTGCTCTGGACCGGCGTGGCGCCGGTGTACTCGAGCCACCACGCGTTGGGGCCAGCGGCCGCGATCTTCTTGCCCTTCAGGTCGGCGACGCTCGACCACTCGAAGGCGGTGCCGAGCTGGTAGGAGGGGTCGGCGAGCAGCGCCAGCAGCTTCTGGCCGAACTTGTTTTCGAGCTGCTGGCCGAGGAACGGCACCTTCGCATAGACGGCCCGCGCCTGTGCCAGGCTGTGCTCCGCGGTGGTGACGTTGAACGGCAGCATGGCCTGGAAGTTGTGCAGGGCGAGGTTGGACGGCTCGAAGCAGAAGCAGTAGCCGGCGAGGTCGACGACGCCGGCTTGCACGCCTTCAAGCGAGTCGGCGATCTTCAACATGCTGCCGCCGTATCCCTCGATGAAGTCGACCCGATGCCGCGTGCGTTCGGCAACCCGTTTCTTGACCTCGGGGACGAAGAATTCCTGCAGCAGGCGGACGTAGGTGCTCGCCGGTCCGTGGCTGGCGCTGATGCGGAGCTTTATGTCGTCGGCGCGTGCACTGGACGAGATGGCGACGGCGGCGAGGGCCGACAGACACAGCGCGGCCGAGACGAGGAACGTCCTGGAGTTCATGAAGCCTCTCGTTATCTATTGATCAAATGATCAACAGGGCCTCATCTCATTCCACCTCCAGGCTGTCAACAAATAATTAATCACTTGCTCAATAATTTTCGAGAGCGGCGTGGCGGCCTGTCCAAGAGGCGGGGCAGGACCAGGCGCGGGACCACGACTTTGGAAGCTTCGACGAAGGAGTCGATCGTAAGCTCGACCAGACGGTCGACGTCGACCCGCGCCGGCACGTCGAATATCCAGCTACGCTGCCCGTAGTAGAAGACCCTCGCGTTGATGCTCCACACCAGCTCGACCTCCTCCTCCAAGAGCGGGACTTGGTCTGGCCCGGGCAGGCCAAGATAGGCGCGAACCTCTGCCGCGACCGGCTCCAGCACGCGCCGACGCAGGGTCGTGAGGTAGCGTGCGTTGATGTCGTGGCCCTTCAGGCCGGAGAACATGAAGATTCGCACCCAGTCGCGTGTCAGGGCTGTATGGGAGTAATCGACGTAGAGCTCCTTCAGGCGCTCCGGGAGCGGGCGCGAGCGGTCGGCGATCAGGGCTTCCCAGGCAGGTTTCCAGCGGCCGACATAGACCTCGCGATACACCCGATCGACCAGCGCCTCCTTCGTCGGGAAATATCGAAAGATCAGCGACTGGGTCACCCCCATCTCGCGGGCGAGGGCGCGCGTGTCGGCATCGAAACCGACCTCCGCGAAGTAGCGCACCGCATGCTCGGCGATGTGCTGCTCGCGCTCCTCGGGCGGCAGGCGGCGGCGCGGCCGCGGTATGGCACTCTTGCCGGTCAGCCCGCTCGAGGCAGGTCTGGCGGACCGTGGCGACGGCGTGGACCGGCCGCGTGCAGGAGTCGGTCGTGGCATGGCTCGGTCTCCCGGCGATTGCTGTGCGGGTGCTCAATAAACGCCGGTCAACAACGCGACAAGGGCGCAAAGGGCCTTGGACAGCCCATCACCACCCATTGATGCGGTCGTAGACGTCGACCACCGACCTGCCCCCGTCGAGGTCGCTGTCGACCACGTAGTAGCGGTCATAGGCGGCCGCCGTGATGCAGGCGTGGTTGGGCAGAATGCGCACGCGCGTGCCGATCGGCATGTTGCCGTAGGGCACGGGATCTCGGGCCGCGACGAAGCCGTGCTCCTGCGAGCATGCGACCACGGCCATGTCCTTGACCGGCGCGTCGGCGATCGTGCCGTAGCCTACCTGGGGCTGGAACTCCTGGGCGCTGATGTCCTTCGAGAGGGCAAGCGCACCGGCATCGATCAGCATCTGGTTGCGGTGCGGATAGTGGCCGATCACCGAGGCCAGCACCGAGAGCGCCAAGTCGCCGGCGCCGCATGAGCCGATGAACTGCTGGCCGAGATCGTTGAAGACGTAGACGCCGGGCCGCATCTCGGTGATTCCGGTGAAGTCGCGGGAATGCATCGCGGTCGGCGTCGAGCCGCCCGAGACGATCGGGCAGGGAATGCCGGCCGCACGCAGCTTCTCGGCCGCGCCGACGATCGCCTGCCGCTCTTGCTCGGCGACGGCCGCGATGCCGTCGGGCGTGCTCTGGTGATAGGAGTGGCCGGCATGGGTCATGACGCCCGCCAGCTCGACACCCGGCGCCTCGTGCAGCACGCGCGCGATGTCGAGCAGGCCGGGCAGGGCCGGATAGGGGAGGCCGGCACGTCCACCGCCGCTGTCGATCTCGATGAACACCGAGAAGGTGTCGCCGTTCTTGGCCGCCGCCGCGACCGCCGTGGCGACGGCCAGGTTGTCGGTCACGACGCGCAGGTTGACGCCGCGGCGGCGTAGCTCCGTGATTGCAGGCAACTTGGCCGGAACGATACCGACTCCGTAGAGGATGTCCTTGAAGCCACCGTCGGCGAAATAGCGGGCCTCGGCGAGGGTCGAGACGGTGATGCGGCCGTCGTGGTCCTCGACCGCCATGCGGCCAACCTCGACCGACTTCGCCGTCTTGAGATGTGGCCGCAGCATGACCCCCGCGTTGCGCAGCCGGTCGCTCATCCGCTTGAGGTTGCGGCGCAGGATCGCCCGGTCGAGAATGAGCGCGGGCGTCGGCAGGTCGTCGATCGTCTGGGTGGCCATGGCGACGATTCTAGCATGCCGATAGAAAACGAACGCAAGTTTGTCCTGAGGAACGATGTGGGTCTCGAGCAAGAGCTCGCCCGCCTTCCGGGCGTATCGAGAAACCTGCTGCGACAGGCCTATCTCGACGCGCCGGGCCTGCGCATCCGCGCGATCGAGACGGGCGGCAAGACGGATCACGTCTTCACCTACAAGCGGCTGATCGACGGGCAGGTCGTCGAGATCGAAACCGGTCTCAGTGCCGTCGACTTCGCACGACTCTGGACGCAGAGGATCGAGACGCTGCAGAAGATGCGCTACTCGTGGACCGACGGAAGGTGTCACTGGGACGTCGACTTCTTCCGCCGCGATGACGGATCGACCTACTTCGCCATGGCCGAGGTCGAAATGCCCGAAGGGCAGACCGAGTTGCCGCCGCTGCCGTCGTGCCTGGCCGGCCATGTGCTCGGCGTCGCGCCGGCCGGAGACCCGCGCTTCACCTCGAAGCGGATCGCCGACCGCCAACACGCCGAGAGGCTTCTCGCAGACATCGAACGCACGGGCAGGGTGACATGAAGATCGCGCGAATCGACACCTATTCGGTCAAGGTACCGTTCACCTTCGGCGGCAATCCGACGGGCTATGGTGGCCGCAACTGGACGACCAACGACATCCTGCTGGTCCGGGTCGAGACGGATACCGGCATCGTCGGCTGGGGCGAGGCCTTCTGTTATGGCTGCATGGATGCGGTGAGCGCGGCCCTGCACAACATGGTGGCGCCGATCGCGGTCGGCCGGGACGCAGGCGACATCGCAGGCCTCTCCTACGATCTCCAGCAGAAGCTGCATCTGTTCGGCCGCTACGGTCTCACCATCTTCGCCCTGTCCGGCCTCGACATCGCGCTCTGGGACATCGCGGGCAAGGCGGCGAACCTGCCGCTCTACCGGCTGCTGGGTGGCGCACGGCGCGAGGGCCTGCCGGCCTATGCCAGCCTGGTCAAGTATCGCGATCCCGAGAAGGTGGCGGCGCGCGTCAGGAAGGCGATCGCCGAGGGCTACCGCCACATCAAGCTGCACGAGACGGAGGAGCCGGAGGTGCGGGCGGCCCGCGAAGCCGCAGGGCCGGACGTCGCCATCATGGTCGACACCAACTGTCCGTGGACGCCCGAACAGGCACGTCACATGACCTTGAAGCTCCGGTCCTACGACCTGCACTGGCTGGAGGAGCCGATCTTTCCGCCCGAGGACTTCGCCGCGATCGCGCGGCTGCGCGAGGGCACCGGCGTCGCCATGGCGGCGGGCGAGAACCTCTGCACCTCGTTCCAGTTCCGCGACATGTTCGCCGCCAGCGCCGTCGACTACGCCCAGCCCAGCGTCACCAAGGTGGGTGGCATCACGGAGTTCCTGAAGGTCGCGGCACTCTGCGACACGGCGGGCGTCACCCTGATGCCGCACTCGCCGTACTTCGGACCGGGCTTCCTGGCGACGCTTCATCTGCTCGCCGCGCGCGGCACGCCCGGAGGCATGGTCGAGCGCTACCATATGGATCTCGAGGCGAGCCTCTACGGCGAGCTGGTGCTGCCGGTGAAGGGCAGCTTCGTCGTTCCGGAAGGGCCGGGGCTGGGACGCGACCCCGACCCGGCCGTCATGAAGACCTACGCGGCCTGATCCGCGGGAGCTGCACGAGCGGCCAAGGATCGGGAAACTGGCCGACGGGACAATCGATCAGCATCGGCGCCCCCTTCGAGATGCCGCGCGAGATCGCGGCCCCCAGCTCGTCGGGCGAGCCGACGCGCACTGACTCGATGCCGAAGCTCTCGCCCATCTTCACGAAGTCCGGGTTGCGCAGGTCGCTGGCGATCGTGCGGTTGTTGAACGACTGTTGCTGGATGCGCCGCACGTTGCCGTAGGCGCCGTCGCTGAACACGACGGCGACGACTCCGATCCCGTGCTGCGCGGCGGTCGCCATCTCCATCGCCGTGAACAGGAAGCCGCCGTCGCCGCTGATCGACACGACGGCGCGGTCGGGCTTGGCGACCTTGGCGCCGAGCGCGGTGGCATAGCCCCAGCCCAGCGTGCCCTGATAGCCGGGAGAAAGAAACGTACGCGGCTTGTAGGTGGGATACGCAAAGCGCGCGGCATAGCCCATCTGCGTCAGCTCATCGACCAGGATGCCATCGTCCGGCAAAGCCCTGCGGATCGTCTCGAGGTAGGTGATCTGCGGCGCGAGCGTCTCGTGGATCCTCTTGGCCGCTGCCGCCTTGATCTCGGCGACCTCGTCGGCGCGGCCGTTGCGCTTGGCATTGTGCTTGCCGAGACGGTCAGCCAACGCCTTCAGGGTCGCGGCCGCGTCGCCCACGATGCCGATTTCCGGCTTGCGGTGACGGTCGAGCTCCTCGCTGTCGATGTCGATGCGGATGATCTTCAGTGCATCGTCCATGCCCCAGTTCTGCTGCTGCGGCTGCAGGCGCGTGCCGACCGCCAGCACGACATCGGCCTCGCCCCAGAAGCGGTAGCCGGCCGGCGCGGTGATCGAGAGGCGGTGACGTCCGTCGATCACGCCCTGGCCCATGCGACCGGTCATGACCGGCGCCTCGACCATCTCGGCGATGCGCCGGACGTAGTCACCGGCATTCTGCGCGCCGCCGCCGACCACGATCAGCGGCCGTTTCGCCGCCCCCAGCAGCCTGGCGGCGCTCTCGACCGCTTCCTCGTCGACGGGGCAGGGATCGGCTGCGGCAGGCGTGGCGATCAGCTCGACCGGCGCACGGCGCGCCCAGGTATCCATCGCGCATTCCAAGCCGACGGGCCGCTGGCGGCCCGAGAGAAGCCGGCGGAAAGCTTCGTTGACCAGGCCAGGCGCGGCGGCGGGCGAGGAGATGCGGTCGGCCCACTTGGTGAGCCCCCGCATGATCGCGAGCTGGTCAGGCAGCTCGTGCAGCAGACCGACATTGCGGCCGATCATCGACTGCTGGATCTGCCCGGTAAGCGCCAACACTGGTGCATTGACGGCATAGGCGGTCGAGAGTGCGGCGGTAGTGTTGAGGAAGCCCGGCCCCGGCACCACTACGTAGGCCGAGGGCCTTCCCGAGGCCATTGAGTAGCCCAGCGCCATGTAGGCGCAGGCCTGCTCGTGTCGCGCATGGATCGGCCGGATCGCATTCGTCCGGTCGTAGAGGGCGTCGAAGAACGGATCGTTCTGGACGCCAGGAAGGCAGAAGAGCGTGTCGATGCCGTTCACTTCCAGCATCGACACGACGGCTTGAGCGGTACTGAGGGTTTGCATGCCCTCTAGTCTACACGAGCTCCTGACTTCTTGATGATCGGCGCCTTGCGCTCTTCCTCGGCGTCGCGAAACGCCAGGGTCGCTGCGGGCGTCTGCCACCACGGGGTGGCACCGAGGTCGAGGAACTTCGCCTTGAGGTCCTCGCTCTCCAGAGCCGTCTTGGACAGTTCGGAGAGCCGGGAAACCACGTTGGACGGCAGTTTCGCCGGTCCGGTCAGCGTCGTCCAGGACACGATGTCGAAGCCGACCAGCGTTTCCGAGATCGTCGGAGTGTCGGGCGCAACCGGAGTTCGTGTGGCCGAAGTGACGGCGATCGGCCTCACCTTGCCGGCACGGACCTGCGCCAGCGCCCCCGGAATGTTGTCGAAGATCATGCTGACCTGACCGGCGAGCAGGTCCTGCATGGCCGGGGCTCCTCCGCGGTACGGGACGTGCAGCATGTCGACTTCCGCCATGATCTTGAAAAGCTCGCCGGACAGATGAAGCGTGGTTCCCGCGCCGGCCGAAGCGAAGGAGTACTTGCCTGGGTTCTTCTTCAGGAGCGCGATGAGTTCCGGCACGCTCTTGGCCGGCACCTCGAGGTTGACCACCAGCATGTTCGGCAACGACCACATCGTGGTCACGAACGTGAAGTCCGTCCGGGCATTGAACGGCAGCTTGGCGTAGAGCGTCGGAGCGATGGCGTGGGTGGCAATACCACCCAGACCCAGCGTGTAACCGTCCGGGTCCGACTTCGCGAGCGCCTCCATGCCGACGTTGCCTCCCGAGCCGCCCTTGTTCTCGACGATCCACTGCTGTCCGCTCAGTTCGGACATCTTGGCGCAGAAGATGCGTGAGAGCGTGTCGGTGGCGCCGCCGGCCGGAAACGGATTGATGTAGCGGACGGTCTTGTTCGGATAGGCCCCTTGGGCACTGACGATGGCCGGCGTCGCGAGCGTGGCGGCGGCCATGCCGCCGACAAGCGTACGGCGCCTGATGGTGCGGGTTTTTGCAGTCACTTTCTTCATTCCTCCCTGATTGGCTGCAGAAAGGTGCCAAAGCGGGCGATCCGCGTCGATGGGCAATCCCCGGGCGTCGAAATGTGACTCGTTTTCGCACCGAGTGGCCCTTGCCACTGCCACGCAAATACCTGAAAAGTCTCCTATCTGGTTATTTTCGCCTATCGAGGGCAGCGGATTGTGGGGTCTGCTGCGGCACGAGGAACGACCATGTGGGGTTTCAAGCGTTGGATTGCGCTGCGGGTTGCCGTCTGCACCGCCGGCTTGTCGGCGCTGTGCGCGGTCGGGCCCGCCGCCCTGGCGCAACAGCAACACGCCAAACCGGCCGCCCAGAAGCAGGTCAACCAGAACACCGGCAAGGAACCGACACAGGCCGACATATGCTACGGCATGACCGGGGCCAACGCGCCGGCCAAAATAGCGGCCTGTACCAAGGCGATCGAAGAGGAAGGCCTGACCGCGGGCGCCCTGGCTCTGGCCTACCTGAACCGCGGTCTGGCCGAGAGCGGTCCGGGCAGCGAGCAGCGCTCCAGGACCGACTTCCGCAACGCCATCAAGGTCTTCACCGAGGCGATCACAACGTCGCCGCTCAACGCCCAGCTCTATATCCAGCGCGGGGTCGTCTACCAGACGATCGGCGAAGCCGACCGGGCGATCCTCGACTACAGCGACGCCATCCGGCTGGCGCCGCGTGAAACGCTCCCGCTGATCAACCGCGGCGTCGTCCTCTACACAAGGAAGGACAACAACGAGGGCGCCATCGGCGACTTCAACGCCGCGCTCAGGATCAACTCGAAGGAAATCAGCGCCTACATCAACCGCGGCATCGTCTACCGCAAGAAGGGCGACGTCGACCGCGCCATCGCCGACTTCACGACGGCGATCAAGCTGCTGCCGGAGAAAATGGAGCCGGTGTCGGTCAAGGTCGTGCCCGATGCGGTCACCAGCCAGCTCGCGGCCAGCTCGGCGCAGCAGGCGCAGGACAGGGCGAACCACTACGCGCTGCAGGGCGCTTTCGTCTATTTCCAGCGCGGACTCTCGTATTACGACAAGACCGACTACGACAAGGCGATCGCCGATTTCACCGAGGCCATCCGCCTCAATCCGCGCGATGCCGCGGGCTATGTCGGACGTGGCGCTGCCTGGATGTACAAGGAGAACTACAAGCAGGCGATCGCCGACTTCAGCGAAGGCCTCCGGCTGGCACCGGGACAGGCCTTCGCTCACATGCAGCGCGGCATCGCCTATCACCGCATCGGCGACGCCGACCATGCGCTCGAGGACTACACGCTCGCGCACGAGCTGACGCCCAAGGACCCCAATCCGCTCGTCAACCGCGGCATCGTCTATTACACGAAGAAGGGCAAGTTCGACGAAGCCGTTGCCGACTTCGACCACGCGCTGAAGCTCAACCCCAAGGAGATCAACGCGCTGGTCAACCGCGGCGTGACGTGGCGACAGAAAAACGACCCCGATCGCGCCATCCAGGACTTCACCGAAGCCATCCGGCTCGGCTTGCAGACCGCCGATATCCTGCGCCTCGCCAAGAAGACCGGAACCGCGCCGGACCCCGAGGCGCGTCAGACCGCCGACCAGGTGGCGAACGCCTATTACCAGCGCGGCATGGCGCTCATCGACAAGCAGGAATACGAGGCCGCGGTCAAGGACTTCGAGGGGGCACTCGAGATCAACGAAAACGAGCCGCGCCCGTACCTGGGACGTGGCGCGGCGCTTCTCAAGATGGATCGCACGAAGGAAGCCGTCGCCGACCTCGACCGGGCGATCAAGCTGGCACCGGGCATGGCGTTCGCCTACTTCGAGCGCGGCGCCGCCTATCATCGCATCGACAATTTCGACAGCGCGATCGAGGACTATACGGCATCGATCAAGATCGATCCCAAGGAGCCGCTGGCCTACATCAACCGCGGCATGGCGCTGATCTTCAAGGGCAAGACGGACGAGGCCATCGCCGACTTCGACCAGGCGCTGAGGCTAAGTCCCGACGACATCAACGCACTGATCCAGCGCGGCTTCGCCTACGGCCTGCGCAAGGATTTCCCGCGCGCGCTGGCGGACATCGACGATGCCCTGCGCCTGTCGCCGGGTAACCCGACGGCACTGTATTACCGCGCCCAGGTGCTGGCCTTCCGAGGCGACGCCAGCCGCGCCATCGAGGACTACAGCCTGGCGCTGCGCACCGACACCAAGAATCCGCGCATCTATGCCAGCCGCGCGAACCTCTACAGCAACCTCGGCGAATTCGACAACGCGATCGACGACCTCAACCAGGCCATCCGGCTGCGTCCGCGCGATCCCAACCAGTTTCTGAATCGCGGCATCGCCTATTTCAGCAAAGGCGACTATGCCAAGGCGGTCGCCGACTATGACGAGGCGCTGAAGCTCGATCCGCGCTTTACACCGGCGCTCAACAACCGCTGCCTGACGCGCGCCGTCATGGGGCAGAGCCTTGATGCCGCTCTCACCGACTGTAACGAGGTGCTGAAGCTGCAGCCGGGCGATCCTTACACGCACGACAATCGCGGCCTGATCTATCTGAAGCAGGGACAGTTCGACAAGGCGATCGCCGAGTACAACGCCTCGCTGAAGATCGATCCCGACCGGGCCCGCGCGCTCTACGGCCGCGGCTGGGCGCGCAGCAAGAAGGGCGAGGGGCCGGCCGGCATCGCGGACATGAGCGCCGCGTCGGGCATCCAGCCGAACATCGCCGAAGAGTTCAAGAAATACGGCCTCAACTGAGGCCATTGGCGGATGGGGTGGGATTCGAACCCACGGTGAGCGTGAACCCACGCCGGTTTTCAAGACCGGTGCCTTAAACCGCTCGGCCACCCATCCGTCGAGGCGAGGTGTCCCGCATCGCCTTGGTGTTTGCAAGATTTACCGGCATGTTGCGGCTGGAACGCATGATCGGACGCAGAACCCTTCTCGCCGGAACGGCCCTCGCGGCCACGCCGGCACTTGCCCAGAACACCGAAGCCCGCTTCGCGGCGTTCCTGCAGGGCGTGCGCCAGGAAGCCGCCCGCAGCGGAGTCGATGCCGGGACGCTCGATGCGGCGCTCGGCGGCACGCAGGAGATCCCGCGGGTCATGGAGCTCGCGCGCAACCAGCCCGAGTTCAAGATGACCTGGGCGCGCTATCAGGAACTGGTCGTGTCGAGCGAGCGCGTGACCCGCGGACGTGCGCTGCTGGCAGAGAACCGCGCGGCGATCGACCGCTTCGCGGCGCCCGTCGGACTGCCGACGTCGGTGGTTGTGGCGCTATGGGGCATCGAGAGCAACTACGGTACGCGGCTCGGCGACTTCGAGGTCGTGCCGGCCCTGGCGACGCTCGTCTTCAACAATTTCCGCGCGCAGTTTTTCCGCGGCCAGCTCATTGCCGCTCTCAAGATCCTGTCTCAGGGCCATGTCGGGCTGCACGACATGAAGGGCTCGTGGGCCGGCGCGATGGGGCAGTGCCAGTTCATCCCGACCAGCTTCCTGGCTTACGCGGTCGACGGTGACGGCGATGGCCGCAAGGACATCTGGCGCAGCCGGCCGGACGTCTTCGCCTCGATCGCGAACTACCTGCACAAGGTGGGCTGGCGGCCCGGGCTGCGCTGGGGCGAGGAGGTGCCGGCCGGCACCCAGGCCGGCCAAGGGGGACGGATCGTGACGCCGGCAGGTGCCGGCGGGCCGGCCTACCGGGTGACGGAGAACTTCAGGGTGATCCACAGGTGGAACCAGTCGGACTTCTTCTGCCTCGCGGTCGGTTTGCTGTCCGACAAGATCGCCGCCTGAAGGCGATCGACGGATCGGCTGCTCCCCGGCGGCAAGATGATGTATGATGCGAACATCATGCACCTAGGTGTAGTAAACCAACGCATATCTGCCGGCCGGATTCTCCGAATGTGTGGCGCCGTCGTCCTGGCGGCCAGCCTGTCGGCCTGCGGCTCGAGCTCGGGCGGAAAGGGCGTCGGAGGGTCGGTCGCTCAGCGGGGTACCTACAAGGTCGGCAATCCCTACAAGATCGATGGCGTCACCTACACGCCGCAGGAGACATTCACCCTGGTCGAGACCGGCGTCGCGTCGTGGTACGGGCCGGGCTTCCATGGCAAAGCGACGGCCAACGGAGAACGCTACGACCAGAGCGATCGGACGGCCGCCCATCGCACGCTGCAGATGCCGTCGGTGGTGCGAGTAACCAACCTCGAGAACGGCCAGTCGACCATCGTCCGTATCAACGACCGTGGCCCCTTCGCGCGCAACCGTATCATCGACCTGTCGCGCACGGCGGCGCAGGAAATTGACATGATCGGCCGCGGTACGGCCCGCGTCCGTGTCGAACAGCTCCAGGCCGAGAGCCTTACGGTCAAGGAAGTGGCGATCGGCGGGGGTGGTCCGGCCGAGCAGCAGGACGCACTGACACAGCTCGCCTCGGGACGGCGAGGAATTCCTGCCCCGGCGCCGACCCAGGTCGCGGCGGTGGCCCAGCCGACGGCCGTGCCGCCGCCGACGCCGGTCCAGGCCGGTTGGCCAACCAATCCGCGGCAGTCGGCGGTTCCCGCGGCGGCGCCGGCTGCGAACGGCGGGCCGACCATTGCCACGCTCGCTTCGGCGCCGGTCGGTGCGGCCGGCAGCGGCTTCTACGTCCAGGTCGGCGCTTTCTCGACGGCCGAGAACGCCGAGCGCCGGCGCGGCGATGTACGCAGCTACGGCAATTCCGAAATTTCCCAGGCGTCGGCCGGTGGACGCGACGTTTATCGCGTCAGGCTGGGGCCCTATACGACCACAGAGGCCGCCGGCATCGTCGCCGACCGGCTCAAGCGCTCAGGATATGGTGATGCCCGTGTCGTGGCTGACTGACCTACCGCGCATCCTCGGGATGCTCTTCGCCTTGGCCGGCATCGCCGCCCTGCCGGTTTCCGCGGTGGCGCAACAACAACAGCAGCAGGATCAGCAGAAGCGCCAGACCCAGCCGCAGAAGCCGCCGGCCAAGCCGCGCCAGCCCGCCGCGGGCACAGCCAAGCCCGCAGCACCGCCGGCTGCCGCCAAAACCGAGACGCTGCCACCCTCTCAAGTCGGCATAGGCACGCTCGCCAAGCACGCCTTCATGGTCGATCCACAGACCTCCACGGTGTTGCTGTTCAAGGACGCGGACGTGCCGATGCCGCCGTCGTCGATGTCGAAGATGATGACGGTCTACATCCTCTTCGAGGAGCTGGCGGCCGGCCGCCTCAAGCTCGACACGCGTTTCCGCGTGAGCGAGCGCGCGCGCAACATGGGCGGCTCGCGCATGTTCCTCGAGCTCGGCTCCGAGGTCACCGTCGAAGATCTCATAAGGGGCATCATCGTGCTGTCGGGCAACGATGCCTGTGTCGTGGTCGCGGAGGCGCTCTCCGGCACCGAGGAGAGCTTCGCCGACCGCATGACCAAGCGCGGTCGCGAACTCGGCATGACCAAGTCGGTCTTCAAGAATTCCTCGGGCTGGCCGGCCGAGGGCCAGTACACGACGGCACGCGATCTTGCCGTCCTGTCATGGCGGACGATCGACGACTACCCCCAGTACTATCGCTACTACGCGGACTTGAACTGGAGCTACAACAACATCCGCCAGGAGAACCGCAATCGCCTTCTGCGGACGACGCCGGGCACCGACGGCCTCAAGACCGGCCACACGGAAGAGGGCGGGTACGGGCAGACGACTTCGGCGATCCGCGATGGACGGCGGCTGATCCTCGTGGTGAACGGGCTCAGCTCGATGGCCGAGCGCGCGGCGGAGACGTCGCGCCTGATGGAATGGGGCTATCGCGAGTCAACCAACACGACGGTCTTCCGCGCCGGCGACATGGTCGCCGAAGCGCCGGTGTGGCTGGGCGCCCAGGACAAGGTTCCGCTCGTCGTTCCGAAGGCTGTGCAGATCACCGCACCGGCCGGCCAGACGGTGTCGCCGCGCGTCGTCGCCCGCTTCGAGGGGCCGCTCGCTGCGCCGATCGTCAAGGGCACCAAGGTCGGCACTGCGGCCGTCACGCTGCCGGACGGGCGGGTGATCGAGTATCCGCTCGAGACCGGCCGTGACGTGCCGCGCATGGGCGTGGTGGGCCGCGTCACCACGATGATCCAGCATTACCTCTTCGGCTGGCTGTCGTGACAGTGGGCGGGAAGGGCCGCTTCATCACGCTGGAAGGAGGCGAGGGTGCCGGCAAGTCGACCCAGATCGGTCGACTCACGGCGTGGCTCGAGAGTCGCGGCCACGTTGTCACGGCGACGCGCGAGCCGGGCGGCGCGCCGGGTGCCGAGATGATCCGCAAGCTTCTGGTCGAAGGTCCGGTCGAGCGCTGGGACGGCACGACGGAAGCGCTGCTGCACTTCGCGGCACGGCGCGAGCATCTGCGCAGCACCGTATGGCCGGCGCTGAATAAGGGAACATGGGTCGTGAGCGACCGCTTCGCGGACTCCACGCTGGCCTATCAAGGTTACGGCCACGGCGCCGACCGCGCCATGCTGGGCGAACTCTACGCCATTGCCGTCGGAGATTTCCGCCCCGACCTCACGCTGGTGCTCGACCTACCGGTCGAAGTGGGGCTCACAAGAGCGGCCGCGCGACGCGGCACGGAAACGCGCTACGAATCGCTGCCGGTCGAGTTCCACGAGCGCGTGCGCGCAGGCTTCCTCGAGATCGCCGCGGGCGAACCGGATCGCTGCGTCGTGATCGATGCGACCCAGGACATCGATGCCATCGCCGCGGCGATCGGCGGCTCCGTCTCGACGCGGCTGAAAGCCTGAAGCGATGGCCCGCGGCAAGGCTCCGTCGGATCCCGCCGAGCTCGAGAAGCTCGAATGGCCGTATGCCTGGCCGCCCCCCTGGCGTAGCGACCGGCTGCTCGGCCACGACCCCGCCGAGGAGACCATGCTGGCAGCGAGCCGGAGCGGCCGGCTGCACCATGCCTGGCTGATCACGGGACCGCGCGGCATCGGCAAGGCGACGCTCGCCTGGCGCTTCGCGCGCTTCCTGCTCTGCGGCGGCCAGCAGGGTGGCCTGTTCGGCGACGGGCCGGACGGTCTCGAGGTCGCGGTCGATGCGCCGGGCCGCTCGCTGATCGACGCACGCTCGCATCCCGATCTCTTCCACCTGCGCCGCACGCTCAATCCCGAGACTGGCCGCATGCGCTCCGAGATCGCGGTCGACGACGTGCGTGGACTCGGCGAGTTCATGCACATGACGCCGGCGATGGGCGCGGCGCGCGTGGCGATCGTCGACGCGGCCGACGAGATGAACCGCAACAGCGCCAATGCGGTGCTGAAGATCCTTGAGGAGCCGCCGCCCAACGCGGTCCTGCTGATCGTGGCGCACGCACCGGGCCGGCTGCTGCCGACCATCCGCTCGCGCTGCCGCCGCCTCGCGCTGCGGCCGCTCGACGACGACAAAGTCATCGAGCTGCTGGGCGACCATGCGCCAGACACCAAGCTGGAAGAGCGGCAGGCGCTCGCTCGTCTCGCCGAAGGCAGCATCGGCCGCGCGCTCGAACTCTCCAGTGCCGGCAGCCTCGACCTCTATCGCGAGATGGTCGAAGTGCTGGCGACGCTTCCCGACCTCGACATGGTGCGCCTGCACGGCTTCGCCGAGCGCTTTGCCAAGCGCGGTGAGGAGGCCAACGCCGACTGGCGTTCGCTCAACTACCTGTTCGACGGCTGGCTGAAGGGGCTGGCGCGGCAGGCCGCCCTTTCGGCGGAAACTGCACCCGTCGTGCCAGTCGAAAGCGGCCTCAGGACACGACTGCTGACGGGGGCCAGCCTCGGCCGATGGCTGGAGGCTTCGGACCGGGTCGCCGAACTGTTCAACAGGGCCGATGCGGTCAACCTCGACCGCAAGCAGACCGTGATGGGCAGCTTTCTTGCGCTGCAATCGGCGATGCGCTAAAGGGCGCCCATGTTGTCCCGGTCCGACCTCAGAGACTCGCTGCCCTGCGAACGAATGCGGGGCTGAACGCATTTCGAGTCCCGTGCCCCGGCAAGGGGCGGCAGTTCGGAGTTCAGTCATGTCGGGCAGCACCTACTACGTCACCACGCCGATCTACTATGTGAACGACGTGCCCCATATCGGGCACGCCTACACCAGCCTCGCTTGCGACGTGCTTGCGCGTTTCATGCGGTTGGACGGTCGCGACGTTCATTTCCTCACCGGCACGGACGAGCACGGCCAGAAGATCGAGAAGGCCGCGGCGGCGGCAGGCATGGCGCCGCAGGCCTTCACAGACAAGGTGAGCCAGTCCTTTCGCGACCTGCTTGGCGTCATGGACTACAGCCCCGACAGCTTCATACGCACCACAGAGAAGCGGCACTATGCTGCCTGCCAGGCGCTGTGGGAGAAGCTCGTCGCCGCAGGCGACATCTACCTCGGCGCCTATGCCGGGTGGTACTCGGTGCGCGACGAGACCTATTTCGTCGAAGGCGAGACGGAAGTCGGCCAGGACGGTAAGCGCCGCGCAACGTCGACTGGCGCCGAAGTCGAGTGGGTCGAGGAGCCTTCGTACTTCTTCAGGCTCTCGGCATGGGCTGACCGCCTGCTCGAGTTCTACGAGAAGAACGCGCGCTTCATCGGCCCCGAGAGTCGGCGCAACGAAATTCTGAGCTTTGTGCGTGGCGGGCTGCAGGACCTCTCTGTGTCGCGCACCAGCTTCTCGTGGGGGGTGCCGGTGCCGGGTGATCCCAAGCACATCATGTACGTGTGGCTCGACGCGCTCACCAACTACATCACCGAGTGCGGCTATCCCGACACGAAGAACCCGCTGTGGAAGTACTGGCCAGCCGACCTGCACATGGTCGGCAAGGACATCATCCGCTTCCATTGCGTGTTCTGGCCGGCGTTCCTGATGGCGGCGGGCGTCGCGCCGCCCAAGCGCGTGTTCGCGCACGGCTGGTGGACCAACGAGGGCCAGAAGATCTCGAAGTCACTGGGTAACGTGATCAACCCAGTCGATCTCGTGAAGACTTACGGCGTCGACGCCGTACGCTACTTCCTGCTGCGTGAGGTGCCGTTCGGCAACGACGGCGACTTCCAGAGGAAGGCGCTGGTCGGCCGCATGAACGGCGACCTCACCAACGCCTACGGCAACCTCTGTCAGCGCGTCCTCTCGATCGTCGCCAAGAACTGCGGCGAGAAGGTCCCGCCCAAAGGCGCGCTGACCGAGGCCGATGCGGCGCTGCTCGACCGCGCGAAGGGTTTGCTCACCGTCGTGCGCACCGAACTCGACGACCAGGCTTTCCACAAGGCGCTGACGGCGATCTGGGAAGTGATCGCCGATGCGAACCGCTACGTCGATGCGCAGGCGCCGTGGGCGCTGGCCAAAACCGACCCGGGCCGCCGTGACACGGTGCTTTGGGTGCTCGCGGAGACGATCCGCCGCGTGACGCTCCCGGTGCAACCTTTCATGCCGGATGCCGCGGCCAAGATCCTCGACCAGCTTGCGGTTGCGCCGGCCGACCGTGCGTTCACGGGCTTCGACAAGGAGCTGGTTTCGGGCACGCCGCTGCCCAAGCCGCAGGGCGTGTTCCCGCGCTACGTCGAGCCGAAAGTCGCCGAGTGACATGCTGATCGACAGCCACTGCCATCTCGACTTCCCCGAGCTCGCCGGCGACGAGGCGGGCGTCCTGGCGCGTGCGCGCACGGCGGGGGTGGCGGGCATGCTAACGATCGGCACGCGGCTCGACCAGTTCGAGCGGGTCCGCGCCATCGCCGAGCGCCACGACAATGTCTGGTGCTCGGTGGGTGTTCATCCGCACGAGGCGAAGGAGGAGGGGCAGCGCACTCCGGACAGGCTGATCGAGGCGACGCGGCACCCGAAGGTCGTGGGCATCGGCGAGACCGGCCTCGATTTCTATTACGAGCACAGCCCGCGCGAGGAGCAGGCCGAGAGCTTCCGCGCCCATATCGCGGCCTCGCGCGCGACCGGCCTGCCGTTGATCGTCCATACGCGCGATGCCGACGCCGAGACCGGTGACATCCTGGAGCAGGAGCATGCCAGGGGAGCGTTCCCCGGGCTCATCCACTGCTTCAGCTCGGGCCCGGAGGTTGCCCGGCGCGCCCTTGCGCTCGGCCTCTACATCTCGATCTCCGGCATCGTGACCTTCAAGGCGGCCGAGAGCCTGCGGGCGATCGTGGGCGAGATCCCGCTCGATCGGCTGCTGGTGGAGACCGACGCGCCCTATCTGGCGCCCGTGCCGAAGCGAGGCAAGACCAACGAGCCGGCCTTCGTCGCCCATACGGCGGCCAAGGTGGCAGAGCTGAAGGGCGTCGGCGTCGCCGAGCTCGAGGCGGCCACCACCGACAACTTCTTCCGGCTGTTCGCCAAGGCGGAGCGCTCGCGGTGCGGGTGACGATCCTCGGCTGCGGAACCTCGGCCGGCGTTCCGCGGCCGGGTGGCAAGGACGGGAACGGGGAGTGGGGGGCGGCCGATCCCGGCGACGCACGCAACCGGCGCCGGCGCGGCTCGATCCTGGTGCAGGACAAGGGGAAGACCGTCCTCGTCGACACCTCGCCCGACGTCCGAAGCCAGCTCCTCGACGCCAGGGTAGAGAAGGTCGACGCTGTCCTGTGGAGCCACGAGCACGCCGACCAGGTCCATGGGATCGACGATCTCAGGCCCTATGCCATCCGCCAGGGCCGCATAGAATCGTGGTCCGACGAGCGCACCTTCGGCGTGCTGCGCCGGCGCTTCGCCTACTGCTTCGAGGCCGAGGGCGACGGCTTCTACAACCCCATCTACCGGCACAGCATCATCAACGGCCCGTTCACGGCGGCGGGCATCGACGTCGTGCCCTTCGCGCAGGATCACGGCAGCATTCCATCGGTCGGCTTTCGCTTCGGGCGCATCGCTTACGCCAACGACGTGGTCATGCTCCCGGAGGAGGCTTTCGAGGTCCTGAAGGGCGTGGAGGTGCTGATCGTCGATGCAATGCGCTACCGGCCGCATCCGACGCACGCGCATCTCGACCGGGCCCTGCAGTGGATAGATCGGATCAAGCCGGCGCGAGCGTTCTTGACCAACATGCACGTCGACATGGACTATGCCGAGGTCGATCGCGCGACGCCGCCCCACGTCCATCCGTGCTTTGATGGATTGCAGATAGATATTCAGTAATGAAAACAATGCATTGTAGAACATTCCTAATGTCGTCTCTCAGATGAGACAAAAGGAGTCCGGCCGACGTCTGATCGTTGCAGGCGCTCTGGTGGCGCTGCTCATGCCGGCCGCGGCCGCGGCTAACCAGCCGCTCAGCGCCGGCGGGCTGACCTACAAAGACTTCGGCACGCCTGACAACGGCGCCAGCTACTCGCGCAGCGACCAGATCATCGGTGGCGGCTCGACGCAGCAGCAGACGCTTGCCAAGGTGGTCGGCATCGACCGCGAGGCCAGCGCCGTCCGTGTCCGGTTCGAGCCAATCCGGGTCGAATTGATGCTACCCATGGGCTGGCAGGCGACCGAGGACTGGGAGCGGGGCGTCGCCCACAGCCTCGACAAACGCTACCGGGTCGTCGTCTGGCGGGTCGACTTCGCCTACGAGGGCGTCAAGGATGCCGAACACTATGCTGCGACCAAGGCGGGCTCGATCAAGGCGCGGAGGCCCGGCGTCCAGGCGCAGGCCCGGAAGCTCGCCGACGGCACGATGGTCGTGATCTACGAGAACGTGCCAAAAGGCCCGAACGACAACGGGCCACGAATGGTTTTCGATCTGGTGATCCCGGATCCGAGAAACCCGAAGCTGGGTGTGCTGCTGACGCTCGGCGTGCCGGCGAGCGACGGCGGCCGGGGGCTGGGATTGCTAGCCTTATTAAACCAAAATATGCGTATTGAGTGGTAATTATATGAATATATTGCTTTATTGTAATTTGTCATAATATATATTATACGATAATTAACCATCGTACGGACCCCATGCCACCCGGCCGTCCCACGCCCGACTCGCTTCCCAAAGAGCCCCTCGAGCGGCTGCGCGCGGTCATGGCCTGGCTGCGCGACCGGCAATATGGCTGCCCGTGGGACATCGACCAGACCTTCAAGACAATCGCGCCGTATACGATCGAGGAAGCCTACGAGGTCGCGGACGCGATCGAACGTGGCGACATGCCGGCGCTAAAGGAGGAACTCGGCGACCTGCTCCTGCAGGTCGTCTATCACGCCCAGATGGCCAGCGAGACGAAGGCCTTCGGGTTCGACGAAGTGGCGGCGGCGATCGCCGACAAGATGGTCGACCGACACCCGCACGTCTTCGGCGACCTCGACATCAAGACCGCCGACGCCCAGACGATCTCCTGGGAGGCCCGGAAGGCGGCCGAACGGGCCGCCAAGCAGCCTGCCGCGGCACCGGCCGGGACGCTCGACGGGGTGGCGCGAGCCCTTCCCGCCCTGATGCGTGCAGAAAAGATTCAGAAGAGGGCCGCTCGCGTCGGGTTCGACTGGGCCGCCACCGGGCCGGTGATCGACAAGATCGAGGAGGAACTGGGTGAGCTGCGAGCCGAGCTGGAGGCCGGCAAAGTCGACCGCGACCGGCTGAGCGACGAGCTGGGCGACGTGCTGTTCGCGGTAGCCAATCTCGCCCGCCACTGCAAGGTCGATCCCGAGGCGGCGCTGCGGGCGACTAACGACAAGTTCGAGAAGCGCTTTCGCTATATCGAGAGGCGGCTGGGCGAACAGGGCCGCAAGCCGGCCGACGCCGCGCTCGAGGAGATGGAAGTTCTCTGGCAGGAAGCAAAGACGCGCGCCTAG
>CAYQAY010000014.1:0-53018 GCA_964415585.1 uncultured Reyranella sp.
CCGGCCCGTGGGGACGCTGGCTCAACCCGCTGGTGAAGCGCGGCATGATCTGACGCAATCATCAACGTCTTGATCGTTGCTTCGCTTTCTCGCCGACATCACTCACGCGCACCGACCTGTAGGTGGCGCAGAAACTGGTCGGCCTGATCGACGTATTCCTGCTGCCGATCGCGCGTCCATCGCGCCAGGTTTCGATAGGGCATCGCCATCCTGGGATTCTTCTCCAGCCGCGATCGGTTGCGGATCAGGAAGGCCCAATAGAGGTAGTTGAAGGGACAGGCGCGGGACCCGAGCTTGCGCTTCACGTCGAAGGCACAGCTTCGACAGAAGTCGGACATCCGGTCGATGTAGGCGCCTGAGGCCGCGTACGGCTTCGATGCCATCCTGCCACCGTCGGCGAAAACGGCCATGCCGAGTGTATTCGGCATCTCGACCCATTCGACGGCATCGGCATAGACCGCAAGGTACCAGCGCTCGATCTCGCGCGGCGCAATGCCGGCCAGCAAGGCGAAATTGCCAGTCAGCATCAGGCGCTGGATATGATGGGAGTAGGCATGACGCCGCGTCGCTCCGACGGCCTCGGCGAGGCAACGCATGGGCGTGTCACCGGTCCAGTAGAAGCCCGGCAGGGGCCTCGTCGCTCCAAGCGCATTCGACTCCGCGTAGTCCGGCATGAGCGTCCAGTAGACTCCACGGACATACTCGCGCCAGCCGAGCACCTGGCGGACGAAGCCTTCGACCGCGTTGAGCGGCGCGCGGCCCCGGCGCCAGGCTTCCTCCGCGGCGGCGCACACCTCGCGTGGCGAGAGCAGGCCGAGATTGAGCGCCGGCGACAGTAGGGAGTGGTAGAGAAACGGTGCGCCTTCCTTCATCGCATCCTGGTAGTCGCCGAACGATGGCAGTCCGTGCTCAAGGAAATCGCCGAGCGCCTCCAGCGCCTGCCGACGCGTCACCGGCCAGGCGAAGCCTTCCAGATCGCCGAAATGGTCAGGGAACCGCGCTTCGACCAGTTCCATGACCTCGCGCGTGATGGAATCCGGTGCAAAGCGACGCCGGACCGGGACCGCCACATCCGCCTGCAGCCGGCGGCGGTTCTCCGCGTCGTAGTTCCAGGCGCCACCTGCGGGGCCCTCGCCCTCCATCAGGATGCTGTGCTCGCGCCGCATCTCGCGATAGTAGTGCTCCATCCGCCAAACGGTGCGGCGCGCGGCCCAGCGCCGGAACCGCGCCGGGCTCGCGAAGAAGCGATCGTCCACCCTAATCTCGACAGGCACGCCCGAGTGCTGGCCCCACTTCTCTATGGCGGCACGCAAGCGCCACTCGCCCGGCTCTGCCAGGACGACTTTGCTGCAGGCATGACGCGCGAGTGCGCGCTCGACTTCGCCCACGATGCTGCCGGTATTGGCCGGATCGTCGAGACCGACATAGTCGACCTGAACACCTTCGCTGAGCAGTTCCGCCGCGAAGTGGCGCATGGCCGCCAGGAACAGGACGATCTTCTGACGGTGGTGGCGCACGTAGACGCTCTCTTCCGCCGCTTCGACCATGAGAACCACGTCGCTCGACATGTCGAGGTCGGAGAGAGACGCGACACTTCGGGAGAGTTGGTCCCCCAGCACCAGGCGCAAGACACTCATGTCAGGTCGACGAGCAGCCGGAACTTCACCGCGCCACCTTCGATCTCGACCTGCGCCTGCGCGCCCCACGACAACGTTCCGAGCAGAATCTGACCGCGTCCCAGTCGCGGCGCCACTTGCGCCGCCAAGAGAACGGTCGACCGCATGCGATGCATGGCTTGTCGAGAAGGTCCGCCTTTCGGCGCATACGGGCCATCGATCAGCCTTCGGAACGAACAACAGGGACGGAAGTGTTGTTGATACGATGGCGCCAGCGCCGTGGATCTCGAGCCAAGTGATCCGACGCCCCTGTCGCCTGCGTAGACGCCAGCGGCAATGCAAAGACTCGAGTGGCGATGAAAGGGCAAGAGAGGATGCGGCGACCGAGATGGCGAAGCGCGTGAGCCGATCGCTCCTGACCTTGGCCGGGTTTGCGATTGCCGTCGTCGGCGGTGGTGCGCTGATAGGTACCCTCACAGGGCCCGACGATTGGTACCGCGAACTTGCCAAGCCGTCGTTCAATCCGCCCGACTGGGTCTTCGGCCCCGTATGGACGACGCTCTACGCGATGATCGCCGTCGCGGGATGGCGCACTTGGCGTCGCTGCAGTGTGGATGGCGCTCGGCGGATGATGTGGTGGTTCCTGCAGATGCTGCTGAACTTCCTGTGGACGCCGGTCTTCTTCGGCGCCCACCGCATCGATCTCGCCTTGGTCGTCATCCTGCTGCTGCTGGGCAGCATTGTCATGTTCATCGTGCGATCCCGCCGGGAGGACCGGGTCTCGGCCTTGTTGTTCGTGCCTTACGCGGCGTGGGTCGGGTTCGCCACCGTGCTAAATGTTGCTCTTCTGCGACTGAACCCGGCGGCTTGAGGTGGGCTCTTTCGAGACCATGCGCGAGGCAGCAAGTCTGGAAGCAGAGCCGCGAGCTGGGCAAGTCCCGCGCCTGGAGGTCCGGCTACAGCAAAGAGTCAGCGTTCCAAGTCAGGCCTGCGGCGCTCGCGTCCATCTGCCGGCGCGGCCAGCTCGCGTGTCTTCCAAAGGCTGAGCGCTATCCCGCCCGCCAGCAGGGCAACGGTGACACAGAGGGAGACGCTTGCCGGGAACTTCTCCCAACCCATGAGATCCGCCACGAAAACCTTGCCGCCGATGAAGATCAGGATCAGCGCCAGCGCGGGCTTCAGGTAGCGGAAGCGATGGATGATCGCGGCGAGCGCGAAGTAGAGCGCGCGCAGGCCCAGGATGGCGAAGATGTTCGAGGTGTAGACGATGTAGGGATCGCTTGTGATCGCGAAGATCGCCGGCACGCTGTCGACGGCGAAAATCAGGTCGACGACCTCGATCAGCAGGAGTGCCACGAACAGCGGCGTCACCCAAAGCACTGTCCGGCCAGTCGCCGGATCGGGCTGTCGGACGAAGAAGCGCTCCTGATGCAGCTCGGGCGTGATGCGCAGTGTCCGGCGCAGCAGTCGCAGGACGGGGTTGCGGTCCACGTCCGGAATCTTGTCGCCCATCACCAGCATCTTGACGCCGGTGGCGATCAGGAACACCGCGAATACGTAGAGGATCCAGGCGAACTCCGCGACCAGCGTCGCTCCCAGCCCGATCATCACGGCGCGCAGGACGATGACGCCCAGAATCCCCCAGAAAAGCACGCGGTGCTGATAGTGCGGCGGAATGGCGAAGTAGGTGAAGATGAGCGAGATCAGGAAGACGTTGTCCATCGCAAGCGTCTTCTCGATCAGGAAGCCCGTGAGATACTCCTCGCCGCTCTGGGGCCCGAGCGTGAGCCAGATCCAGACGCCGAACAGCAAGGCGACGGCGAGATAGAAGGCGCTCAGCCACAGGCTTTGCGAGACGCCGATCTCTCGCTGTTTGCGATTGAGCACCCCGAGGTCGAACACCAGCAAGACACCGACGGCGCCGACGAACAGCGCCCACATCCACGCCGGCTTGCCGAGCAGGGTACCCGCCAACGTTTCCATCACCCGTCAGCCTCGCGGCATGCCTGCGGACTTCCTGGCGACACCCGCTTAGCTGGCAGCCGCCCGGCGGGTCTTCCACAAAGACACCACGATACCGCCGGTGATGATCGCCACGGTGACGCCGAGTGAGATCGCCGGATCGAGCTTGTCGACAATCTGGTTCCAGAAGATCTTTCCACCGATGAAAACCAGCACGATGGCGAGCGCATACTTCAGATATTCGAAGCGATGCACCATAGCGGCCAGCGCGAAGTAGAGCGCGCGAAGGCCGAGGATCGCCATGATGTTGGCGGTGAATACGATGTAGGTGTCGGTCGTGATGGCGAAGATCGCCGGGACTGAATCCACCGCGAAGATGAAGTCGGCGATGTTGATGACGATCAGCGCCAGGAACAGTGGCGTCGCGAACAACGCGAGCCTGCCCGTCCGCGGATCGGTCTGGCGCACGAAGAACTGCGAGCCGTGCAGCTCCGACGAGACGCGCATGCGCCTCGAGAGCAAGCGCACGAGCGGGTTCTTCGATACATCATGCTCGCTCTCGCCGACGATCAGCATCTTGATGCCGGTTGCGATCAGGAATGCGCCAAAGAAATACAGCACCCATTCGTAGCGTTCGACCAGTGCCGCGCCGACTGCAATCATGATCCCGCGCAGGACCAGCACCGCGAGGATGCCCCAGAGCAGGGCGCGGTACTGGTATCTTGCCGGAATGGCGAAGTAGCCGAAGATGAGCGAGATCACGAAGACGTTGTCGATCGAGAGTGCCTTTTCGATGGCGTAGCCCGTGAAGTACTCCATGCCCGACTCGGCGCCCATCGACCACCAGACCCAGGCGCCGAATGCGAGGGCGATCGCAATATAGAACACGGACAGTCGCAGGCTCTCGGCGACGCCGAGCTCCCGGTCCTGTTTGTTCAGGACACCGAGGTCGAAGGCGAGCAGCACGACGACGAGGCTGAGAAAGGCCAGCCAGAACCAGGCGGGTGTGCCGAGAAAGTCGGCGGTCAGGAAATCGGCGAGCATGCCCATGGTTGGCGTCACTCTATGGTTGGGATCTTCGGCAAATGCTCAATGCGAGAGCAGCACCGGCAACGGCGGGGCGGCAACGATGGATCTCGTCGCGCCGCCCAGAATGAAGTCGCGGGCCCGCGAGTGCCCATAGGCGCCCATCACGAGCAAACCGAGACAGTGGGCCGTGGCATAGGTCGCGAGGGCCTCGCCGACCGGACGGCCGTCGGCCGGTTGCTCCTCCAGGACAGCCTCGACGCCATGGCAGGCGAGGTGTCGGACAAGTTCGGCGCCGGAGCGGCTGGTCTCGATGGTCTTCTCGTCGGTGATCGTGACGACGTGCACGGATCCGGCTTGCTTCAGGAACGGCAGCGCATCCGCGACCGCCCTTGCAGCGGGACGGCCGAAATCCCAAGCGATGCCCACGACGTCGAACGACGGCAATCGACCACCGACCGCGACCTCCGGATAGATGATCGCCGGGCGCCCCGATCCGAACAGCACATGCTCGGCGACGTATTGCTGCAGACCGGCGCGCTCGCCGATCGGAATCATGGTGAGATCGTAGACCTTTGCCTGCTCGGTCACGGCCGCCGCCAGCTCAGAGGTCGTGCACGATTCGACGATCTGCCGGTGGGTAAGGCCGCGCTTCGCCGCAAGGCGGCCAAACGTCTCCATGAGCGCCCGCGCATTGTCTTCGCTCTTCCGACGTTCCGCCGCGGCCATGCCTGGCAGGTCGAGCAGAACGTTGGCTAGGGAACTGCCGGCCCGCGGCATGTCGATGCTGAAGGTCAACGCCGACAGATGGGCCCCCAGCATGGCCGCGACCTCGGCCGCCTGCTCGATGGCGGCAGAGGGGCTGGGATCAGGATAGCTGCGCAGCGGTAGCAGTATGTCTTTGATTGCCATGCTCTTGAAGTCCCTGGACCGCCCCTGGCGCGCTCGGGCCGGAGGAGGACGATGACGGCCGTCAGGCCGTGACTTGCCCTGGGCGGCGCCGATGGCCGGCCGCGCCGACGATCGCGGCCTGCATGCGCGCCTTCAGCCGCAGACGAAGCAGCTTCAGGCGCAGCAGTGCGATCCAGTCGGGTCCCGGCCGGCGCTGCTCGCGGTCGATGTCGGCCTGCAGCCGTGCGAGGTTGAAAAGAATATTGGATATCTTGCGTGACATCGTGCCCTCCCAATGCTGTGGAGGCACGCCCGGGCTCTCGATCAGTCCTACAGCACCGGGCATGCCCGATGCGGTCCGACATCGCGATGCGCTGCATCGCCAGAGGGGCCCGTCCCGCTATCGCAGGGGAGGTGGTGAGCCGTCGCTGGAACGTCAAGAGGTTTGCAGGAAGTTTCTGCCAGCCTAGCGAACCTCCTCGAGCGAGCGCACGATGTGATCGTGCAGCCGCCGGGCCGGCGGCGTCAGGCCTCGTGCCGACAGCAGCGCGATCTCGGTATCATGCAGGTCGGGGAGAAGGGAACGTCGCTCGACCGCGGCGAGGCCCGCCGGAACCATGTCCTTGGGCAGGACGGTGACGCCCAGTCCCGCCTTGACTGCTGCATGCTGACCCGCAAGAGACGCGCAGCTGTAGGCCACTCTCCAGCGCCTGCGAGCCTTGTTGAGGGAATCGGTCGCGCGCTTTCGATAGACACACGGTGGAGGCGAAACGACCAGCGGCAATGGCCCTTCGTCCGACAGGGCGAGCTGGCCTGCCGCGACCCAGACCAGCGGCTCCCGCCAGACACGTACGCCGCGGTCGGATTTCTCCGGCTCCCTCTTCACCAGAACGAGATCGAACTCGCCCTGCCTGAAGCGCCCCATCAGCGTCAAGGTCAGGTCGCACGTCACCTCGAGCTGAACTGCCGGATATGCCTGCGCAAAGCGCGCCAGAACCTGTGGCAGGTGCGTGGTCGCAAAGTCCTCCGGCGTGCCTAGACGGACCGTCCCGGCCAACATGGGCTCGTCCAGGCTCGACACCACCCGGTCGTTCAGCTCGAGCATCTGCCGGGCATGGGGGAGGACGGACTCCCCTTCCGCCGTAAGCCGCACGTGGCGCGTCGCACGATCGAGCAGCCGCTTCCCCAGGCCATCCTCGAGGCGCTTGATCTGCAGGCTTAGCGTCGACTGGCGACGCAGAAGCAGGTCGGCGGCACGCGTGAAACTTCCGAGATCGGCAACGGTGACGAAGGCGCGGAGAAGATCGATATCGAGATTGTGCAATCTGGCCATGGAAATAATTCATTACGAACGTCAATGACACTTTGCTCGATTATCAATTTCTGTATCGGGAGAGCAACCCCTATGTCCTCCGCACCCGACGACAGGAGGCGATCGTGACCGTTCATTCCAAGCCGCTCACCCTCAAGGAGCTCTCGTCCCCCGCCGCGGTGCCCATCACTGTCGCCCATGGTGATGGCATCGGCCCGGAGATCATGGCAGCCAGCCTCAAGGTATTGACGGCGGCCGGTGCCAACATCGCCATTGAACAGGTATCGATCGGCGAGGGGGTCTACCTCGCCGGCAATACCTCCGGAATCGATGCGTCGACTTGGCGGTCGCTGCAGCGAACCAAGGTCTTCTACAAAGGGCCGATCACCACGCCGCAAGGCGGCGGTTATAAGAGTCTGAACGTCACGATCCGCAAGTCGCTCGGACTCTACGCGAATGTGCGGCCGTGCACCGCCTATGCACCGTTCGTTGCCACCAAGCACCCGACCATGGACGTGGTGATCGTCCGTGAGAACGAGGAAGACCTCTACGCCGGCATCGAGCACCGGCAGACCGATGAGGTCTACCAGTGTCTCAAGCTGGTCAGCCGCGGCGGCTGCGAGCGGATCGTGCGGTATGCCTTCGAGTACGCCAAGGCGAACGGCCGGCGCAAGGTGACCTGCTTCACCAAGGACAATATCATGAAGATGACCGACGGTCTCTTCCACAAGGTGTTCGACGAGGTCGGCGCACAGTATCCGGACATCGAGAGGGACCACATGATCGTCGACATCGGCGCAGCACGGCTTGCCGACACGCCGGAGGCGTTCGACGTCATCGTGATGCCGAACCTCTACGGCGACATCCTGTCGGATGTCGCGGCGCAGATCGCGGGATCGGTCGGCCTCGCCGGCTCGGCCAACATCGGCGCGAAGGGCGCCATGTTCGAGGCCATTCACGGCAGTGCGCCCGATCTAGCCGGCAAGAATCTCGCCAATCCGTCGGGACTGCTGCTGGCCGGGGTGATGATGCTGCAGCACATTGGCCAGGGCGACGTGGCCGCGAAAGTCCACAATGCCTGGCTGGCGACGTTGGAGGACGGCATTCACACGGCCGACATCTTCAAAGCGGGCTTGTCGACCAGGCTGGCCGGAACCCAGGCTTTCGCGGACGCGGTGATCGCCCGGCTGGGTCGCGAGCCGCAGCAACTCCCGCCTGTTACCTATGGCCCCGCGATCGCCCTGCCTCCGGCCGAGGCCAGTCCGCCGGTGCGTGCGATTCACAAGGACCTCGTCGGCGCCGACGTGTTCCTCCACTGGCACGGCGGCACGGCGGAAGAGCTGGCGACACAGGTCAAGAAGATCGACGGCGGTGGTTTCCATCTGCAGGTCATCACGAACCGTGGCGTCAAGGTGTGGCCGCAGGGCCTCGCAGACACCGTCTGCACCGATCATTGGCGCTGCCGGTTCGGGGTGGCTCCCTCCACCGTGGCCGATGCCGGCATGGTGAGCCGGCTCCTGCAGCGGTTGCACGACGCCGGGCTGCCCTTCATCAAGGTCGAGAACCTCTACGATTTCGACGGCGAACGCGGCTACTCGCTGGCCCAAGGACAATAACAACCAGGCGCAGCGCGGCCGGTTCCGGCGCCGGTCACCTCACCTTTCACTTCTCGTTCAAGGACATCGTTGTGAGTTCCCTCAGCAAGTTGCGTATCGCTTCACTCTCGCTCGTTGCTCTCGTCATCGGCTCGACCGATCCTGCAGTTGCACAGTTCTCGGGCGACTATGTGCTCTCGCCGAGTTCACCCATCGACATCCCCCTTGACGAGCGCGCCATCCGGGCGGCCGGCATCGGCTATACGGCGCCGGAACGCGTACGCAGCTCGGGCGATCTCGTGTTTCCGGGAACCGTGGTCGTTCCGCCCGCCCAACTTCGTGTCGTCGCCGCCCCGGTCGACGGTCTGATCGAGACGATCGAGGTCGCCCCCGACGAACTTGTCGAAGCGGGCCAGACCATTCTGCGCATGCGGTCGCCGGAACTGATTGCGGCGCAGCGCGAATTCATCTCGGCCGACGCCGATGCAACGCTCGCCCGTGACCGGCTGCGCCGGTCGGAAACGCTGTTCGCCGCGAAGGCGCTGCCGGAACGCGACCTCCGGACGATCGAGAACGAGGCCAAGACCACGAGCTATCTGGCCGACGAGCGGCTGCATGCCCTTCGATTGATGGGCATGACCGAAGACGAGATCCGGGCTCTGCGCGACAGCCGTGAGTATCGGCCCAACGTCGCCATCGTCGCACCGGCGGCGGGCTTCGTGCTCAGCCGCTACAGCAGCCCGGGCGCGCGCGTCGCCGCCGCCGAACCCCTGTTCACCATCGCGCAGCTCGATCCGCTCTGGGTCAACATTCAGGTCCCCGCCTCGCGGCTGGGGTCGATCGCCGTGGGTGCAACGGTGAGCCTGCCCGCCTACGGGGCCCGCGGTCGCATCATCCGGATCGGCCGCAGCGTCGATCCCGCGACGCAGTCCGTGATCGCCGTCGCCGAAGTAAACGCTGATCTCAGTTCGGTGCGACCGGGTCTCGCGGTCACGGCGAGCGTCAGGGTGGAACGTGGAAGCGTTCCCGATTGGGTGGTGCCGGCCTCGGCGGTCGTGCGTCACCGCGAGCGCTCCTGGATCTTCGTCAAGTCTCCGCAGGGTGTCCGCGCCCAGCCGGTCGACGTCCTGTCGGAGAACGCCCGTGACGCATCCATCCGCGCCAACCTTCAGCCCGGCGACGAGGTGGCCTCGCGCGGCCTGATCGCACTGCTGGCGGAACTCGCGAAGAAGGACAGCGAGTAACCATGCTCTCGAACCTCGTTGCCACGGCGCTGCGCCAGCGCCTGCTGGTGCTGCTCGCCTCGATCGGCCTGGCCGCCTGGGGCGCGACCGCCTACCAGAAACTCTCGATCGACGCCTTTCCCGATGTCGCGCCCGTCCAGGTGCTGGTGTCGATGCGTGCTGCAGGACTGCCGCCCGAGGAACTGGAACGGCGCGTCACCTGGCCGGTCGAGATCGCGATGCGCGGCATTCCGAACCTCGTACGCATGCGCTCGACCACGCGCTTCTCGGTCGCGCTGATGACGTTCGAGTTCGCCGAGGGCACCGACATCTTCTGGGCGCGCACCCAGGTGAACGAGCGCCTGCAGGAGGTGCGAGATCAGCTTCCCGCCGGAACGGTCGGTGGCCTGGCTCCGATCGTGACGCCGCTCGCCGAAATGGTGATGTTCACGATCGAGTCCCCGACGCTGACGCCCCAGGAGAAGCGCACCCTGATCGACTGGACGCTCCGGCCTGCATTGCGCGGCGTGCCGGGTGTGGCCGACGTCAATGTGCTCGGCGGCTTCGTCCGGACCTTCGAGGTCGTACCGTCGCCGCCGGCGATGGCAGCGCGCGGCATCACGACGGAGATGCTCGAGAACGTGCTGGAGGCGAACAACCGCAACGACGGCGCCGGCCGCGTCCGAGCCGGAGAGGAGGCCGTGCTGGTGAGGGCGGAGGGTCGCATCAAGACCCTCGACGACGTCCGCGACACGATCGTCGCGGCGGGGCCAACCGGCATCGTGCGGGTTGGTGACGTGGCGGACATCAGATACGGGGCGCTCGCGCGCAACGGCGTCGTCACGACGGACGGCGACAGCGAGACCGTGTGGGCGCTCGTGCTCGGCCTGCGCGGCGCCAACGCAAAGACTGTGGTCGACGGCGTCAAGGCCCGACTGGAGGAGATCACCCCATTGCTGCCGGCCGGAGCGCGCGTCGAGATCTTCTATGACCGCTCCGACCTAATCGGCAAGGCGGTCTGGACCGTGCAGAAGGTGTTGCTCGAGGCGATCGTCCTCGTGGTGGTGCTGCTGCTCCTCTTCCTCGGCAACCTACGCGCCGCCCTCGTCGTCTCGCTGATCCTGCCGCTGTCGGTGCTTGCGACCTTCGGGATCATGCGCGCCTTCGGGATGTCGGCCAACATCATGTCGCTGGGCGGCCTGGCCATCGCGATCGGCCTGCTGGTCGACTGCGCCGTAGTGGTGGTCGAGAACGTCGAGCACCGGCTGGCTCATGCGACCAGGCCCACTCTCGAAGAGAGGTTGCGCCTGACGCTGGAGGCGACGCGCGAGGTCGCGCTGCCGCTGCTCTCGGGCGTGGCCATCATCGCGACCGTTTTCACGCCGCTGCTCTCCCTGCAAGGGCTGGAGGGCCGCCTGTTCGGGCCGGTCGCGCTGACCATCGGCTTCGCGCTCGGCGCGGCGCTCCTGCTGTCGCTCACGGTGGTGCCGGTGCTCTCAGCCTACCTGCTCAAGGCGGGCGTGGCGCAGGAGCCGTGGCTCGTCCGCAAGATGCACGGATTCTACGATCCGCTTCTCGCCGCGGTCGTGCGCCGTCCGCTCGTGCTGATCCTCGCGGCCGTCGCCGGCATCGTGACGACGGCCGTCGTTTACCCACGCATCGGCTCCACCTTCATGCCAGTGATGGACGAGGGCACGCCCGTCGTCACCATCCGCAAGCACGCCACCGTGTCGCTCGAGGAAACCGCCCAGCTCGACCTGCGCATCCAGCGCGAGCTGAAGGCCGCCATCCCGGAGATCGAGAGGATCATGGCGCGCGCCGGCGCCGACGAGCTCGGCATCGACCCGGTCGGCCTCAACGAGACCGACATGTTCATGGTTCTCAAGCCCAAATCGACGTGGCGCGGGCCTGACACGGCCTGGTTCCTCGAGGAGGTGCGGACGGTGCTGGCCGGCATTCCCGGCATATCTTTCGCCTTCTCCCAGCCAATCGACATGCGGGTGCAGGAGATGATCATCGGCGCGCGCGGCGATATCGTCATCAAGATCTTCGGCGAGGAAATTCCGGAACTCAATCGCCTTGCACGCGAGATCGCCGCCGTCCTCCGCGAAGTGCCGGGCTCGGCGGACGTCTTCGCGCTCAGCAACTCCGGCATGAAGTACCTGACCGTCTCGGTCGACCGGCTGAAGGCCGGGCGCTTCGGCCTGAACGCCACCGAGATCCAGGAGGTGCTGCGGGTCTGGGTCGACGGGCGTCAGGTCGGCATCGTGCTGGAAGGTACCGCCCGCGTCCCCCTCGTGGTGCGCGGCGAAGAACGTCTGCGCGCCTCGATCTTCGATCTCGAGCGCATCCCGATCGTACTGCCGAACGGCGGCGTCGTGGAACTCGGCCAGATCGCCGACGTGCGGCTCGAGGACGGTCCCATCCAGGTCATCCGCGAGGACGGCGAACGCTTCGCGACCGTCCTGTCGAACGTTCGCGGCCGCGATCTGGTGGGCTTCGTCGGGGACGCCAAGGCTGCGGTTGCGGCGAAGGTGAAGCTGCCGCAGGGCTACCGGCTCGTCTGGGGCGGGCAGTTCGAGAACCAGCAGCGCGCGGCTGCGCGGCTCTCGCTCGTCGTGCCGATCGCCCTCTCTTTCATCTTCCTGCTGCTCTACCTGACGTTCGGCTCGTTGCGACAGGCGGTTCTCGTGTTCTGCATCGTGCCGTTCGCCACGGTTGGCGGTGTGATTGCGCTGTGGCTGTCGGGGGAGTTCTTATCGGTGCCGGCGTCGGTCGGTTTCATCGCGCTGATCGGTATTGCGGTCCTGAACGGCGTGGTCATGGTGACCTACATCAACCAGGTGGTCGCCTCCGGCGCCCACGGGTTCCGCGAGGCCGTGATGGAGGGCGCGCGGCGGCGCCTCAGGCCTGTAACGCTGACGGCAACCATTGCGGCCTTCGGCCTGGTGCCCTTCCTCTTCGCGACGGGGCCGGGGTCGGAGATCCAGAAGCCTCTGGCGATCGTGGTCATCGGCGGACTGTTCACCGCGACGGCTCTGACCCTTCTTCTCTTGCCGGTACTGTACGAACGCTTCGGGGCGCCGGCTCTCAAGCCTGCCGCCAAGACGGACTCCTCGGGCCAGGGAATCCCAGAGAAGGCTGGAGCACATGCCTGAGCCGCAACGAGCGTGGTCGCTCGTGCGGCACGCCGACCGGCCAGTTCGGTCGGCGCTCCTCGGCATCTCCCGCCCAGCCTCAGTGGCCGGCCGCCGCCGGCGCCGCAGCCCCCGGCTTCTTCTTGCGGGCTTTACTCCACTCCTCGTAGCGCTGCAGCACCGTGAAGAACGACGGCACGAACAGCACGGCGAGGCACGTCGAGGCGATCATGCCGCTGAACACGCAGAGGCCGAGCGAGACGCGCGAGTTGGCGCCGGCGCCGGTCGCCGTCACCAACGGGACGACGCCCAGGATGAAGGCGAAGGAGGTCATCAGGATCGGGCGGAAGCGCGTGCGTGCCGCCTCGATCGCCGACTCGACGATGGCCTTGCCGTCGATCAGGCGCCGTTCGCGCGCCACCTCGACGATGAGGATGGCGTTCTTGGCACCGAGCGCGATCAGCAGCATCAGGCCGATCTGGGTGTAGATGTTGTTGGCGAGGCCGACGGCGGTGAGCGCGATCGCCGGACCGCTCAACGCCAGCGGCACGGCGAGGATCACGCCGAGCGGCGCGATCCAACTCTCGTACTGGCCGGCGAGGCAGAGATAGACGAGCAGGATGGCCAGTGCGAACACGTACATGAGCTGGTTGCCCACGATGTTCTCCTGATAGGCCATACCGGTCCATTCGTAGCCGGTGCCGGGCGGCAAGATCGCCTTGGCGATCTGGTCCATCAACGCGATGCCCTCGCCCGAGCTAAAGCCGGGCGCCGGCGATCCCACGATCGCCGCCGACGGATAGAGGTTGTAGAGGCTGATCAGCGGCGCACCGAGTGCGGGCTTCAACTCGGCGACTGCGCCGATCGGCACCATCTGGCCGTCGAGGTTCTTCACCTGCAGCCGCAGTATGTCCTCGGGCCGCGTACGGTACTGCGAATCAGCCTGGATGAAGACCTGTAGACTGAGGCCAAACTTGTTGAAGCGGTTCACGAAGGCCGAGCCGAGATAGGCCGACAGCGTCGTGAAGACATCGCCGACCGGTACCTTCAGGGACTCGGCCTTGACGCGATCGACGTCGATACGCACATGCGGCGCACCGGCGCGGAAAGAGGTGACGAGGTTGCTGAGCGCCGACTGCGTGCCGGCCTGGGCGACCATCGCGTCGGTCACGGCCTGCAGCTTGGCGTAGTCGAAGCTGCCGTCCTTCTGCTCGACCTGCATCTGGAAGCCGCCGGCGTTGCCGATGCCCTGGATGGCAGGCGGTACGATCACGAAGGCGCGACCGTCCTGCAGGACCTGCAGGTCCTTCATGAGGCCCAGCACGATCGACCGAAGATCCTGGCCTTCCGCCTTCAGGCGCACATCCCAGTCCTTCAGGATGACGTAGCAGACGGCGGCGTTCGCCAGGGCTGAGTTGCTGTCGAGCACCGACATGCCGCCGAGCGAGACCACGTTCTCGACGCCGGGTGCGGCCATGGCGATCCTGGTGACTTCGTCGAGCGTGGTGCCGGTGCGCTCGAGCGAGGCACCGTCCGGCAGTTGCACGCCGATCATCAGATAGCCCTGGTCCTCGTTGGGAATGAAGGCGGTCGGCAGGCGCGCGACGCCCCAGGCGCCGATGGCCGCCGCCACGAGGGCGACGACGACCATCAGGCCGGCGCGGCGCACCATTGCGCCGACCAGCGATGCGTAGAGATCCTCGAGCTTCTGGTAGACCTTGTTGAAGCCGCGGAAGAAGACGTTGCGCTTCTCCGGCGGCACCGCGGGCCGCAGCCACATCGCGCACTGCGTCGGCTTCAAGGTCGCCGCATTGATGGCGCTGATGAAGGCGGTGGCGGCGATGACCAGGGCGAACTGGGCGAACATCTGGCCTGTCAGGCCGGGCAGGAAGGCGGCGGGCAGGAACACCGACATCAGCACTAGGGTGATGCCGATCACCGGCCCGAACAGCTCGTCCATCGCCTTGATCGCCGCGTCGTGGGGTGTCATGCCGCGTTCGATGTGATGCGCGACGCCCTCCACGATCACGATCGCGTCGTCGACCACGATGCCGATCGCCAGCACGATGCCGAACATCGTCGTCGTGTTGATCGTGAACCCCAGGGCCGACATCGCGGCGAAGGCGCCGATGATGGTGACCGGAATCGTCGTCGCCGGTACCAGCATGGCCCGCCAGTCCTGCAGGAACAGCACGATCACGATCAGCACCAGGATGCCGGCCTCGATCAGGGTCATGAAGACCTCTTTGATCGACGCATTCACGAAGCGGGTGGTGTCGAACGGGACGTCGTAGGCGAGGCCGGGCGGAAAGTTCTTGGAAAGCTCGGCCATCTTGGCCTTGACCCGCTTGGCGACGTCGAGGGCGTTGGCGTCGGGAAGCTGGTAGATCGCGAGCCCCGAATTGGGCTTGCCGTTGATCTGCGAGGTCTGGGCGTAGGTCTGCGCGCCGAGCTCGACGCGGCCGATGTCGCGCACCCGCACGATGCGGCCGCCATTGCCCTGGTCGGTCTTGACGATGATGTTGCCGAACTCTTCCGGCGTGCTCAGCCGGCCGACGACGTCGATCGTGTACTGAAAATCGAGGCCCTTCGGCGCCGGCGGCATGCCGACCTGGCCGGCGCTGACGTCTTGGCTCTGCTGCTGGATGACGCGGCTGACATCGGACGGCGTGAGGCCGAACGTGTAGAGCTTCTCCGGGTCGAGCCAGACGCGCATCGAGTACTGGCCGACGCCCAGCACGTTGACGTTGCCCACGCCCGGCAGGCGCGACAGCTCGTTGACCAGGTTGATGGTCGCGTAGTTGCTGAGATAGAGGCTGTCGTAGCGCTCATCCGGCGAGGTCAGCGACACGATCTGGAGGATCGACGTCGACTTCTTCTGGACGACCAGACCCTGCGCCTGGACCGACATGGGCAGCGAGGCGAGCGCGGCGCTCACCCTGTTCTGCACAAGCACCTGGGCGAAATCCAGATCGGTGCCGATCTCGAACGTCACGGTCAGCGTGTAGGTGCCGGCGTCCGTGCTGTAGGACTGCATGTAGATCATCTTCTCGACGCCGTTGACCTGCAGCTCGACAGGCAGGGCGACGTTGTCGACGACGACCTTGGCGCTGGCGCCCGGGTAGGTCGTCGTGACCTGGACTGTCGGCGGCACGACGTTGGGGTACTGCGACACCGGCAGGGTCGCCAGCGCCACGCCGCCGATCAGCACGATGATGATCGCGAGGACGTTGGCCAGGACCGGCCGGTTGATGAAGAACGCTGAAATCATCGCGATGCTTCCCGGCGGATCACTTCGTGGTGCCGTCGGGCGTGCCCGCGATCGTTGTGAGCTTGGGAACCACTTTGGCGCCCGGGATCGCGCGGCTGTTGGTGCTGAGCACGACCCGGTCGTCGGCCTTGAGGCCGGTTGCGATCACCCGCAAGCCGCCGGGCAGCAATTGTCCAGTGGTGATGCGCGTCTGCTCGACGACGTTGTCCTTGTTCACCGTCAACAGATACTTGCCGGCCTGGTCCTCGGCGATCGCCCTGTTGGGAACCAGCAGCGAGGCCGTCGCGCCGAGGCCCTTCGGCACCTTCACGCGCACGAAGAAGCCGGGGATGAGGGCCCGCGTCGGGTTGTCGAACAGGCCGCGCACGAGGATCGTCCCGGTCGTCGTATCGATCTCCGGCGAGACGTAATTGAGGAAGCCCTGGTGGGGGAAGCCCTCCTCGTTCATCAGGCCGATGGTCAGCGGGATCTTGCTCAGCTCCTCGACGTCGAGGCGACGCTCCTTGAGGTTGGCGCGGATCTGCAGCACGTCCTGCTCGCTCATGTTGAACGTGACGTACATCGGATCCAGCCGCACGATCGTCGCGAGCTTGGTGGCCGTCGATGCGCCGACCAGTTCACCGACCGAGACTAGGTGCTTGCTGACCACCCCGTCGAACGGCGCCGTGACCGTAGTGTAGCTCAGATTGGTCTGCGCGATCGTGAGGTTGCCCTCGGCGTTCTCGACATTGGCGCGGGCGTTGTCGCGCTTGGCTTTCGCTTGGTCGAAGGTGTTCTGCGCCGACACGTTCTGGCGCAGCAAGGTCTCCTGCCGGGTGAACTCGGCCTCGGCCTGCACCAGGGACGCCTTGGCGCCGTCGAGCTGGGCCTGAGCCTCCTTGACCTTGGCTTTGTACATCGTCTGCTCGATGGTGAAGAGCAGGTCGCCCTTCTTCACGAACGAGCCGTCGACGTAGTTCTGCGACGTCAGGAAGCCCTCGACGCGGGCGACGAGATCGACGATCGCGAAGGCCACGGTGTTGCCGGTCAGCACTTCGAAGGGCGCCACCTCCTGTTGCAGGGGGACTCCGACGTTGATCTCGGCCGGCGGCGGCGGCATGAACTTGTTCTCGGGCTTGCAGGCCGCGAGCCCCGCCGCCAGGACGGCGAAGACCGCCAGCGACAAGAAGGTGCGCTGGCGGCCAGTGACGCCAACAAATCCGGCTTCGTCGCTACGATTCCACATGCTTCCGACGATGCTCCCCGCAGTGCCGCTCAAGCGTTAGCGCATCCACTGAAGGATTGCCACCGCGGACGGCAGTCAGAGGCGCTTGAGGATCAGCGACAGATTGTTCGCAGGCATTTCGACGATTTCCGGCGGGCCGAACCCCCGTTCGGCGGCCAGTTCCACCACGGCCTCGAGGTCGCGCACGCCCCAGGCAGGGTTACGCCGCCGGAGGTCCCGGTCGAAGGCTTCGTTGCTCGGCGCCGTGTGGCGACCGCCGCGGCGGTAAGGGCCGTAGAGGAAGAGTACGCCGCCCGACGCCAGGGTGCGCGCGGCGCCCGCGATCAGGCCGACCGAGGCCTCCCAAGGGGCGATATGGATCATGTTGGCGCACAGGATCGCGTCGGCACGGTCGACCGGCCACCGCTTCGTCGTGACGTCGATCGCGAGCGCCGGACGCACGTTGCCGAGGCCGAGAGTGCGGACCCAGTCGTCGATGCTGGCCCGCGCATCCGCGTCGGGATCACTCGGCTGGAAGTCGAGGACGGGCAGGGCGGCGGCGAAGTGCACGACATGCTCGCCCGAGCCGCTGGCGATCTCCAGCACCAGGCCATGAGGCGGCAGACGCAGCTTCAGTACCTCGAAGATCGGCTGGCGGTTGCGCTGTGCGGCGGGAGCTTCGCGTCTCATTTTGCGTCCTTCATGGCTTGCCAAATGCGGGCGGGACTGGCGGGCCCGTCGTAGCCGGAGACGCCGAGCGGCGCCAACGCGTCGAGGACCGCATTGGCGATGGCCGGGAAAGCTGCGATCGCGCCGGCCTCGCCGCAGCCCTTCACGCCCAGCGGATTGGTCGTGCAGGGCGTGGCGTTGAAACCCAGGTCGAACGACGGCAGGTCGTCGGCGCGCGGCAGGGCGTAGTCCATGAACGAGGCGGCGACCATCTGGCCCGACGCGGCATCGTAGGTCGCGTGCTCGAGCAGTGCCTGGCCCGAACCTTGCGCCATTGCCCCATGCGCCTGGCCGGTAGCGACCATCGGGTTGACCAGCACGCCGTAGTCGTCGACCGCCGTGTAGCGCGCCAACTCGACCTTGCCGGTATCGCGGTCGATCTCGACCTCGACGACGTGCGCCCCGTTGGGAAAGGTCATGTGCTCGCGCTTCCAGGCATGGAACGTGTCGAGCGGCCTGCCTTTCTCGCGGCCGAGTGCGGCCACGTCGAGGAGCCCAATGGCGCGGTCGGTGCCGGACACGACGAACCTTCCCTCCTCGAAACGTATGTCTGCGTCGGCGGCCTCCAGCGCATCGGCGGCGAGCGCGATGCCCTTGGCCACGATCTCGTCCGAAGCACGCCAGATCGCAGTACCGCCCATGTAAGTCGCGCGCGAGCTGCCGTGGCCGCCGCCAGCGGGAATCGCGTCGGTGTCGCCCTGCACCAGGCGGATGCGTTCGTTGGGCACGCCCAGGCGTGTGCTTAGGATCTGCGGGAAGGTCGTCTCGTGGCCCTGGCCGATATGCTGCGTGCCGGTGATCAGCGAGACCGTGCCGTTGGCTTCGAAGCGGATATCGACGTTCTCGTCGGGTGGGCCTCCGGTGCCCTTGATGTGATAGGCGAAGCCCAGCCCGCGCAGTCGGCCGCGCGCCTCGCTCTGGCGACGACGCTCGGCGAAGCCGGCGCGATCGGCGCGCGCCAGGGCACGGTCGAGCGACTCGGCGAAGCGGCCGCTATCGACCTGGAAGCCGAAGGCATTGGTCATCGGCATCGCTTCCGGCGGCACCATGTTACGCCGGCGCAGCTCGGCGGCATCGATGCCGGTCTTGCGTGCCGCCGCGTCGACCAGGCGCTCGATGATGTTGATCGCCTCGGCGAAGCCCGGCCCTCGCGTCACGCCGATCGGCGCGGTGTTGGTGACGACGGCACTGACATGCAGGGCGATCGCGGGGATGCGGTACACCGAACCCTGCAGGTGGATGTACTGGTAGGTCTGCACGCCGCCACCGGCGCCTGCCATGTAGGCGCCGAGATTGGCGACGCTGGCGATCTTGAGCGCGAGAAAGCGGCCGTTGGCATCGAGCGCCAGAGAAGCCTCGGCGAGCACGTCGCGCGCGGCATGGTCCGACAGGAACACCTCGCTGCGGCTGGCGATCCACTTCACGGAGCGGCCGGTGCGTCTTGCAGCCCACAGGATCAGCGTGTGCTCCGCATAGGCGAAGTTCTTGGCCCCGAAGCCGCCGCCGACATCGGGCGCCACGAAACGCACGGCCTTGGCCTCGACGCCGAGCGCCCGGGCGACGAAATTGCGGTTGATGTGGATGTTCTGGCTGGAGACGTGGAGCGTGTAGCGGCCGCTCGCGGGATCGAACGACCCGACGCCGCCGCGCGGCTCCATCGGGTTTGTCACGATGCGGTGGTTGTCGAGCCTCAGCGAGGCGACGTGTGCAGCGCGCGCGAAGGCGGCATCGGCGCCGGCGGAATCTCCTGTGCGCCAGTCGAGGCAGACATTGCCGGGAATTTCGGCGGCCAGTTGCGGCGCACCGGCGGCGCGCGCTCCAGCGGCCGTGGTGACGGCGGGCAACGGCTCGTAGTCGACCTCGACCAGTTCCGCGGCGTCGAGCGCCTGTGCCAGGTTCTCGGCGACGATCAGCGTGACGGGTTCGCCTGCGAAGCGCACCTTGTCGGAGGCCAGCAGCGGTTGTGGCGCAAAAGCGAACGGTTCGCCAGTCTGCACGTTCGCCTCGGCATAGGGACGCAGCGGCTTCAGCCCGTCGGCGGCTGCTTCGGCGGCGGTCAGTACTGCAAGGACGCCCGGCGCGCGCCGCGCCGTCCTCGTGTCGATCGAGCGAAGCAGTGCATGCGCATGCGGCGAGCGCAGCACAACGGCATGGACCAGACCGTCGAACTCGAGATCGTCCAGATAGGCGCCGCTTCCTGTGACGAAGCGTGCATCCTCGTGACGCTTGGGCGAATCGCCCATCTTGTGCAGGGTCATGTGCGTAGCGTCTCCGCGTTCCGGGCCTGTCGTGTCTCGTCCCACCAATCGCGCATCTGCAGGCCCCAGTAGGCAAGTTGCGTCGCGGCGCGGCCGAAAGGCCCGCCGGCCCAGGCGGTGCCGAACGGCGCAAAGAGCCGCGCGCGCGAGGGATCGCCCAGGATGCCCGTCGCGATAGCATCGGCGCCGGCGGCGGTCTGTGCCACGCCGTGGCCGCCGAAGGCCGAGCAGATCCATAGGCCGGGTTCGATCTCGCCCACCTGTGGCATCTTGTGCGGTGCGTAGCCCATGATGCCGGGCCACGCCCAGACGATCCGGATGTCGCGAAGCTGCGGATAGACCGACAGGATGTCGCTACGCATCATCTCGCGCAGGCGCGGCGGCTCGCGCGTGTCGGTCGTGATGCGGCCACCCCACAGCAGTCGGTCGCCGTCGACCGCGCGATAGTAGTCGCCGGCGCGACGCGTGTCGGAAATCGCCCCGGCCCAGCGGATTGCCTTGCCCAGCTCGGGGCCGATCTTCTCCGTGACGGCGACATAGGTCGCGACCGGCAGCACGGCGCCGGCCGCTCCACCATGCACGCGGCCGAGATCGGCATTGCCGGCCAGGACGACGTGCCGCGCACGAACGCTGCCACCGGGTGTGGCCAGCCGCCAGCCATCGGCGTCGCGGACAAGTCCGGTCGCTTCGGTGTGCTCGTGAACTCGCCCGCCGCACGCCTCGATGTCGCGTGCGAGCGCCAGCGCGAAGTTCAGCGGATGAATGTGGAAGGACAGCGGATCGTGGATACCCTGGTGATAGCGTCGCGTGTCCAGCACGGCCCGCACCTGCGCGGTGGTCCACGGCTCGAAGCCCGCGCCAAGCTGGTCGGCGAGGCGGCGCGTGCGGTCGGCGAAGTCGGGCCCCTGGTCGGTGCGCGACAGGCTGAGCTTGCCACGGCCCATCAGGAGGTCCGGGCGGTCGAGCGCGTCGATCGCCTCGCGCACGATGGTGACGCCGCGCTTCGACTGGTCGTATAGACGCCGGGCATGGTCGACGCCCAACCGTTCGATCAGCGCGGCGGTCCGCACCGCGAAGCCTGGCCCGACGAAACCTCCGTTGCGGCCCGACGCGCCCCAGCCGATACGCCGCCGTTCGAGTAAGGTCACGCGCTTGCCCTGCAACGCAAGGAGCCGCGCCGTGTGCAGGCCCGCGAATCCACCGCCCACCACCGCGACATCGGTCTCGTCCTGCGAGCCGAGCGGCGGTCGTTCGGGCGCGGAGTCTCGCGTGGCGGCATACCAGCTCGCCGGATAGTCGTCGGGGCGCATCGTCGTTCTTCTCCGCGACAAGAGGTGGCACAGGAAGGCTTGCGCGGTCACGCCCCGTGTCGCTTAGTTTGGGCCAATCTCGAGACTTTCCGGAGGATGCATGTCGGTCGACTTCGATGCGGTGATCATCGGCGCGGGCTTCGGCGGCATGTACATGCTGCATCGGCTGCGGCAGAAGGGGTTCACGGCCCGCGTATTCGAGGCCGGCAACGGTGTCGGCGGCACCTGGTATTGGAACCGCTACCCCGGCGCGCGCTGCGACGTCGAGAGCGTGCAGTATTCTTACCAGTTCTCGCCCGAGCTGGAGCAGGAATGGGAATGGTCTGAGCGCTACGCTACCCAGCCCGAGATCCTGCGCTACGCCAACCATGTCGCCGACCGCTTCGACCTGCGTCGCGACATCAGCTTTGAGACACGCGTGACGAAGGCCACGTTCGACGAGAAGGAAAGTCTCTGGCGCGTCGAGACCGACAAGAACGACAAGATCGCCGCGCGATTCGTCATCACGGCGATGGGCTGCCTTTCCTCGCCCAACACGCCGAAGATTCCGGGCCTCGAGGACTTCGAGGGTCCGACCTATCACACCGGCCACTGGCCGCACGAAGGCGTCGACTTCACCGGCAAGACGGTGGGCGTGATCGGCACGGGCTCCTCGGCCATCCAGTCGATCCCGATCATGGCCGAACAGGCCAGGCACCTCACCGTGTTTCAGCGCACGGCCAACTACACGGTGCCGGCGCACAACAAGCCTCTCGACCCGGCCTACGTCCGCCATGTGAAGGCGAACTATCGCGAGATGCGCCGCCGCGCCAAGACCAAGCCGGCCGGCATCGACTTCACCATCAATCCCGCATCGGCCATCGCCACGCCGAAGGAGGAGCGCGACCGCGAGTTCCAGGCGCGCTGGGACTATGGCGGGTTGGGTTTCATGGCGTCGTTCTCCGATCTCCTGCTGAACGACGATTCCAACAAGACAGCCGCCGACTTCGTGCGCGCCAAGGTCCGCGAAGTGGTGAAGGACCCGAAGACCGCCGAGGCGCTGGTGCCGAAGAACATCATCGGCTGCAAGCGGCTCTGCGTCGACACGGGCTACTGGGCGACCTTCAACCGGCCTAACGTGACCCTGGTCGACATCAGTGACGGGCCGATCGAGCGCATTACGCCGACCGGGCTGCACGCTAAGGGCCAGAACTACACCTTCGACTGCTTGGTGCTGGCGACCGGCTTCGACGCCATGACAGGCGCGCTGCTCAAGGTCGACTTCCGCGGCCGCAACGGCGCCACGCTCAAGGAGAAATGGAACGAGGGGCCGAAGACCTATCTCGGCCTGACGGTCGCAGGCTTCCCGAATCTCTTCATGATCACCGGGCCGGGCAGCCCCTCGGTGCTGACCAACATGCTTCCCTCGATAGAGCAGCATGTCGACTTCATCGCCGACTGCCTTGAGGCCCTGCGCGTCAGGGGCAAGACGGTGATCGAGGCGGAACCGCAGGCCCAGGAAGAGTGGGTCGGCCATGTCGGCGAGGTGTCCAACATCACGCTGCGCTCAAGCTGCAGTTCCTGGTATGTCGGCGCCAACATCCCGGGCAAGCCGCGGGTGTTCATGCCCTATATCGGCGGCCTGCCGGCCTACATACAGGCCTGTGAGAAAGTCGTGGCCAACGGCTACGAAGGCTTCGCACTAGCCTAACGTCCCTGCTGGTTGCTGCATGGGCGGTTGACCGCTGGAGGGAGGTCGCCTAGAAATTAACCGAAAGGTTAATTAAATACGCAAGGTCGAGCATGCTGAAGTCGCTGGCCATCATCGGCGGGGTGATCGCGATCGCCGTCGCGGCAGTCGTGATCTATGCCGCGACCAGGCCGGATTCCTTCCGCGTGCAGCGGACTGCCACGATGGCCACGCCTCCGGACAAGATCTTCCCCTATGTCGCGGGCCTGAAGCGCTGGCGGGAATGGTCTCCCTATGACGAACGCGATCCGTCGATGAAGCGCACCTACGAGGGCCCTGAGAGTGGCAAGGGCGCCGTCTACGCCTGGGACGGCAACAGGAATGTCGGCTTGGGCCGTATCGAGATCCTTGAGGCAATGCCGGCGCGCACCTTCGTCAAGCTCGACTTCTTCAAGCCGTTCGACGGTCACAACACTGCCGAGATCACGATGGTACCGAAGGATGGTCAGACGATCGTCACCTGGGCGATGTATGGACCCAGTCCCTATATGTCCAAGCTGATGGGCATCTTCATGGATTTCGACGACATGATCGGCCGGGACTTCGCCGCCGGTCTCGCGAAGCTGAAGGCGATCGTCGAGAAGTAACAACCAGTTCGAGGAGCAGATCATGAGTCGGAGATTGCGCGCCATTGCGCTTGCCGTGGCGATCGGGGCAACGGGGCTCGCCGTCGCGGAAGCGCAGACGCTGCCACCGGGCGTGTTCGCCGCGGAGCGGGACATCGCGCTGGCGACCGCCGGCAGCTACACGCTCGACGAGTCTCACACCGCCGTCATCGCGCGAGTCTCCCATCTCGGCTACTCGCACAGCATCTTCCGCTTCGACCGTGCCAAGGGGATGCTTGTCTGGGATCCGGCGGCGGTAGAGAAGTCGAAGCTGGAGGTTTCGGTCGAGGCGGCGTCGATCACCAGCAACGTGAAGGGGTTCGCGGAAGAGCTGGCGGGCGACGCGTTCCTGAAGTCGAAGGAATTCCCGCAGGCGATCTTCGTGTCTACTGCGTTCAAGCCAGTCGACAAGACGCGCGGCACGGTCGAAGGCCAGTTCACCCTGATGGGCAAGACCAGGCCGATCACCTTCGACGTCACACTGATCGGCGCCGGCAAGGGCTTCGGCGGCAAGCCGCGTCTGGGCGTCACCGCGGTGGCCAGCATCGCTCCGCAGGACTACGGCCTGCCGACGTTCTTCACCGACCCGATCCAGATCGTGATCGACACCGAGTTCGAGAGACAGTCCTAGAAGGAGGAAGTGATGACCGTGCAACCCTACCTGTTCTTCGACGGCAAGTGCGAGGAAGCGCTGGAGTTCTACAAGAAAGCCCTCGACGCCAATGTCGAGATGATGATGCGCTTCAAGGAGAACCCGGAACCGCCGCAACCGGGCGACGAGAATTGCGCCGGCGCCGTGCCGACGATGGATATGGCCGAGAAGATCATGCACGCCTCCTTCAAGGTCGGCGATGCGCTGGTAATGGCGTCCGATGGCATGTGCCAGGGCAAGCCCGCGTTCCAGGGCGTGTCGCTGGCGCTCACCGTCAAGACCGAGGCCGAGGCTGACAAGCGCTTCGCCGCCCTGGCCGAGGGCGGGCAGGTCCAGATGCCTCTCGGCAAGACCTTCTTCTCGCCGAAGTTCGGCGTGGTCGCCGACAAGTTCGGCGTCTCGTGGATGGTGATCGTCGACTAGCTCTTCTTTTCGACGTTGGAGCTGCGGAGCGGTACGCCGAACTCCTTGCGGCAGACCTCCGCGAGCACAGCAACGCCCTCGCGGATCGTCGCAAGGTCTGGATTGGCGAAGCACAGGCGCATGCGGTTCTTCGCATAGGCCTTGTTCGACGACCACTCGGGGCCGGGGTTGATCGAGACGCCGGCGGCGAGGGCGGCCTGCGCGAGCTTCACCGTGTCGACCTGCTCGGGCAGCTTGATCCAGAGATAGATGCCGCCCGCCGGGTCGCCGAACTCGGCGGCGGTCCCGAACTGCTCGGCCAGCGCCTCGCGCAGGGTTTGTAGCTTGGCGTGCAGGGTCTTGTTGAGCTTCGGCACGTGGTCGTGGAAGTGCTTGTTGCAGAACTCGGCCAGCACCATCTGCTCGAGCGCGCCGGTGCCGGCATCGAGCTTGAGCGCGATGATGCGTGACAGTACCTCCCACCTGGCGACGATGTAGCCGACTCGCAGCGCCGGCGCGATCGACTTGGAGAACGAGCCGATATGGATCACGCCCTCGCCCTTGGCCATGGCGTAGAGCGACGGCGGGCGCTTGCCGCTCCAGATCAGGTCGGAATAGCACTCGTCCTCGAAGATCATGACGCCGTACTGGCGGGCGAGCGCGATCAGCTCGGCGCGGCGCTTCTCGCCCATGATGCCGCCGGTCGGGTTCTGCACCGTCGGGATGGTGTAGATGTACTTGGGCGTGATGCCCTGCTTCTTCAGCTCGGCGAGCTTCTCGGCCATGACGTCGAGACGCATGCCCTCCTCGTCGAGCGGGATGCCGACCACGTTGACGCCGAGCCGCACCAGCCGGTTGATGGCGCTGCCGTAGGTTTCCTGCTCGATCAGCACCGTGTCGCCCTTGCTGACCAGCAGTCCGTTGACGAGGTCGAGCGCCTGGGTCGAGCCCGAGATCATCAGGATCTCGTCGGCTGTGCACTCGACGCCGGCATGACCCTTGAGCTTCTTCGCCAGGAACTCGCGCAAAGGGCGGTAACCCTGAGGGCCGCTGTTGAGGCCGTAGGTTGCCAGCGTGGCGCCTTCACGCTTCAGCACCGTGGTCGCCGCCTCGATCAGCGCGTCGACCGGCACGTGCGCGGCGTCGTTGTGGCCGCCGATGAAATTGTACTTCGGGAATCCGTTCCACCTGACGGCCGGCGCCGGGTTGTTGGGCACGAGCAGCGGCGCGAGGTCGAACGGAGCGGTCATGGTGGTTTCCCCTGTGGTCGGCCCATTGCTGGGCCAGCCGCCGGGGATTCGCAACAGCTTTGCCGGAATCAGGTCGTGGCGCGGAACGAGTGCGGACTGGCCATGTCCCAGGGTTGGCGCCAGCGCGGATTGCCGGAGCCAGCGACCAGCTCGCCCTCGATGAGCGCCGGGTAGACGTCGGCGAAAGTCACGACCTCGCGCGGCGAGATGCGGCGGGAGATGTGGATCGGCTTGAAGTCGGTCGGATGGTCGAGGCCGGCGGCGGCGGTGAGCTCTGCCAGTTCGTGGAGAGTGAGCCGGTGGAAGTTGGCGACGCGCTGGATCTTGTCGGGCACCACGAGGGCGCGCTGGCGCGTCGGGTCCTGCGTGGCGACGCCGGTCGGGCAGCGGTCGGTGTGGCAGGACTGCGACTGGATGCAGCCCACGGCGAACATAAAGCCGCGAGCGGAATTGCACCAATCGGCACCCAGCGCCATGGCGCGGACGATGTCGAAGGCGGTGATGATCTTGCCCGCGGCGCCGATCTTGATGCGCTGACGCGCGCCGATGCCCACCAGCGCGTTGTGCACGAAGTAGAGGCCCTGGCGCATCGGTTTGCCGACATGGTCGACGAACTCCATGGGGGCGGCGCCGGTGCCGCCTTCCTTGCCGTCGACGACGATGAAGTCGGGATAGATGCCGGTTTCGAGCATCGCCTTGCAGATGGCGAGGAACTCCCACTCGTGGCCAATGCAGAGCTTGAAGCCGGCCGGCTTGCCGCCGGAGAGCCGGCGCATCTCGGCGACGAACTGCATCATCTCGACCGGCGTGGAGAAGGCGGAATGGCTCGAGGGCGAGACGCAGTCTTCGCCGATCGGAACGCCACGCGTCTCCGAGATTTCGGCGCTGACCTTGGGTGCAGGCAGCACGCCGCCGTGGCCGGGCTTGGCGCCCTGGCTGAGCTTCAGCTCGACCATCTTGACCTGGGGATTGGCGGCGGCGGCGGCAAACCGCTCGGGCGAAAATGTGCCGTCGGAATTGCGCGCACCGAAGTAGCCCGAGCCGATCTCCCAAATGATGTCGCCGCCGCCCTCGCGGTGATAGGGGCTGTAGCCACCCTCGCCGGTGTCATGCGCGAAGCCACCGAGCTTGGCGCCGCCATTCAGGGCGCGGATCGCGTTGGCACTCAACGCGCCGAAGCTCATGGCCGAGATGTTGAAGATCGAGGCGGAGTAGGGCCGCGTGCAGTCCGGGCCGCCGATGACGATGCGGAACGGCTCCTTGGTGAGGGGGCGCGGCGCGATCGAGTGTGACATCCACTCGTAGCGGTCGGCATAGACGTCGTAAGTCGTGCCGAACGGCCGCACGTCGAGCGTGTTCTTGGCGCGCTGGTAGACGATCGCGCGGCGGTCACGCGGGAAGGGCATGCCGTCCTTGTCGCCCTCGAAGAAATACTGCCGCATCTCCGGCCGGATCGCCTCGAAGATGAAGCGCAGATGCGCCACGACCGGGTAGTTGCGCAGGATCGAGTGGCTGTCCTGCATATAGTCGTGGAGGCCGAGCGCCGACAGGAAGGCCGCGACCAGGAAGCAGATGCCGATCCACCAGTGCGGGTCGGCCATCCAGGCGAGGCCGAAGCCTACCGCGGCGAGGCAGGCCAGGGTCCAGGTGATGAAGCGTGGCGTGAAGGGCAGCGGCAGCGATCGCATGGTCTTGGTTCTCCCCCGAGCCGGCACTCTAGCGCGGCAATCAACTGCGTCCGAATGACACGCTCTTGACCACAGCATAGACCGGCCGGCCAGGGGCAAGGGCCAGCCGGTCGACCGACTTGGTAGTCATGTGGGCCATCAAGATAGCGCCGTTGCAGTCCAGCCGCACGTCGGCCTGCGCGGTCGCGACCGGCGTGATCGCCGCGACCTTGCCGGACAGGATGTTCGGCGCGCTGATCCCTTCCGGTGGGTGCAGGCTCAGCATGACGTCGCGGGCGCGGATGTAGGTGCGAACATGGTCGCCGACGGCCGCCTGCAGGCGCGGCACCTGCAACTCGCCGGCAGCGCTGCCCAGGACCGAAAGACCGAACGTGTCGTCGTGCCGGGACACGGTGACGTCGAGCACGGCGCCGCCGTCACCGCCGTCCGCCAGGGCCAGGATGTCGAGCACCGGCCCCACGGCCGTCACTTTGCCGTCGGCCAGGATGACGACAGTGGTGGCGAGCCGCGCGACCTCTGCGACGGAATGGCTGACGTAGAGGATCGGGATGGCCGCCTCGTCGCGCAGCCGGCCGATGTAGGGCAGGATCTCGCTGCGCCGTTGCTCGTCGAGCGAGGCCAGAGGCTCGTCCATCAGCAGAAGCCGGGGTCGGGCGAGCAGGGCGCGCCCGATCGTAACCCTCTGCTTCTCGCCGCCTGGAACGAGAAGACGATGCCGAATTCCCCGGCGAGAAAGGGGCCGATCGGCCCGCGCCGGCCGAAGGATAGCAACAGCAGGTAGCCCGTGACGACGGGCGGCAGGATCAGCGGCAGGTGGACCACCGTATCGAGTACGCTTTTGCCCCAGAACTCGCGGCGCGCAAGAAGCCAGGCGATCGCGATGCCGAGTGGCAGGCTGGCGAGCGTCGCGGTCGTGGCGACGGGCAGGCTGAGCCGCACTGCGTCCATTCTTCCGGCGTCATGACCTCTTCCGTTCAGGAGGTCGGTATAGTCGACTGGATATAGCGCTTCGTCCAGAGGGCTCTGCCAGCCCGCCGCACGCCGACCAGGACCACGACGAGCAGCGATACTGCGGCCACCTTGTGCGCCGGCCGCGGTACCAGCTCGAGGTCGAGGTTGGCGGCCAGGATACGCATCGGGTCAATGTTGTTGACAAGGCCGTACCACGATGCCTCGAAGACGACGGTGAGCAGCGTGGCGCAGACCGCCAACAGGGCGAGCCCGAAATAGGTCGTGCGCAGCCGCGTGGGCAGGACGCGCCACAGCATCAACCAGGCGAACAGGCCGGCGGCGAAGGCAGCCTCGCCGATCTTGATCTTGGACTGGATGAAGAAGTGCACGAGTGCCACGGCGACGGCCGGGTAGACCAGCCAGTGAAGTCGCTTCCAGTTGCGCTTCAGTCGCCGCTGCCAGCCGTTGGTCGAAGTGATGGCGAGCGCCACGAGCACCAGGAGCGCCGCGAAGCCGATCGTGAGGTAGAAACGCTTCACGATCTCTGTTGCGACGACGACGAGGTTCCATTTCTGGTCGAGTGCGTAGATCAGAAGGTGCGCTACCGCATAGAGTGCTGCGGCGACTCCGATGCGGCGCCTAATGTGGATCAGAGGCACCCAGTCGAACAGCGCGCGCGCTGGCGTCATGGCGAGCGAAACGAGGAGGAGCACCACGGCCCAGTCGCCGGTCGCGTGCGTCGCCAGGGTGACGGGTCGTGGCCCGAGTCCGTCGGCATGCCAGCGCCATGCCAACTCGGCCGCCGGCAGGCAGAGAGCGATCAATGTGACGAGCCTTAGCCAGAAGATGGTGCGCTGTATGGACACGGGTGGACCCTATGCGATCGTTCGATCAACCGCGGGTCAAAGATGCGTCATCGCTGGCTGCCGAACAGGAAGCGGTATGTGCCGACGGTCGGCGGCGCCTCGACCCCGAAGGGCCGCAGCCGTGCGGCCGTGAAGGCAAGCCGGGCGGCGGCGCCGGCGGCGGCGACATCGGCCGCCTCGAGCAACACGATCCATTCAGCTTCCTCTGCCCGTGGATGATCCATGCTCTTGTCCTGCAGCGGCGCGTGTGCCACCTCGAGGTCGTTCTCGCCGGCACAGGCGCCGATCATGCCGGGCCGGCGGATCAGCTTCGGCAGCGAGTGCTCCGACAGCCAGTCGACCAGGGCCTTGCGCCGCCGCGGATCGGGCACGAAACGCACCATGGCGAGCGCTCCGCCGATGCCGTGCGTCTGGTCGACCTGCATGCGCAGGGTCAAGCGCTGGAAGTGCGTGAAGCGGGCCATCACCGATTTGCTCCATGGCGTCTGATTGGCCAGCAGACGCAGGTAGCCGGGGGTCGCCAGGTCGGCAACGGAGTCGCACTCGTAGGTCGCGAGGTACTTGGGCGTGGCGCGGACAGCGACATAGCGGCGGGCCCGATGGAACCCCGGGAGGTTGACCCGCTCGTCGACATGCTCGCGGTTGTACCACTCGTTGAAATCCCGCTCGTCGCGCGCAGCGACCTGTGTGAGCGTGATCAGCATTCCCTTGCCGTGTAGGGGCATTGTTTCGTCCCGCGGTGGCCGTCGCCTAGTCTATGCTGCCCGCTTCGGGGGAGGAAACACCATGAAGATCGTCAGGATCGAGGATTTGCACTGCGACGCCGGGTGGCGGGACTTCTCATTCCTGAAGATCACGACCGACGACGGCCTCGTCGGCTGGTCGGAGTACAACGAGGGCTACGGCAGTGCCGGCCTGACGGCCGTCATCCGGCGCATGGCGCAGGGCCTGATCGGCCAGGATCCACGGCCGATCGAGCGCATTATGACGACGATATACGCTGTCACGCGGCAGGCGCCGGGCGGTATGAACCAGCAGGCGATGGCGGCGATCGAGAACGCGTTGCTCGATGTTAAGGCCAAGGCGCTGGGCGTCCCGGTCTACGAGCTGTTCGGCGGGCCGGTGCGCGACCGGCTGCCGCTCTACTGGTCGCATTGCGGCAGCTACCGTTTCCGCAACGCCGAGGTGATGGGTCTCGAGCCCGTGCACTCGCTCGACGATCTGGTGAAGCTGGGAAAACACGTGAAGGAGCGCGGTTTCCGCGCGCTCAAGACCAACATCTTCCGCTTCGATCTCGATCCGCCGAACATGTACCAGCCGGGTTTCGGCCGCACGATCGGCGGACCGGAGCTCAATGCCGACGGCAAAGTTCTGGCGGCGATCAACGAAGGCCTCGCGGCGTTCCGGCAGGGCGCCGGCCCCGAGATGGGCATCCTTCTGGACACGAACTTCAATTTCAAGACCGAGGGCTACATCAAGGTCGCGCGGGCCTGTGAGCCCTACAACCTCTTCTGGCTGGAGATCGACTCCTACGATCCCGAAGGGCTGCGACTGATCCGTGACCGAGCGCCGATGCCGGTCGCCTCGTGCGAATCGTTGTTCGGGCGCCGCCAGTTCCGACCGTTCTTCGAGAACCGCTCGATCGACGTGTCGATCATCGACGTGCCGTGGAACGGGCTCGCAGAGTCGATGAAGATCGCGGCGATGGCCGAGGCCTACGAGATCAACTGCGCGCCGCACAACTTCTACGGCCACATGTCGACCCTGATGAGCGCCCATCTCTGCGCGGCCATGCCCAACTTCCGTATCATGGAAATCGATATCGACGACGTGCCGTGGAAGGACGATCTGGTCACCCATCCGCCGGTCATCCAGAATGGCGAACTGATCGTGCCGACCCGGCCCGGCTGGGGCGCCGACATAAACGAGGAGGCGGTGAAGGCTCATCCGCCGAAGAATCCGCATCCCTGAGAGGAAACAGAGACATGGTCTACGAACTGCGCTGCTACACCCTGAAGCCCGGCAAGATGCCGGAGTACCTGAAGGCCGCCGAGACGATCGGCCGTCCGGCCCGCGGCCAGAACTACGGCGTCAATCACGGCTACTGGACCGCCGAGTTCGGTACGCTGAATCAGATCTGGCATCTGTGGAAGTACGACAGCTACGAGGAGCGGACCCGGCTGCGCAACGAGCTCGCCAAGCACAAGCCGTGGACCGAGGGCTATGTGCCGGTGATCCGTCCGCTGATCGAGCGGCAGGACCTGCGCCTCATGAACGCCGTCGTCGACATCAAGCCGTCGGACGGCACGACCGGCAACGTCTATGAGCTGCGTATCTATCGTTGCCAGATGGGCGGCGCCGTTCAGTACGGCAAGGACTTCAAGGAAGTGCAGGCGGCTCGCGAGAAGTACTCGCCGATCTGGGGCGCATGGACCGGCGAGTTCCCGCAGCCCAACGAGTGGATCCATCTCTGGCGCTACAAGAACCTGCAGGAGCGCTTCGAGGCACGCGCCGCGGCGATGAAGGATCCGGCGTGGCAGGCCTATCTCGCCAAGGGTCCGGCCAAGCTCGCTGCGATGCACTCGACCCTGCTGCTGCCGACGAACTACTCACCGAACAGGTGACGGCGTTGCCGGAGTAGCGTTGGTGGATTCGTTCGACGACACCGCTTTGGCGTCGATGAAGTTCGGTGTCGGCCAGCCGGTCTCGCGCAAGGAGGACCCGACCCTCCTGCGCGGGCAGGGCCGCTACACGGACGACATCAATCTCGCGGGGCAGGCCTATGCCGTGATGGTGCGCAGCAAGGTGGCGCACGGCATACTGAAGGCCATCGACGGTCGGCAAGCCCTCTCCATGCCGGGCGTGCTGGCGATTCTGACGAATGCCGACCTCGAGGCGGCAGGCTTCGGTCCGCTCAAGTGTGCGATGAACATTCCCGCGCGCGACGGCTCGCCGATGAAGACCCCGCCAAGGCCGTCGCTCGCCAAGGGCAAAGTGCGCTTTGTCGGCGAGGCGGTGGCCTGCGTCGTCGCCGAGACGGCCGCGCAGGCGAGAGACGCGGCGGAGGCGGTCGAGCTCGACATCGAGGAGCTATCCGCCGTCACCAGTCCGGCCGACGCGCTGAAGCCGGGAGCGCCACAAATTCACGAAGCTGCACCCGGTAACCTCGCGCTCGACTTTCACTACGGCGATGCAGAAGCGGTGAAGAAGGCATTCGCCGCGGCTGCCCACGTCACGCGGCTCGAGATCAACTCCAACCGCATCGTCGTCAACGCCATGGAGCCGCGCTCGGCGATCGGCTCTTACGACCCCGGGACCGAGCGCTGGACGCTCCATGTCGGCTGTCAGGGTGTCATGGGAATTCGCGGCGGGCTCGCCAAGGATGTGCTGCAGGTCGCGCCCGACAAGGTGCGTGTGCTGACCGGCAACGTCGGTGGCTCGTTTGGCATGAAGTCACAAGTCTATCCGGAGTACGGTCCGCTGCTGCTGGCGTCGAGAAAGCTCGGCCGGCCGGTGAAGTGGACCGACGAGCGCTCCGAGAGTTTCCTCAGCGACCATGCCGGCCGCGACCACCAGCGCGTGGCCGAACTGGCGCTCGACAAGGACGGTCGCTTCCTCGCGGTGCGGCTCTCCGGTACGGGCAATGCCGGGGCCTACATCTATCCGCCGATGCCCGCGACGACCAACGCGGTGAAGAACCTGATCGACGTCTATGCGACGCCCGCGATGGAGGTGAATACCCAGGTCGTATTCACCAACACCACGCCGGTCGCGGCCTATCGCGGCGCCGGGCGGCCCGAGGGCAACTACTACATGGAGCGCCTGATCGACACGGCCGCCCGCGAGATGGGCATCGACCGCGTCGAGCTGCGCCGCCGCAATCACATCGTACCCACCCAGATGCCATACAAGGCGCCGTCGGGCATGAACTACGACTCCGGCGAGTTCACCGCGATCCTCGACAAGGCCTTGGCTGCTGCCGACTGGAACGGCTTCGAGGTACGCAAGGTCGAGAGCGCCCGGCGCGGCAAGCTGCGGGGCCGTGGCATCGGCTCCTACCTCGAGGTCACCGGCCCACCGGCCAAGGAGTATGGAGGGATCCGCTTCGAGGGCGATGGCACGATCACCATGCTGTCGGGTACGCTCGACTACGGCCAAGGCCATGCGACACCGTTCGCGCAGGTGCTGAGCGAGCAGACCGGCATTCCCTTCGAGCGCTTCCGCCTGCTGCAGGGCGACTCCGACCAGCTCAAGGTCGGCGGTGGTACCGGCGGCTCGAAGTCGGCTCTGGTCGGCAGCCAGGCCTTCCTCGAGGCGGGCGACAAGCTGATCGAGCAGGGTAGGCAGATCGCGGCGCACGTGCTCGAGGCGGCGACGGCCGATATCGAGTTCGTGAAGGGCCGCTATGTGATCGCCGGCACGGACCGCAGCATCTCGATCGTCGAGTTGGCGGACCTCTTGCGCGGCGGCCTCAGGTTGCCGGCCGATCAGCCGCAGTCGCTCGACGTCAGCCACATCTCCGACAACCCACCGTTTTCGTTCCCCAACGGTTGCCACATCGCCGAGGTCGAGATCGATCCCGACACCGGCACGACCGAGGTCGTGCGCTACTTCATGGTCAACGACTTCGGCACGGTCATCAATCCGATGCTGGTGGCGGGCCAGGCACATGGCGGCGTGATCCAGGGCATCGGCCAGGCGCTGATGGAGCGCACGGTCTACGATCCGCAGGGCCAGCCGGTGGCGGGCTCGTTCATGGACTACGCCATGCCGCGCGCCACCGATGCGCCGGACTTATCGATCGAGAACCACTCGGTTCCGTGTAAGACCAATCGGCTGGGTGTGAAGGGCTGCGGCGAGGCGGGTTGCGCGGGTGCGCTGCCGTCGGTGATGAACGCGATCGTCGATGCGCTTGCCGGCCACGGTGTCACGCACATCGACATGCCGGTCACGCCGGAGAAGGTCTGGCGCCTGCTGAACCGCTCGTAGGTCGACTTCAGCGAGGCAGCGCGTAGCCGGTCTTCTCCTCGATCTCGATCGTCTTCTTCACCGCCGGCCGCGCCATCATGCGGTCGTAGTGCGCTTCGATGTTGGGGAAGTCGCCGGGCTTGGGCTCGAGCGAGTTTCGGAAGCGCCAGAACAGGCGGAAGAGGTGGATGTCGGCGATCGAGTACTGGCCGGTGATCCAGCCGCCGCTGCCCAGCTTGCCGTCGGCCACCTTGTAGACTTGGCGTGCCGCCTCGAGCCCCTCGCGTCGCGCCGGGTGGATGGTCGAGGCGATGTAGGACATCCAGGATACGATCTGGGCCTCGGTTTCGGGATCGTCCTGCGGCAACAGCTTCGCTTCGGGATGTTTGCGCGCCAGATAGAAGAGAGTGCCGGCAACCTCGGTCAGGACGCGGCCGTCGATCAGCAGGGTGGGGACCTTGCCGACCGGGTTGATCGCCAGGAATGCCTCGGTGCGGGTGTCCTTGGCGGCGAGCGATAGCGGCTTGGCCTCGAACGGGATGCCGACTTCGTGAAGTGCGATGTGCGTCGCCATCGAGCTCGAGCCGGGCGAGAAGTAGAGGGTGAGCATGCCTCACTCTACGACAAATGCGATGACCTCTTCCCCGACTTCTCGCTCCCAAGTGCTGCATGGACGGCGTTGCGGTCGAGCCGGCCGCGCAGGCCGATCACGACCAGTCTCCCCGGTGCCGCACCCGCAGGTGCCATATCGACGGCGAAGCGCTGGCCGACGACGTGCAACGCCGCGAGCCGGCCGTCGGCAGAGCGCGCAATGCCCTTCGCCCGCAGCACGCCGGTGTCCGCGGCGGCAAGCGCTGCGCCGAGGCGGTCGAGGTCGATGTCGGACGGTAGTTCAAGGTCGAGCGATTCGTAGTGCACTGCGGCGTCGGGAGCGCCGAGCGCCAGCGGCGATATGGGCGGCGGCGGCCCATCACGCAGGCCGAGCAGAAGGTCGGGGTCGATGACGGCGCGTGTTGCGGGCACGATGCGCGCCGTCGGCGCCGCCTCGGCTAGCCAGGCGAGCATCGCCTCGCGTGAAGCCTCGTCGACCAGGTCGCAGCGATTGAGCACGACCAAGTCGGCCGCCGTGAGCTGGCGCAGAATCGTGTCGCCGAGATAGGCATCGTCGGCGCGTGTGCGGACCGTCTCGGCGTCGGCCGTCACGACAATGCCGTCGATGCGATAGGGGTCGAGCAAGGTCACGGCATTGGCGACCATTCCAGGCAGCGCGACGCCGCTCGCCTCCAGCACGACGCGCTCGATGTCGGGCCGCTGTTGCGGCAGCGTCATCAGGACTTCCATCAGCTCGGAGCCGTAGCTGCAACAGACGCAGCCGCCGGAGATTTCGAGCGTGTCGCCGTCGGCCGACACGATCAGGTCGCGGTCGATCGGCGTAGCACCGAAATCATTGACCAGCACCGCAAGCCGCCGCCCGTCGGAGGAGCGCAGCAGATGGTTTACCAGCGTCGTCTTGCCGGTGCCGAGGTAGCCGCCGATGACGGTGACCGGCAGGCGGGGGCCTTTCATGCCGACGCGGCGGGGAAGAGGCGGCCTCCCTGCACCGTTCCCCAGATGCGGACGTCCTTGAGGTTCTCGGGCGCGATCACGAGCGGGTCGTCCTCCAGCACGGCGAAGTCGGCGCGCTTACCGACTTCGATCGAGCCGACCTCGCCGTCGAGCTTCAGCGTCCAGGCGGCACCGAGCGTGATGGTGCGTAGCGCATCGGCGACGGAGATGCGCTCGCTGGTGCCGAGGATACGGCCGCTGGCGGTGTGGCGGTTGACCGCGCACCAGGCCGTAAACAGTGGACCGAGCGGCGTCACCGGTGCGTCGGAATGGATGGCGAGCGGCACGCCGCTGGCCAGGGCTGTCGCGCAGGCGTTCATGCGCATGGCGCGCTCGGGTCCGACCGTGGTTTCGTAGTGCTGGTCGCCCCAATAGAAGTGATGGTTGGGGAAGAGGTTGGCGCACATGCCGAGCCGCGCCATGCGGCGGAACTGGGCGGCGTCGGCTAGCTGGCAGTGCTGGAGGGTGAAGCGATGGTCGCGTGCGGGCTGGTCGAGCAGCGCGCCTTCCAGGCAATCCAGCGCCATCTCGGTAGCTTGGTCGCCGTTGGTGTGGCTGTGAACCAGCACACCCTTCTGCAGCGCCAGCCGGTAGAGATCGGCGATGGCTTCGGGCGACGTGTACCAGAGGCCGTTCTCCGCGCCGTTGTAGTAGCCAGGCCAGCGCAGGCGCGCCGAGAATCCCTGGATCGAGCCGTCGACGAACAGCTTGATGGCGCCGACGCGCAGCCGGTCGGTGGACCTACCTTTGAGCTTCAGCGCGATCTCGACCGCCTGCTCCGGCGTCAGCGCCTGGAAGCGACGAAAAGACACGATGCGCACAGGAAACTGCGCCTCGCCCGTCACGCGCTGCATCATCGCGACGGCATCGTCCGGCAGAAGGTTCGCGAGGTCTGTGGCGGTCGTGACCCCCTGGCGCACGCAGAGCTTGGCGAAGCGGCGCAGGCCGGGCTCGTCGTTGGCGAGCGCCTCGCGGTCGAAGCCAATATGGGCGCCGGCCAGGGTCATCGCCTCCGGACCCTTGAGCTCGCCGGTCGCCACGCCATCGGGACCGAGCGGTATGCCGGGATGGTTGACGCCCGGCTTCAGCAGGCCCGCGAGCTCCAGCGCGCGGCTGTTGACGTTGAAGATGTGGCCGCTCGCATGCATCACGCCGACGGCACGTGTGGTCGAGACGCGATCGAAGTCGGCGCGCACCACACGGCGGTCGCCGTAGTAGATCGGGTCGAGGCCCCAACCAGAAAGCGGCGCGGTCCCGGCCGGCAACTCGCGTTCGGCGTCCTGCAGACGGCTCACCACCTCGTCGATCGACGCCGCACCCGGCCAGATTCTGCCTTCGGGATCCATGCGGTCGAAGCGGCCGACATAGGTGTAGCGCCAGAATGTCCCTTCGGCGGCGTGGCTGTGGCCCTCAATCAGGCCCGGCATCAGCACCTTGTCGGCGAAGGTTTCGTCGAGACTGTGTGCGCCCCAGCCCACGAGTTCGTCGAGCGGGCCGACACCCAGGACGCGGCCATCGCGCACGGCGACATGTGTGGCCTCGGGTCGGGCCGGATTCATCGTGAGGATGCGGCGGGCGCGGAAGATCGTGACCTGACCGGAGCTCATGGCGCTAGAACACCTTTGTGACGCCGAAGATGACGCGACTCTCGCAGTTCGGCGTGAAGCCGCATCCGGCATAGACGATGGAAGTGTCGGTATAGGCCACGGCAAAATCGAGTCCATAGGCGGACATCACGAGTCCGGTCTGCCAGTACCAGTAGTCGTGGCTGGGAATGCCGTAGTTCAGGAAATTCTCCACCCACTGGTTGCCGAGCGTACCATAGACCTTGAACGAGAAATTCTCGTTGAAGCTCAGGAAGGTCAGCGGCACCGACGCCAGCACGCGCTTGTTCCAGGCGGCGCCCGAGTTGCCGAAGCTGTTGGGGCTGTAGCGGAGGCGGCCGTTGATCTGGAAGATGTCGAAGTCCCAGCCCAGGGTCACGATGAAGTCGCCGTAGTCGTACTGCAGTTCGGCCGGGCTGCCGGGATAGGTGTAGCGGACATAGCCCAGCTCCACGCTGAGCCGTTTCTCGAAGGCACGCGTCTTGAGCCCATCATGTAGTCGATCTCGATGCCCTTGCCGGAACTCGGGAACTCGATGTTGCTCCCCCAGAGACCGAGGTAGGCCCAGAGGTCGAACTGGCTGGTGGACGACCCGGTCCGGTAGTGGAAACTGGCCTGGATCGCGGGCTGGCGGTTGGTCTGCGACATGCCGGCGAAGGAGTAGTCCGTCACGGCCGAGATGCTGGCCGAGAAGGCGCCACCGAACGGCCCCCGCCACTTCTTGTCGTCCGCAGGACCTGTCCGCCGTGGCAAGCCAGCCCCAACGTCGTGCAGGCGGGAGACAAAGCGCGGCTCGGAACATGACGGAGTGTCGCCGGGCGGCGGCACGCCTGTCAAAAGTCCGCGCCGCTTCTACCGCACGGTGTTGCGCGGTACGTCACGGAACGGCTTGTTGGTGTCGACGCTCGGCTCCTTGGGCATCTTGAGCACGCGCTCGGCGATGATGTTGCGCTGGATCTCGTCAGTGCCGCCGGCGATCGACGTCGCCGGTACGGACACCAGGATCTCCGCGATCGTACCGCCCATCGGGCTGTCGGCGCCCGAGAGTAGCGCGTCGGCGCCGGAAAGCTGGGTATGCACACGTGCCGCGGCGCGCGCCACGTGACTGGAGACCAGCTTGCCGAGCGAACCTTCCGGGCCCTGCGGCTTGCCCTGCTGCGCTGCCGCGCGGGCGCGACGGGCCGTCCATTCGGCTGCCTTCGACATGGTCAGCAGCTTCGCGATCTCCTGACGCACCACGGGATCCGCGAGCTTCCCGGTCTCCTTGGCGCGCTGCAGGATCAGATCCACGCGGCCGGCGCGCTGCGGATACCACTTGTAGGGTTCCATCGTGGTCGCGATCTCGGCACGCTCCTCGTCGTAGGCGCGGCCCTTGCGGTCCGACCCCATCGCCCATGTGCGCAAGCCGTCGGCGCCACGCCGTTCGTGCATCAGCGTCGTTGTCGTCACCGCCCAGCCATCACCCACGTTGGCGACAAGGAACTCCGGTTCGACGATCGCATCGGTCAGGAACACCTGGTTGAACGAGGCGTGGCCGTTCATCTGCTTCAGCGGCTGCACCTTCACGCCGGGCTGATGCATGTCGAGGATGAAATAGGAGAGACCCTTGTGCTTGACCTGGTCCCAGTCGGTACGGGCCAGCAGCAGGCCCCAGTGCGCGTGATGTGCGCTTGTGGTCCAGACCTTCTGACCGTTCACCACCCACTTGTTGCCGCGCATCTCCGCGCGCGTAACAGCACCCGCCACATCGGAGCCCGAACCGGGTTCGCTGAAGAGCTGGCACCACGTGTCCTCGCCAGTGAGGATGCGGCGCAGAAACTTCTCCTTATGAAGATCCGTGCCATGCGCCAGGATCGTGGCAGCCGCGAGTGTGCGGATGCCGGCCTTGGCGACCCCGATGGCGCCGACTCGGGCGAACTCCTCGTCGACCGCCGCCTGCAGGCCTTGTGGCAGGTCGCGGCCGTACCATTGTTTGGGCCAGGTCGGCACACCCCAGCCCGAATCGGCCAGCTTGTTGCGCCATTCGACCAGGCCGAGCTCGGGGTTCCAGTTGGCTTCGAGCCAGGCGCGGACCTCGGCTCGAACGGAGTCTTCGGTGAGTTCGCTCATCTTCCTCTCCTCACGCTGCCCAGCGCTGCATCATCAGCTCGCGATGATGATGGGCGTCGCCCAGCATGATCTCGGAGCTCTTGGCCCGCTTGAACCAGAGATGGGTGTCGTTATCCCAGGTGAAGCCGATGCCGCCATGCACCTGGATGGCGTGAATCGCCGTCTGCAGCGCCGCTTCGCTCGCCGCCGCCTTGGCGAGCGAGGCTACGGCCTCGACTTCGTTGTCTCCTTCGTCGAGTGCGGCGGCGGCGTAGTAGGCCGCCGACTTGGCCAGTTCGACATCGACCAGCATGTCGGCCTGCTTGTGCTTCATCGACTGGAAGGAGGCGATCGGCCGGCCAAACTGCATGCGCATCTGCGCGTAGGCCAACGCATCTTCACGCAGCCGCTCGGCCACGCCTACCATCTCGTTGGCGAGACAGACTGCCGCCTCGGTCATGGTGCGCGCGAATGGCGCGGCGGCAGTGCCGGCCTCGCCGAGTAATGTCGCCTCGACGCCCTTGAAGTCGAGACGGGCGAGCTTGCGGGTCTCGTCCATGGTCTTGAGGGCGCGGCGTGTCAAACCCTTGGCGTCGCCCTTCACGGTAAACAGCGACAAGCCGGCTGTGCCCTTGCTGCCCGGTGCGCGCGCCAGCACCACGATGAGGTCGGCCGTATGACCGTCAACGACGTAGCTCTTGAAGCCGTCGAGTGTGTAGCCCTTGTCAGCGGTGGTGGCGGTGAGCGTGGTGGCCTCGGCATCCCAATGGGCCGGATCCTCGACCCAGGCGAGCGTCGCGACGGTATCGCCGGCGGCGATGCCCGGCAGCAGCGCCTGCTTCCCGGCTTCCGTGGCTGCATTCAGGATGGCGCCAGTCGCGAGTACCGACGTCGAGAAGTAGGGCGCGCACAGCAGGGAGCGGCCCATTTCCTCGAGCACGATGCAAAGCTCCCCGAAGCCGAAGCCCTGGCCGCCGTAGGCCTCGGGGATGTGTACGGCCGTGAGACCGAGCTCGGCATTGAGCTTCTTCCAGGTATCGCGCTCGAAGCCTCCTTCACTGGCCATGAGACGCCGCACCTCCTTGGTGGGCGACCGCTCCGCCAGGAAGCGGCGCAGGTTGGTCCGAAACTCTTCCTGCTCGTTGGAGAAACTGAACTTCATCGACCTCTCCTCCCGGCGCGGACTGTAGGCGTCGAGACAAGAGGCTGGAAGCGGTGCGAATTGCAGGGCGAACCGCCTCATCGTCGATCCGGTCGACCGGGGCATGCCGTCTGCTATCGTCTGGGTGGCAAGTCGATTTCAGAGGAGACCGAAGTGAGCAATGCACCGCAACGTCTGCGCGCCCTGCTGGCCGAGCCCGGTCTCGTCGTCATGCCGGCGGTGTGGGACGGCCTCACCGCCAAGATGACCTACGGCGCAGGCTTCAAGACCGCCTTCCTCTCGGGCTCTTGCGTCGCGGCGAGCCGGCTCGGCGGCCCCGACCTTGATCTCGTCTCTTTCGGCGAAATGTTCGACTCCTTCAACATGGTCCACGGCGCGGCCCCCGACCTGCTGGTACTTGCCGACGGCGACCATGGCTACGGCAATGCGATGAACGTACAACGCACGGTCCGTGCCTATGGTCGCGCCGGCGCCGCCGCCGTCCTGATCGAGGACAAGATCACGCCGCGCGCGCTCACCGCCGCTGGCAAGCCCTGCCTGCCGCGCGAGGAAGCGCGCATGAAGATCCGTGCCGCCGTAGAGGCTGCGAAGGAGTCGGGTATCCTCGTGCTGGCGCGCACCGACTGCCGCCCAACCCAGGGCATCGACGAGGCCGTGGCACGAATCGAGATGTACGTCGAGGAAGGCGCCGACATCCTCTTCCTCGATTCGCCGGCGGACGATGGCGAAATCAAGCGCGCCGTCGCCGCGAGCAAGGGCAAGCCGCACTTCGCCGTGCTGTCGCCCGGCGCGCCGCGTGCTACGCCCTCGCAGGCCGAGGCGCTGAAGCTAGGCTTCAAGATCGGCACCTTCCCGACCGGCCTGCTTTCGCCGGTCGCTGCCGGCATCAAGGGGGGCCTGGCTGCGCTCAAGGCCGGCGAATCGGAGAGCAAGGCGGCGATGCCGCCGGCCGATCTGCGCGCGACGCTGGGCTATGCCGATTACGACACGATGGCGAAACCCTTCATCACGAAGGCCTGAGGGCGCCGCCGCTTACGGCGGCGCCATGTCGGCCTTCTGCCAGGTCTGATCGGGATTGAAGACGGTCATTGACGCCGCACGTTGTGCGGTGTCGGGACCTAGATCCTGCTGCCAGACTATATCGTCGGGACCGACCATGAAGGTCATGATGCCGGTGACGCCGTAGATCGCGGGCCAGGCGATGGCCGCGAAGCCGCCGATCATGCGGCCACCCACGATGTAGTCGCGCGCGCCGCCGGCGGCCACTGGGCCCTGCGCGTAGAGCAGGCGATAGTTGTAGCCGTAGTGGCCACCCGGCGTCGTGCCGTCGACTTGAGAGTTGGCGAGCTGGGCGCCGAGCGGGCTTTCTGGCTGACCGGAGGCCGGCGGCCAGTAGAGTCCGTCCATGCGCCCGGGTGAGCTCAGCAGCCGTCGCGCATAGGCGGGTGCGCTCGCCTTCATCGGGTTGAGCTCGGCATAATCGCGTTGCGCGTCGCCGATCGCGAGCAAGGTCTGGATGGCGCCGAGCTCGTTTCGACCGATCTCTCGGTCGACCATTTCGCGCGCGCCGGCCCTGGCGTCGAAGCGCCACTCCGCACCGACTTTCTCGAGCGGCACCGGCCAAGTCCAGCCTGTGCTGCCAACCTCGACGATCGCCCTGTCGCCTTCTACCTTCACCTTGTGGTTCAGGTCCCACGCGGCGAGAAAGGTCGCCTTGCTGCGCTCGAAGTTGCGGTCGCTGGTCGGGATGAAGTCGAGCCACCAGGGACCCAGAATCGAGGCCAGTGCCTTGTTGTCCTTGCGCTTCAGCGCCGCCACCAGCGCGTCCATCGCCGCATCCGCCGTGCCGAAGCCCTGGGTCGCGGTCGCTTGCTGTGCCGTCGCCGAGGCGACAGCGGAGAACAGGAGAGCGGGCGCCAGAAGGCCGCGCCGGAACATCGTCTCGCTCATCGCCGGCCTCCGTGCCCGCCGCCGCCATGTCCGCCGGTGTGATACCCGCCGCCATGGTGGCTGCTGCTACGGTGTCCACCGTGTTGACCGCCACGGTTCCCATGGTTGGCGTGGCTGAAGTTGCGGTTGTTGTAGGAGTGGCCGCGGTTGGCCTCGTTACGAACCTGACTGCCGTGGTTGACACCGCTCATCGCGTGATTGCGTTCGCCACCCCTGTTCTCGTTGCCACCGCGCTGGCCGCCGTGGTGATCGAGCTGGCCGCGGAATGCCTGGCGCTGCTCCGCGGTGGGATGGTGCTGTCCGTACCTTTGTCGATCGCTGCGGTTGCGATAGGGGACGCTGTGGCGGTGCGCTGGATCATGGCTCCAGTGGTTGTTGTTGTATCGATTGCGGTTGAAGTTATTGGTGATGTTCGTCGCCTTGTTGACGTTCACCGTGGTGTAGCTGTTGCCGCCGCTCCAGCCACCCCAGCCCCAGCTGCCGCCCCAGCCGCCACCCCAATGCCAGCCGCCGAACATCGCGGCGCCGGCGGCGATGCCCACACCGAAGGCGAGCCCGCCCAGCAGTGCCGCGCCGGCGTCGTAGCCCGGCGGCGGCGGAAAGTAGGTCGGCGGATAGGCGGGATAGGGCCATGTTCCGTAGACTGTCGCCGGATTGTAGGTCGGCACATAGACGACTTCCGGTGTGGCCGGCTCGATCACGATGGCGGGCGGCGTAGCCGCCGGCGCCCCCGAACTCGGCGGCTGCTCCACCACCTTCTGCTGCGGCGTACTCTTCAGCATGCCGGCGGTCTTGGCCTGCGCGCGCAGGCGCTGGATGGAGGCCGCGACGTCGGACTGCTGCGAGATCATGGCGTCGCCGACGTTCTGCACCCAGTCGAGCTTGCTGTTCATCATCTGCAGGACCTGCGGGAAGGCGACCAGCGAGGTGACGCTAACGTCCCAACCTTTGTCCTTGGCGGCGGCCACCGCCGCATCGCCCTTGAGGTTCGGATTCTCCTTCGACCAGCGGGCCGCTTCGACGATCTCCAATGGATAGGTCGCGGCCATCAGGACTTGCGACATCAACGTGTCGGGGTAGAGCGCGATCGGCGCAAGCATCTGGTCGAGCTGCGCGTTGGTGAACTTGTTGCCGCTCGCGGCCGCTGTCGCGGCCGTTCCGGGCGCCGTCTGCGCCGCGGCTTTGTTCGGGGTTGCAGTTGTTCCTGCTGCCATGCCGGTGACGGCAATTGCCGTACCGATGGCGACGACGTCACGTCGTTTCATGCTCTCTTCCAGTCCTCTCGCCTGGAACCTGTAGTACTTGTTGGCCGGCTACGCCAGTCCGCCGCATTGATTTCTCGCGGCGGCCTGCGCTAAGCACGCGCTCCCATCGTGTCGCATGAGAGTAACGAGTTCATGAAGCGCAGGGTCAGCAGGGCTTTCGTCTATCTTGGACCGTCGGCCATCCACGGCATCGGCTGCTTCGCCGACCGCGACGTGAAGAAGGGTGAGATCGTTCGCATTTGGGACGGCAAGGACAGTCGCTGGATCCCGACTGCCAGGGCGCATGCCTCGCCGCATGCCCATCTCATCAAGCGCTTCGGGATCCGCAATCACGGCGGTTACTGGTGTCCCAAGGACTTCCTGCGCATCTCGACCGGATGGTACATGAACCACTCCGCCGACCCGAACACAGGCTCGGACGACGAGGATGTGACGTACCACGCACTGCGCGACATAAAAGCGGGCGAGGAACTCGTCATGGACTATCGCCGCATGGATCCCCGCTATGACAATCTCAGCCGCGACGAGCGGGTGCCCGCGATGGATACTAAGACCAAGATCATGAGGAAGAAGCGGCACTGACCGACAGCCGGCCTCGCATGCACCGTCCCTAGCAGCAAGCATGTCTAGAGGAGGAGGTGACGTTCTCTCGTCGCGGGTCTATGCGTGATCATCCGCGGCCGCATTTGTTGGAGATTCAAGCTGTGTCCGCTACCGATCCCGCAGATCGCATCGTCCGCCCGACCAATGGGCGCTTCGACGGCCGTCGCCTGCGTAGCGAGCGGACACGGCACCTCATCATCGAGGCCTATCTTGCCCTGCTGCAGGAGACCCGCAGCATGCCGACGGCGGCGGAGATCGCCCGACGTGCCGGCTACTCGGTGCGTTCGATCTTCGAGCGCTTCGCCGATCTCGACGCGTTGAGCCTCGCCACCGCCGACTATGCCATCGCGCTCGGCCAGTCCGAGGCGGTGGCGACCGACGTCGAGGGCGACCGGCCGACGCGCATCAGAAGTCACGTCCGCACCCGTGCCCAGGCCTGCGAGAAGTGGCTGCCACTGTGGCGTATCCTGACCGCCAAGCCGATCCAGGAGCAGCTTCCCGAGACGCGGACCCGCGTGGTCGCCGTACGCCGTGCCAATGTCGCGCGGCTGGAGCTGATGTACGCGCCGGAGCTCGCGACGCTCCAGGCGAGGCAGCGCGAGCATCTGCTGACGGCGCTGGCGGCGCTCACAAGCTTCGAGAGCTGGGAGCAGCTCCGCTTCGACTTCGGTCTCGACTGGGACGATGCGCTCGACGTGTGGCGAAGCGCCCTCGACCGCCTGCTGCCAGCCGCGCGCTGATTTCCTGCCGGCGCTACGACAGGCAGCGAAAGCGCGTGTAATGGTTCACGTTGTCGACCAGATTGTCTTCCGTCACCTGGTAGCGTCGGCCCCTGCACGTCCGGTCCATGACTTGGCGGGCCAGGTTCTGCGCCCGCGCTCGTTCCACCTCCACGTCGGGATTGATGACCAGCGTGGCGCGAACCACCATCAAGCGGTAGTCGCCCGGCGTGCCGGTCGAGGCGAGGCGCACCTCGAACTTGCGCCCATCCACGGTCATCATCTCCACCTTCGAGCCGTCGAGCGAGCTCTTGGCCTCGCAGCCGGCCAGCGCCAGGCCTGCGAGGACGAGGCCGAAAGCCTTCTTGTTCACGGCGCCAGCGCCGCGAGATAGGCCTCGGCCTTGGCGGCGTCCTTGGCGGAGCCCGCGAAGCCGACATAGCCGTCGGGACGGATGACGCGCAGCGACGTTCTGTGCGTCGGCTCCTTGGCAGGCGCCGCCGTCACGAGCTTCGGGAACTTCGCCGCCAGATCCCTCACGATGTCGTCGGGCCCCAGCACGGTGAACCTCATGCCGCCAGCGCCGGCCGGCAGGCGGTCGGCCCAGCGTTCGCCCGACTTCGGCCCGTTCTCGACATGGCCGTTTTTTACCGTGAGCGGGCTGTCGGGATAGGCGATGTCCATCTCGGAGAGCTGGTCGGCGATCTTGTGGCGGATCGCCGGGAAGCCCGTAGCGAACTTCACGATCGTGTTGCGCAGGCCCTGTGCGATCGGGTTGCGCATGGTCGCGGCCTCGGTGAGGCGGCCGGCGTTGCGCAGCACGATCTCGCCGACACCGCTGCGCTCGGGCGAATAGGAGTCGAGGAGAGACGGTTTTGCCGCCCCCTCGATCACCAGCGCCAGCTTCCAGGCGAGGTTGAAGGCGTCCTGCATGCCGGTGTTCATGCCCTGACCGCCAGCTGGGCTGTGGATATGCGCGGCGTCGCCCGCCAGGAACACGCGGCCCTTGCGGTAGTCCTTCACCTTGCGCTCGTTGATGCGGAACGCCGCCAGCCAGTAGGGGCTGCTCATCACGATGTCCGGCGAGCCGCGCAGCTTCAGTAGCGCATTGACCTCGTCGAGCGTGGGATCGGCGCGCTTCTCGCCGTCCTTCGCGACGCCGAGATCGGCCACGACGCGCCAGCGGTCGCCGACGATGGGGAAGAAGGCGAGGATTCCGTCGCGATGCCAGAAGATGTGCAGCTTGTCCTTGGGCTCGAGGCCGACTGCCTCGCCGTCGGCCAGGATCCAGTCACTCTCGAGCGTCGTGCCTTCGAAGGCGAAGCCCAGCCCGTGGCGTACCGCCGAATGCGCGCCGTCGCATCCTGCCAACCAGCCGGCCGAGACGGTTTCAGTCGAGCCGTCCGGCTTCTTCAGCGTGGCCTCGATGCCGGTGCCGGTGTCCTTGAAGCCCGTCAGCTCGGTCCGGCGCTCGACCTTGACGCCAGCGGCCTCGAGCTTCTCCTCCAGCACGCGCTCGCTCTCGCTCTGGGGGATCATCAGCGCGTAGGGGAAGCGGCTGTCGATCGAATCGAAAGTGATCTGCGCCACCGTCTCCGTACCGTTGGAGATCCGCGCGCCGGCGGCCCGCATTCCAGCCGGCATGAAGTCCTTTGCGTAGCCCGCGTCGTCGAACAACTCGAGCGTGCGGCTCCACAGCACCAACGCCTTCGACTTGTCGGTGCGCCCAGTGTTCTTGTCGATGATGCGTACGGAAATGCCATGGCGGACCAACTCGTTGGCCAAGGTCAGGCCCACCGGGCCCGCACCGGCGATCAGTACCTTCGGACTACCCATCTCTGCCCCCTGATGTCTGCGCCGGGGGAGCCTAGCTCATGGCCTCGGGGTGTCCAGAATTAGCGACCGGCCTGTTGCAGGCTCGGTTCGTTACGAAGCTGCGTCCATGTCTCGCGATCTACCGCCCCCGTGGATGGTCGGCCGGTTGCTTCCTCGAAGCGCCGCACCGCGGCGCTGGTCTGTGGGCCCGCGGCACCGTCGGCCGGCCCGGGATTGAAGCCTAGGATCGCGAGTCGCGCCTGCACCTCGCGCACTTCGCTGGCGCTGAGCCGTCCACGGTCGCGCGGTGCGGGAGGGGCCAGCGGAGGCGCGGGATCAGCCGCCTTCGCCGTCTGCTGTGGCGCAAGGGCTGCCGACGCGCCGATCTCCACGGGCGCGGCGGCCGGTGGAGGAGGCGGTACGACGTCGGCCACGCTTGTCGCCCGCACTGTCGGCGTGTGCGGCGGCGAGGGGGCAGCCGTCATCGGTGCCGTCTTCACGAGTTGCATGACCAAGATCGATACGCAGGCGGCGGCGACCGCCGCCGCCGATACCATGACGACAGGAAAGCGCGGCAGCGTCGGCAGCAGGGCCTGGCGGGCCTGAAGCGACTGGTGGGAGGCGGCGCTTTGCGCGATGGGCTCGGCGCGCGACAGCGGCCTCTGCTCGAAGCGCCGGTCGAGTTGCCGCTCGAAGATGGCGAGCGATTCCCTGAAGGCTTCATCGGCGCGACCGCTCTGGGCAGCCGGCTTCTGTACTCTGGTGACCATCGACGCCTCTCTCCATGCCCCGACATGGATATGCCGGCATCATCGCGCGCATGATGGCAGCCGGGCGTGATCGAAGCGTGATCGTTGCCGTCGTCTCCGGGCGACGAATTCGTGTAACGGGCCTGCCTCACTGGCGCGGCGCGGTCGGCCGCGCCGGGGCCGGCGGTGCCATGGCTGGCAGTGTCGCTGGGGCCGGGTTGGCGGGCTGCTGGACCGTGACGTCGATTTGGCGGGCCGGCGCCTGTGCCTCATGGCGCTGCAGGCCGGGCATGCCGATCGCGAAGTATCCGATCGCCAGGACAGCGACCAGCAGTGCACCCACCATGAAAGCGAACCCGCTGGAGCTGCCTTGCGTCGGGGGCGGCACCTGTGGGGTCACTTTGAACGTGCTCGGGCGAGGGTCGTGGTCCGACATCGCTCGGTCCCTTCGGTTAAAGCCCGTGTCATCAACGTGGCCCACTAGGCGGGGTTGCGGCATTCCGGCGGCCGGCGTGCCCTTGCCAAGACCGCCCGGAGCCGCCATATGAGCCCCGTCGATAGAAGGACATCTGATTTGGTCCGCGCTTCCGGCCCGCCCGTCGGCTCCGGCAGTCCGCTCCACGAACACTTGATCCCGAAATACAGTGCGAATTCGACGGCCTGCACGTGCCTTCATGCGTTCATTCGCGGAGCGGCGCGCAGGTCAGCATATCTAGAGAAGTGAAAGGGTCTCCCATGGCTAAGGGAACCGTGAAGTGGTTCAACGCAACGAAGGGCTTCGGCTTCATCCAGCCGGACACCGGCGGCGCCGATGCGTTCGTGCACATCTCCGCAGTTGAGCGCGCCGGTCTCGGTACGCTGAACGAGGGCCAGAAGGTCGAGTATGAACTCGTCTCCGACCGTCGCAGCGGCAAGATGTCGGCTGACAACCTGAAGGCCGCCGAGTAGGCGTCTTCCACGCGATCGATCAGGCCCCGCATCGCAAGGTGCGGGGTCTTTTCATTTCAGGTCCGTGAATGGTCCGGTCCGAGCGGTGGAGAAAGCCGGTCATGACGGCTGCCCATCAGGTCGCTATCCGTGGATGCTTCGGCATCCCGAGCGGTGCGATCTCTTTGCCGACGTGCTTGATGTAGGACACGCGCCGGTTTCGACCACCAGGTCGTTGCTGCCGACCAGCAACTTGTGCCTGCCGAGTGTCGCCTTAGTCCGGTCGGGCAGGCTGGCACGCGGCTGATCCGTGCCTTCTCACGCTCTTTTTCGATTGGGATTCACGAACCCTACATAGACGCTCGGTTCGACCTATCCGCAAGCTCGGTATCGCACCACGGCGTAGTCGCTTCGGCCCTCGAAGACGCCCAATTGAAAATTAAGGGGTCGCCTACAAGCCCACCGACATGGCGGACCCAGTCGCGCATCTCGGAGTGGACGAAGGCGTCGTCCGGCCGAAGCGGCGATTGGGCATGCGTCTCGCCGAGATGCTCGCAGATCGTGCCACCCTCATGGAGCGAGCGATCGTCCCACAGGCGAGGGAAGCGTCCGTACCCTGTGCCCCCTGACTCCCATTCTTCGCGGCAAGAGCGTACACCTGTTCGTCACGCTACGACGGGAGAAATGTGATGGCTGCGTCGTCAAAACTCCGCACCACAAACGGCCGCGGCCGTCTCTACGACAGCGTGCTCGACACGATCGGCGACACGCCCTGCATCCGCGTCAATGCCTTGGCGCCAAAGGGTGTGCGGCTCTACGTCAAGGCCGAGGCCTTCAACCCGGCTGCGTCGGTGAAGGATCGCCTGGCTGTCAACATCGTTGAGGCGGCCGAGCGCGCCGAGACGCTGAAGCCGGGCCAGACCGTGGTCGAGGCGACCAGCGGCAACACCGGCATCGGCCTGGCCATGGTTTGCGCCGCCAAGGGTTATCCGCTGGTCGTCACCATGGCCGACTCCTTCTCCATCGAACGGCGCAAGCTGATGCGCCTGCTCGGCGCCAAGGTCGTACTAACGCCGCGTGCACAGAAGGGCTTCGGCATGTATCAGAAGGCAGTCGAACTGGCGAAGGCCAACGGCTGGTTTCTCGCGCACCAGTTCGAAACTCCGGCCAATGCCGAGATCCACGAGAGCACGACGGCGCGGGAGATCCTGGCCGACTTCAAGGGCGAGCGGCTCGACGTCTTCGTGACCGGCTACGGCACCGGCGGCACGTTGACCGGCGTCGCGCGCGTGCTGCGCAAGGAGCGACCCGAGACGAAGGTCGTGATGTGCGAGCCGGTCAACGCCCAGCTCGTCGGCAGCGGCAAGGGCCAGGAGCGCGCCGCCGACGGTTCGCCCGCCGGATCGCATCCCGCCTTCGAGCCGCACGTGATCCAGGGCTGGACGCCGGACTTCATCCCGCTGGTGCTGCAGGAATCGCTCGACAAGAAGTACTTCGACGAGCGCGTGCCGATTTCCGGTGCCGAGGGCGTGAAGTGGGCGCGAGCGCTTGCACGCAAGGAAGGCATCTTCACCGGCATCTCCGGCGGTTCGACCTTCGCCGTGGCGATGCAGCAGGCGGAGAAGGCCAAGCCCGGCTCGGTGATCCTCGCCATGCTGCCCGACACCGGTGAGCGCTACCTCACGACGCCGCTGTTCGAAGGCGTTCTCGACGACATGGACGAAGAGGAGGTCCGCATCTCGAAGTCGACGCCCGGTTATCAGATGCCCTGAGCTAGCTGTCAGACCATTGCTACATTTGGCAAAGACTTGGGAGGCGCTCGGCGCCGCGCTTGGCTTGGTCCTTTCGTCGCGGAGTGGTCCCAGCGAGGTCACACCGGTGCAAGGCATCCCGCGCTAACCGTCGGGTATGGAGACGAACGACCTGATCGTCTGCTTCTTCGTGCTGTCCGCGCTGGCGGGAGCCGTACTCCTGGCGATTGGCCTGTGGCGCCGTTGGCGGGGGTGAGGGATCAACGCTGCAGTGGAGTTCGCGGGCGACAGCCCAGCGGCTGGGGTACGATCGCTTCCCGGTTCTTGCAGCTTCGCCGAAGCCTGTTGCGCCGACGCTGCCATGACGTACAGCCTCTGTCGGCGTATGCTTCCGCCGGGAGTCGGGGGCACGAGCGTGAGCAACGAATCGACCGAGAAGGCAGCGTCGCCGCATCGCGCCGAATATCATTCGGCGTTGGGCAGCGGACTGATGATTGGGCGCTATCGCATCGTCTCGGTGCTGGGCGAAGGCGGCTTCGGCATCACCTATTCCTGCACCGATACGCAGCTCCACCGTAACGTCGCGATCAAAGAGTACTTGCCGAGCGGATTGGCCATCCGCCAAGGCGGTACGGAGGTGCTGCCGCGTTCGACCGAGACCTCGAAGGATTTCGTCTGGGGCCGCAGCCGCTTCCTCGACGAGGCACGCACCATGGCCAAGCTCAGCCGCGTGCCCGCGGTCGTGCGTGTCCATGATTTCCTCGAGACGCATGGCACGGCCTACGTCGTAATGGAGCTGCTCCAAGGCGAGACACTGCAGCAGCGCCTCGGGAGGCAGAAGTATCTCAGCCAAGCCGAGATCGACCGTATCCTGCCACCACTGCTCGAGGGGCTGGAGCAGATCCATTCCGTGGGCTTCCTGCACCGTGACATCAAGCCGGCCAACATCATCCTCGGTCCTGAAGACCAGCCGACCCTGATCGACTTCGGCGCCTCGCGTGCTGCCGTTGCCGGCCGATCGGAGCTGATGACCGCGGTCTTCACGCCTGGCTTCGCAGCGCCCGAGCAGTCGAGCGCTGGCCGGCAAGGGCCGTGGACCGACATCTACGGGCTTGCCGCCACGCTCTACGCCTGCGTCACCGGCGCGCCGCCACCGAGTGCCATGGAGCGCCTGCTCGACACGGACGCGCCGCTCTCCTTCGAGGCGGCGGTGGGAGACTATGCGCCTAACCTGATGGCTGCGATCAACGCTGGCATGTTGCTGCAGCCCAACATGAGGCCGCAGAGCATCGAGGCATGGCGCGACGTCCTGGCGACCGGCGTCATGAGCCTGCCGGATGCTGCGCCGCGGGCCGCGCAGCAGACGCAATTCATGCCACGTCCCGCGGTGGACGATCCGTCGCCTTCGGCTGGACCACGACCCTCGCAGGCGGCGCCTTCCGCCGTAACACCAACCTCGGAGCCTGTCGCGACGGCCCGTCACCCGGCCAAGCCGATGGTACTGGCCGCTGCGGGTGCTGCGCTGGTGGCGATCGCCGCCGGCGCCGGCTGGTGGGTGATGAGCGAGCGCGCCGCTGCGGAGGCCAAAGCCCAGGCTGCCATCGTGGCCGCGCAGCAGGCCGCCGCAGCCGAAGCGGCGCGCCAGAAGGAGGAGGCCGAGCGCCGCATCGCCGAGGCGCAGCGGCAGGCCGAGGAGGCTGCGGCCCGGGCGCGCGCGCAAGCCGCGGAGGCGAAGGCCGCCGCCGAAGCCAAGGCCGCCGAGGAGCAGGCCCGTGCCAACGCCGAGCCCAACGAGGCCGCTCTCAAGCTCACCAACCGCGACCGCGCCAAGCTGCAGGTCGCCCTGCTGGCCGCCGGCTTCGACGTCGGTGGCATCGACGGCACTTTCGGCAAGCGCTCGCGCGAAACCATCGCCGCTTGGCAGACCAAGATCGGCGACGTGCCTACCGGCTACTTCACCGAGGCGCAGAAGAACCTGCTCTTCGCGGAAGGCGCGCCGTCGATCGCGCGATGGGAGGAGCAGCAGCGCCGGGCGGCCGTGGCGGCCGAGGAGCAGCGCCGTCAGGAGCTGCTGCGGCAGCAGACACCGCCGCCTCCGCCGCCCAAGCGCGGCTTCAGGTGGCCGTGGGAGTGAG
>CAYQAY010000014.1:53118-68301 GCA_964415585.1 uncultured Reyranella sp.
CAGACACCGCCGCCTCCGCCGCCCAAGCGCGGCTTCAGGTGGCCGTGGGAGTGAGGATCGCACTCGGACCGACCCGGCTCGTCGTAGTGAAGGGTGACGAGGCGGTCGAGGGCGACCTGCTGCGCCGCGTCGGGCACGGGCCGAATGCAAGAAGCCCGGCTGACCATGACGCACCGTTCGGCGACAGGAACGCTGCGTTGGGCGCCCTCGCGAGGCCGACCCCGGCACCTTAGGGCACGAACAGCAGCGGCGCCGGGCGCTGGCTCCGCCATGTCGCCGCGATGATGGCCATGATCGCCACCGGCAAGACTGAGATGACGACGAGTGCCAGGTCGATTCGGATTGGCGGCGAGGAAGGCGGGGCTCCAGGCGAGGCTGGCCGCCATCTGCACGCTCCGGAGGGCGACGGGCAGCAGGCCGATCTCGCACCGGTGTGCCCTCACATGCGAACCCACGGCGCCGATCAGGGCGTAGAGCACGGCCCAAACCGCGCCGAACAGCCGGTTTCGTGGATTGAACGAAAGGTTGGCAGGGGCCGCGAGCCGGGCGTCCGGAGGATGGGCTTTGTGTGTCCCGTCGTCGAGGTCTGGGTCATGCCCGAGAATGTCGGCATCGCAGTTCCGTTCCGGTCAAAGAGCGGGACATTTCGGGCGTTGCGGGTGAAAGTCCGCATCAATGAATGACGACACGGAAGACAGGGGAAACGGCTCGGCGTCCCGCGCGATGCCGGTGGACTATTGGCGCCTCTGGTACGCCGGCATGGTCGTCACCACCGTACGCTGGCTGGACACGGTCGTCATGGGCGTCGTCGTCTATGACCGCACCGGCTCCGCCTTCGACGTCGCCATGATCACCATGCTGCGGCTCCTGCCTATGGGCCTGTTCGGCGCCTTTGTCGGCACGGCTGCGGAGCGCTTCGATCGCCGCCTCACGCTCGCCGCGATGACGGGCGTGCTGGCCGCCACCTCGGCCGTGCTGGCCGCTGTTGCCCGTGCCGACGCGCTCGAAGTCTGGCACCTCGCAACCGCGAGTCTGATCAACGGATTCGGCTGGGCGACCGACAATCCGCTGCGCCGCACGATGATGGGCGAGGTCGTCGGTCGTAGCCGTATGGCGACTGCCATGGCCTTCGATGTCGGTGCGGCCAATGCGAGCCGTGTTGTCGGCCCGACCGCAGGTGGCTTGCTGCTGGCGGGTATCGGCATCGAGGGTGCCTTCGCGCTCGGCGTGCTGATGTACGCTACCGCCGCGGCTGCCACGCTCACGGTCCGCGCTCGCATTGCGCCGTCGCTCGGCGCCGGCGCCGTGCTCGCCCGCACCCGGGATGGCGTTGCCATCGTTCTCACCGATCGCCGGCTCGCCGCCATCATGTGGGTGACGATCGTCTACAACGTCTTCGCCTGGCCCTTCACCAGCATGATCCCCGTGATCGGTCGCGATCGCCTGCTTCTCGGCCCCGAGGGCGTCGGCCTCCTGACCAGCGTCGACGGCGTCGGCGCGTTCGCGGGTGCGCTGCTGCTCGCGATGTTCCTGACGCCGGGCTGGCATGCCCGCGCCTATGTCGGCGGGGTCGCCGCCTACCTCGTGGCGTTGATGGGCTTCGCGCTGGCGTCGACGCCGCTCGTCGCCGGCGCGGCGCTGCTGCTGACCGGCCTCGCCGGTGCAGCCTTCGCGACACTTCAGGTCACCATCGTCTACCTCGCTGCGCCCGCCGACATGCGCTCGCGCATCATGGGCGTCCTCTCTGTCTGCATCGGCACCGGTCCCATCGGTTTCGTATGGCTGGGCTGGCTCGCCGACCGCATTGGCGCGCCGGAGGCGACGGTGATCACTGGCGCCATGGGGCTGCTGGTACTCGCCGTGACATGGCCGTTGTGGCGGAGGATCTGAAGGCGCGCCGCCGGCTCGTTTCTTTGTTCCATGTCAAACGTCTGTCTGGTGATTCGGCGCAGACTGAAGGCGGCATGCTCACCTTCGTCTTTCGCTGTCCGGCGACCGGGCACAACGTGCAGGGCAGCTTCGAGGGGAACGGCGACGACCTTCCGAGCCATGTCGGCCAGCATTGCCTGGCCTGCGGCGGGTTGCACGTCGTGAACCCACGCGATGGCCGGCCGCTGGCGGCCGAGCGGGTGCCAGCCGTGCGGCGAAAGGTGCCGCGGCAGGATTGACCTGAATCAAACTACCGCCGGCCGGCTCGCGGCACGCTCCCGCCGACTCGTTCGGGAGGGCTCATGACGCACAGCCACGCGATCGTCTGGATGGACACCAGGGAGGCGCACGTTTTCCGCTTCAATGCGACCGATGTCGAGGCCGAGACGGTCCGGGCGCACAATCCTTTCCGCAAGGTTCATCATCGGGCAGGCGTGATCGGTGCCGGTAAGCTCGCCATGGACACCAGCTTCTTCGATCACATCGTCGACGCACTGCGCGGCACCACCGAGTGGCTGCTGGTCGGCCCAGCCCAGGCCAAGTTCGAGCTGGTAAGGCACGTCGAGAATACCATGCCGTGGCTGCACGAGAAGCTGGTCGGTGTCGAGACGATGGACCATCCCACCGACGGCGAGCTGGTGGCGCAAGCCCGGCGCGCCTTCAAGGCGATCGACCGCATGAGGCCGATCCCGGTCGGCCGTGTGCCGCGCTGACCCCTACTTGCTTTCAACCCCGGAGAAACCGATGACCCAGCCCCAGTCCTACTTTCTGATGCTCGCCTGCGCGTCGTTTCTGCTGTTCGGAATCGCGCTCGCCGCCGGAACGGTCCAGTACTGGGCATGGAAGCGCCGTACCGGCAACTGAAGTCAGCGGCGGCCTGATGGCCGTTACGCGGGCTTGAGACGATTGTTCTACGCTTGGAGAAGCCTCAGCGCCGCGAGATCGCGCAGGTCGACCGAGCGGCTGCCGGCAGTGAAACTTATCAACCCATCACGCGCGAGCTGCGTCAGCGTACGCGAGACGGTCTCGATGGTGAGGCCGAGATGGTCGGCGATGTCAGCGCGCTGCATGGGCAGGTCGACATGGCTGCCGCCGACGAGCCGGGCCGCCATATCCATCAGGAAGCTTGCGATCCTCTCCTGCGCGGTCTTGCGGCCGAGCAACAGCATGTGGTCCTGCGCCCGCTCGAGCCCGCGCATCATCGCCATCATGATCTCCTCGCCGAAGGCCGGGTCGTCGTCGGTGAGGTCGCCGAGCCGCGAGCGCCGGAAGGCGAGGACGGTCGTGTCTTCCAGTGCCTCGGCCGTGAAGCGGTGCTCGGTACCGGACTCCAAGCCGAAAATGTCGCCAGGCAGATGGAAAGCGTCGATCTGGCGGCGGCCGTCGCTGAGCAGTTTCGATGAGCGGATCGAGCCTGACACGACCTTGTGGAAGAATTCTGCGGCATCGCCTTCGGCGAAAAGCTCCTCGCCACGTTCGAGCCGCTGGGTCTGACCAGTCATACCGGGGCGCAGAATCGCGGCACCGCGCATGAAGAGAGCGGCGGGTGTGTGGATGGCGGTGGCTGTGCTCTGCATGGTGTCCCCTGCTTGCATCCGCGGGAGTAGATGCGATGCATTTGGGTACGCCGGCTCCGAAACGGCCACCATTCGGGTCTTGGCCTAAGGGATTCTACGTAGTCGGCGACCCAGCGCCTGGGGTGGCCATCAGCACCATGCGGACCAGCCCCGACAGGCTGTCGGCCTGCATCTTGGTCATGAGGTTGGCACGGTAGACCTCGACGGTTCGGGCGCTTATGCCGAGATCGTAGGCGATCACCTTGTTGGCTTTGCCGTCGACCAGCCCCTGCATCACTTCGCGCTCGCGCTCCGAGAGAGCAGCGAGTCGGGTGCGGATGGCGGCAATTCGCTCCTCATGAGCGCTGTCCCGCGCATGGCGGCTAAGTGCGGTACGGATGGCGGCGAGCAACAGCTCGTCGTCGAACGGCTTCTCGATGAAATCGATGGCACCTGCCTTCATCGCCTGTACCGCGAGCGGCACGTCGCCATGGCCGGTCATGACAATGACCGGCAGTCGAGGCTTCAACTCAGCCAGGCGCTTCTGGAGCTGCAACCCGTCCATACCGGGCATGCGGATGTCGGTGACGACGCAGCCGTCCTGGATCTCCGGCAGGACCTGCAGGAACGAGGTCGCCGAATCGTGGACGCGCACGGCATGCCCCGCCGTACTCAGCAGGAAGGCCAGCGACTGGCGGACGTCGGAGTCGTCGTCGATGACATGCACCACCTGGCTAGCCATGCTGGGCCTCCTCGCGCTCGACGCCTGCGCGCAGCGTGAACCGGAAGACCGTGCCGCCGCCCTCGCGCCGTTCGACCGAGATCTTGCCACCGTGCGCTTCGACGATCGTGCGGCAGATCGAGAGGCCCAGCCCCATGCCTTTGCGCTTGGTGGTGACGAAGGGCTGGAAGAGGTTGCGCAGCACCTCGGGCGCGAGGCCGCTACCGGTGTCGGCGACGCTCACTTCGACCATGCCGGCGTCGCGGCCCGCCGTCACGATCTCAAGCCGGCGCGGCGGCGGCGTCTCGGCCAGTGCCTCGATGGCATTGCGGACCAGATTGACCAGTACCTGCTGGACCTGGATGCGGTCAGCCAGCACCAGCGTCGCCTCCGGATCGAGGCGGAACCTGACATCTATGCCGCTCTCGCGCGCGCCGACCAGCGCCAAGGTGCTCGCATCCTCGATCAGCTTGGGCAGGTTCTCGACCGTCTTCTCACTCTCGCCGCGTGACACGAACTCGCGCAGGCGGCGGATTATCTGGCCGGCGCGCAGCGCCTGGTCGGCCGCCTTGCCGATCGCATCGCGCAGCACCGCGGCATCCTCGCCGTCGATCTTGCCGTCGAGACGCTGCAGGATGCGCTGGGAGCCCTTGAGGTAGTTGCCGATGGCGGTCAGTGGCTGGTTGATCTCGTGAGCCAGCGTCGAGGCCATCTCGCCCAGCGCCGTGAAGCGCGACATGTGGGTCACCTCTGACTGCAACTCCTTCAGCCGGGATTCGGTCATTTGCTGATCCGTCAGATCGCGGATGAAGCCGGTGAAGTGGTGACGGTCGCCGGTGCGCAGCTCGCCCACGGTGAGGTGCATGGGAAAGGTCGAGCCGTCCTTGCGTTGCCCGACCACGATGCGGCCGATGCCGATGATCCGCCGCTCGCCGGTCGCAAGATAGCGCTCGATATAGGCGCCGTGCTGCTCGCGATAGGGTGACGGCATGAGGATGCTGACGTTGCGACCGGCGATCTCGTCATGGTCGTAGCCGAACAGGCGCTCGGCGGTGGTGCTGAGAGACTCGATGCTGCCCTTCTCGTCGATGATGATCATCGCGTCGGGCACGGTCTGCAGGATCGATCGCAGCCGCGCCTCGGCCGCCTCCAGGGCCAGGACAAGGGAGGGCTCGGTCATGGGAGAAAAGCGTTCATCTGGAGTGCCGCGCTCAAGGTAGCACGGCGGAACGACAGGAAGAACGTCAGGGTCGGATGAACGAGAGCGGCGCGTCTTCGTCGAGGTTGTCAGCCGCGGCGACGAGTTCGGCTGCAATGTCCTCGTTCGGGCGGCCCAGCCGGAATAGGCGGATCGCCTCCGACAGCAGGCAGCGGGCGACGATGTCGGCCTCGATGCCCTTGGCCGAGGCCTCGGCCAGGGCTGCCTCGACGTGCCGCGAGACCAGGAGATGCGTGCTCATGACGTTGTTCCTTCAGATGCCGCGGGAGTGGCGGCCGTCGGTATGGGCGAGGTGCGGGTCGAAGGCGGCGCAGACGAAGCGCACCAGCTGCCGTCCGCGCTCGGTCACGAACAGCCGCTCGCCGTCGCGGCGCACCACGCCGTCGTCGAGCAGCGCCGGCAGGTCCTCGATCCCGTCGATGAAACCTTGTGGTGCCACGGCGTGACGCCGACAGATCTCACCGAGATCGACCGCGCAGCTGCACATCAGCCGTTCGATGACTTCGCCGCGCAGCCGGTCGGCGTCGGTGAGCGCGAGCCCGCGGACGGTCGCGAAGCTGCCGGCCTCGATCGTCGTGCCGTAACGCCGCGCGTCGGGCGCGTTCTGGGTGTAGCCGACAGGGAGGCTGGAGATCGATGAGGCGCCCAGCCCGATGACCGATGGTTGCGTCTCGGCGACATACCCCTGGAAGGAGCGGCGCAGCCGGCCGCTCTCGGCGGCTTTCGCCAGCGCGTCGTCTGGCCGGGCATAGTGGTCGAGACCGACGCGGACGTAACCCGCCGCGACGAGGCGATCGGAAACCAGCGCCGCCATGGCGGCGCGCACAGGCGTGTCGGGCAGGTTGGCGCCGTCTATCAGGCGCTGGCGCGCCTTCATCCACGGAACGTGGGCATAGCCGAACACAGCGAACCGTCCGGGTGACAGCGCGAGCGCGGCATCGAGCGTGCGGTCGAGTGTCTCCACGGTCTGCTGCGGCAGCCCGTAGACGAGATCGATGTTGATGCGCGCGATGCCGGCACTCCGCAGCCGCGCGATCGCCGCGGCCGTGTCATCGAAAGACTGCAACCGGTTGATCGCCTGCTGCACGCCGATGTCGAAGTCCTGCACGCCGAGGCTCGCGCGCGTGACGCCCATGGCATTCATCGCCGCGACGAGCTCCTCGTCGCAAAAGCGCGGGTCGACCTCCATCGAGGTCTCGGCATCACTCGCCCGGTCGAAACGCGCGGCGAGGCGCCGCGAGACCTCGACGAGGCGTGCCGCACCGAGCTGCGAGGGTGTGCCGCCGCCCCACTGGATCGAGCCGACCAGTAGGTCCGGCACGGCATCCGCAACGAAGTCGATCTCGCGCTGTAAATTCCGCGCGTAGGCGTCGAGGGCGTCCGGCCGGCTCATTGCCGAGGTGTTGCAGGCGCAGTACCAGCAGAGGCGGGCGCAGAACGGCACGTGCAAGTAGACCGTAGCACTGCCACTCGCCAGGCCGCCGAGCCAGGTGCGGTGCTCCACCGGTCCAACAGCGCCGTGGAACTGCGCGGCTGTCGGATAGCTGGTGTAACGCGGAACGGGCCGATCGTAGATGGCAGGCCCCATCTGACCGTACCGCTCAGTGCGAGATGAAGACGGGGACGGTCATGCTGGCGAGCAAAGTGCGGCTTGCGCCTCCCAGAACCATCTCGCGCACGCGGCTGTGGCCGTACACGCCCATCACGATCAGGTCGGCGTCGAGGTCGGCGGCTCGTGACAGGATCACGCCGCCCACGTCGCTGTCGGCGGCGACGTCGCGTTGCACTGTCACCTTCACGCCGTGCCGGGCCAGCCACTGCGCGGCGTCTGCGCCCGGTTCAGCGCCATGGCCGTTGGGTGAGGTGCGCGGATCGATCACCAGCACCGTCACTTTTGCCGCTTTCCGCAGGAACGGCAGCGCGTCGGCCGCCGCCCGCGCGCTCTCTCGCGTGGCGTTCCAGCAGAGCAGCACGTTGCTGCCGGGTGCGCGGCTTACGCCGATGTGCGGCACGACGAGACAGGGGCGGCCCGTGGCGAGCACGACGGCTTCGGGTAGATCGGACGGGGTCGGTGTCTGCGCATCGGGGTCGGTCTGGCCCAGCACCAGCAAGTCGGCATAGCGAGCCTGGATGACGAGTTCGCTGTCGATGAAGCCTTCGGTGACACGCCATTCGTGCGACAGGTGCCGGCCCTTGAGGGTCTTTTCGAAAGCGGCGCGCGCGCTGGCCTCGTCGGCTTTGGCACCGGCCTCGTAGCTCGCGAACAGCGTGTCCATGGGCATGCCGCCCTCGAAGAACACCGGCGCCTGGAAGGGCGGCCGCGCGTGTACACCGACGAGGTGTGCGCCGTTGCGCTCGGCCAAGTCGACGGCGACCGCCAGTCGTTGTGCGACCTTGGGGCCGGCATCGCAATGAACGAGGATCGTCTTGTAGCTCATCGGGGGCCTCCTTCACCTATGGCTTTCCTTCTGTCATCGCGGACGGCGTTCGACCTTGATGCAGGTCAAGACGTCGATGCGGCAGCCGGTGTCCAATTGCGCGATGACCGAATGGATTTCGCGACTTATAGCGCTGTGTGGCGAGAGTCTTGTCGTAGCAGGCAGCGAGCCGCTCGCTCTGACGGTCACGTTGTTCGCTGCGGGATTGGCGGGCGGCGCGCTGCACTGCGCCGGCATGTGCGGCCCCTTCGTACTGGGCCAAGTGATGGCCGGGACCGACGGGGCGGATGCCGGAGGCTACGGCGAATGGCGGCGGCTCGGCGGTGCGACGCTCGCGCCCTACCATTTGGGGCGCGCTACGAGCTATACCGCGCTGGGCGCAGTGGCCGGCGGTGCGACCGCGCTGTTCGCGTCGACCACGGGATTCGTCTGGCTGTCGTCACTTTTCCTCGGGGCGGCGGCGATGCTGCTGGTGGCACAGGCGGCGAGCCTCGCCTTCGGGCGCACCACGCCTTGGAGCGTCGCACTCTCGCGCCTTGCAGCCCCGCTCTCGCGGTCTCGTGGTGTCGCGTCGCGTTACGCGCTCGGCGTGCTGTTGGGGTTCCTGCCGTGCGGCCTGATCTACGGAGCGTTGGCCGCTGCAGCAGGCACGGCGTCGGTGGTAGCAGGGGCAGCGGCCATGGGGGCCTTCGCACTGGGCACGGTGCCGGCACTGGTGGCGGTCGGGTGGGGGGGGCTGTTGTTGCGTCGACGCCTACGCGAGATCGGACGATGGATCGCGGCCCCGGTGCTGGTCGCCAATGCGGCCGTCATGTTGGCGCTGGCGAGCCAGCGCATCTGAACTCAGTCGGCCGGTGGCTCGAAGCTCACCACGTCGCGATAGGCGTACCAGGTCGCATGGGCGACCACCGGTAGGACTACGATCAGGCCGAGCAGCCCCGGTACCATGGCCATCGCCACAAGCAGCACGATCAGGCCGGCCCACAGCAGCATCGGGCGCAGGTTGAGGCGTACAGCCGCGACCGAGGTCGCTATCGCCTCGAACAGGTTCGAATGGCGGCGATCGAGCAGGTAGGGAAGCGAGAAGGCGCCGATCGCGAAGGCGAGCGCGGCCAGTACGGCGCCGATCGCCACACCAGCGGCAAGGAAGGGCAGGCTGCGCGCCGAGTGCCACAGCAGATCCGTGAAGCGATCCCACGACGGCACATTCTGCCACGGGAAGAGCGCGAACAGGAGCTGGGCAATGCGCATCCAAGCGAGGTGCAGCAGCAGCAGCACGACACCCATCAGCGCGATCTGGTCAGGATTGCGCTTCCAGGCAGCGATCGTCGCCCCGCCGTCGACCGGCAGGCCAAGTTCGAGCCGACGGCTGGTCTCGTAGAGGCCGACCGCCATGAAGGGGCCGATGAAGAAGAAGCCGGCGCTGAGCGGCAGCACCAGCCAGGGTCGGTCGAACCAAAGCAGCAGGGCGATGGCCGCCCAGCCGGACGCGACCGGCACGGCGCCCCAGGCGAGACCGCTCGCCGGTGCCGCCCACAGGTCGTTCCATCCCGCGACCAGCCAGGTCCACGGGCGGTCGACCGGCACGCGCCGGATGCGCGGCTGCGGCCCGCGGAACACCGAGACGGATTCGCTCATGGCTTCTCACTCCCGAACTGCGTGCGGCACTTGATACCGGCCAGAAGCGCAGGGCCTTGACCCACATCAAGGGCGCGCGCGCCGCGCCTGCCTAGTGTCCTGCCGCCAGGTGGGGGAGAACCATGTCGATCCAAGCCGCTATGCCGACCCAGCCGCGCTTCAGCGCGTCGAGGCCCATGCCGCGCTACGTCGAGGATCCGATCCGCGCGGCTGCCATATTGACCATGTTCTGGGGCATCGTGGCTTTTCTCGCGGGTGTCGTCATCGCCGCCCAGCTCGTGTGGCCTCAGCTCAGCTTCGACAGCCCCTATCTCACTTTCGGCCGGCTGCGGCCGCTGCACACCTCGGCGGCGATCTTCGCCTTCGGCGGCACGGCACTGATCGGCACGGCCTTCCACGTCGTGCAGCGGACCTGCCGCGCCCGCCTGTTCGGCGGTGCGCCACTCGCCTGGTTCGTGCTGCTCGGCTACCAGTTCTTCATCGTCACGGCAGCGGCCGGTTATCTGCTCGGCATCACCCAGAGCAAGGAGTACGCCGAACCCGAATGGTTCGTCGACCTCTGGCTGACGATCGTATGGGTCGCTTACCTGATCGCCTACCTCGGCACGGTGTTGAAGCGCGAGGAGCCGCACATCTACGTGGCGAACTGGTTCTATCTCGCCTTCATCATCACCATCGCCATGCTGCACATCGTGAACAACCTCGCGATGCCGGTATCGATCGTCGGCACCAAGAGCTACGGCGCCTGGTCGGGCGTGCAGGACGCGATGATCCAGTGGTGGTACGGCCACAACGCGGTCGGCTTCTTCCTGACCGCGGCCTTTCTCGGCATGATGTACTACTACATCCCGAAGGCGGCGGACCGGCCGATCTACTCGTACCGGCTCTCCATCGTGCATTTCTGGTCCCTGGTGTTCATGTACATCTGGGCCGGCCCGCATCACCTGCACTACACGTCGCTGCCGGACTGGGCGCAGACGCTGGGCATGGTCTTCTCGGTCATGCTGTGGATGCCGAGCTGGGGCGGCATGATCAACGGCCTGATGACGCTGTCTGGCGCGTGGGACAAGCTGCGCACCGATCCCGGCCTGCGTTTCTCGGTCACCGCCGTTGGCTTCTACGGCATGGCGACGTTCGAGGGCCCGGTCATGTCGATCAAGGCCGTGAACTCGCTCAGCCACTACACCGACTGGACGATCGGCCATGTTCACTCCGGCGCGCTGGGCTGGGTGGCCTTCATCGTGTTCGGAACGCTCTACTACCTGGTGCCGAAGATGTGGAACCGGCCGGGAATGTGGTCGACCCGCCTGATGGGCTGGCACTACTGGATCTCCACGATCGGCATCGTGCTCTACATCACGGCAATGTGGGTGAGCGGCATCATGCAGGGCCTGATGTGGCGCGCCTACGACGAGCTCGGCTTCCTGCAGTACTCGTTCGTCGAGACAGTCGCGGCCATGCAGCCCTTCTATGCCATCCGCCTGCTGGGCGGGATCTTCTTCCTCACCGGCGGCCTGCTGATGGCCTACAACATGTGGCGCACGATCCGCAGCGAGCCCGCGATGCTCGCCGCGCGTCCCAGCCCCGCCCTCGCGGCCTAGGAGACGCGCGATGTTCATCCGTCATGCCACGATCGAAAAGAACGTCATCCTGATGCTCGTCCTCACGCTGATCACCGTATCGATCGGCGGTCTGGTGCAGATCATCCCGCTGTTCACCATCGAGACCACGATCGAGCGGGTCGACGGCGTGCGGCCCTACACGCCGCTCGAGCTGCTGGGCCGCAACATCTACATCCGCGAGGGCTGTTATCTCTGCCATAGCCAGCAGATCCGGCCGTTCAAGGACGAGGTCGAGCGCTATGGCCACTACAGCCTCGCCGCCGAGAGCATGTACGACAAGCCGTTCCAGTGGGGCTCCAAGCGGACGGGTCCCGATCTCGCGCGGGTCGGCGGCCGCTACTCCAACGACTGGCACGTAGCGCATCTCATCTCGCCGCGCGCGGTGGTGCCGGAGAGCATTATGCCGGCCTATCCGTTCCTCGCTGAGAACAAGCTCGAGTACGGCGACATCGCCCAGCACCTGAAGGCGCTGCGATCGGTCGGCACGCCCTACACCGACGATATGATCGCCAATGCCCGCGCCGACCTCGAGGCCCAGGTCGATCCCGACCGCGATCCGACCGCGATGGAGAAACGCTACCCGCGCGCCGTCGTCGGAAAGTTCAATTCCGACACGGCGGCGATCACCGAAATGGATGCGCTCGTGGCCTATCTGCAGATGCTGGGCACTCTGGTGCGCTTCGCCGACCTGCCGCCCGAGCGGCTGCGGCAGTAGGAGGCGACGATGACTCTCCAGTCGCTCGGCGAGCTGCTCGGATCGATCTGGACGGTGTGGGCTGTCCTGGTGTTCGCCGGCATCGCCTTCTGGGCCTGGCGCCCGGCCAACCGCCGGCGCTTCGAGAAGGATTCCCACATCCCGCTCAACGACGATCGCTGAAGGATCCGTCATGCCGACCAAGATCGAGAAGGACACGCTGTCGGGCCAGGATACGACTGGACACGAGTGGGACGGCGTCAAGGAGCTGAACACCCCGCTGCCGACCTGGTGGGTGTACACGTTCTACGCCACCATCGTCTTCGCCGCTGTCTACTGCGTCCTCTACCCGTCCTGGCCGTGGCTGAACGGCCATACGGAGGGCGTGCTGGGCTACTCCAGCCGCGTCGAGCTCGCCCAGGAGCTCGACGCCCAGGCGCGTGCCCGCGCCGTCTTCGTCGACCGTATCCGAGCGACACCGCTCGCCGACATCGGCAAGGATCCCGAGCTCTTCAACTTCGCGATGGCCGGTGGACGCTCGGCCTTCCAGACCAACTGCATGCAGTGTCACGGCGCTGGCGGCGCGGGCAGCCCGGGGTTCCCCAACCTGGTCGACGACGACTGGATCTGGGGCGGCAGCCTCGAGCAGATCTACACGACCATCCGACACGGCATCCGCAACACCGACGACAAGTCGCGCCAGTCGATGATGCCGCGCTTCGGCGCCGACGGGTTGCTGACCGGCTCCCAGGTCGCCGCGGTCACCGACTATGTGCTCAGCCTGTCGGGTCGCGCGAAGGCCACGCCGGAAGGTGCGAAGATCTGGCAGGAGCAATGCGTCGCCTGTCACGGCGCCGACGGCAAGGGCAACCAGGAGCTCGGAGCCCCCAACCTCGCAGACGGGCTCTGGCTCTACGGCGGTGGTCGCGACGCGATCTACCGCTCCATTTTCTACTCACGCAACGGCAGCATGCCGGCCTGGAACGGCCGCCTCGACGAGGCGACTATGAAGATGCTCGCGGTCTACGTCCATGCGCTGGGCGGTGGCCGCTAGGCGCGATGCGGACGGCCGATGGATGTCAGGCTCCACGATGACGACGACGCGGTCTCGCTGCGCACGCAGAGGGCGGCGCTGTCGCTCTACGTCACGCGCATCAAGGTCTATCCGCGTGCCGTCTCGGGCCTGTGGCGGCGCGTCAAGTGGATGGTCCTCGTCCTGCTGCTCGGCATCTACTATCTCGTGCCCTGGATCCGGTGGGATCGCGGTCCCGGCGCACCCGACCAGGCGATCCTGATCGATCTCGACGGGCGGCGCGGCTGGTTCTTCGACGTGGTGATCTGGCCGCAGGAGATCTACTTCGTCACCGGCTTTCTGATCCTCGGCGCCTTCGGTCTGTTCTTCGCCTCTTCGCTGTTCGGCCGCGTCTGGTGCGGCTTCACCTGCCCGCAGACGGTCTGGACCGACCTCTTCATGTGGGTCGAGCGGCTGATCGAGGGCGACCGCAACGAACGCATGCGGCTCGATCGCCGGCCGCTGTCGGCCGCCAAGGCTGCGCGCAAGGCGGCGAAGCATGCGGTCTGGCTCGCCATCGCCGCGGCGACGGGCGGCGCCTGGGTCTTCTACTATGTCGATGCGCCGACCACCCTGGTGAAGATCTTCCGCGGCGAGGCCTCGATGGAGGTCTATGCCTTTGTCGGCCTGCTGACGGCCACGACCTATCTGCTGGCCGGCTGGGCGCGCGAGCAGGTCTGCACCTACATGTGCCCGTGGCCGCGCTTCCAGGCGGCCATGCTCGACGAGCAGAGCCTGATCGTCACCTATCAGAAGTGGCGGGGCGAGCCGCGCGGCAAGCACAAAGCGGGCGAGAGCTGGGAGGGCCGCGGCGACTGCATCGACTGCCGGCTCTGTGTCGCGGTCTGCCCCACCGGCATCGACATCCGCGACGGCCAGCAGATCGAATGCATCGGCTGTGGGCTCTGCATCGACGCTTGCACGCAGACGATGGACAAGGTCGGCCGTCCGCGCGGCCTGATCCGCTGGGACACGCTGGCCGACCAGCAGGCGAAGGAGCGCGAGAAGGGCGGTCCGGGGGCGCCTTGGCGGCCGGTGCGGCCGCGCACCGTGCTCTATGCCGGTCTGCTGCTGGTGGTCGCCGTCGTCATGCTGGCCGCCTTCGCGATGCGGGCCGACACCGAGCTGACCGTCCAACGCGACCGCAGCCCCAACTTCGTGCGCCTCTCGAACGGCGACATCCGCAACTCCTACACGGTGAAGATCCTGAACAAGCAGCGGCAGGAGCGGCAGTTCCAGCTCGCGGTCGACGGTCTGCCGCAGGCGCGGCTTGGCTTCGTCGGGGCCGAGGTCGAGGGCAGCGGGCCCTCCGCGCGGCTCACCGTCCATGCCGACGCGGTCGGCACTTTCCGCGTCTTCGTCACCGTGCCCATGTCGGCGGCGCCGGTCGGCTCGAAGTCCATCGCCTTTGCCGTGCGCGACGGCGCGGCGGGCAGCAGCGCGCGCCATGACGCGGTATTCGTCGGCCCCGGACGTTGAGGAGAGATGCCATGACCATCGCCACCCCGACAGCCACCGTCTCCCGCCGCAGCCGCCATATTCCCTGGCTGTTCGTCGCAGGCTTCGTGATCGTCGTCGCCGTCAACGGCATCATGATCTGGTTCGCCGTCGGCTCGTTCTCCGGCCTCTACACGCCCAAGCCGCGCGATCGCGGGCTGCACTACAACGACGTCGTGGCCGCGCAGCAAGCGCGCGACACGCTGGGCTGGCGCATCGACGCCACTTGGCGGCCGGAGAGCGATCGGCTGGAGATCGTGGTGTTCGATCGCGACGGCGCGCCGCTGGCCGGCGCACGTCTCGCCGTCGAGCTGGTGCGGCCGGCCGAGAAGCGGCCGCCGCTCGGCGTCGCCATGGCGGCGATCGACGTGGGCCGCCATGCTGGCTACGCCAAACTGCCGGCGCGCGGCAACTGGGACGTCGACATCGTGGTCGAGCGCGACGGCCGGCGCTTCGCCCAGACGCGCCGGATGTTCCTCAAGTGAGCGACGTCGCGCTCTTCGCCGCGCCGCCGGTCGCCCGGGCCGACAGGGCTTGCGCGCATTGCGGCGCGCCGGTGCGGGCGTTGGCCGGCACGCCGTTCTGCTGCAGCGGCTGCGCCAGCGCCCACGCCATCATCGGCGCTGCCGGCCTGGAGAGCTTCTATGGGCGCCTCGAGGAGCGGCGCGCGCGGCGGCCGGAGCCGCTCGAGACCGACTTCGCGACGCACGCCCGCGAGGCCGGCAAAGGCGAGGGGGGCAAGGGCGAGACGGCGCTCGAGCTGCTGGTCGACGGGCTCGACTGCGCGGCCTGCGTCT
>CAYQAY010000014.1:68401-71402 GCA_964415585.1 uncultured Reyranella sp.
GGCGAGACGGCGCTCGAGCTGCTGGTCGACGGGCTCGACTGCGCGGCCTGCGTCTGGCTGATCGAGAGCCTGCTGGCGCGCGATCCCTCGGTCACGAAGGCGCGCGTGCATCTGTCGACCCGCCGCCTCTCGCTCGCCTGGCGCGGCGGGCCGGCGGAGGCGAATGCCCATGCCGGCCTGCTCGCGGCACTGGGCTTCCGCCTGGCGCCGTACGACATGCTTGCGGTGAGCGCCGAGGACGACCGCGAGACGCGCGACCTCCTGCGGGCGCTCGCCGTCGCGGGCTTCGCTGCTGCCAACGTCATGCTGCTCTCGGTTGCCGTCTGGTCGGGCCACGACGGTTCGATGGGCGAGGCGACGCGCACGCTGTTTCACTGGCTCTCGGCCGCGATCGCTCTGCCCGCCGTGGCCTATGCGGGGAGGCCGTTCTTCCGCTCGGCGGTCGGGGCGCTGCGCGCCGGCCGCACCAACATGGACGTGCCGATCTCGATCGGCGTCACGCTCGCTTGCATCGTCAGCTTCCACGAAGCCTGGGCCGGCGAGCGGCACGCCTACTTCGACTCGGCGATCACCTTGCTTTTCTTCCTGCTGATCGGCCGCTATCTCGACCGCCGCGCGCGGGGCCGGGCCCGTCATGCGGTGCGGGCGCTGATGGCGTTGGCGAGCCGCAGCGCCACGGTGGTCGCTTCCGACGGCGCCACGGTATCGCGCCGCGTCGATGCGGTGGTGCCGGGCGACGTGCTGCTGGTGGCTGCCGGCGAACGGCTGGGGGCCGACGGCGTTGTGAGCGACGGCCGCTCGACGCTGGACTCCTCGCTGGTGACGGGCGAGAGCGTGCCGCAGCCGGTGCGTCCCGGCGCGAAGGTCTTTGCTGGCATGATCAATCTCGGCGCGGCGATCCGCGTCCGAGTCACCGCAGCCGGCGAGCACACGCTGCTCGCGGAGATCGTGCGGCTGGTCGAGGCGGCCGAGCGCGGTCGCTCGCGCTTCGTCGCCGCCGCCGACCGCGTGGCGCGCGCCTATGCGCCGGTGGTGCATGCCACGGCGCTGCTCACCTTCCTGGGCTGGATACTTCTGGGCGGCCTCACCTGGGACCGTGCCCTGTTGGTCGCCACCGCGGTGCTGATCATCACCTGCCCCTGTGCGTTGGCGCTCGCCGTGCCGGTCGTGCAGGTCGTGGCAAGTACGCGTCTGCTGCGCTCCGGCGTGCTGCTGCTTTCGCCCACGGCGCTGGAGCGCCTGGCGCAGGTCGACCACGTCGTGCTCGACAAGACCGGCACGCTGACGCTGGGCCGGCCCGAGCTTGTCGAGGCGCCGGGCGATCCGGAAGTCCGCCGCGCTGCCGCCGCTCTCGCCGCGGCCTCGCGCCATCCGCTGGCCCGCGCGCTGGTGCGCGCCGTGCCGGAGGCGGTGCCGGCGGAAAACGTGGTCGAGCACGCGGGGCAGGGGCTCGCGGCGGGCGATGCGCGGCTGGGATCGGCCGCGTTCTGCGGCGTCGTCGATCCGCTCGACGACGGCCACCCCGAGCTGTGGTTCGTGCGGGCGGGTCACGCGCCCTACCGCTTCGCCTTCGCCGACGCGCTGCGTCCCGATGTGGCCGCCGCCCTCGCTGCCCTGCAGGCGCGCGGCCTCTCGGTCGAGCTGCTGTCCGGCGACCGGCCGGCCGCCGTCGCGGAGGCCGCGCGCGCCGCCGGCATCGCGACCTGGCGCGCCGGTGCAACGCCCGCCGCCAAGGCCGCGCACCTCGCAGCCCTCGCCGCCGGGGGCCGCAAGATCCTGATGGTGGGCGACGGTCTGAACGACGCGCCGGCACTCGCCACCGCCCACGCCTCGCTGTCGCCGACGACGGCCGCCGAGGCGACGCAGAACGCCGCCGACGCCGTCTTCCAGGGCGACGGGCTGGCGCCGGTCGTGGAGACGCTCGAGGTCGCGCGCCGCGCCGACCGGCTGGTGCGCCAGAACCTCGCGCTGGCGCTGCTCTACAATCTCGGCGCCGTGCCGCTCGCCATCCTGGGCGAGGTGACGCCGCTCGTCGCGGCGGTGGCCATGTCCTCGTCCTCGCTGCTGGTGATCGGCAATGCGCTGCGTCTCGGCGCGCGCGCGCCGCTGGGGAGGCGTTGATGGACAGCCTGCTGGTGCTGGTGCCGGCGGCGCTCCTGCTGGGGCTTCTCGCGCTCGCGGCTTTCCTGTGGGCGTTGCGCAACGGCCAGTACGACGATCCCGACGGATCGGCGGGCCGCATCCTGTTCGACGACGATTGAGGAGGAAGACATGTCTCACTGGATCATGGGAATCTTCATGGGCTTGCTCGGCCTGGCCGGCCTGTTTCTGGCCGGCGCTGCGCGCGACTTCGGCATCCTGGCCTTCGGCCTAGCGCTCGCGCTGTTCGCCGTTCTGTTCTGCTGGTGGATGATCAAGACCGCTTTCGACGAGGCGGAGCAGGGCGACGAGGCCCGGGGAGAGGCGCCGTGAGCGCCGCCTCGACGTTCCGGCGCATCCGCCTCGAGCTTGCGCGCACGCCGGAGTTCCCCGACGGCAGCGCGCAGCACGGCTACGAGCTGGTGGCGCCGCTCGATGCGAAGGGGCATCTCGACGCGGCGGCGTGGCGCGCCTCGAAGGGCGCCTGCACGGTACGCCGCTTCTGGCGTGGCGAGGCGGACGAGCACGGCACGCTGGTCCATACGCGCGGCGGCTGGGCTTTCTCCTACGCGCCGGGCGAGGACGACGACGAGCCGGTCTTCCGCCTCGACCGGCATCTGTTCGTTCCCGGCGAGTACGTCACGGTGACGGAGCATGACGGCAACGCCCGTCCGTTCCGGGTCGCAGAGGTCGGGCCGGCCATACTGCGTTGACGCCACGGCACCGACGGCGGCGGCCGTTGCGCCGGGTCCTCGTGATGGTCCACTCTTCACATCGGGCTGAGGCACGATGCCGGAGGAACCATGACTCATCCGTCGAGACGGTCGCTCGCGCTCCTCGGCCTCGCGGCTACCCTGGCGCC
>CAYQAY010000014.1:71502-78214 GCA_964415585.1 uncultured Reyranella sp.
GCGCCTCCCGCCGCTAGGGCCGCCGAACCGGTCGACATGCTGCTGGTGCTGGCCGCCGACGTCTCGCGCAGCGTCAACGAGGCCAAGTTCAGGCTGCAGCGCGAGGGCGCGGCGGCCGCAATCACCCATCCCGACGTGGTGCGCGCCGTCGTCTCGGGGCCGCACCGCCGCATCGGCATCTGCTTCCTCGAGTGGGCGACCGCCGGCCAGCACGCCGTCGTGATCGACTGGGCGATGATCGACGGTGAGCGTGCCGCCCGCACGTTCGGCGACAGGCTCGTCGAGATGCCGCGCTCCTTCATGGGCAGCACGTCGATCAGCAGCGCGATAGATTTCTCGGTCGCCCAACTCGAGCGCGCACCGTTCCGCGCCGAGCGGCGGGTCATCGACATCTCGGGCGACGGCAATAATGTCTCCGGCCGGCCCGCCGCGCCGGCGCGCGACGAGGCGGTCGCCCGGGGCGTCGTCATCAACGCGCTGGTGATCCTGACGCCGATCGGCGAATCGATCCGCCCCGAGCACACCAACCCACCGGGCGGCCTCGAGAAGTACTTCCAGGAGAACGTGATCGGCGGACCGGGATCGTTCACCGTCGTCGCCGAGACCCATGCATCGTTCGGCCGCTCGCTCACCCGGAAGCTGATCCAGGAAATCGCTGCGGCCGAGCACCGCTCGGCCGGTTGAGGCAGGGGTTACTTCTCCGGCGTCTCGTCGGGATCGTCGTTCGTCGCCTGTTGCTGGGGCTGCTGCTGGACGTGGGTGACCTGCGGCGGCGGCGGTGGCGGACGTCCTTCTTCCAAAGCCTGCGCTTCGGCGTCGAGCTGGTCGGCAAAAGTCAGCAGGCGCGAGCGGTCAGTCTCGTTGGTGAGCTGCAGCGCCAAGCGCCGCGCCCGGCGCGCGCTGTCGCGCTTGGTCGCAGCTTCGTCCGAAGTCGACATCACCAGTCCCCTGCGTCCGACAACGTACGGAGGCGCAAATGGTTGCAGCGCCTGCGTAATTCCGCTTCCCGCGTCTCTTTTTCGACGACCTATCTCAGTTGAAGGCGGGTGAATAGTGCATGCCGCCTTGGCTCCACAGGACGTTTAGGCCGCGAAAGACCTTGAGCGGGGTCGTGGGCCCGAGGTTGCGATCGAACATCTCGCCGTAGTTGCCGACGGTGCCGATCACGTTGAACGCCCAACTGTCGTCCAGCCCCAGCCCCTTGCCGATGCCGGGGATGCCGCCCAGGAAGCGCTTGACGTGGTCGGTGCCGTTGGCGCGCAGGTCGGCGGCGTTGCGCATGCCGATGCGGTTCTCCTCCGCGTGCAGCAGTGCGAACACGACCCAGCGCGCGACGTTGGAGAACTCCCGGTCCCCGCTGCGGACGCCGATACCGAGCGGCTCCTGCGCGAGCTGGTCGCGCAGCACGACGAACTCCTCGGGGTTCGCCGCATAGGCCGCCCTCGTAGAATAGAGCGCCGACGTATCGGCGGTCATGGCGCCGCACTTTCCGCCGAAGAAGTTCGACCGCAGTTCCTCGACCGTCCGCGCGGGAACCGCCGTGTACTTCACGTTCAGCCGCGACATGACCGACGCCAGCGTGCGCTCCGTCGTCGTGCCCGATGTGACGCAGATCGAGACACCGGCGAGATCGCTCGCGCGGCTCTTGTTGAGCTTACGCGGCACCATGACGCCCTGCGTATCGAAGTAGTAGACGATCGGGAAGTCGACGCCATCGGTCGTCTCACGGCCGAACGTGACTGTCGTGCCCGACACGAGAAGGTCGACCTCGCCCGCCCTGACGGCGCCCAGCCGCCGCTCGGCGGGAAGCGGGACGAATTTCACCCGCGCCTGCGGCCCCAGGATCGCGATCGCCACGGCACGGCAGAGATCGACCTCGAACCCCGCGGCTTGTCCGTTCGCGGGCACGCGGGCGAAGCCCATCGTGTCGCCGCGCAGTCCGCACACCAGTTCCCCCCGCGTCCGGACCGCATCGAGCGTGGGCCCGGCGTAGGCCGGAACACCGAGCACCGTCGAGAAGAACGCCGCGGCGACAATCACCCAAGTCTTCATGTTCGCTCCCCAAGCTCACACCATCTGCAGTTTACTCGAGTGGCATGTTCCTGCAACGATGATGCAAAGGAAAAGTGTGCCTTATCAAGCCCGCGATGGCGCAGGCCTGTGAGCTGGAGAACGGCTCCCGGGTCTGCGACCTGAGGCTTTCCGCTCCCGCACGCCCCTCCCTCGCCGTGCAGAGGAGGAGGCGAGGAGCGACTCTTGCGTTCGAACGGCAGCGCGCCAGCGCCCATGCCATCGTGAGGTCGGCCGATCGCATCGGTACCGACGAAAGCCGCCGCGTTGATCGCTTGGACGATCATCGAAGACGAGTGCGTCGGCCTCGAGGACCGACGGACGAGCGAGCAGAAGAAGGCCCGCCCCGGTCTGGCCGGCCAGGACGGGCCTTGCAGCCGAAGTGCCGGTGGGATGCCGGCACTTGGACCGTTTGCCGTGGCTGCGGGAGACAATGGGTTGGGCGCCAGACGGTTGCGCCGCGGCCGAGGTCTATTGGTCGCGCCTCGGGCGGAAACTCCGGCGAATCAAGTTTGTGATCCGCCCTCCTGCCGGCTGGCCGGCGGGGGAGCTCCGTTCTATCAGCGAGCGAACCTGGGAGGCCGATCGCATGTCGCTCGTCACGTCCACTTTGCCGCTGCTCGGACGCGCCGGTCTTCCGCCGGTCTACCGCGCGGCGGCACCGGCGTCCCGGCTCGGGGCGGTCGACATCGCCCTCGTCGTGTTGCTGCTGCTCGGCCTCTACACCAGTTACACCGTCATGATCGCCCGGAACGTGCCATTTCCGTCAGTGCCCGCGGGCGTCGCCGGCATGATCCTGCTGTGGCGGCGGCGCGAGCGGCTCACCCGCACGGCGCTGATCGCCATGCTGTCGGTGCTCACCGTCTATGCCGTGTCGGTGATCGTCGCGCCCAATCTTTCGTTCCTGCCGCGGCGCCTCAACGGCCTCGTGCAGATCACCTATTCGCTGGTCATCGGTTACGCGCTCTTCCTCACGATCACGCTGGGCAGCCGCGAGCAGATCGCCACCCTCTTCCTCGCCTGCGCGCTGGTGCTCCTCGTGGGGTGCCTTCTCGAAACCTACGGGGGCCTGCGCCCGCTGAGCGACGGGGTGCGCAAGCTGCTCTACGCCCGAGGGCTTTACGAGGGCGACCAGCGCGACATCCTCTACTACGAGCAGGTGAGGCCGAAGTTCTTCGCCTCCGAACCCTCGAGTGTCACCTTCTGCTACACGCTGTTCGCCTTCGTCTGGCTGACGGTCAGCCGCTGGCGCTGGAAGGTCCCGGCCTATCTCGGCCTGGTCGGCCTCGGCATTTTCGCCATGCCGGGCCCGACGCTGCTGCTTATGCTCGTGCTGCTGGCGCCCTATCTCGTCTTGCTGGTGCCGCGGCGGAGGGGCCGCCTCGATCCGGTTCGCCTCGTGCCCATGCTTCTGGTCGCCGCCCTCAGCGCCGGCTCGTTCTTCCTCGTGGCTGAGGCGGCTTTCCCGCAGCGCCATCAGGACGCCCGACGCGGCGATGATCCCAGCAGCTTCTACCGCGTGCGCGGTCCTCTGATGGCCGCGGCAGAAATCGTCACCGTCCACCCGGTTACCGGCGCCGGCCTGACCGGCGAGCCCTTCATCGAGCGGCGTGTCACCGATCTCTACCTGCGCTCGCCGCACTATTCGGCGGCGTGGCCGGTCGTTCATCCGTCGTCGGAACTGCTGATCAACTATTTCTGGTTACACTGGGTCTATCTCGGCCTGTTCTTCGGTGTGCTGGCCGCGGCGGCTCTGACCGGATGGCTGCTCGCGGCCGGCGTGCCGAGCGTGGCCTTCACGTGGACTGTCTGGGCGATCATGGGGCAGGCGGCGGGCGCCTATGTCGGGCCGACTTGCTGGTCGGTGTTCTTCCTCGCCGCCGCCTGCACGGTCCTCCATCAGGACGACGCGGCATACCGCTGACCGTGCGGCGCCTCCCGACGCCCGGACCGCCTCAGGATGCGGCGATCCGTCCGGCGAGGCCTTGCTGCAGCAGCCCCAGCACAGCCTCGTGCATCTGGGTCATCAGGAACGGCTTGCTCAGCAGCGGCGTCGAGCGGAACTCGGTGGGGATCACCGAGAGTTCGTCGTAGCCGGTCAGGAACAGGAACGGCACGCCGCGTTCGGCGAGTATGGTGCAGACCGGAAAGCTGAAGTGCTCCGCGAGCTTGAGGTCGACGATCGCCGCGTCGAGTCCGCTCCCGCGGGCCAGGCTGCAGGCCGTCTCCACGCGGCCGGCGGGCCCGACCGGAATCAGCCGATGATCCCGCAGGTAGTCGCACAGCACCTCGGCCAGCAGAGCATTGTCTTCGACCACCAGGATGTGCGGGTCGGGATCGCTCATCAATACACCTCGTGAGATCTTGCGTTGAGCGGCGCGCTTCGTCGGCCGCCGACGCGCATTGCATGCCGACGGCATACTACCGCGCCGTTCGGATGCTTTTGCGGCAAGACTTCAGTCGCCACGGCCTTGTCACGCACTGAACGCGCATGCATCGCGTGGCGTGCGCCGCGCTCGGTGACCAACCTGTGACTTGCCGCCGATGCGCGTCGCGCCTGCGGACTCGGCGGTCGCGATCTGTCTATGATCGGCGTGGGAAGACGTGGGAAGTAGAGACGGGCACCGGTCGCGCGCTTTCGGGTGGCGCGGCGTCAATCTGTTCGGGGTTGCCTGGAATGATTCTGGCCGAGTGAGAAGGCCGCTCGCCCCGAACGGGGAGGGCGTCCTGGTCCGTGCAGCGCTTGCGCTGCCGGGTGCGTATTCGTGGGCCAATTATTCAGGGGTGTTTTCATGTCGCAGTATGTTCAGAGCGCCGCTCTTTCCGGCCCGAGCCGGGGGATCGCACCTCCCTGCCGCGTCCTCGCCGTCGACGACGACGCCTACTATCGTGAGATGTTGAGCGGCGAGCTCGTCGAGCACGGCTTCGCCGTCGACGCCTATGCCGACGGTCCGTCGCTCCTGCAGGCGCTCGGCACGCTCGACGATGCCGACGTCATCCTGCTCGACTGGTGCCTGTCGCAGGGTACCGGCCTCGATCTCCTGCCGCAGATCCGGCGGCTGGGCGTGAACCTGCCGATCGTGTTCCTGACCGGGCGCGCGCTCACCTCCTACGAGGCTCTCGCCTTCGACCGAGGTGCGGTCGACTTCATCGACAAGGCGCGTGGCATCTCGATCCTGGTCCACCGCCTGCGCAACATCGCGTCGGCGAAGCCGCGCGCGCCGTACGAAGACACGACCCTCGAAGTCGGCCCCCTGCTGCTCAAGCTCAAGGTCAGCCGCGTGTTCTGGAAGGGCGTCGACCTCGACTTCACCCTGGGCGAGTACAAGATCGTGCACATCCTCGCGGCGCGGGCCGGCCATTACGTGACCTACCGCGAGATCTACGATTGCCTTCACTATCCCGGCTTCGTGGCGGGCAGCGGCGACGACGGCTACCGCACCAACGTGCGCTCGGCGATCAAGCGCATTCGCATGAAGTTTCGTGCGGCAGATCCTACTTTCGACTCGATCCAGAATTTCACCGGATTCGGCTACAACTGGCAGGCGAATTAGGGAAACCTCCGCCGCCCGGAACCGTTGGGGGCCCGTGTGGTTCACCATCGAACGACGGCGGTGGGCGATCGCGGCGATCCTCGTCGCGGTCATCCTGTGCTCGCTCTCCAGCTTCGTTCTGCTGGAGACGGTGATCGACGCCCTCTGGCAACGGACCCCGCCGGTCGCGTCGGCGAGTGCCGCGGCGGGGCTGCGGCAACTGGGCGTCTGGCTGCAGGGCGCATCGATCCTGATCGCCGCGCTGGCCGGCGCGGCGGCGTGGCTGGCTCTCGCCGCGCGGTGGCCGGAAGCGGGGCGTCGCGGCGGCGCCGACGCCCTGCCGGTCTCCTCGGTACCCGTCGCCTCGGTGCCCGCCGCGCCGGTGCCCCTCGCACCGGACGCGGCCGATGCCGATCTGCCGTCGGCACGCGACCTGATGGCGGCAATGAACGCGCTGGGCTCCGACATGCGCCGGCTGGTCGGCGACGCCAATCACGAGATGCGCACGCCGATCGCCATCATCGCCGGATCGATGGCGGCCGTGCGACGGGCTCTGCCGCGCGAGAACCGTCGCGCCCTGCGCTCGGCGGAGCTGATCGACCGGTCCTGCGAAAAGCTGGTGGCCGCGCTCAACGGCCAGCGCGAAGCGACGGCGCGCCTCGTGGACTCCTATCTCGGGGTGTACACGCCGATCGACGTCGGGGCCTTCCTGCAGGACTTCATCGCCCAGGGCGGCCTCGGCGGCAAGGTGGTGTTGACCCATCCGCCGCGGCCCCTTCTCGTGCGCACGCACCTCGACGGCTTCAAGGAGGTGCTGCAACTCTTTCTCCTCGCCGCACCCCTGCGCAGCACCGGCGCCATGACGGTACGCGTCACCATTCGCGAGAAGGGGAGCTGGATCGCCGTGGTCGTCGATTACGAGGTTCCCGAGAAGCCCGTCAGCCAGACGTCGGCCCTCGCCCTGCCCGCGGTGGAATGGGCGTTCGGAGAGGCCCGGCCCCGTCTCGGCATGATGGGCGCCTCGCTGCGCTTCCGCGTCGAGGCGGGCCACAAGCTGGCCGTGCAGTTGATGCTGCCGGCCGAGACCGCGACCTGAAACGGCGGCCCCT
>CAYQAY010000014.1:78314-85154 GCA_964415585.1 uncultured Reyranella sp.
CTGGCCGTGCAGTTGATGCTGCCGGCCGAGACCGCGACCTGAAACGGCGGCCCCTTACGCGGCCCCTGATGCGGCCCCTGACGCGGCCAGTGCTGCAGGTCGTCACCAGTCTGTGACGCCGTCTGCCGGCGCGGGCTGCGCGACGTCCCGATCTGATCACACTGCCGCGGCCGCCCGGCTGATAAGCAACCTCCGTCCATCGTGCCGTGGGCGCGGGAGGTGGTCGTGAAGAACAAAGGGTCGAACAGGGATCTCGTTCTGGGAGTCGAAGAGGCCGGGGTGCCGCCTCCCGGTCCATCGATGGAAGCGCGCTACGTCGCGCTCGACGACGTCGCGGTGCACGAGCGGGTGCAGCGGTCGTTCGGCACCGCGCTGCGCCAGCTCTGGCACCGCCGCTGGCTGATCGCCGCCGTCACCGCCGCCGGCGCCGCCGCGATGGTGGGGGTGGCCGCCTGGCTGCCGGCGCTCTACGTGGGCGAGGCGCGGCTGCTGGTCGGCGTGCCGGCGCCGCGCGTGCTGAACGTCCAGTCCGTGATCGCCGACATCGCGCCGGACAGCGAGCGCGTACAGAACGAGATTCAAATGCTGCAGTCGCGGTCGCTCGCGCGCGACGTCATCGCCCGGCTCGGCCTGGCCGGCAATCCCGCCTTCGATCCTGCGGCGTCCGCCCCGCCCGCCTTTCCCGCCTTCGCCGCGACCCTGAAGCTCCCGGAGTGGCTGACCGGCCTGGTCCGGGAGGTCCGGCCGTCGGCGTCCGCGCCGTCGCCGTCGCCCGCGACGGCGGCGTCGCGCCACGGGGATCGGCTGGTCGATCTCCTGCTGTCGCGCATCGACGTCGCATCGGTCGGCCGCTCGCACGTGCTTGCGGTCAAGGCGATGGCGCCCGACGCCGAGCTCGCCGCGGCGATCGCCAACACCCTGGTCGAGGCCTACCTCGACGGCCAGAGGCGGGACAAGGTGCAGACCATGGAGCGCGTCGACCGGTTCCTGACCGACCGTATCGCCGAGTTGCGCGGCGAGGTCGAGCGGGCCGACCGCGCGGTCGAGGACTACCGGCGGCTGCACGGCCTCTACCGCACCGGCAGCAGCGGCGTCACCAACCAGCAGCTCGCCGAACTGAACTCGCAGCTCACCGTCGCCCAGGCCGCCCGCGTGGAGGCCGAGGAGCGGCTGCGCGAGGCGCAGGGGCTGCGCCGCGAGGCCGTCGCGCACGAGACGGTGCCCGACGTGCTGCGCTCGCCGCTGATCGCCGCCCTGAAGCAGCAGCAGGCCGACGTCGACCGTCGCGCCGCGGAGGCGGCGGCACAGTACGGTCCCTCCCATCCGCGCCTGCAGGGCGCGCGTGCCGAGCAGGCGTCGATCGCCGGGCGGGTGGCGGACGAGGTCGGCCGCGTCGTCGACGGGCTGGCCCGCGACGCGCGCACCGCCGAGGCGCGTCACGTGGCCTTGCGGGACGAGTTCGAGCGGCTCAAGGCCCGGCTCGGCGTTGTCAACGACAAGTCGATCCAGCTCGAGGCGCTGGAGCGCGACGCGACGGTCCACCGCAACCTGCTGGAGGCGATGCTCGGCCGCGCGCGGCAGGCCGCCACCATCGCGCCGGTGGTGCAGCCCAACGGGCGGCTGGTGTCCGCCGCCGTGCCGGCCGAGCGGCCGGGCTATCCGCCGAGGACCCTGCTGATCGTGGCCGGCACGCTGGTGGCGCTGCTGGTCGGCTGCCTGCTGGCGCTGGTGCTCGAGGGCGCCGACCGGACGTTCCGCAAGCCCGGCGAGGTCGAGCTGGAGACCGGCCTGCCGGTGCTGGCGCTGGTGCCGCAGGTTCGCAGCGCCGTGCACCGGATCCTGCGCCAGCCCGGCTCCGCCTACGTCGAGGCCCTGCGCCGGCTGTTCCTCGGCGTCGAGCTGACCGGCGGCGCGCAGCCGCCGCGGTCCGTGCTCTTCACCTCGGCCGCGCCGGGCGAAGGCAAGTCGGTGATGGTGGCGTCGCTGGCGCGCCTGCTGGCACGCAGCGGCAAGAGGGTGCTGGCGGTCGACTGCGACTGGCGTCGTCCGCGCCTGCACAGCCTGTTCCGGGGCTGCGGCAACAAGGTCGGCATCCACGAGCTGCTGAGCGATCCGACGGCGGTTCTCGACGACTGCGTGCAACACGATGCGGCCTCCGGCGCCGCTCTGATCGCGGCCGGCCACTGGAATCCCGGCGCCGCCCATCTCCTGCACTCCGGGCGGATGCGCGAGCTGCTGCAGCTTCTGTCGGCCTCGTACGACGTCGTCCTCATCGACTGTCCGCCGGTGCTGGTGACGGCCGATGCACTCGCTTTGTCGCGGCTCTCCGACAAGGTCGTCTACGTCGTGCGCTGGGGCCACACGGCCCGCGAGACCGCCGGCGACGCCCTGAAGCAGCTTCTCGACTGCCGGGCCGACGTCGCCGGCATCGCCATATCGCGCGTCGTGACCGGCGAGTACCGCCGCTACGCCAGCCGTGTCGGCTATGCGAGGCGGCCCCTCGTCAGTTTCCGGTAGGATCCGTTTCGGGCGGCCTGCGCCTTCCCCCGGGCCGGTCGGCTTGCTCCACCGGCTCACGGGTCATCTGCTCACCGGCCATCTGACCGGCATGTTCGAGCGCCTCGGCCGCGGCCTCCAGCTCGTCGGCGAAGGCCAGCAGCCGGGCGCGGTCGGCGTCGTCGTGCAGCTGGCCCGCGAGCCGCCGGGCGCGTCGGGCGCTGTTGCGCTTGGCGGATGCTTCGTCCGGAGTTGCCATGTCGATCACGTCGGATGGTGGAGAACGGCGGCCTGCCGGAGCCGTTGCAATGTCCGTCACCGGACCGGACGGTCGGCCCGCCGCGCGGCACGAGATCGGGGACATGCCTGGGTGTCGGCCGGCCTCGCCTGGCTCGGCCTTCGAGGCACGGTTTGCCGGGGCCGCTTCGGAGGTCTAGGGTCGGACGTCACGACCGCGCCTGAGCGGGGCGCGCCCGCTCGTGACGGTTTCCTCCAACGCACCCCCCGCCGGGCTGCGGGCCCTGTGATCCCGCAGCGCCGATTCCTGCTCGCGTGAGACCGTCGTCGAGTCTTCAGTCCAAGGAGAGTACTGCCCATGAGCGACGCGCCCTTCGTTCTACTCACCGCCGACGAGGAAGTGACCTTGCGGCGCGTCGCCTTCGGCGAATCGCCGGTCGGCACGTTGCGGGCACAGGACCTGTCGCGGCTGCGTCGGCTCCGGCTGATCGACGAGGGAAAGGAGCCGCGGCTCACCGCCGGCGGCCGCGTCCACTTCGAGTCGCTGCCGAAACCCGCGATGATGGACAAGCGCGCCGGGCGGGGCCTCGGCGAGGAGATCGACCGCCGGCTGCGTGACGTGCGGCCCGCCGGCACCGTCGACCGGCGCAGGGTCGAAAAACCCGGTCCGGTGTCGAGCACCAGGACCGGCCCGGGAAAAGCGTGATCCCGTGAACGAACCGACACGCTACCGGCTCGACGCTCCACGCATCGGCCCGCCCGGGCGTCCGTTCGGCTGGACGGTTCTGCGCCGCGACGATGCCACCGAGGTCGAGCGCTCGCCACAGACCTTCCGCTCGCGTCACGAGGCGATGGCCGACGGCCTGCCCACCGTCCTCGCGTGGGAGCGCGGCGACAAGGATTGAGAGGGCCGTCGGCACGACGCGGACGTGAATCGGCCCCGCGTCCTTTCGGAAGCGGGGCCGGAGCCTGGTGCCTTTCCCGGTCCCGGCCCGCCGGTACATCCGCGGACGGCAGGGACGAAAGAAGGCCGACCGCCCTCGCGGGCGGTCGCAGCGTCAGGCGGCTTGCGCCTTCAGGTTGTCGGCCGACATCTTGCCGCTGCGGCGGTCGGCCACGAGATCGAACTCGATCTTCTGGCCTTCGCTCAGCATGCCCATGCCGGCCCGCTCCACCGCGCTGACGTGGACGAACGCATCGGCACCGCCGTTATCGGGCTGGATGAAGCCGAAGCCTTTTTGACTGTTGAACCACTTCACGGTTCCGGTCGCCATGGGGGACCCTTTCTCTGTCGGTAGATGCTGGCCCGTGTGCCGCCCGCGCGATCGAACGCGCGGAGGCACATGCGGGCCGTCGAATTCGCATGAATTTCGGGATCAAGTGTCGTGGAGCGGGCGACCCGGTGGCCGACGAAGCGGAACCCGGTGCGCGGACCAAATCAGATGTCCGTGTATCGACGCCCTTCATATGGGCGCTCGGTCCGTCGAATGCAAGCGCCGTGTTCGACGGCAAACGCCGGAGCGGTCGTTGCCACATCGCTGCGAAAGGCGCAGGGTGATCCATGCAGCCCCAAGCCGTCGCGCTTCCGTCCGACTCCGATCTTCGCCGCGCCGTCCGGCCTTTCGCCCGCTCGGAGAGGTGGCGCAGCGCGCTGCAGCTCGTCACCTCCTTCGGGCCCTTCCTCGCCGGCTGCGCCGCGATGTATCTCGTCATGCCGGTCTCCACATGGCTCGCCCTCGCGCTCGCCTTGCCGACCGGCGTCCTGATGGTGCGCGTCTTCATCGTGCAGCACGATTGCGGGCACGGGTCCTTCTTCGCCTCGCGTCGCACCAACACGATCGTCGGCCGGCTGTGCAGCCTCTGCACCTTCACGCCCTACCTCGACTGGGGACGCCAGCACCGCCGGCACCATGCGCGCTGGAACGACCTCGACCGCAGCGACGGCGGCAGCGACATCTATTCGTCCTGCCTGACGGTGCGTGCCTACCTGGCGCTGCCGCGCCGCCGGCGACTCCTGCATCGCCTGGTGCGGCATCCCCTGGTCGCCAACGTCCTGTTGCCGCCTCTGGTGTTCCTGCTGCTCTATCGCGTGCCGTTCGACACGCCGCGCGCCTGGAAGAGCGAGCGGCGTTCCGTCCACTTCACCAACGCCGCCCTCGTGTTGCTGTTCGGGGCGCTGGTCGTACTGTTCGGCTGGCGCGACGTCCTGCTGGTGCACGGCCCGGTGATGGCCGTGGCCTCCATCCTGGGCGTCTGGCTGTTCACGCTGCAGCACCGTTTCGAGGGCGCGCGCTGGAGCGGTCGCGGCGACTGGCGCTTCGTCGATGCCGCGCTCGACGGCTCGTCGTGGTTCGACCTCCCGCGCGCGCTGCACTGGCTCACCGGCAACATCGGCTTCCATCACGTCCATCATCTCGACCAGCAGGTGCCGAACTACCGGCGGGCCGACGCGCACGCGGCGGTGCAGGGTCTGCGCCCCGTGCCGCGCCTCGGCCTGCGCGCGGGGCTCCGCGCGCCGCGGCTCGCGCTGTGGGACGAGACGGCGGGGCGCCTGGTGCGCTTCCGCGACGCCCGGCGGACGGAGGCGTGATTGGACAAGCCGGGCCCGTCCCTGTAGGGCTCTGCCATCACTGCCTCGACAGGCTTCCCGGCTGCGGTGACTGAGAGAGGCGTGTGCTCCCGCCATGGCGCGAGGTGCATGCATGAACCGCTGGACCGATCCTCCCTTCCTTTTTCCCGTCTTCCTCGTCGTGCTGATCGTGGGCTACGCCCCGCTGCGGACACCCGCCTGAGTCCCCGCGCGATGGCCGGCACATCCATGCGCTACCTGGGGCCACTGCGCGGCAGCGGCGTCCTGACCTGCGGCGGGCAGTCGTTCGGCCGCGTCGAGTTCGAGGTCGGCGGCTACCAGCGCCGGCCCGGCGAGGTCATGGCTTCGGGCGAACTGACGATGCCGGCGGAACTGCTGGATGCCGCCTTCGGGCGCAACGGCCTCGTGCTCACCACCGACGACGGCCGCGCACTCACGGTGCGCTTCTCGGGCAGGCGCGACCCCAAGTCCACGGTGGCGCATGTCGACATCGGCGGCGACCTGCCGACCGCGAAGGAATGGCCGCGGCGCCGCTAGAGTCTGTCCGGCCGCACCGCCGGTAGGCGTGTCGGGCGTTTCCCGGAGCGGGTGCCGAACCGCCCGAACGCCTGCTATGACGGCCGCATGACTCCGGACATCGCGAACGACGGCGCCCTGTCGCCCGAAGACCGCGCCCGCTTCGGCCCCGACCCGCAGGCGACGTTCGCCCGCAACCTCGCCGCGGTGGAGGCGCGGATCGAGCGTGCCTGCCTGAGCGTCGGCCGCCCGCGCGCTTCGGTGCGCCTGCTGCCGGTCACCAAGACGGTGCCCGCGCCCATCCTGCGCTTTGCCTGGGCGGCAGGCATCCGCTGGTTCGGCGAGAACTGGATCCAGGAGGCCGCCGCCAAGCATGCGCAACTCGCCGACCTCGCCGTCGACTGGAGCATCGTGGGCCACCTGCAGACCAACAAGGTGAAGTACGTGACGCGCTTCGCGCGCGAATTCCACGCGCTCGACAGCGTCCGCCTCGCCGAAGCGCTCGACGCGCGGCTGGCGCCCGAAGCGTTGAGCGACTTCGTGGCCGGGCTGCCGCGCTTCACGCGGCTGCGCCCGCGCGGGTTGATGACGCTCGCTTTGTTCAGCGCCGAAGCCGAGCGGGTGCGTCCCTGCTTCCAGCTGCTGCGTCGCCTGCGCGACGAGGCCGTGAAGCAGAATAGCGCCCTGACCGAACTGTCGATGGGCATGTCCGGCGATTTCGAGGAGGCCATCGCGCAGGGCGCCGACGTGGTGCGGGTCGGCGAGGCGATCTTCGGCAAACGCCCGACACCCGACGGGCATTATTGGCCGAGCGGCTGAGCTTCGCTCAGCCGCTCGGCCGAGGAGCGACAGGACATTGCCTTTGGCAATGTCCGAGAGCGTCGATCGGTGTAGCAACAGACCGCAGCACCGTCCGAAATCCCCGCCCCGAAGACACGCCCTCGGTCGACAGCCGCCTGTCGAAGGGGTTTACCGCTCGCCGCGCTCCGGATACGCATCGC
>CAYQAY010000015.1:0-78511 GCA_964415585.1 uncultured Reyranella sp.
AAGCGCCAGCCTAGGCTTTTTCCTACCATATTCCTGCTGAACCTGCAACTCCATCCATGCATGGCTCGACGGGGCGCGCGCATGGCTGCTGGCAGTGCTTGCAAGCCTGGCCGCGCTGGGGCGACCTCTACCTTCGGTGATTCATCGCACTCACCAGCCAGCGCAACGCAGCCTTCGGGGTGGCGAACACGGCGATCTCATGATCCGGTGTTGCCAGGGCGCCGAGGACGGTCGACGGCACGTCCTGGTCGGTCACGGTCGCCATCGGCTCGACGATCCTATTGGCTTGAAGGTCGCGGATCCTGACGCACGCCTGCAGCCCCTCGGCCTTCGAGATGCCGTTGCTGGCCTGCAGGAGGTCGACCAGCTTGCCGAACGGCATGACATCCGACCAGTCGATGGCGGCGAGCAGTCTCTCGAGATCGTCCGAAGTCACCCGGCCCGCCCCTTCGACCTTCAGGATGCGGTTCGCACGATCTATTTCAAAAGTAAAAGGCATCTCAGCAGCCAGCCTCGTCCACACGTGCGGCGCATGCCATGGAGAAGCGCAGGAGAGAACAAGGCTGTTCAGTTCGTTTGCAACAGGCGCCCCTCCGTCACAAACCCATCCGCGTTGCTCGCCCCCCTGTCAATCGAGGGCATTAGTTGCGGCGTTCCCTTGCGTGCAGTTGCTTGCAAAGCGCCAACTTTCGGTAGAGCGTGAAACAAGAAATCTGTGGCGAGACTTCCGAGATCAATGTCATGGCGGACGCAATCGCCCCATCCACTCGAACGCTCCTGAAGAAGGGATTGGCCGGCATACCGGAACTGCGAGGCCTCTCTCCGGATCAAGCACTCGAAGTCGTGAACGAGGCCGAAAAACTTGCCGCAGACGAACAGGACGTTTCGTTTTACGAGAAGGCCACGTCGCCTCGATATGTCCTCCAGTTTGCAGCACTCCTGCTCGGAGCGACCGTCCTCGGGTTCGTCCTTTACGTTGGGACTCATGCCTATATTGCATACGCCTTCTCACTATCTCGGGGAGAAAGTCGTGCCGTTTCCTCTGCGCTGACGGCTATCGCATTGGGCGCCTTCTCTCTCGGCATGAAAGTGTATCGACGGCAGACGCGGCAGCGATTGCGCCGCTACGTCGTCAAGGTCCTGAAGAGACGCGCGGTAGCAGGCTCCGGGAGCTAGGAGATCATCTCGGAGCGCCCGCACAGGAGTTCCACCCCGGCCTTCTCAACTTCAGCGATCCAGAAGCCCGCACAAGCAAAAACGGAATGACACCCAGGGGCGGCCCACAGGAAATCAGCACTTAGTTCAACCAGGCGGGCTCCCCGCTTCGGTGGTGCGCACTGTGAAAGCGCCGGGGAAAACGGCGCAGCACGACATTGGTTTGCCCAAATCCTGTAGAATGCTAGCCTTTTTACGCTACCAAGCCTTCAGCTGGGGAATGTCGGTCTATATGTTTTTGAGTCCGAAGTTCACGGGCTGGTTCGGCGAACTCAAGACCGTCATTGCGCAGAACCTCTTTCTGTCGTCGTCCGACTACGTTGTTCTAAACAACGTAACGATAAGAACCCGTCGCGGCACGACGCAGATCGATCATGTGATCATCTCTCGCTACGGCGTGTTCGTAGTGGAGACCAAAAACATGAGCGGATGGATATTCGGAGGTAAGGACGATCCCTTTTGGACAAAGGCAAACAGGGGCAACAAGCTCAAGTTTCAGAATCCCCTGCATCAAAACGAAAGTCACATCAGGGCGCTTTCAAAGTTGGCCAGAATCCCGCCCGAGCGGATGCATTCCGTCGTCGTATTTCGGGGCAACTGCAGTCTGAGGACTGAAATGCCTCCAAACCTCCTAACTGGCGGCTACATCGCTTACGTCAAGAGCAAGAGGCAGGTGCTCTTTACCGAGGCTGAGGTGAAGCGGATAGAGGCGACCATTCAAGCAGAGATGCTGCCGAAGACGCACGCTACACACTTGCAGCACGTTGATCATTTGAAGCAACGCTTCGGTAGCACGACGACCTGTGGTCGGTGCGGCAGCCCGCTGGTCCTTAGGACGGCTAGGTCCGGTAGCAATGCAGGAAAACAGTTCTTGGGCTGCAGCCGATATCCGTCGTGTCGGTATATCCGGAAGGCCGAATAGCTGCTTGGTCGCAGAGCACGGACCGCTTCCACTTTTGACTAAGGTCAACCGCCGTCGTCAGGCGCTCGATGCGATGCCGCTACTGGTCCGGAATGTCCTACATTCCGACCGAGGGACGGCTACCTCATCGCCGCCCGGCGCGTTTACGGGCGGCGAAGAAGGCACACAGGGCTTCGGTCAGCCGCTCGACTTCGGCGCGCCACCGGAGCGTGGGATCCCAGATCGCGGTGAGGTCCATCCCGAGGACGATGCCGTTGGCGACGATCTTGGCGGTGTGGAGATCGGTCCGCGCGCTCGCCGGCACGACCGCCGTTCCCAGACCGGCCCTTGCGAGCCCCATGATCACGGCCGCCGAACTGCCCTCGTGCACGATGTTCGGCGAAAGTGAAAGAAGGCGCAGGGCGGCATCCAACGTCGAGCGCGACTGATACCGGCGCTCGAGAACGAGGAGGTCGCGCTTGCACAGCGCGCGGAGATCGATTCCCTGCCGGCGTTCGCCGACGCCGAAGGGCTGCGAAGATGCGGCCAGAATGTCGAGGCGCGCGATCGGTCGGCCGATCAGCCCCGTGTCGTAGCGGGGACGGCCGGTGATCCCCACGGACGCCTTGCCGCTCAGCACGAGGTCCTCGACCTCGACGCCGCCCGCCTCGACGAAGCCGATCCGGACGTTGGCGCTTTCCCGAACGAACGCCGCGAGGCAGGGCGCCACGGTGTCGATCGTATGGGCGGTGGCGGCGACGGTGAGGTGGACGGTGGGCTGCACGCTGTTGTTGACGCGCGCCGCCGCCTCCAGGTTCGTGATCCCTTCCAGCGCAGTCAGCGCCAGCGGCAGCAGGGTCCGGCCCTCGCGGGTCGCGACCATGCCGCGGCCCGACGGCTCGAAGAGCGACAGGCCCAGACGGTTCTGGAACTCCGAGATGCGCCGCGACAGTGCCGACTGGGAGATGTTCAGCCGCTCGGCCGCCTCGACCAGCGAGCCCGACCGGTAGACCGCGACGAAGGACTCGAGGAGCCGCTTGTCCATCGTTGCAGGATACTCAACCGTCTATCTGCAAACAATGCACTTCCTGCATTCGCCGCGGCGATGCTAGCGGTTGCCGCCGCCCTGCCCGCCTGCGTGATCATCGGAAGGACCCAGATGCCGGACGCCTCGAGCCCCGCGACGCTCACTCACGACGACATCCGCGAACGCGTCAGGGACCTTGCCGACCGGCTGCTACGCCCCGCCGCCGCCGAGATCGACCGCACGGAAGAGTATCCGTTCGGGCACGCCAAGGCCCTGCGCGACCTGGGCATCGCCGGAATGACGATGCCGAAGGCCTATGGCGGCCGCGACGTCGACTTCCTGGGAGTCACGATCGCCGTCGAGGAAGCGGCCAAGGCCTGCGGGATTTCGGGGCGGATCGTCGTCGACACCAACATGGGCGCCGTGCCGGCCATCATGGCCTACGGCACCGAGGCGCAGAAGCGCCGTGCGGCGGAGCTCATCCTCGACGGCGACAAGCCGGCGATCTGCTTCTCGGAGCCCGAAGCGGGGTCGGACGCGACCGGCATGAAGACCCGGGCGGTGCGCCGCGGCGACAGGTACGTGCTGAACGGCACCAAGCACTGGATCACCGGCGCGGGCATCACCCGGCTCTATCTCGTCCTGGCCCACGTCTACGACGGCGAGGCCTACCAGGGCATCGGCTCCTTCATGATCGAGAGCGGACAGAAGGGCCTGCGCATCGGCAGGCGCCTGCCGGCGATGGGGCTGCGCGGCATTCCCGAGGGGTTCGTCCATCTCGAGGACTGCGAGGTTCCGGCCGGGGCCCTGCTCGTCCCGCCGCTCGGGCTGAAGAAGGGCTTCGGCCAGATCATGCAAGCCTACAACTCGCAGCGGATCGGGGCGGCGGCCGTCGCGCTCGGCATCGCGCAGGGCGCCTACGAGGAGTCCCTGTCGTATGTCGACGCGCGACAGCAGTTCGGCCGGCCCGTCTCCGAGTTCCAGGGCGTGCAGTGGATGCTGGCCGACATGGCGATCGCGCTCCGTGCCTCGCGACTCCTGATCCACGACACGGCGCGGAGCGCGAACCCGTGGCCAGACGTCACCGCCTCCGCGCAGGCGAAGGTGTTCACGGCCGAGGCCGCCATCCGCGTGACGAACGACGCGCTGCAGTTGCACGGCGCCGCGGGCTACGGACGGGAGCTGCCGCTTGAGCGGATGGCGCGCGACGCCCGCATGTTCACGATCGGCGGCGGCACGACCCAGATCCTGCGCAACATGATCGCGGGCGGCATCCTCGGCCGGCGCCTCCCGCAGACCCGGACCGCGACATGACGGCGACGCCGCAACCGCCGGTCGGCCTGGCTCACGGGCCGCTCGGCGGATACCGGGTGCTCGACCTCGGCTCGACGGTGGCGGGACCGTTCTGCGCGCGACTGCTCGCCGACTTCGGCGCCGAAGTGGTGAAGGTCGAGGACATCGCCGGCGATCCGCTGCGGGCGCTGGGCGAGACCCATGACGGCAAGTCGCTCTATGCGACGACGTTGCTGCGCAACAAGCGGATCATCTCGGTGAACCTGCGGTCTCCCGAAGGCCAGGCGCTGGTGCGGCGCCTGGTGCCGCACTTCGACGTCGTCGTGGAGAACTTCCGGCCCGGAATGCTGGAGAAATGGGGCCTCGGCTACGACGACCTGCGCAAGCTGCGGCCCGACCTGATCATGACCAGGATCAGCGGCTTCGGCCAGACCGGGCCGATGTCGCAGCGTCCGGGCTATGGCGTCATCGGCGAGGCGATGAGCGGACTGCGCGAGCTGATCGGCGATCCCGACCGCCCGCCGTCCCGCGCGGCCCTGCCGCTCACGGACTACATCACCGCCGTCTACGCGGCCTTCGGCACGGCGATGGCCCTCGTGGCGCGCGAGCGCACCGGCCGGGGGCAGTGCGTCGACGCGGCGCTCTACGAGTCGGCGTTCAGCCTGCTCGAGTCGTCGGTGCCGGCCTACGACAAGACGGGAAAGATGCCGCGCCGCGCCGGCCCCCGCCTGCCGAACAGCGCGCCCAACAGCCTCTATGCCACGCGCGACGGCAAGTACATCGTGATCGCGGCGCTCGCCGATCCGGTCTACCGGCGGCTGTGCAAGGCTATGGACCGCGCCGACCTCGCGACCGACCCGCGGTTCGCCGAGCAGACGGTCCGTGCGCGCAATGTCGAGGCCATCGACGAGATCATCGGCGCCTGGACCGCGCGATTCGACCTCGATCAGGTCGAGCGGATGCTCGACGCCGAGCAGGTGCCGGCCAGTCGCGTGTTCACGATGGAAGACATCTTCGCCAGCGAGCATTTCCGCGCGCGCGACATGATCCTCGAGGTGCCGGACGACGATCTCGGAACGGTCAGGCAGCCGGGCATCGTGCCGAAGCTTTCGGGCACGCCGGGAGCCGTACGGTGGTCCGGGCATCGCAATGGGCAGGACACGCGAGCCCTCCTGCGGGAGTACCTCGGACTGGATGCCACGGAGATCGACGCGCTGATCCGGTCCGGCACGATAGGCGCCGACGGCGAGGAAAGCTGACCGATGCGTATTCTGCATCGGTCATGTCCAGAAGTTTGCATTTGATTCAATCCGGACACCCTCGATATTCGTGGATGCACAAGAACTGAAGGCAAGGGAGGCAACATGAAACGGCGACACCTCTTGGCGCTGGGCACGGCCGCAGCGGGCACCGTCGTCTCCGGCCGGGCCTCGCTGGCGCAGGGGACCTACCCCGACCGGCCGATCACGCTGGTGGTCTCCGCGCCGCCGGGCGGCGGCACCGACATCGTGGCCCGCCTGTTCGCCGAACATCTCTCCAAGGAGTTCGGCCAGCAGATAATCATCGACAACAAGGGCGGCGGTAACGGCAACATCGCAACCGCGCTGGTCGCGAAGGCCAAGCCCGACGGCTACACGCTGCTGATGCAGTATTCGGCGTTCCACACCGCCAATCCGGCGATGATCAAGGACCTGAACTGGGCACCCAAGGATTTCACGGGCGTCGCCATGGGCGCTTTCGCTCCGCAGGTCATCGTCATCGCCAAGAAGATCCCCGTCGACAACCTGAAGGACTTCATCGCCTACGCGAAGGCCAACCCCGGCAAGCTGAACTACGCCTCGTTCGGCCCCGGCTCGGTCGCCCATATCGGCGGCGTCATGATCAACAAGACCGCCGGCATCGACCTCACGCACATCCCCTACAAGGGCGCGGGCCCCGCCACGGCGGACCTCGTCGCCGGCCAGGTCGAGCTGATGGTCTCCAGCCCGCCGGCGGTGTCGGCGCACATCCGCAACGGCAACCTCAAGGCACTGGCCAGCGACAAGCGGCACCCGGCCTTCCCCGACATCCCGACCACGGCGGAAGCCGGCCTGCCCGGCCTGAAGCTCGATGCCTGGTTCGGTCTCTTCGCCCCGGCCGGCACGCCGCAGCCGATCGTCGACAGGCTGAACGCCGCCATGAGGAAGACCGCGAAGCTCGACGTGGTCGTCGCTCGCACGAGCTGGGCACCTTCCTCGTCGACTGGTCGCCCCAGCAGGTCGACAAGTTCGTCCAGGCGGAGCTCGACGACTGGGCGAAGCTCATCAAGGAAAACAAGATCACGCTCACCGAATAGGGCGGCAGGGAGAACTGTTCTTCCAACCCGTGGAGTAACCGATGCAAGGCTCTCTGAGAGGCAATGGCGGCCCGCGCTACCGTCACGTGGCGGACGAGGCGGCGCCCTACGAAACGATCACCATCGACAAGCTCACGCCGATCATCGGCGCCGAGATCGGCGGCGTCGATCTCAGGAAGCCGCTGTCGAACCGCCAGCAGGACGAGATCCACCGCGCGCTGGCGGAGAACCTGGTGATCTTCTTCCGCGACCAGCCGCTCGAGCCCGAGCAGCACATGGCGTTCGGCCGCCTGTTCGGCGACCTGCACGTGCATCCGGCCGCGCCGCACGCGCCCGACATGCCGGAAATGATGATCATCCACTCCGACAAGAACAGCCCGCGCGCCAACGGCGAGGGCTGGCACACCGACGTGAGCTGCGAGGTCGAACCGCCGATGGGCTCGATCCTGCACATCAAGACCTGCCCGCCGCACGGCGGCGACACGATGTTCGCCAGCATGTACGCGGCCTACGAGGCGCTGTCGGATCGCATGAAGGCGTATCTCGAAGGCATGACCGCGGTGCACGACGGCGAGCACGTCTATCGCGGCCTGTTCAAGAACGTCGGCGTGGCCGACAAGCCCGTGTACCCGCGTGCCGAACATCCCGTCGTGCGCACGCATCCGGTCACCGGCAAGAAGTGCCTGTACGTCAACGCCGGTTTCACCAGCCACCTGGTCGGCGTGCCGCGCGACGAGGGCGAGGCGATCCTGCGCTACCTCTACCAGCACATGGAGAACCCGCTCTTCCAGTGCCGCTTCCGCTGGCGCGACAACTCGATCGCGTTCTGGGACAACCGCTGCACCCAGCATCGCGCGATGTGGGACTACTGGCCGCACACCCGCAGCGGCCATCGCGTCACGGTCAAGGGCGACCGGCCGTTCTAAAGCGGCGGCCGGGGCAGGATCGGACCGCCGACGCAGCGCTTTTCAGTCGTCCGTTTCGCGCGTCCCGCCTCCGGTCGCTTCCAGGATCTCGTCGGTCGTCGTCACCTCGGCATACTCCCCTGCCAGCAACGCCAGCGTGAGCTGATGCACGTCCTCGGCCGGCCACAGCCGGCCGGTGAGGTCGCGCTTGTCGCACGACCAGCAGGCGTCGCCCGGTAGCTTCACCTCGAAGCCGAGATTGGCCGCGACCCGCACCGTCGCCTCGACCGAATTCGCGAGCAGCACGCCGCAGATCACGAGGGCCGGCTTGCTGCCGCCGGCCATGGCCTGCAGGCCGGCCGCCAGCTCGGTGCCGATGAAGGCGCTGTGAACCTTCTTCGCCACCACCGTCTCGCCGGGCAGCGGCGCGGTGAGCGGCAGGAAGTCGTTGCCCTCCTGCCCCGGCGCGAAGGGCGAGTCCGGCTGGGTCGAATCGTGCTTCACATGGACGAGCGGGGCGCTGCGGCGGCGCCAGTCCTCCAGCAGCCGGGCGATATTGGCTTCGGCCCCGGGATTGTTGCGCGCCCCCCATTTGGGATGGCGCATCGCCTTCTGCTGGTCGATCAGGATCAAGACGTCGTCAGCCATGCGTCCCTGCACTCTTGCGCCCGCCCCGCGATGGGAGTGGAGTTCCCGACAACCCATAGCCCAGGAGGAAACGATGCAGTTCGGATATTTCACGATGCCGTCTCATCCCCCCGAGAGGCCGCTGAAGGACGGCCACGAGTGGGATCTCCAGGTGATCCGCTGGCTCGACGAGCTGGGCTTCGCCGAATGCTGGATCGGCGAGCACCACACCGCGCCGTGGGAGCCGCATCCCTCGCCCGACCTGCTGGTCGCGCAGGGGCTGATGCAGACGAAGAACATCCGCCTCGGCCCCGGCGGCTTCCTGCTGCCCTACCACCATCCCGCCGAGCTCGCGAACCGGGTCGCCATGCTCGACCACATCTCGGGCGGCCGGCTCAACTTCGGCGTGGCGGCCTCGGGCCTGCCCAGCGACTGGGCGATGTTCAACGTCGACGGCATGTCGGGCCAGAACCGCGAGATGACGCGCGAGGCGCTCGACATCATCCTGAAGCTCTGGACGTCCACAGAGCCCTTCGACTTCAAGGGCAAGTACTGGCACGTCACCAAGCCCGACACGATGTTCGGCTTCCTGAAGCCGCACATCAGACCGCTGCAGGCCCCGCACCCGCCGATCGGCGTCGCGGGCCTCAGCAAGGGCTCCGACACGCTGAAGCTCGCCGGCGAGAAGGGCTACCTGCCGATGAGCCTCAACCTCAATCCCGGCTACGTGACCAGCCACTGGGAGTCGGTCGAGATCGGCGCCGCCAAGTCGGGCCGCACGCCCGACCGCGGCCAGTGGCGCCTGGTGCGCGAGGTGTTCGTCGCCGACACCGACGCGGAGGCGATGCGCCTCTCGGTCGGCTCGCAAATGGGCCGCATGATGCGGGAGTACTTCCTGCCGCTCCTCGCCCAGTTCGGCTTCTTCGAATACCTGAAGCACGACCAGAGCACCGCCGACTCCGACGTGACGCCGGAATACTGCGCCAGGCACAACTGGATCGTGGGCTCGCCGAAGACCGTCGTGGAGAAGATCGAGAAGATCTACCACGAGGTCGGCGGCTTCGGGCAGCTCCTGGTCTTCGGCTTCGACTACGCCGAGGACCCGCAGGCCTGGCGGCGCTCGCTCGAACTGCTGTCGAAGGAGGTGCTGCCGAAGGTGCAGCACCTCACGCCGAAGCCGGCGAAGCTGGCGGCGGAGTAGCGACCCCGAGTCGGGCCGCGCGTCAGGCCCGGAATCGGGTTGCGCGTCAGGCCGCGACGGGCACGGCCTTGCCCGTCGCCGAGGCGACGTTGCCGTGCAGATGCGCGACCAGCGAGTCGTCGAGCTTCAGCCGCGCCGCCAGCATGCCGAGGTAGCCGCGCTCGGCGGCGTTGTCGACGTCGATGGCCAGCAGAGAGGCGGCATAGAGCTCGGCCGCCTCCTCTGGCGTCGTTGCGGCGGCGGCGACGGCATCGACGTCGAGCTTGGCGCGCAGTTCGTCCATCACGAAGGCCTTGTCCTCCGACGAGAGCGGCAGCTTGTCCATCTCGGCGAAGATGCGCGACTGTTCCTGGGCGTCGACATGGCCGTCGGCCTTGGCCGCGGCGATCATGGCGCGCAGCATGTGGCGCGCCAGCGACTGCTGTCCGGCCTCGCTCGTCGGGTTGAAGGGCGTGCCGCTGGGCGCCGGCAGCATGGGCACGCTGGGATGCTTCGCCGCCTCGGCAACCGGCTCCGCCTTCTTGCCGGCCTGCCAGTCGCTGTAGGCCTTGTGGGCGAGCGCGCCGACCGCCGCCATGCCACCGAGCTTCAGCACCTCGCCGCCGATCTTGCGGCCCGTCTTGGAGCCCATGAGCAACGCCGCGAGACCGCCGGCCAGCACGCCGCCGCCGGCACCGCGCAGGAAATCGCCGCCGCCGCCCAGAGCGCCGCCAAGACCGCCGCCCTGGCCGCCCCCTTGGCCGCCCCCCTGGCCACCGACGAACTGGTCCAACAACTTCTTCGCATCGAACATGACGCCTCGCCCTGTGTTCTGTTTGTCGACAGGGCTCGATCTGGTCAGGGATTGTGGCAAAAGCTTGCAGCGGGCTGGGGAAACCCGAAAATCGATCCACGCGCCTTCGCCTTGGCATAAAGGTCGCCGTTCAGGGTGAGGCTGACCGTCCGCTTCCTGGCCATCGGGTCGAAAATCGGATTGCGCATGCCGATCCATCATCGGTGACACAAGTCATCAACATGATTAGCCAATGCGTCGTCAAGACGAGATCCAGGCGCCGACGGCCCGTTTCGCGACGGCCCGCCGGCTTTGTCCTTCGCCATGATGGCGTCCCTTCAGCGAGGCGTGTTACAGGACGATGACAGCGACACCGACCGCGACCAAGCGCGTGAACATCGCCCTGCAGGGCGGCGGCAGCCACGGCGCCTTCACCTGGGGCGTGCTCGACAGGCTGATCGAGGACGGCCGGCTCGAGTTCGAGGCGGTGAGCGGCACCAGTGCCGGCGCCATGAACGCCGCAATCCTTCTGCAGGGCTGGGCGCAAGGCGGGCCGGGCGGCGCGCGCGCCGCGCTCGCGGCGTTCTGGGGAGAGCTGGGACGGATGGCGATCGCCAGTCCGATCCGCCGCACGCCGCTCGACCGTCTGCGGGGCAACTGGAACCTCGACGACTCGCCCGGGGCGCTGTGGGCCGACCTGATCCAGCGGACGCTGTCGCCGTGGCAGCGCAACCCGATGAAGTTCGATCCGCTGCGCGACCTTCTGAAACGGCACTTCGACCAGGAAGCCGTGCGAGCCTGCCATCAGGTCAAGGCGTTCATCGCGGCGACCAACGTGCAGACCGGCAAGGTCCGCATCTTCACGCGCGAGGAACTGTCGGTCGACGCGCTGCTGGCCTCGGCCTGCCTGCCCAACGTGCACGATGCCGTGGTGATCGAGGGCGAGCCCTACTGGGACGGCGGCTTCCGCGGCAATCCGCCGATCTGGCCGTTCATCTACAACAGCGACAGCGCGGACGTGATCGTCGTGGAGGTCGACCCGCCCTTCCGTGAAGGCGTGCCGCGTTCCAATGCCGAGATCGCCGACCGCCTCAACGAGATCACCTTCGGCGGCGCCCTGATGGCCGAGATGCGCGCCATCGCCTTCGTCCAGGAGCTGATCGACCAGGGTGCGTTGACCGGCTCCTTCGGCGAACGCCTGAAGAAGCTGCTGATCCATTCGATCGCCGATCCGGCGACGCTGGCGCCGCTGGGAGCCGTCAGCAAGTTCAATATCGAGCCGGACTTCCTCGACTTTCTGTTCAAGGCCGGCCGTGCCGCCGCAACCGGATGGCTGGCGTCGACGTTCGACAAGGTCGGCGTGGAGAACAGCGTCGACATCCGTGCACGCTTCCTGTGAGATGCGGCCGTAGAAACAACCGAACAGGCCCCATTGATGCGCTCCATCGTTCCCGCTTTCGTCACCCTGCTCACCGCCGCGAGCCTCGCCGCACAACCTTCTCTCGCCTGCACGCGCGCGCTCTACGTCGGCTCCGACAGCACGGTGATCACCGGCCGCACCATGGACTGGATGGAAGACCTCGGTTCCAACCTCTGGGTGTTTCCCGCCGGCATGAAGCGCGACGGCGCCGCCGGTGCCAATTCCGTTGCCTGGACGTCGAAGTACGGCAGCGTGGTCGTGTCCGGGTACGACGCCGGCACGGCCGACGGCATGAACGAACGCGGGCTGGTCGCCAACCTGCTCTATCTGGCCGAATCCGACTACGGCAAGCCGGCCGCGGGGCGGCCGCTGATGTCGGTCGCGGCATGGGCGCAGTACGTGCTCGACAACTACACCAGCGTTGCCGAAGCGGTCGCGGCGCTGCGCGGCGAGCCGTTTTCCATCCTGGCGCCCACCCTGCCGAACGGTTCGAAGTCGACGCTGCACCTGGCGATCTCCGACGCCTCGGGCGATTCGGCCATCCTGCAGTATGTCGACGGCAAGCTGGTGGTCTTCCACGGCAAGCAGTACACGGTGATGACCAACTCGCCGATCTACAGCGAGCAGCTCGCGCTCAACGAATACTGGAAGAACATCGGCGGCCTCACCTTCCTGCCCGGCACCAACCGCGCGTCCGACCGCTTCGCGCGCACCTCGTTCCTGCTGGGCGCGATCCCGCGGCAGGCCGACCCCAACTTCATCAAGAGCGTGCCGGGACAGTCCTTCGCCTTCCAGGCGGTGGCGAGTGTCATGAGCGTCATGCGCTCCGTCTCCGTCCCGCTCGGCATCACCACCCCCGGCCAGCCCAACATCGCCTCGACGATCTGGCGAACCGCCGCCGACCAGAAGAACAGGGTCTACTACTTCGACTCCTCGACGCGCCCCAACACCTTCTGGGTGAGCTTCGACAAGGTCGACCTCAAGCCCGGCGCGGCGCCCAGGAAACTCACCCTCCAGAACGGCGAAGTCTTCTCCGGCGAGGTGGCCGGCGACTTCAAGCCCGCCGAGCCGTTCAAGTTCCTGCCGGCGACCGGCCACTGAACGCATGCGGATCGGCATCGATCTCGGCGGCACCAAGATCGAGGGCATCGTGCTGGGCGACGTCGGCGCGGAGCGCGCCCGCATCCGCGTGCCGACGCCGCAGGAGAGCTACGAGGCGACGCTCGGCGCCGTGGTCGGCCTGGTGCGCGACCTCGAGGCGAGGGTCGGCGCACGCTGCACGGTCGGCATCGGCCATCCCGGCGCGATCTCGCCGGCGACCGGCCTGGTGAAGAACGCCAATTCCACGCGCCTCAACGGTCGCCCGCTCGACGTAGACCTGCGGCGCGGGCTGGGCCGTGCCGACATCCGCTTCTCCAACGACGCGAACTGCTTTGCCGTGTCGGAAGCGGCCGACGGCGCCGGCGCCGGCGCCTCGGTCGTGTTCGGCGTCATCCTGGGCACGGGCGTGGGCGGCGGCATCGTGATCGACGGCCGTCCGCTGGTCGGCGCGCAGGCGATCGGCGGCGAATGGGGCCACAATGCACTGCCCCTACCGCGCGACGACGAACGGCCGGGGCCGCAGTGCTATTGCGGCCGGCGCGGCTGCGTCGAAGCGTGGCTGAGCGGCCCCGCCTTCCAGGCGCAGTTCGCGCGCGTCGCCGGCCGCGAACTGCGCGCCACGGACATCGCCGAGGCGGCCGCTGCCGGCGACAGGGTCGCGGCGCAATGCCTGGAGCTCTACTGCGACCGTCTCGCACGGGCGCTGGCCAACGTCGTCAACCTGATCGACCCGCACGTCATCGTGCTGGGCGGCGGCCTCTCCGGGATTCCGCAGCTCTACCGGCGCGTTCCCGAACTCTGGAGGAACTACATCTTCTCGGAGTCCGACCGGATCGCGACCCGGCTGCTGCCGCCCCGGCACGGCGATTCGAGCGGCGTGCGCGGCGCCGCCTGGCTGTGGCCGGCGGACGCTACCTGAACGGCGGCTCGTCGAAGCTGCGCAGCTTGCGCGAATGCAGCGAGCCCAGCTCGCCGCGCAGCAGCTCGATGGTCTCCAGCCCGATCCGCAGGTGCTCGCCGACCGCGCGCTGGTAGAAGCGCGTCGCCGCGCCGGGCAGCTTGATCTCGCCGTGCAGCGGCTTGTCGGACACGCACAACAGGGTGCCGTAGGGCACGCGCAGCCGGTAGCCCTGGGTCGCGAGCGTTGCGCTCTCCATGTCGACGGCGATGGCGCGGCCGAGATTTATGCGCTGCCGCTCCTGCGACCAGCGCAGTTCCCAGTTGCGGTCGTCGTAGCTCACCACCGTTCCCGTCCGAAGACGGCGCTTGAGCGCATCGCCGCGTTCGCCGGTCACGCGCTCGGCCGCCTGATGCAAGGCGACCTGGACCTCGGCCAGGGCCGGCACCGGCACTTCCGGCGGCACCAGCTCGTCGAGGATGCGGTCGCGCCGCATGTAACCGTGCGCCAGCACGTAGTCGCCGATGGTCTGCGACTGCCTGAGCCCGCCGCAATGGCCGATCATCAGCCAGCAGTGCGGCCGCAGCACCGCCAGATGGTCGGTGGCGTTCTTGGCGTTCGAGGGGCTGACGCCGATATTGACCAGCGTGATGCCGCCGCCGTCGTCGGACCGCAGCAGGCTGTAGGCCGGCATCTGGAAGCGATGCCATGGCGCCGCCGCGATCGCCGCCTCGGCCGAGGCCGTCGGATCGCCGCGCCGGATGACGGTGCCACCGGGCAACGCGAGCGCGCTGTAGGGTCCGGCCGGCCGGGCGAGCTCCTCCATCGCCCAGACGAGGAAATGATCGACATAGCGCTGGTAGTTGGTGCAGAGGATCCAGGGCTGGATCGTCCGCCAGTCGGCGCCGGTATAGTGGATCAGGCGCCGCAGCGAGAAGTCGACCCGTACCGCGTCGAACAGCGCCAGAGGCCGGGGCTGCCCCGGCTCGACCGTCCAGGTGCCGTCGACCACTTCGTCGCCGACGTCCGCGAGGATCGCCGTCGGGAAATGTCGCGCAAGGTCGGTGACCGAGAGGTCGCCATGGACGAATTCGTCGCCTGCCTCCGTGACGAACGGATACGGGATCTCCCGGTCGCTCGGCCCGACCTCGATGGCAGCGCCGAACTCCTCGACGAGCGGGCGCAGTTGCTCGAGCAGGTAGCGCCGGAAGAAGGCCGGTTGCGTCACGGTCGTCGCGTAGAGGCCGGGCGACTGGAACTTCGCCCAGGCGCGGCGCGTGAAACGCACGGCGCCCGCCGGTCGCCAGTCGACCCTGAGCTCGGGATAGCGGAAGCGGCTGCGTTCCTGCGCCGTCGGAACGGCGCCCGTGCCGGTGTAGCGCGCGAGCGCTTCGCGCAAGGCGATGCAGGCAGCGCCGTGAAGCTCCTCGAGGCGGTCGACCGCCTGCTCAGGCGTCAGGCGCTCGGTTGCGGCGCCTCCGGCCGTCATGGTTCACTTGCACTCGGGCTTGGGCAGCGGCTCCAGCCGGGTGATGCGGTACTCGATGCCGCTGTCGCCCTGCTCGTGCGTGCCGTAGAGCTCGATGCCGTTGTCGAGCGTGACGCTGCTCATCTCGAAGGCGGGCTCGCCCAGCCCCTTCCTGTCGCCGCTGTCGGCATCGAAGAAGCCGGCGCGGTAGTAGAAGCGGGTGCGACCGTCGACGAGCTCCTCGGCGCCCTCGGGGATCTTCACCTCGGCGAGACGCTTGGGCACGCGGCCGATCACGGCGTTGACCTGCTGCGGCGCTTTGACCTTGTCGCCGAAGAAGAACAGGCCGTCGAAGCTGCTGTCGCCCGCCTTCGCCGCGCGGATGGTGGCGCGGGCGATCGCGACGGGGAACATGGTGCCTTCGGGAAGCTTCACGGTCTGCCCGGCCGGATCGCTGAAGCTCGCCTGGCCGGCGCCGTCGTCGCCCAGGCGCGCTTCGCCTTTCACGAGGTTGGCCTGTTTGCCGCCGCTGACGCTGCGGTGTTCGAAGGCCAGCCTGCGGCCGTCCCTGCTCTCGATCATCTGGGTCTGCTGCTCGCTCACGACCACCGAACGCTGGCCCGGCGTCTCCAAGCGCAGCCGCTGGTGGATCACGTAGCCGCCGTCGCAGGAGAGCTTCAGTTCGTAGGCATAGGTGCCGGGCGCACCCGCCGCGGGCTTGCCGTTCTCGATGTTGGTCACGGCATAGACCGCACGATGCGGGGCGAACTCCTGGGCAGTTGCCGGCATGGCGAGGACGGTGCCCAGGACGGCAGGCACGAGCAGACGGGGGTTCAGCATTGCGGCCTCGGCAGGGCTTGGATCTGGACCAGACGAGCATCCACGGCGAACTCGCCATAGTCGAGCAACATCGAACGGGCGATCCCGTTGCCCAGCAGGTCGAGGGCCAGCTCGTACTCGGGGTTGGCGCCCTGATCGCCGGCGGCGAAGAAGGCGAAACGCACGCCCCAGGCGGGCTGGTTGCGCAGCAGGCCGACATCGCCGCGGACCGGCGGGCCGGCCTGGCGCGGCGGCCGGCCGATCACGGCGTTGACCTGGAAGGCACCGTCGAGGCGGGCGCCGTCGAACACGGAGTAGGACGCCGACTTGTCCCCGTCGCGGGCGTGGCGGATTACCAGCATCAGGTGAGTCGTGGGAAAAAGCGTGCCGGCCGGCAGTTCGAAGCTGCGCGGCTCGGGCAGCGAGAAGCTCGCGCGCCCCTTGCCGCCCGGCGACTCGAGATCGGCATGTCCGCGCAGTTCCTCCTCGACCTCGTCGTTCTGGATGTTGCGGACGCTGAAGCGCAGCGCCAGCCCGTCCTTGGTCTCGTAGCTGGTGAAGCTCGAATCGGTGGTGAACTCGTCGCCGTCGTTGCGCAGGAAGTTGAGCTTGATGCGCTGCTTGACCTCCCAGCCCTCGCAGGCCTCGACGGTCTCCAGGACCATGCGTCCGTTGACCTCGACGATGCCGCTGTTGGGGCGTGCAACCGACAATTTCATGTCGTAGGTCGCGCGATGGGGGACGAGGGACGCGTCCGTCTGCTGCGCTCCCGCCCCGCTTATCCACAGGCCCAGCAACAGCAGGGCGCCGACGGCGGCAATGGCTACCGCAGTTTGGACGCGAGGACGGCGAAAACTATACGTGGTCAACGGACACTGGCTTGGGGGCTAGGCCTTGTAGCCTTGGCGCCAAGCGTAATATCCATGCGCACGGAATTCCAGAATGATCGCCTGCGTCAGGGCTGCACAGGGAGGATATCGTCCATGGCCAATGGCAAACCCAAGGTCATCGCCACTCGGCATTTCCCGCCCGACGTGGAAGCTCGCCTGGCGGCCAGCTTCGACGCCCGGCTGAACCCCGAGGACAAGCTCTACGACGGCCCGGCGCTGGCGAAGGCGGCCGCCGGCTTCGACGGCATCCTGTGCGCCGCCGGCGACGCCCTGAACGCGGAGACGATCGCGGCCCTGTCCTCCTCCGTGCGCATGATCGCGACCTTTTCGGTGGGCTACGAGCACGTCGACGTGGCCGCCGCGGCCAGGCGGAACATCGTCGTCAGCAACACGCCCGACGTTCTGACCGACGCCACCGCGGACATCACCATGCTCTGCCTCCTGGGCGCCGCGCGCCGGGCGCACGAGGGCGCGACCATGCTCAGAACCCACAACTGGGTCGGCTGGACGCCCACGCAGCTCATGGGGACCCACGTCACCGGCAAGCGACTGGGCATCCTGGGAATGGGCCGCATCGGCCAGGCGACAGCCGATCGGGCCCGCGCCTTCCGCATGCGGATCCACTACAGCAACAGGAGCCGCCTGCCGGCAGAGCTCGAGAAGGGCGCGGTGTTCCACGCCAACCCCGACGACATGCTGCCCCATTGCGACTTCCTGTCGATCAATGCACCCATGACGCCGGCGACCCGCAAGTGGGTGAACGCCGAGCGCATCGCCCGCCTGCCCAGGGGCGCGATCGTCGTGAACACCGCGCGCGGCGGCGTGGTCGACGACGAGGCGCTGATCGCGGCGCTGAAGAGCGGGCATCTGGCCTCGGCCGGCCTCGACGTATTCGACGGGGAGCCCCGGCTGCACCAGGGCTACTACGACCTTCCGAACGCCTTCCTGCTGCCGCACATGGGCTCGGCGACGGTCGAGACCCGCAATGCGATGGGATTCAAGGCGCTCGACAATCTCGAGGCCTTCCTGCTCAGGGGGCAGTCGCCGCCTGACCTCGTGAAGGCTTCCTGACCGAGCGCTGCGCGGTCTTCGCCTTCTTGGGGCCGGCCGGCGCCTTGGACACCGCAGGGACTGGCGCCGCTTCCGCTGCCGGTTCGGCGGTGGCGGCGGTCATCGGCCCCTCGGGGGCTGGCGTCGGGGCCGGAGCCGTCTTGTATGCCGCCGCGTCCCAGCTCGCCGCCGGCGCATCTGGACCGGGCCTGAGCGGCGGCGCGTACTGCGTGCCGTCCTCGGAAATCTGGCGCTGCGGCTCGGTGTAGTCGGTGTTGTACGGATCCCTGCCGTCGGCCCGCTCGGTGCAGATCTTGCGGCCGCGGAAGATGCGCCACATCGCGCAATCCTGCTTGGTGATAACCGAGGCGACATGGTCGGTCGACGTCTTGTGCGATGCGACCATGAGACCGCCGTCGGCCGCGTAGCTGGCGGCTGTTACCCCGACGGGGGCGGCGCATGCGCCGGCGAGCAGGCCGAGGGCCATCACGAGAGGAAGCAGCGAATGAATGGGGAGCCGAGGGGAGCTCATAATCTTCTTTATGAAAAGACTATAACTCCTTGAATATAGACAATCTTATTGATTCCGTCAATCTGCAACCAAACCCTATCCCTAGTCCCTCCTGGCCGGCGGCAGACGCAAGCCGATGTGGAGCTCGCGCAGCTTCTCGGCCGGCAGCTCGGTCGGGGCGTCCATCATCAGGTCGACCGCCTGCTGGTTCATCGGGAAGGTGATCACTTCACGGATGTTGGGCTCGTCGGCCAGCAGCATGACGATTCGATCGACGCCCGGCGCGGCGCCGCCGTGCGGCGGGGCACCGAACCTGAAGGCGTTCAGCATGCCGCCGAAGCGCGCCTCGACGTCTTCCTTGCTGTAGCCCGCGATACCGAACGCCTTGTACATGATGTCCGGCTTGTGGTTGCGGATCGCACCCGAGCACAGCTCGATGCCGTTGCAGACGATGTCGTACTGCCAGGCCTTGATGGTCAGCGGATCCTGCGTCTCCAGTGCCTCGAGCCCGCCCTGGGGCATCGAGAACGGGTTGTGGCTGAAGTCGATCTTCTTGGCCTTCTCGTCGTACTCGAACATCGGGAAGTCGACGATCCAGCAGAAACGGAACTCGTGCTCGGCGATGACGCCCAGCTCCTGGCCGACCTTGGTGCGGGCGAGGCCGGCGAACTTCCAGGCGGCCTCGGGCTTGTCGGCGACGAAGAACACCGCATCGCCGTCCGTGGCGCCGGTCAACGCCTTGAGCCTGGCCAGCCGGTCGCCGGTCACGAACTTGGCGATCGGGCCCTTGCCGGCGCCGCCTTCGAGGATGACGTAGCCGAGGCCCGGCTTGCCCTCGCCCTGCGCCCAGGAGTTCAGCTTGTCGAAGAAGCTGCGCGGCTGGCTAGCCGCGCCCGGCGCGCGCAACGCCCGGACGACGCCGCCGGAGGCCACGATGCCGGCGAACACCTTGAAGTCGGAGCCGGCGAAGACCTCGCCGGCATCGACGATGCGCAGAGGGTTGCGCAGGTCGGGCTTGTCGGTGCCGTAGGCCAACAGCGCCTCCGCGTAAGGAATGCGCGGGAACGGGAACGGCGTCACCTTGCGCGGGCTCTCGCGGCCGAACGCGGCGAACTCCTCGAAGACGCCGCCCAGCACGGGCTCGATGGCGGCGAACACATCCTCCTGGGTGACGAAGCTCATCTCGAAGTCGAGCTGGTAGAACTCGCCGGGCGCGCGGTCGGCGCGCGCATCCTCGTCGCGGAAGCAGGGCGCGATCTGGAAGTAGCGATCGAAGCCCGACACCATGAGGAGCTGCTTGAACATCTGCGGCGCCTGCGGCAGCGCATAGAACTTGCCGGGATGCAGACGGCTGGGCACGACGTAGGAGCGCGCACCCTCGGGGCTGTCGGCCGTGAGGATCGGCGTCTGGAACTCGATGAAGCCCTGCTCGATCATGCGGCGGCGCAGGCTCGCGATCACCTGGCTGCGCAGCACGATGTTCTTGTGCAGCTTGTCCTTGCGCAGGTCGAGGAAGCGGTACTTGAGCCGCAGCTCCTCCGGCGTGGTGTCGTTCTCCTGATAGACCGGGATCGGCAGCGGCTCGGCCATCGACTGGACGGTCATCTCCGCGGCGTCGAGTTCGACCGCGCCGGTCGCCAACCGCGGGTTCACCGTCGCCGCATCGCGCGCCACCACCTTGCCGCTCACCGTGATCACGCTCTCGTTGCGCACCGCCTCGGCGGTCCTGAACACCGGGCTGCCTGCGTCCACCACCACCTGGGTCACGCCATAGTGATCGCGCAGGTCGATGAACAGCAGATTGCCGTGGTCGCGCTTGCGCTGGACCCAACCGGACAGCCGGGCCTGCCGGCCGACATGCTCCGGCCGCAACTGGCCGCACGTATGGGTTCGGTAGACTGACGACATCGCGATTTTTCCGGATTTTCGAGGCCCGGCAAAAGGCACGGAAAGTCCTTCAAAGTCAAGGGAATGGCGCCTTCGCCGCTGCGACCTTTGCCCCTCGCCGCCCGGCCCGCTATAGAACGCCGCAATGAAGCTCATCAAGACGACAGAGGAGCTGGCGGCCTTCTGCAAGCCGCTCGCCGACGCCGAGTTCGTAGCCGTCGACACCGAGTTCATGCGTGAGCGGACCTACTGGCCCAAGCTCTGCCTGGCCCAGGTCGCGGGGCCCGACGACGCGGCCGCAATCGACACGCTCGCCGACGGCATCGACCTCGCGCCGCTCGACGAACTGATGTGCAATCCGAAAGTCCTCAAGGTCTTCCACGCCGCCCGCCAGGACCTCGAAATCTTCTACCTGCGCCTCAACAAGGTGCCGGGCCCGCTGTTCGACACCCAGGTCGCCGCGATGGTGTGCGGGCACGGCGAGGCCGCCTCCTACGAGTCGCTGGCCACCCGGCTGGCCAAGGCCAAGATCGACAAGTCGAGCCGCTTCACCGACTGGAGCCGCCGGCCGCTCAGCGAGCGCCAGATCACCTATGCGCTTTCCGACGTCACGCACCTGCGCGTCGTCTACGAGAAGCTGAAGCGCCAGCTCGACAAGACCGGCCGCTTCTCCTGGATCGCCGAGGAGATGGCGATGCTGAACGATCCCGGCATCTACCGCGCCGATCCCGAACAGGCCTGGCGGCGGCTGAAGCCGCGCGGCGCCTCGCCGCGCGTGCTGGCGATCCTCAGGGAGATCGCCGCATGGCGCGAGCGCACGGCTCAGCGCATCGACATCCCGCGCCAGCGCCTGCTGCGCGACGAGCAGCTTCTGGAGATCGCGAGCCACGCGCCGAAGTCGATCGAGGAGCTCGCCATGACGCGCGGCCTGGGCCGCGGCTTCGCCGAAGGCTGGCAGGGGCGCGAGCTGATGGAGGCGATCGAACGCGCGCGCGCGCTGCCCGAGTCCGAGCTGCCCGTGCGGGAAAAGCCGCCGGAGCAGCTTCGCGCGCCAGGTGCGGTCGTCGACCTGCTGCGCACCCTGCTGCGCCTCAAGGCCGAGCAGGCCGGTGTCGCCGGCCGCCTGGTGGCGAGCGCCGACGAGCTCGACCGCATCGCCGCCGGCAAACGCGACAGCGCCGCCCTCAAGGGATGGCGCCACGAAGTCTTCGGCGCGGACGCCGTCGACCTGATCGAGGGCCGCCTGGCCCTGGCCCTGGCCGGCGACCAGCCGAAACTGATCCCGATCCCGGCCTCGCCGTAGCGCCGCGGCGGGCGGTTTCCGGCACACACTTTGTGCCACCCGCTGTTCCGCTGCCTGTGCCACGGATCGAGTCAACCGCCTGAGGCGAAAGGGAAATGCCGCCCCGACGGACCGTACCGCAGGACCAGTCGTGTGCGGCAAATGAGTGTGCCGCTGCCCGGCCCCCAAAGATCACGGACCCCCCTCCCCGCCGGACCTGTCCGCGGGCGTCTCCCATTGTAGGAGTTTTCTTATCACAAACCTGCTGAACCTGCAACTCAGGCCGCGACGATCACCGGCTTCAGGTCGAACGCTTCGGCCGCGGTCTCCAGCCGGCGGCCCGTCACGTCGCCCAGGCTGCGCTTCAGCTCGGCCGGCACCAGGAGCCGGAGCTCGCGATCGGTGCGGCGGATCTGGAGCTGCGGCAGCAAGCCCGGCGCGCCGCCGCTCAGGTTGTAGGCCAGCCGCAGGCAGGCTCCGAGCCGCCGGGCATAGGCACGGCCGCGACTGTCGGCCAGCCGCAATGCCGTGTCGATCATCGCCGACCTGGGATCGCTCTTGTATCGGTAGGTCAGGGCCATCGCGAGCACGGCGCGTTCCTGGTGGTTCATGCCTGGCGCCGGTAGATGCAGGACCCGGAAATAGGCCTGGTCGGCCCGATAGTCGGGATGGTCGTTCCACGAGATGTCGCTGAGGTGGCAGGCCGCGACCCTCAGCATCCTGTCCGCCTCGGTTTCACCGGCGAAGGCAGGCGTCAGCCAGTCGAAGATCTCCTGCGGCGACAGGTCGAAGCGCCGCCAGCCTGCCCCCTGCTCCTCGGCGAAGGCGATCAGCGGGTGCCGCCGGCGCTCCACGTCGCTGAGCCTCGAATAGTAGAATCCTTCGCGCAGGCCGAACGCCGAGAAGACGACGTTCTTCGGCTTGAGCGCCGCCAGCAGCCGGTCGAGCGCCAGGCAGGCGAGCGGCAAGGTGTCGACACGGCGGCGCGAGACGCCCGGCATCTTTTCCAGCGACTTGGCGCTCTGAACGGCGATCAGTCGCGCTACCGCACGGGCTTCCTCCGCCGAGATCTCGTACTGGTGGATGATGTGCAGCGGGTAGCCGGCCTGCTCCATGTGGAGGCGCGCGAAAGACCGCCAGGCGCCGCCGACCGCGTAGAAGGTCTTGCCCTGGTGCTCACGCAGCCAGCGAACGCTCTCGACGGACTCGACGACCGTCTTCTTGGGATCGCCCTTGCCCGAAGACATGAGGCGCAAGGGTCCGATCGGCAGAGTGCTCGAGTCGCCGAGGCCGCCATTGCCCACTGCCACCAGTTCGAGGCTGCCGCCGCCCAGGTCGCCCATGACGCCATCGGCATCGGGCATGCCGCAGATCACGCCGTAGCCCGAGAAGCGGGCTTCGTCCCGGCCGCTCACCGTATGGGCGACAATGCCCGGCCTGCTCGCGAGCTCCCGCATGAAGTCCGCGCCGTCGGCAGCGTCGCGCACCGCCGCCGTCGCCAGCAGGTCGAGCGACGTCACTTTCATGTTGTGGGCGAGCGTCGTGAAACGGTCGATGTTGGCCAGGGCCATCTCGACGCCTTCGGGATTGAGCCGGCCGGTCGCGTCGAGGCCGCGGGCCAACCCGCACAGCACCTTTTCATTGAACACCGGCAGGGGCGCGCGGCTAGCGCGCTCGTAGACCACGAGGCGGATCGAATTCGAACCGACGTCGATGATCCCCACGCGGCCCCTGTCCTGGGCATCGCGCGCGGCGGAGGCGCCTGCTGTCGGTTGGCCGTCCATGCGGGCCCCGTCTAGCCGAAACCGAGGCGGATTGCAGCGCCGATCTGGCCGCGGCGCGGCGCCGCGGTAGCCACGCCGGGCGTCAGGAACTCAGGACGAGGCGCGGCACGGCGCCGCTCAGCTTGAGCGCGCTGCCACGGCCCGACAGCGACGGGTTCGTCATGAAATAGTGATGCGCGATGAAGGGCTCCTTGGCGGCGTGCGGCCGACGGTAGTCGCCGTCCGGCGTCATCAGCCAGCTCTGGCCGTCGTCCTTGAGGTTGGCGACCATGATCTGGTCCAGCACCTGCTCGCGCACCGTGGGATTCTCGACAGGGCAAAGCAGCTCGACGCGACGGTCGAGGTTACGCGGCATCCAGTCGGCGGAGGAGATGAACACCTTGGCGTCGAGCGACGGCAAGGAGCGGCCGTTGCCGAAACAGACGATGCGGGCGTGTTCGAGGAAACGCCCGACCATGCTTTTGACCCGGATATGCTCGCTCAGACCCGGAACGCCCGGACGCAGGCAGCAGATGCCGCGGATCACCAGATCGATCTGCACCCCGGCGCGCGATGCCTTGTAGAGATGGTCGATCAGCCTGCCGTCGACCAGGGAGTTGAACTTGGCCCAGATGGCCGCCGGCTTGCCGGCCCTGGCATTGGCGATCTCCGCGTCGATCAGCTCGATAAGCGTCGGTCGCAGCGTCACCGGCGCAAAGGCGATCTTCTCCATGCGCTCGGGTCGCGCATAGCCCGTCATGTAGTTGAACAGGCGGGCCGCGTCGCGGCCCATCGCCGGGTCGCAGGTGAAGAACGACAGGTCGGTGTAGATGCGCGCGGTGATCGGATGATAGTTGCCGGTGCCGAAATGCACGTAGGTGCGTGTCGACTGCGCCTCGCGCCGCACCACCATGGAGACCTTGGCGTGCGTCTTGAGGTCGATGAAGCCGTAGACCACCTGCACGCCGGCACGTTCGAGATCGCGCGCCCAGCGGATGTTGGCTTCCTCGTCGAAGCGCGCCTTGAGCTCGACCAGCGCCGTTACCGTCTTGCCGGCCTCGGCTGCCGCGATCAGCTCCTTGACGATCGGCGAGTCGTGGCTGGTGCGATAGAGCGTCTGCTTGATCGCGACGACTGCCGGGTCGCGCGCGGCCTGGCGCAGGAACTGCACCACGACGTCGAAGCTCTCGTAGGGATGGTGGACGACGATGTCCTTGGCCCGGATGGCGGCGAAACAATCGCCGCCGAAGTCACGGATGCGCTCGGGGAACCGGGCGTTGTAGGGCACGAACTTCAGATCGGGCCGGTCGTCGACGATCACTGCCTTCACGTCGCCGATGTTGAGCATGCGGTCGAGGTGGAAGACGTGCACGGTCTGGGTCTGGGCCGGAATCTCGAGCTGGTCGAACAGGAAATCGCGCAGCTCGGCCGGCATGGCGCTGTTGACGGAGATCGAGATGAGGTCGCCGCGGCGGCGGCGCTTGAGCGCGCTCTCGTAGAGCAGCACCAGATCCTCGGCCTCCTCGTTGATTTCGACGTCGCTGTCGCGGATCACGCGGAAGGCGGCGCGCTCGATCACCTCGTAGCCCGGGAAGAGCCGCGGCAGGTAGATGTCGATCAGGTCTTCCAGCGGCAGGAAGCGGATGTCGTTGCCCGGCAGGCGCACGAAGCGGTCGACCTGCGGCGGCAGCGGCAGCAGCGCCATCAAAGGCTTGCGGTCGTCCTTGCGCTGAAGCTTGAGGATCGCCGAGAAGCCGCCGTTGGGAATGAACGGAAACGGATGCGCCGGATCGATGGCGAGCGGCGTCAGGATCGGGAAAACCTGGTCGATGAAGTACTGGTCGAGCCAGGCCCGCTCGCCTTCGGTCAGCTCCGTGCCGTCGAGAACGGCGATACCCGCCTCGCGCAGATCGTCCTGCAGCGCGGCCCAGACGTCCTGCTGGTGCGCCATCAGGTTGGAGGCGCGATCGCGGATCGCGACGAGCTGCTCGGCCGGCGTCATGCCGTCGTCGCTCAGCAGCGTCGACCGGGTCTGCAGCATGTCGACGAGGCCGGCGACGCGGACCATGTAGAATTCGTCGAGGTTCGCCGCCGAGATCGACAGGAAGCGCACGCGTTCCAGGAGAGGATGGCGCTTGTTGCTGGCCTCCTCGAGGACCCGAGTGTTGAAGGCCAGCCAGGACAGTTCACGATTGATGAAGCGCCGAGGGCTGTCGGGTGTAATCTCGGGAGCCGAAGCCTGGTCGGCAGGCGTGTTCAACGCATCCATTTGGCCCCTCAACGGGGTATTCTCCCTGAAGTTACCAACGAAAACCGTACTGCCTCTTCATGACGGTGTCATGGCAATTCACTAAACCATTGTTTCTAATGGATTTATAGGCATGATCGGCGCGCGGACCATTCTCCTTCTTCGTCATGCAAAATCCGCATGGGGGAATATCGGCCAAGATGACCATGAGCGGCCCCTCAACCGCCGTGGCGAACGGGCCGCCCGGAGAATGGCCGATCATTTGGCAGCCTCAGGGCCGCGTCCGGACCTGGTCCTGTGCTCGACCGCTGCCAGGACCCGCCAGACGCTGGCGCCGCTCCTGCAGGCCCTGGGGCCGTCCGCGCCGCCCGTCTCGGTGGAAAAGGATCTGTACCTGGCCTCCGAGGACACGCTCCTGGAGCGCCTGCGGGCCCTCCCCGAGAAGATCCGGACCGTCCTGCTGATCGGCCACAATGACGGCATCGGTTCGCTTGCCGGCGCCTTGGCCGGCCGGGGGCCGGCGGCGGCTTTGGCCGACCTCCGCGGGAAGTACCCCACCGGGGCGCTCGCGACCCTCCAGCTGCCCCGCGACCGCTGGAGCGACCTCGCCCCGGCAGCCTGCGAGTTGGTGGCCTTCGTGAAGCCTCGCGATTTCGATCGCGACTAGCTAGTAGGTGCCGGGATACTGGCCGCCATCCATGAGGATGTTCTGGCCGGTCATGTAGCCGGCGTGCACGCTGCAAAGGAACGCACACATCATCCCGAACTCCTCGGCCGTGCCGAAGCGGCCGGCGGGATGGGCCTTCGCCGCGGCCTCGTACTCCTCCTCGAAACTGCGGCCGGCCTTCGCCGCACGCGCCTTGGTCGTGCCGCGCAGGCGATCGGTGTCGAACGGGCCCGGCAGCAGGCCATTGATGGTGACGCCGTGACGGATCGTCGTGCGTGCAACGCCCGCCACGAAGCCGGTCAGGCCAGAGCGGGCACCGTTGCTGAGGCCCAGGATGTCGATCGGCGCTTTCACCGAGCTCGAGGTGATGTTCACGATGCGCCCGAAGCCGCGCTTCATCATGCCGTCGACCGTCGCCTTGATGAACTCGATGGGCGTCAGCATGTTGGCGTCGAGCGCCTTCATCCAATCCTCGCGGTTCCAGTCCCGGAAGTTGCCCGGCGGCGGGCCGCCGGCGTTGTTCACCACGATGTCCGGCTCGGGACAGGCCGCCAGCACCTGCTTGCGTCCTTCCTCGGTGGTCACATCGACGGCGACCGCGGTGACTTTCACGCCGTACTTCTTCCGGATCTCCTCCGCCGTCGCGTCGAGCTCCGACTTGGTGCGCGCGTTGATCACCAGGTCGACGCCCTCGCCCGCCAGCGCCATGGCGCAGCCCTTGCCCAGTCCCTTGCTCGCCGCACAGACGATCGCCTTGCGGCCCCTGATGCCCATATCCATTCCCGGTTCCCCTCAGTTCACGCGTGTCCAGAGTTGCGTCTCGCCGAACATCGGCGTGCCGACATAGCCACGCAGGCGCAGCTTTCCGTCCGGTTGCAGGCTGATGTTGGCATTGTAGGTCTTGCCGTTCTCGCCGTTGTAGATCTTGCCGTCCTCGAAGACGTTGGGATCGGCGGTCTTCTTGAAGCCCCAGATCAGCGGCATGCCGATCACCTTGCGCGAGCGCAGCGTCGGGCTCTCGTTGCGATAGTCCGTCGCGACATCCGGCGCGACGACCTGGCCGTCGGGCCCCTTGGGATTGATCAGACCGACGACGAAACCGCAGAGCGGGCCGCTTGCCGCATCGGGGCACGGGCCGATCCTCACCTGCGCGACGCCCGACGCGGTGAGCCATGTTCCCATCACGGTGCCCTGCTGGGCCGATGCCGTGGCGGCCACCAGGCAAAACGCGACTGCCGCGAGAAGCTTTCTCATGCTCTTTCTCCCTCAAGACGTGGCGGAAATTTCCGCCAGCACATCCGCCGCCAGGCGGCGGTCGATCTTGCGTCGCTCCGTCAAAGCCCGCCGATCGAGCGCCGCGACCACGAGGCGGGCCGTCTCGGCCGAACGCTCCATATGCGAGACCAGATACTGTACGACGCCCGCCCCCGCATGCAATTGCCGGTCGGCGAACTGCTTCAGGATGATCGAGCCCAGCAGTTCGTCGTCCGGCGGCGCCACCGCGACGGCGGGTGCCGCGCGTAACCGGGATGCGAGGTCCGGCAAGGCGATCGACCATCGCGCCGCCGGCTCGGTCGAGATCAGTAGCAGATGACCGCGACGCTCCCGCATCAGATTGTAGAGATGGAACAGGCCACGTTCGGGTGACCGGTCGGCCTGTTCGACGACGATCGCCGGCCGAGCCGCGGCGATTTCGGAGAGGTCCGCGACGTTCTTGTCCTGGAGGTCGGCGCCCGCCATCACGATCGCACCGCTGCGCGCCGCCCAGATCCGCCCGAGATGCGTCTTGCCGCATCCCCTCGGACCACTGAGCGAGAGGGCCGGTGCCGGCCAGTCCGGCCACCGATCGATCCAGGCAAGGGCTTCGCGATTGCCGTCGGCCACGACAAACTCGTCGCGCGCATAGGTCGGCGGTGGCAGGACGAGATCGAAAGTGAGCTGAGGCATCGGCTACTCAGCCGCCGCCGGTGCCGCGGTAGATCGAGCTCTCGCGATAGCGCCCGACGAAATGGCGGACGATGACTCCGGCGACCGCCGCCACCGGCACGGCCACCAGGACGCCCACGAATCCGAACAACACGCCGCCCGCCAGCAGGGCGAACATGATCCAGACAGGGTGCAGACCGACGCGATCGCCGACCAGCATGGGCGACAGGATGTTGCCTTCGAGCGCCTGCCCCACGACGAACACGCCGACGACGAACGCCACGCTCAGCCAGTCCGGCGGAAACTGCGCGAGCGCCATGCCGATCGACAGGACGGCCCCCACGAACGTGCCGACGAACGGGATGAACGAGATCGCACCGGCGATCAGGCCGATGACGAAGCCGAACTGCAATCCAACCAGGGTCAGCCCGATGGCATACATGGCGCCGAGCGTGAAACAGACCAGAGCCTGGCCGCGGATGTAGCCGCCGATCGCCCGGTTCGACTGGTGTGCCAGACTGCGGATCGTCTCGGCATGATCACGCGGCAGATTGCGGTCGATGGCGGCAAGCAGCTTCTCCCAGTCGCGCAGCATGTAGAACGTAACGACCGGCGTGATGAAGAGCAGCGCGAGCACATTGATGACGGCGGCACCACCGCGCAGCATCCCGCCCGCGAGGCCACCCGCGATCGTCAAAGCCTCTCCCGCCCACTGCGCGGCCTCGGCCTGAATCGTCTGCAGGCTGAGCGCCGGCAATCCGAACCGCTCGCGCAACGGCTCGATCAGCGGCTGTATCTGCATGATCGCCTTCAGGACGAGCTGTGGCGCTCCGGCGATCAATTCCTGAACCTGGCTGAAGATCGGCGGCAGGATCGCCATCGACGCGCCGACGGCGGCGAGCGCCGCCAAGATGGTCACCAACGTGGTCGCGAGCGTCCGCGAAATCCGAAACCGCTGCAGCCAAAGCACGCCGGGGTCGAGCAGGTAGGCGACGACCATGCCGACGACGAACGGCAGGAGGATATCGTTCAGCAGCCACAGGATCAGCAGGAAGACGACCGCCGCAGCCACCCAGAAGCGCCAGCGTACAGATGCCGTCGCCTCAGTCATGGGGCAAAACCGGTACGCGCATCAGCGGGGCTGCAGACGCCACTGGTCCCCGTCCTTCGTCAGCGACAGCCCCGCCTGCGCGAGAGTGCGCTGCAGTTCATCGGGCGAGCCGAAATAATCGAGGCGCAGTTCGGCCTTGTCGGCCTCGAGTGTCTTCACGGTGACGCCCTTCACCGCCGGAATGGCGCCCAGCCGTTGCCGTACCTGGACCCAGTCGCCCAGCGCGCGGATCGGGACCACGACATCGAGTGCGTCCTGCGAGTCGCGGCGCACGGTGGCCATGCCGCGCCAATCCTGATCGAGCTTGGCATGCATGTTCTTGGCAGCATCGGGCAGCGCGGCGGCGCCGGACACCTGCACGCGTGGAATCTCGCTGCGCGCGCCAGTCTGCGCGTCGTAGCGGAGGCCGCCGACGGTCAGCCCGCCGGAGTCCTTGTCGCCCTCCACCACCGCGACGATGATCAGCGGGGCACGATAGCGATCGTTGAGGCGCCCCAGCGCCGAAACGTCGCCGACATAGGCCTCCTCGGCCGACATCGCGTTCTGGTCGGCCTGGTCGCCCCGCATCAGCGTGACGGGGACGGCGCTGCCCGCGCTGTCGAGCTGTCGCCACGCCTCACGCCAGGCATTCCTGTCGTCGAGAGGCTCGACGCCGGCCTTTCCCTTCCACAGGGGCACTACGAGCGCCGGGCGCGACACCGTTTCGACGACCTTGACGCCCGCCCCGCCGAGCCATGCCTTGACCGCCTCCGGGGCGAAGACGACGTTCAGGGTGGCGATATAGCGGTTCGGCGCCGTCCGCTCGCGCACGAATTCGATGCCGCGCACAAGGTTCTCGAGCTGCGCGTCGTCGACCTGCGGCACCTTCGCGCGATCCTCGGGCGCGACCATGCGGTCGACGAGCTGACGGACGGCGCGGCGCCGCGCTTCGCGTATGCCCTGCTGGCGCGCCTGGACGGCATCCGGGCCCGCGGTATCGACGTCGATCCCGGTGACGGAAAAGCCGCTGCCGGACGGCGCTTGGGCCATCGCACCTTCGGCGGCGACGAGCGCCAGCAGCGCGGCGGCAATCGTGGAAAACCAGCGGCCTATCGGCATTGCGGGGGTCCGGTTTTTGGTTATGTTCGCGCCACCTGTCTAGCACGAATGAGCCCGGCTTGAAGCCTGACGCCCCCGGCCACAACAAACCTCCGCTGACCTACAAGGACGCCGGCGTCGATATCGACGCGGGCGACGCGCTGGTCGAGCACATCAAGCCGCTGGCGAGGAGCACCGACCGTCCGGGCGTCATGGGCGGTCTGGGCGGCTTCGGTGGCCTGTTCGACCTCAAGGCAGCGGGCTTCAGCGACCCCATTCTGGTCTCGGGTACCGACGGTGTCGGTACCAAGCTCAAGGTCGCCATCGAGGCCGCGGTGCCCGACACGGTCGGCATCGACCTGGTGGCCATGTGCGTCAACGACATCGTGGTCCAGGGCGCCGAGCCGTTGTTCTTCCTCGACTACTACGCAAGCGGGCGGCTCGACGTCGATGTCGGGCGCCGCCTCGTCGCGGGAATCGCCGAGGGTTGCCGACGCGCGGGATGCGCGCTGGTCGGTGGCGAGACAGCCGAAATGCCGGGCATGTACGTCGAAGGAGACTACGACCTCGCGGGCTTCGCAGTCGGCGCCGCCGAACGCAATGGGCTGCTGCCGCGCACCGACATCGCGCCGGGCGACGTCGTGTTGGGCCTCTCCTCGAACGGCGCACACTCCAACGGCTACTCGCTCGTCCGCCGCGTCGTCGAACGAAGTGGCCTCAAGTACACGGATCGCGCGCCCTTTGCCGACAGGAGTCTGGGCGAGGCGCTGCTCGAGCCGACGCGCATCTACGTGAAACAGGTCCTGCAGGCAGTGCGTGCCACCGGCGCGATCAAGGGATTGGCCCACATCACCGGCGGCGGCCTGCCAGGCAACGCGCCGCGATGCCTGCCGGACGGCACGCGCGCGCGCCTCGACGCGCGCCGCTGGAAGGCGCCACCGGTTTTCCGCTGGCTGCGCGATGTGGGGCGGATCCCGACCGACGACATGCTACGCACGTTCAATTGCGGGCTGGGCATGATCGTCGTCACCGCCAAGGCCGACGCTGCGACGGTAGCAAAGGCCTTGACCGAGGTGGGCGAGACCGTGAGCGAAGTCGGTGTGATCGAACGCGCGCCGACCGACGAGGCCGACTGCGTCGTCGACCACGCCGATACGCTATGGCGAAGCTGAAGGTCGGCGTTCTGATCTCAGGGCGCGGCAGCAACCTGGCCGCGCTGATCGAGGCGGCCGCAGCGCCCGACTACCCCGCCGAGATCGCCTGCGTCGTGAGCAACAAGGCCGAAGCGCCGGGCCTCGCCATCGCCGCCGCAGCCGGGATCGCGACCGCCATCGTATCCCATCGCAGCCACCCCGATCGCGAGACCTTCGACCGGGCCGTCTCCGCCGAGCTGGAGCGGCACGGCGTCGGGCTCGTGGTCATGGCCGGCTTCATGCGCATCCTGAGCCCGTGGTTCCCGATGCGTTGGGCCAACCGCCTCGTCAACATCCATCCCTCCCTGCTGCCAGCTTTCAGGGGGCTGCACGTGCAGCAGCAGGCGATCGACGCCGGCGTGCGGCTGAGCGGCTGCACCGCCCATTTCGTGACCCCAGAACTCGATTCGGGGCCTGTCATCGCGCAGGCGGCCGTGCCGGTACTGGCGTGCGACACTGCCGAGACGCTTTCGGCGCGCATCCTGCGCCAGGAGCACCGGCTCTATCCCGAGGTCGTCCGCTGGTTCGCCGAAGGCCGCATCACCGTCGACGGTCTGCGGGCGACGGTGGCGGGGGTGCCGCCCGGGGCGACGCTCCTCTTCTCTCCCGAACCCTAGTCCGGTATAAGCTCGGCCACCTAATTCAAGCGGGGACAGCTATGGCGGAAGCGCAGGACGACTACCGGGCTCACATGGAGACCTACACGTCTTTCAACAAGCTCGTGACCTTCTCGATCCTCTGGATCGTGCTGCTGCTTGTCTCGATGGCGCTAGGCCTGGTCGGCAACCTGCCGGTGATCGCGCTCCTGCTGGGCATCGGGGGCACGGTGGCCCTGCTGGTGGCCTTCGCCGTCCTGGGCTGACTCCCGCGCCCGCGCTCAAAAGAAAAGCGGCCCGGTCGGGCCGCTTTTTTCGTTTGGAAGGTCGGCTGCTCAGCCGACGATCTCGGAGCCCGCGAAGAAGTAGGCGATCTCGATGGCGGCATTCTCGGGCGAGTCCGAGCCGTGCACCGAGTTGGCCTCGATCGACTCGGCGAAGTCCTTGCGGATGGTGCCGGCGTCGGCGTTGGCCGGGTTGGTGGCGCCCATGATCTCGCGGTTCTTCGCGATGGCGTTATCGCCCTCGAGGACCTGCACCACCACGGGGCCGGACGTCATGAACGTGCAGAGGTCGTTGAAGAACGGGCGGGCCTTGTGGACGCCGTAGAACTGTTCGGCCTGCTGGCGGCTCATCCAGATGCGCTTCTGGGCGACGATGCGCAGGCCCTTCTCCTCGAACCGGGCGTTGATCTTGCCGGTCAGATTCCGGCGGGTCGCGTCCGGCTTGATGATCGAGAAAGTGCGTTCGACGGCCATATTTCCCTCTTGCCCATGTGCTTCTGGAGTGTGGGCGCGCCTTATAAACGCGGGGTTCCGGGCCGGCAAGCCGGTTGGACCGGCCCGCCCAGCGTGCTAAACGCCGCGGCCCCATGCTCCACGTCAGCGACCTCTCCTTTCGTCACGGCGAGCGCGTCCTGTTCGATCGCGCCTCGGTCGCCATTTCCGACGGCTGGAAGGTCGGCTTGGTCGGGCGCAACGGCGCGGGCAAGTCTACGCTGCTCAAGCTGATCCAGGGCCAGTACGAGGCCGACGGCGGCGAGATCAACCTGATGGGCCGCACCAAGATCGGTTCAGTGCCGCAGGATCCGCCGGGCGGCGATATCCCCGTCATCGACGCGGTGCTGGCGGCCGACGTCGAACGCACGGCCCTGCTTTCGGAGGCCGAGACGTCCGACGACGGCATGCGGCTGGCGGAGATCCACCTCAGGCTGGAGGAGATCGGTGCGGCCTCGGCGCCGTCACGCGCGGCGTCGATCTTGAACGGTCTCGGTTTCGACAACGACAAGCAGTCCCGCCCCTGCGGCGAGTTCTCCGGCGGCTGGCGCATGCGCGTGGCGCTGGCCGGCACACTGTTCAGCGATCCCGATCTGCTGATCCTGGACGAGCCGTCGAACCATCTCGACGTAGAGGCGATGATGTGGCTGACGGAGCATCTGAAGCGCTTCCAGCACACGCTGCTGATGGTGAGCCACGATCGCGACCTGCTGAACGACGTGTGCGATCACATCGTCCATATCGACAACCAGAAGCTCGTCTCCTACACCGGCAACTACGACTTCTTCGAGCGGACGCGCGCCGAACGACTGGCCAACGATGCCGCGCAGCAGGCCAAGATCGCCGCCCAGCGCAAGCACATGCAGGCCTTCGTCGACCGCTTCAAGGCGAAGGCCAGCAAGGCGCGTCAGGCGCAGTCGCGCATGAAGATGATCGAGAAGCTGGGGCCCGTCGCGACGGTTCCGGTCGAGGAGAAGATCTCCTTCAACTTCCCCTCGCCCGACCAGCTCGCCTCGCCCATCGAGACCCTCGACGGCGTCTCCGTCGGCTATGCCGGCGGCCCGCTGGTGCTGCGCTCGCTCGACCTGCGGCTCGACATGGACGACCGCATCGCGCTGCTCGGCCAGAACGGCAACGGCAAGTCGACCTTCATCCGTCTACTCTCCGACCGGCTGCAGCCCCGCGAGGGACGCGTGCGACGCAGCTCCAAGCTGCGGATCGGCTACTTCTCGCAGGACCAGGAGGAGAGCCTCGACTACGAGGCGACGCCGTTCGACCACATGAACCGAGCACTCGGACCGGGCATCGGCGAGGCCAAGGTGCGCGCCCAGCTCGGCCGCTTCGGCTTCTCGCGCGACCGCGCCGACCTCAAGGTCGGCTTGCTGTCGGGCGGCGAAAAGACCCGGCTGCTGCTGGCACTCGCCACACGCACGGCCCCTCATCTGCTGCTGCTGGACGAGCCGACCAACCATCTCGACATGGACGCGCGCGCCTCGCTGGTCGACGCGATCAACGACTTCGAGGGCGCCGTCGTGCTGGTGAGCCACGACACGCATCTGGTGAAGATGGTCGCCGACCAGCTTTGGGTCGTGGCCGACGGCAAGGTGACGCCCTTCGACGGCGACATCGACGAGTATCAGGCCAAGCTCCTGCGCGAACGCGGCGGCCGGCCGGCCAGGGAAGCCAAAGCCAGGAAGGAAAAGTCCGCTGCGACCCCGGCGCCCGTGGCGGTCGCGTCCGAGAAGGTGAAGCGCGGTCCGCTGAAGCGCGCACTCGAGGCGGCCGAGAAGAACATCGCGGCTCTCACCAGGCAGCGCAACGAAATCGAGGCCAGGCTCGCCGATCCCGCGACCTACTCCGGTCCACCGGCGGTTGCGGCGGATCTTCAGAGGGAAAAGGTCCGGCTGGAGCGCGAGCTCGCCCACGCCGAGCACGAATGGCTGGTGGCGCAGGAAGCCTTCGAGGCGGCCTGAGCCCTATTCGGCCGCGGCCCTGGCGGTCGTCGGCACGGTGCTGTTGCGGATCACCAGCACGAGGCCCGCGTTGATCGTGTAGAGGCCGATCGCGATCCAGAAGATCACGGCGGGCAATCCCTGCCCCATCAGGAAGCCGAACAGCGGCGGCGCCAGGAACGAGCCGATGTCGAGCCCGGAATAGACGAAGCCGAAGACCTTGCCCGAGGCGCCGGGCGGCGTGGCGTTGCGTACGATCATGTCGCGGGACGGGTTGGTCGCCCCGCCGGCCGCTCCGGCCAGGGCGAGCAGGATCGGCAGCAACGACGGCGAAACAGTCTGCGTCGCCACCGGCACCGTGAGGGCCGCCGCGATCAGCAGGCCGAACGACGCCACCAGCTCGTGCCGGCGGATGCGATCGGCGAAGAAGCCGCCGACCAGCATGCCGGCCGCCGAACCCACGATGAACACGATCAGGCAGAGCGCGGCATAGTTCTCCGTGACGCCGAACATGCTGCTCCAGGCCGGCACGGCGAACTGCTGGATGCCGACGGTATTCGCCGCGATCAGCGCGAAGTAGACGAGGCACAGGAGCAGCGCGGGCTGCGTCAGCAGGGAGAGCGCCGGCTTCGGCGCCCCCTGCGTAGCCGCGGCCGCTCGATCCCCGATGCGGTGATCCACCAGCTCCCGGCGATGGATCAGGACCAGGAACGACAGGACGATGCCCGGCACCGCACCGATCAGAGCAGCGCCCACCCACCCGAACATGCTGTCTAGGAAGTACATCACCGGCGCAGCCGCCCAGCCGAGCGACCCTCCGAGGCCGTGGATGCTGTAAGCCCGGCCGAGTCGGCCCTGGTTCACCGATGAATTGATGAGCGCGAAATCGGCCGGATGAAACACCGAGTTGCCGAGCCCGGCGACGACTGCAATGGCTGCAAATGCCGTGAAGGAATGGGCGAACGAGACCAGGGCGAGCCCGCACCCGACGACGAACAGACCGCCGGCAAGGATGGGGCGGGCCCCGAAGCGATCGACGGCGAAGCCCGCCGCCGTCTGCGCGACACCCGACACCCCGTAGAAGATGCCGGCCAGCAAGCCGACATCGGCATAGCTGAGCCCAGCTTCCTGCCGCACGATCAGCAGCATCGTCGCGAAGGCGAGCTGGTAGTAGTGGCTCGCACCATGTGCGACGCCGATCAGGCTGATCACCCGGAGATCGTGCCGGAGTGGTCCGGCGGTCGTTGCAGACATCAACACCTCTTGCCCGCCATGATAGGCGATCCGCCGCGCGGACGTTCGCCGGAAATGCGCAGGGAAGGCATGCAGGCGTGATGACGCGGCGCAGCACGCCGCGCTAGTGTCCGCGCCGGCAGGAGGGAGAAACGCATGAAGCGGTGGAAGCATCGCCCGGAAGGGTCGACCTGGGGCGATTGGGGCGACGACGACCAGCTCGGACGGCTGAACCTCATCACCCCGAAGAAGGTGCTGGAAGGCGTCGCCGAGGTGAAGGAAGGCATTTCATTCTGCCTGAGCCTCCCGCTCGACTTCCCCGGCGGCAACGTGCTCAACCCGCGCCGCCTGCCCCCCGTCCTCTCCCCGACCGGCGACGAAAACGGCTGGCGCTTCAACTTCCTCACCAGGCAGCTCAACCCGCTCTTCCAGGACGTGGCAAGCGACGATCGCGTGATCCTGACGCTGCAGTATTCCACCCAGTGGGACACGCTGGCCCATGTCGGCGGCATGTTCGACGCCGACGGCGACGGCGTGCCCGAGCCGCTCTACTACAACGGCTTCAAGGCAGGTTCCGACGTGGTCGGCCCGCAGCCCGACGCCGGACGCGACGGATGCGGCCACCTCTCCTACGCCCACAAGCTCGGCGTCGAGAACATGGCGGCCAAGGCCATCCAGGGCCGCGGCATCCTCGTCGACCTCGAGAAGCACTATGGCCGCGACCACAAGTACGTGAGCTACGACGACCTGAAGCGCGTGCTCGATGCCGACAAGGTCCTGGTCGAACCGGGCGACATGCTGCTGCTCTACACTGGCTTCACCGACGAGATCATGAAGATGAACAAGCAGGTCGATCCGGCCCGCGCGCATGCGATGTGCTGCGTGCTCGACGGCCGCGACCAGCGCCTGCTGCAATGGATCACCGACAGCCAGATCTCGGCGCTGATCGCCGACAACTACGGCGTCGAGGCGGTACCGGCGAAGGAAGGCCCCGCCGACGCCGAACACCCTTCGCTGCCGATCCACAACCACTGCCTCTTCAAGCTCGGCCTCAACCTCGGCGAAATCTGGTGGCTGAAGGATCTGGCGCTCTGGCTTCGCGACAAGAAGCGCTCGCGCTTCCTGCTGACGGCGCCGCCACTCCGACTGCCCGGCGCGGTCGGCTCGCCCGCGACTCCGGTCGCGACGGTGTGAGCTTCAGGTCGTGACGTCGTTCGCCGCATTGGTCGCGCAAGGGCTGAGAGACGAACCTTTTGCGCTGCTGGATATCGGCTGCTCCGGCGGACTCGATCCGAGATGGCGCGTATTCGGCGATCGACTGCGCGCGATCGGCATCGATGCCAGCGTCAGCGAGTGCCGTCGGCTCGCGGAAGCCGAGACCAATCCGGGGGTCAGCTACGTCGCAGCTTTCGTCAGTCCCAGCGCCGACCGGCCGGTCGACCTGTCAGCCGGTCCGGCCGCGCCGCTTATCATGAAGATGCGCAACCGCATGAGCTTCATGCGCACCCGCGAAATCCGCGAGGCACGCCTCAAGACGGCTTCGTCGTCCGAGCAGTTCCGGCACAACGCCTGGGAGATGACGAGCCTTGCCGATCCGGCCAAGCCTGTGGCTATCCTTGAAGTGTTGGCGGAGCGCGGCTGGCGCGATCTCGACTACCTCAAGATCGATACCGACGGGATCGACTGGCAGATCCTGCAGCCGCTCGACGGGCGGCTGGGGCCATTGAACCTGCTGGCGGTGCAGATGGAGGTCAACTTTGTCGGCGAAGGGACCGACGACGAGCACTCATTCCACAACACCGACCGCTTCATGCGGCGGCAGGGCTTCGATCTCTTCCGCCTCGACGTCCGCAACTACTCCTCGCGCGCCCTGCCCTCACGTTACATCTGGCCGACCCCGGCCGAGACGCACTCCGGCCGCCCGTTCCAGGGCGAGGCCTATTACGCGATCGATCTCATGGGGCCGAGGGGCGAGGAACGGGCCGCCGGGCTGAGCGACGCGAAGATCGCCAAGCTCGCAGCTATTCTGTCCGCCTGGGAGGTTCCCGACGCAGCAGCGGAGCTGCTGATCGGCCTCAGGGACCGTGCTTCAAGGGCGACCGATGTGGACCGGGGCCTCGATCTGCTTGCTGCTCAGGCGCAGGACAGCCAGCGACGGCCGCTCGACTATAAGGCCTACATGGCGCGCTTCGAAAGCGACCCCGCCGATTTCTATCGGCCCGAGGGCCCGGTCCCTCTGCGCGAACGCTTCGCCGCGGCTTGGCGCGGCTGGTGGCGGCCGCGCGTCAAGCGTTAGGACTTGGGCCGGGCGTGCGCCACCCTGAACACCCAGATCTTCATCAGCACGTAACCGATGATGGCGAAGGCGACGCAGCTTGCGAACACGCCCACCTCCCGCGGCAGGCCGAGCTTGTCGCACAGTGCCCACACCATGACGTAGGACACAACGAGATTGATCGCATGCGTGGTCAGAAAGCGCAGGATCTCGCTATGGCTGAAGCCCGTCCCGGCGTGAAACACGAGGTGCTTGTAACCGAGAAAGGCAACCGGAATGCCGATAAAGTACGCGAGCGTTGACGAGACCTGCTTGCTGAACGGCAGGATCCACATGAACAGCAACGAGAGCAGGGCATAGAGCAGCGTGTTGCTGCCGCCGACGATCAGGAAGCGCAGGACGGGGTTGGCCCAGACTCGCCGGATCAGCGACACCAGCGAAGCGATCAATCCCAGGTCTTCCAGGGTGCCTTCTTCGACGCCCACAGCTCCTCGAGCTCGCGCTTGTCGCGCAACGTATCCATCGGCTTCCAGAAGCGGGTATGGCGGAAAGCGCGCAGCTCGCCGTCAGCGGCCAGGCGCTCGAGTGGCTGGCGCTCCCAGATCGAGCTGTCGCCGTCGGCGTAGCCGATCGCTTTGCGGTTCAGGACGAAGAACCCGCCGTTGATCCACCCCATCTCGTTGTCCGGCTTCTCGTGGAAGCGCGAGACACTCTGGTTGTCGGCGATATCGAGAATGCCGAATCGCCCCGGCGATGGTACGGCGGTAACGGTCGCGGTCTTGCCGTGTGCCTTGTGGAATGCGAGCAGCTTCGTGATGTCGACATCGGACACGCCGTCGCCGTAGGTCAGGCAAAACGTGTCGCCGTCGATGAAGTCGGCGACACGGAGCAGACGGCCGCCGGTCATCGTCTCCAGTCCGGTATCGACCAGCGTGACCTTCCAGTCGATGTCGGCCGACGAAAGGTAGCTAGTCGAGTTGGCTTTGAAATCGAACACGACGTTCGAGCTCTCGAGCAGGTAGTTCGCAAAGTACGACTTGATCGACGAGCCCTTGTAGCCGCAGCAGATGATGAAGTCCTTCAAGCCGTGGGCGGCGTAGATCTTCATGACATGCCAGAGGATCGGCTTGCCGCCGATCTCGACCAGCGGCTTGGGGCGGATGTCGGTCTCTTCCGAGAGCCGCGTGCCGAAGCCGCCGGCGAGAATGACCACCTTCATGTGCGTGTCTCTCCCGGTTCGAAAACCTTCGCCGACATGTTTTCGGTTCCATTGTCGATCGTGCGCTCGATCACGACGAACGGATGGCCGCGCACGTTCTCGGTCACGCGTGCAAGATACTCTCCCAGCATTCCGAGGAAGGCCGCGTTCAGACCGATCGTGACCAGCTGCAGCAGCACCAGCGTCGTGAAACCCGGCGCGATCGTGTTCCAGTTGGCTATCCAGTAGATCAGGTACCCGATGGACACGAAGACCGAGAGTGCCGACAGCGCGAAGCCGAACAGCGTGATGTAGTGCAGCGGCGCCGTCGACTGGCTCACGATGCCATCGAGCGCCAATCGCACGAGGCGCAGGAAATTGAACTTTGAGGTGCCCGCCACCCGCGGCGCGCGATTGTACTCGATGCCGATCTGGCGATGACCGAGCGCGGCAATCAGGCCGCGAATGTAGGGGTTCCTGTCTTGGATCGTGCGCAGGTGCTCGATGATCGACCGGTCGATCAGCCGGAAATCGCCAGCATCCTTGGGCAAAGCGACATCGCTGATGCTGTGGATCAGCCGGTAGTAGAGCTTGCGGATGGCCTCCATCAGCCAAGCTTCGTCGCGCCGCCGCCGGATGCCATAGACCACGCGATAACCCTGCTCCCAGTATCGGAGGAACTGGGTGATCATTTCCGGCGGATCCTGCAGGTCGGCGTCGACCTGAACCGCGGCATCGCCACGCGCCATCAGGAAGTTCGTCAGGATCGAACGTTGGTAGCCGAAGTTGCGCGAGAAGCGGATGACGCGCACCCGCCTATCGACCCTCGCCTCCTCGGCGAGACGCTCGTATGTCCTGTCCTCGCTTGCATTGTCGGTGAACAAGAACTCGAAGTCGTAGGCCGGCTCGGTCTCGGTGAATGCCTTCAGGCGCTTCAGCAAGGAAGCGATGTTGTCTTCCTCATTGTAGACGGGAATCGACAATGTGATCAGCTTCTTCCGTCCCCCCGCCTCTTCCATGACCTAGCCTGCACTCCGATTTCCGGCCGACAGCGCGGCCGTCGCCGCCGCAACGCCTTCCGCCAGGGAATAGGCTGGACGCCATTCCGTGACGCCGTGCAGCCGCGACGCGTCTCCCACTAGATAGGGTATCTCGTGCGGCCGCATCGGTATAGCGCCGAACCGCAGCAGGGAGCGGCAAGCCTTCATGGCATCGGCAACCGATTCGGCGAACTGTCGGACAGTGACTTCCTCACCCGAGCACAGATTGACGATCCCCGGCGATGCGCCCTCCGCCAGGGCCGTGAGCCCAGCCGCGGCGTCGGCCACGTACAGAAAGTCGCGGACCTGAGATCCCTCAGTCAGAGGAACGGCCTCACCGCGACTGAGCTTGGCATGCAGCGACGGCAGCAGGCGCCAGGCCCGTTCGCCTTCACCATAGACGCCGAAGAGCCTGGCCACGATGGCATGGACACCCAGTCGCCCGGCCGCGGCGACGACTCCCAGGGAACCGGCCGCCTTGGCACTGCCGTACTGCTTGGCGGTCTCAAGCGCATCCCGCTCGTGCAGACGCCGGCGGCGCGTGGGTTCGGCATACTCGAAGGCACTGCCGGTATGGACGAAGACGCGTGCGTCAGAACGGCGGGCCAGTTCGACGAATGTCAGTGGAAGCTCGGTGTTGGCGAGCTTCGACGCCTCAGCGTCGCTCTGGCCGGGATCAACGCCGTAGGCGGCGAGATTGAAGATCCAGTCGTAGCGAGCGTCGGGCTCTGCATCGGCAACGTCCCGCGGGTGCCAGCGGGCAATCCGGACGGTGCGAACACCGACACCTGCCGCGGACGGACCCGTCGTCATGGCCGCTACGTCGTGGCCCTTGCCCGCCAGGAGGCGAACGAGCGCCGAGCCGACGAAGCCGCCGCTGCCCGCGACCAGCACCTTGACCATCAGGTCCCCGTGCCGGCCCTGACGATGGCGTCGCGATATTCGGCGATCTGCCGGTCGAGCAACACGCGCGCGTCGGTGCGACCGTCGTGGAAGTCGCGATACCACTCGGCTGTGCGCTCGAGAATCGTCTCGAGCGGCCAGGGCGGATGCCAACCGAGCCTGTCACGGGCCTTGGTGCTGTCGAGGGCCAGAAGCTGCGCCTCGGCGAGATTGGACGGCTCGACCTTCACCTCGACCGCCTTCCATTTGCGCGACAGCATCTCGACGATGCGTGACACCGGCACGATCTCCCCAGTCCGCGGCCCGAGGTTCCAACCGCCGACATGGTCGGCCGGCTTGTCGAGCAGAGCCGACGCCAGCATCAAGTAACCATGGCAGAGCGATAGGACATGCTGCCAAGGTCGGGTCGCGGCCGGATTGCGCAGCACGATCGGACCGCCGGCGACGGTCGCACGCACGAAGTCGGGAATCAGCCGATCCTCGGACCAATCGCCACCACCTACAATGTTGCCGCCACGTGCGGTTGCGACTGCTAGCCCCCCGGCGCCGAAGCTCGCTTGATAGGAGGCGGCCACGATCTCGGCTGCCGCCTTGGACGCGCTGTACGGATCCTTGCCGCCAAGCTCGTCGACCTCGCGGTAAGGCCACATCCATTCGCGATTCCGGTAGACCTTGTCGGTCGTGATCACGACGGCCGCGCGTACGCCGGCGCTCCGCGCCGCCTCCAGTACATTGGCCGTGCCCATCACATTGGCGGCAAAGGTCTCCACCGGCTCCCGGTACGAGCGCCGCACCAGCGGCTGGGCCGCAAGATGGATCAGAACACCCGGCTTGATCTCCGACATCACCCGCTTGACCTCCTCGGTCGCGCGGATGTCGAGGATGCGATGCCGGGTGATCTCGGCGATACGAGCGGCCTCGAAGAGGCTGGGGTTGGTTTCCGGCGCCAGCGCCATGCCGTGCACGTCGGCACCGAGCTTCGCCAGCCACGTCACGAGCCAGCCGCCCGTAAAGCCGGTGTGACCGGTGACGAGAATGCGCTCGCCGGCGAGCCGCTGCTCGAACGGCAGATTCACCAGCGGCGGCCTTTGCAGAAATCACGGATCGTCTCGAGCGCATAGGACAGCTCGGGCTGTCCGAGGCCGGGGTAGACGCCGATCCAGAACGTGTTGGTGACGACGAGGTTGGCGTTCGGCAGGTCGCCGACCGTCCTCACCTCGCGGCCGATCATGTAGGGTTGGCGCACGAGGTTGCCGCCGAACAGCAGGCGCGTGCCGATCTTCCTGTCGTTGAGGTGAAGTACCAGATCGTCGCGCGTGAACGGCGCGCCAGGCTGTACGGTTATCGGGAAGCCGAACCAGGACGGGTCGGAACGTTCCGTCGCCTCGGGGAGGATGAGGAACTCCTCGAGCTCCTTCAGCCCCTCCTTCAAGATCGCGAAGTTGCGCTTGCGGTCGGCGATGAAGCCCTCGAGCCGGTCGAGCTGCGCCAGACCCACGGCCGCCTGCATGTCGGTGATCTTCAGGTTAAAGCCGAGATGCGAGTAGATGTACTTGTGGTCGTAGCCGTGCGGCAGGTCGCCCAGCTTCCACTTGAACCGCTTAAGGCAGGTATTGTCCTTGCCCGGTGCGCAATAGCAGTCGCGGCCCCAGTCGCGGAACGATTCGGCGATGCGCTTGTAGTTGGCGTTGTTCATGAACACCGCGCCGCCCTCGCCCATCGTGATGTGATGGGCGGGATAGAAGCTGCAGGTCGCGATGTCGCCGAATGTGCCGACATGCTTGCCGTCGTAAGTCGAGCCAAGCGCGTCGCAGCAATCCTCGATCAGGAAGAGGTCGTGCTTCTCGCAGATCGCCTTGATCGGGGCGATATCGAACGGATTGCCGAGCGTGTGCGCCACCATGATGGCGCGAGTCTTGGGCGTGATCGCCGCCTCGATCTGGTCCGGGTCGATGTTGTAGGTCTTGAGCTTCACGTCTACGAACACCGGCACGAGGCCCCAATGCAGGCTGGGATTGACGGTCGTCGGGAATCCCGTGGCCGCCGTGATCACCTCGTGGCCGGGCTTGAGGGCTCGGTCGCGCAGTTTGGGCGACGTGAAGGTCGAGAGCGCGACCAGGTTGGCGCTCGACCCGGAATTGACCGTGATGACGTGCTTGGCGCCCACCCGCTTGCCGAAGCGCTCCTCAAAGGAATCGTTGAACCGACCCGTCGTGAGCCAGAAATCCAGCATCGAATCGGCCAGCATCTGCATGTCGGAGGCGCCATAGACGCGGCCGGAGACCGGGACGGGCGAGTTGCCGGGCTCGAAGGTCCGCGGCGCATGCTTCAGCGAGTGATATTCGGCAATCAGGTCGTGGATCTGGCGGCGAATCCCTTCGGCGCGATCCCCTGTCGCGGTCTGGGTGGTGGTTCCGTCAGACATCTTGCATCCCGTCCTTTGATTTGCGGCTGCTCCCTAGCACAGGTGCAAGGCTCAGGCTTTCTTTTCCCACCCGCCGGTGGGCGTCTGCTGCCAGTAGATCACAGCGTGGCCGGCGGTCTTGTAGGTCTTCCAGCGTTCCCGCGCGTCGGCCACGGCCGTCTCGTCCCGGCCGTCGAACAGTTCGAAACAGCGCCTGTAGTCGCCCACCTTCTCCGACTTCGCGCGATCTGCAACGAAAAGGAAGCCGGCGCCGTTCGGGTTTTCGTCGAGATGCGTGAGCCATACCGGCTGGCGATCGGCATCGCCGTCGCGTGCCGCCCCGTGAGGCAGGAAGCCGTTCGGGTCGTAGGTCCAGAGGTGGGTATTCAGCGAGTCGACTCGCTCGGGTGAGCCCAGCATGACGACCGCGCGCTCGCCTGCTTGCAGCGTCTTGGCCAGCAGGCGAGGCAAGGCATCCTCCAGCGACGACCGGGTCAGGTGGTAGAAATTGACCTCGGTCGCCATGTGGCGGTCAGCGCTCGTAGTTGTCGGCGATCAGCTTGTCGAGCAGGCGCACGCCGTAGGCCGTGGCGCCCTTCGGAGTGGTGCTGTCACCCTTGCTCGACCAGGCGACGCCCGCAATGTCGAGATGCGCCCACGCCACGCCATCCTGCACGAAGCGTTGCAGGAACTGGGCCGCGGTGATCGAGCCTCCGTCACGCCCATTGCTGACGTTCTTCATGTCGGCGATCTCGGAGTCGATCAGCTTGTCGTACTTGGGCCCGAGTGGCATGCGCCACAGCTTCTCGCCGATCTGCGAGCCGGCGGCGCGCAGCCGGTTGGAGAGCTGGTTGTTGTTGGAGAACAGGCCGGCACGCTCGTGGCCGAGCGAGATGATGATGGCGCCGGTGAGGGTCGAGAGTTCGATCATCGCCTGCGGCTTGAACTTCTCCTGCGCGTACCACATGGCGTCGCACAGGATCAGGCGGCCTTCGGCATCCGTGTTGATGATCTCGACGGTCTGGCCCGACATCGACTTCACGACGTCGCCGGGTCGCGTGGCATTGCCATCCGGCATGTTCTCGACAAGGGCGCACACACCCACGACATTCGCCTTGGCCTTGCGGCCGGCGATCAGCTTCATCGCGCCGGTTACGGCGCCCGCGCCGCCCATGTCCCACTTCATGTCTTCCATGCCGCTGGCCGGCTTCAGCGAGATGCCGCCGGTGTCGAACGTCACGCCCTTGCCGATCAGGGCGACCGGCGCCTGGTTCTTCGGCCCGTTCATCCAGCGCATGACCAGTAGCTGCGATTCGCGCTGGCTGCCCTGTCCGACGGCCAGCAGCACGTTCATGCCGAGCTTCTTCATCTCGGCTTCGCCCAGGACCTCGATCTTCACGCCGAGCTTCGCGAGCTCCTTGGCGCGGCGGGCGAACTCGACGGGGTAGAGCTCGTTGGCGGGCTCGCTGACCAGGTCGCGCGTCAGGAAGACGGCGTCGATCGTGGGCTCGAGCGCGGCATAGGCCTTGCGGGCTTCGGCCGGGCCGCCGACCACGACCGTGAGCTGCTCCAGGGAGAGTTTCTGCTCGGGTTTGTCCTTGGTCTTGTATTTGTCGAAGCGGTAGTTGCGGAGCCGGGCCCCCAGCGCGATGCGGGCAGCGATCTGGGCTGGCGTGAGCTTGCTGCCCTTCACCGGGTCCACGACGACGGTCACAGCCTTGTGGCCGGCGGCGTTGGCCTCGGCGGCAACGACGCCACCCAGCCCTTCCGCCGTGCGGGCGTCGAGGTCCCGTCCCTTGCCGGCGCCGAGCAACATCAGCCGGGCGATGCCGGCGGTGTTGCCGAGGATGGTCGCCGTCTGGTTCTTCGCGCCGGTGAACCGGCCCGCCCCGATCGCTGCCGTGAGGGCACCGTCGGATGCCTTATCGAGGGTCTGGGCTGTCGCCAGGAGCTGCTTGTCGGCGCCCACGAGGATCGCGACATTGCCCGAAAAGGCCTTCGGAAAGGCCGAAAACTCGACTTTCATTGGATTCCCTCGTGTCTGGCGCCGTGCTGGCGCGGATTTTTCGCCCCTGCGACGGGTAGGCGCAAGCGGTGTTTCACCCGCAGGCGCAAGCAAATTCGCAGTGGCGTCCGAACGCCGGCGCCAGTATCAGTACCGGCCCTCAAAACGGACCTGGAAATGACCAACGGTACTCTGCCTCGCGTAAACGTCGTCGGCCTCGGCAAGCTCGGAGCTCCCCTCGCGGCGGTCCTCGCCAGCCGCGGTTTCACCGTCATCGGCCTCGACGTGAACAAGACGTTCGTGGACGCCATGAACGCCGGCAAGATGCCGATCATCGAGCCGCAGCTCAACGAGCTGATCGCCGCGAACAAGCAGCGCCTCACCGCTACCATGGACGCTGACGAGGCGATCCAGAACAGCGATGTCAGCTTCGTGATCGTGCCGACGCCGTCGGACAGCACCGGCTTCTTCTCCAACCGCTTCGTGCTGCAGGCCATGGAGACGCTGGGCAAGGCGCTGCGCAAGAAGAAGGGCTATCACATGGTGGTCATCACCAGCACCGTGATGCCGGGCACCATGTCGGCCGAGATCGCACCGGCCCTCGAGGCCGCCTCGGGCCGCAAGATCGGCCCCGAACTCGGCCTTTGCTACAACCCGGAATTCATCGCGCTGGGCAGCGTCGTGCGCGACATGCTCTATCCGGACTCGATCCTGGTCGGGCAGAGCGACGAGAAGGCCGGCGACATGTTGGCCAACATCTACCTGCAGATGTGCGAGAAGAAGCCGCCGGTGCAGCGCATGAACTGGGTCAGCGCCGAGCTGACCAAGATCTCGGTCAACACCTACGTCACCACCAAGATTTCCTACGCCAATATGCTGGCCGACATCTGCGACCGCCTGCCGGGCGCCGACGTCGACGTGGTGACCAAGGCCCTGGGCGCCGACACCCGCATCGGCGCGAAGTATCTCAAGGGGGCGATGGGCTATGGCGGCCCCTGCTTCCCGCGCGACAACGTCGCTTTCGCCGCACTGGCCCGCAAGCTCGGCGCCCGCGCCGACGTGGCCGAGGCCACCGACCGCATCAACAATTTCCAGATCGAGCGCCTTTCGGACCTAGTCGCCAAGTTCGCCAAGGGCGGCACCAAGATCGCCATCCTCGGCCTCTCCTACAAGCCGCAGACGCCGGTGGTGGAGGAGAGCCACAGCGTGAAGCTGGCCGCCAAGTTGGCCGATGCGGGCTATGTCGTGACCGTCCACGATCCGCTCGCCCAGGATGCCGCGCTCGCGGTGCTGGGAGAGAAGGTGGTCGGCGCCTCCTCGATCGAGGGCGCCGTTCGCGAAGCCGACCTGCTGATCGTCGGGACGGGCTGGCCGCAGTACAAGGAGCTCGACCCGTCGCTGTGCAAGCGCCAGGGCCAGCGGCTCACCATCCTCGATCTGTGGCGTACCCTGCCGGCCGAAAAGTTCGGCGACGTCGCCGACCTGATCTATCTCGGCTACGGACGGTAGTTCGGGCATTTCTCGAGTCTCCGGTTTCCGCACCCACGGTGGGTGACGGGGCGTGTTCGCCCCCGGCCACACCCTGCGACACGAGAAGTGCCGATGGCATGGACGTTTCTCCGGCCACGAGGACAAAATGTGGACGCCTGAAATCAGGTTCGTCCGTTCTCGTTCCTTGTCCATCCGAAGAGAGTCCGGTGGTGCAGTTGAAAGGCGCATCCCGAATACCGCCTCCCCTTGCTCCACGGGAGGCGCCTCGGGACTGTGAGGCCAGTGCTGCAGGGGTCGTCCGGTGCTGGTGCCGCCAGCGCGGTGTGGCTTGCCGCCTTCCAACCTCCGCACCCCTGCAACGCGGGCGCTTCGGTCTCTGCTTCGTGGGTCCCCTACAGGATCCTCTTGCCGGCCTGGTCGGCAGGATCCATCACGGACTACGTGTTCGGGGTGCGGTCTCGGCCGTCGGTGGCCATCATCATGCCCCTGCAGCCCCAGATGAGGGATCGATCCGTGAGTCCCCCAGAGCTCCGGTGGCGAGCTGCAGTTTCCATGGAAGAGTATTCTACGGCGTAGGTAGGGTCCCTCACGTCCTTTGCTTGCGGGCCCCCCGCCGCTTATGGCCAAGCGGGCGGGACATCCCTGGATGCTGTTGATCAGGCGGAGGCCAATCCCCTCCTGCCTCGGCGGCTCATTCTGATGGCGCTCGTGAAGCGCCCTGCTCTTTCCTTCCCGGAGTGGAGACCCCAGGCGCCGCCGGACCGATTCCTGGCCCCTCCGAGAGACACCGGGCGGGCCTTGCCCCCGCAGGGTGTAAGTCGGCCAACATAGTGTATTTCCTACCACAATCCTGCTGAAGCTGCAACTGCTTTCTTTCGCTTCAACGGCCCCTATCCCTTGGCACTCAGAATCCCGTCTGGCACAAGATATGCGTGAACAGCCAACCCGCCATCAGCCCGTCAGCGAGTTCCCGAACACCACCTACCGGGCTGACGCGAAGCTGGATCGCCTTGGACACGACCCTGCTGCTGCTGGGATCTTTCGCGTTTCTCGTCGGCTTCATCCTCTGGTTCGACAACACGCAGACCATCACCAGCAACGGTGTGTTTAAGGCCCTGACCGTCAGGTCCTGGATGGCCGATCCCGCCACCGCGCGTCTGGATCCGTCCAACTACCTCTACTATCCCCTGATGGCCGTCATTTGCAGGTTGCTAGACCTGCTGGGTGTCATGCCGGGGGATCCGCGGCATCAGCTCAGCATCATCAACGCCTTCTTCGCCGCGGTCAGCCTCTGCATCATCTATCGCCTCGTGCTGCACATCACCGGCGAGCGCACGGTCGCCTGGGCGGCGGCGCTGTTCCACCTCGCCGGGGGCTTCTTCTTCAACCTCGCGATCAGCAACGAAGACATCCTGCCCGCCTACACGGCGCTGCTCGGCGCGATGGCGCTTTCGGTGGCCTGGCTTCCGGCCGCCAACTGGAAACGCGTTGCGACAATCTCGGCCCTGTTCACCTTCGCGTGGCTGCTCGAGTGGCGGCTGATGTTCCCGACCCTCCCGGGCCTGCTGATCGCACTGGCCCTTACGCCCGGAACGGCATGGGAGCGAGCAGGAAGGATCGCGCTCTTCCTCGGAGTCATGGTCGGCCTGGCGCAAGTGGCGATCCTGCTTTGGGGACCGCATGAAGGAAACGTCGGGCCGGTTGCAGACCTGCTCTGGACCGGCAAGGGCGTCTACACCGGCTGGGCGGGATACTCGGCCATCAAACTGACCTATCTCTGGGTCGGCATCGCCGAGTATCTGGTGGGCGGAGGCAACCTCGGAAACCTGGCATTCCTGGGCCCCCTCCTTCCCGAGATGTACGTCTCGACGATCATCATCGGAACGGTCGCCCTGGTCTCGTTGGTCGCGATCCTGCGACTCCGCGAATCTCCGGCCATTCGCTTCACCGCGGTCATCTTCGGGACGACCTTTATTGCCGGCGAGGCGATGAACCTCTACTCGCAGCCGCAGGACCCGCAGATGCAGCTCAACGTCATGCCGTGGCTGACCATCGGCTGGGCTATTGCTCTTGCGGCGATCGGCAGTGGGCGGCGCGGTGTGACGGCGACCCTCGCCATCTTATTCGGCGTGGCGCTGCTGTCCTACAATGTCTATAGGATCCTGCCTCTTCGCGGCGCCGAGGCGCCCTGGCGACATGTCCTGCAGCAGATGGAATCGCGAACGAATCCGGCTACGACCGTGTTTCTTTTTCAGGGATTCGACCAGATCGTCTCCGAAATGTTCTACGAATGGGGCGGAGACTGGACCTACTTCCCGCGACTGGGTCCAGCGCCGACAGATGTTCCCAAGGTCAAGCTGCTGACACTGGTAGACGCCTTTATCCACCACCCCGGCGACTCCGCCGAACAGTCGGCCCAGCGAATTGAAGCACAAATCTCCCACGCCCTAGCCCTTGGCTATACGATAGTCACAAACAGCATTTGGGCGCGCGAAGAAGCTCAATTTGTAGCATCCATGTCGACCGTCACGGACTCGGCAAAGGCCAGTACCCTTTACCGGGAACTCCACGCATCCTTTACAGGCGCCCTGCTCTTCGACGATCCGGTGACTGGCCCGTACTTCCGACTCGAAAAACGAAACCCGCCCTCGAGCAAATGACATCCACGCTCATCCGCCTGTCCAAGATTCCGGCACTTGTCGTCGACACCCTAGTCGTAAGCGGCATCTTCATTGCTGGGCTTGTTTACTATGGAAGCTTGTATGTTGCCGAAGAGGGAAGGTTTGCCTTCTATCAGAAGTATTTTCATTCGGCGATTAACATCTATTGCCTGAAGGATCCGGACGTCAGGACCTACAATGCCCTGATACCGGAAACCAACGAACGCCTCGATCTCGCAAAGGTCAATTGCAGCGAGATCGACAAGAGTCCGCGGAACAATCGTACCTATTTCAACGGCTGGCACGACACCCACCCCGTCTTCTCGACATTGATGGGCCATGCGTGGCGGTGGCTGGGCTTTGACTGGGCCAATCTGTGGCCTCTCGCAGGCAGCATTGGAGCACTAACCCTCGTGGCCTTCTACTTGATCCCGAGGACCTTCGGCCTTCCCTGGCAAGCGGCATTGCTCCTCTTTCCAGCCTGCGTGCCCTATGAATTCCTGAAGACCAACTTCTATTTTCTTCGCGACTTTTCGAAAGTTCCCTTCATTCTGTTGGCGTTCGCCGTTCTGGGCCTGTTGTTCAGGCGGGGCGTCACCTCGTATCAGCGTCTCGCTGTCCTGGCTCTGTCCACGGCCATCATCGTTCTCGGCATGGGCTTCCGTCAGGACGCACTCGTCCTGTTGCCGACGGTCGTTGCAGCCTCCGTTCTCACCTCATCTATGGGCAACAGCCGAGACGCGCTCCGGCTCGGCGGAGAGCTCGCCTGGATCGCCGCCAGCTTTGCGATCCTCACCCTCGCAATACAGGGGCTCAAGACCACGCAGGTGGCGCAACTGCAAGGCTATCCTCACTTCATCATCCAGGGCTTCGCGGACCCATTCTGGAAGGAGGCCCGCACCGAAGTCCCCGGCGTCTCCTTCCTCGCAGTCTATAGCGACATGCTGGCGTGGGCGGCGGTCGATGGGAATTCTTTGGAGAAGGTCGGCTACTTTGCGTCACTGGATCCTCTCTATACTACGAGCGGCTTCGACCTGATCGCCAAGTACGCATCCCTCTCCGTCGCCGACGCCATCGTCCGGTCCTTTACGGGCCTGTCCACGATATCTCACGGCTACTGGATTCTGAACGGCATCGGCAGTTGGGGCTCCTTGCTCATCGTACTGATCGCGCTCGGAAAGTGGCGGCTTTCGTGTTTCTTGACGTTCGCGGTGCTAAGCCTCGCCACCGCTGGCAGCATCCAGTTTTCGATGCGTCACAGCCTCCACCTGATCGTCCTGGATCGGGCACTGGCGGTCGTCATCTATGCAAGCATCATCCACGCTTTATGGCAGCAGATCCTACAGCCGGCACGGTTGCAGATCGCGAAGGCGCTATTGATGGCAGGCGCTGCGGCCGGCTTGGTGTCCCTGACAATCGTCAGCGCCTATGCAGTACAACGAGCGGCGTTGATCGACCTGCAAATAGCACTTGAGTCCGCAACCTGGTATCCGTCTCGCGCCGCGCTCGATAACGCAGTGCCAGACCGCACGGAAGCGCTTCGGCGCGTGACGATCGCACCGGCCGGATGCCCCAAACTCGAGGTTTCCATGACTGTAGATGGCGAGAAGGTGGTCCGACGCCTAGATCGTCTCGATGGCACGCCCCGAAGCATCTACTTCGCTGAATTCTCCCCCGCGATCTCAAAAGCCATCATCGATCTGCCAATGCCGGCAGGCGATTGTGTAATGGACGAGGCCTGGGCGGCGTTAGGAGACGGGAAGATTCCTCCGCTGCAGATGTTCGATCCGAAGACTGCGATGGAGAGGCAGACGCTGCGCCGCTTGTTCTCCAACCTCGTGAAAGCATTCATGTAGCTTTGTCAAAGTTTGACGACAATCGGACGGTCTAATAGTTACTTCATCATGAGCACTGCATTTACCGCCCTCGTCGCCGGCAGCCTGCGTAGCGAACGTTTCACGCTGATCGATGTTGGATGTTCGGGCGGCATAGACCCGATCTGGCGGATATTTGGCGACCGGTTTCGTGCACTGGCCTTCGACGCAAGCATCGACGAGTGCGAAAGGCTGACTGCCCAGGAACCTCATCCGGACGTCAAGTATATTGGCGGGTTCACAGGCCTGGAGCCCGATCATCCGTTCGCGAAACTCACAGCCGGCAAACCATTTCTTACCCGCAATCCGTTCAGTCGCACCAGTGCGGCGCGGACTTTCCAGATTCAGAAAGAACGTCTGGCAACGGCCAGCCTAACCGAGAAGCTTCATCACAATGCCTGGAACCTTACTCGATTGGGAGATCCAGAGAGCCTGGTTATCGTGCCGAGAGCGCTCGCCGAACTCGGATGGTCGGACGTCGATCTCCTGAAGATCGACATCGATGGCCCCGATTTCAGGGTACTGCATTCGTTCGACGGCAATCTCGATTCCCTGTGCCTTCTGGCCGCCCGCCTGGAAGTGAATCTATGCGGTGGAACGGACGTCGGGGAACACGTCTTTCACAACACCGACAGGTTCATGAGGGACAGGGGATTCGAGCTCTTCGGGCTGGATGTCCGAACGTACTCCAGTGCCCACTTGCCTGCGCCCTTCGCGATCACGGCACCCGCGCAGACGGTTTCGGGCCGGCCGGTCCAAGGCGAGGCCTACTACGCCCGCGACCCGGCCGGTGCCGACTGGCAGCACTATGGGCAATCGATGCGTCCGGAGAAGATGGCCAAGCTGGCAGCGATTTTCTCTGCCTGGGGCCAGCCCGACGCCGCGGCCGAACTGCTCCAGCAGTATCGCGAAAAGCTCGCCGCGGTGTTCGATGTGAACACCGGACTCGAACTGCTGGCAGGGCAGGCACAGGGGGGAAGCCCAACGGCTTTGCACTATGCCGACTACATTGCCGCGTTCGAGGCGGGCGCTCCGTCATTCTACCCGCCGCCGAGTGCGATTCCGCCTCGCACCGCCGGCAGGCGGCTGAAGGCGGCGTTGACCGCCTTCAGAAACCCCGATCACGTGATTTAGATCGCGCGGCGGCCACGGAAGCGAAGCATCTTGCCTCGAAGGCTGGGATCTACGCGCGGCAGTCCCGCCAATACCTGACTGCAGAACGGATTGATGTTGGCCCCGACATGATCGGTGAACAGCGGCCAATACTTGTTGTAGATGACATTCACACCGACGAAGCGGCGTGGCAATCGCCTGTGGACAGGGCGCGTCTCCGCTTCCGTCGAGACGGCACGCCGGAAGAGGTTTGAGATCACCTTCAGGCGCTTCTCGTCGAGTGGCCCGCACATGCGCCCGGTCCGGACGGGCTCGTCGGAACGCTGGGTTGCCAGCCCGAACTCGAAGACGAACATGTCCGTCTTTGGCAGGAGATCTACAAACCTGCCGCGGACGGTTCCCGGAAGATCCTCGGGCAACCCGGCGCATTCGTCGGGAATGAGAATGTCGCCGACAAAACCCATCGCCCGCCAAGCGGTCGCGAATTTTCGGACGAACTCTGCCCGTGCCGCCACCAGCATGACCGAGGTGGATCGCGGATAGGTGAGCATCTGGTCGCAGACGAACGGCAAGGTGTGCGGAATGTCGTATGTCAGATCGTCATACAGGTGCCACTCCAGGCTGGTCGACGTGTATGGCACCGCCGCCGGTTGCATGGCCGCGTCGAGCCCTGCCGTGAAACGCTCGTAGGATGTGTCCCTGTCCAGCCTGATCTCTTCGATCTCCACATCCGGCCACCCCCAGGTCTCCGCCTGCTCGGGGACGTAGGGCGAGGTCACGTCCCAAATATACCGGTCCTGATTGTTCATGCGGGTCTGGCGCCCCTGGTTGTTGGCCGCCGCGACCCGAGTGTGGTCGCAATGATATCCGAAGACCCGGTCGATGAGCGTGTCCACGCGACCGCGATAGAGCGCCAATCTCGCAGCCAGGTTGGAGTCGCAATGCCAGCCCAGCAGCATCGATTCATCGAAGCCATGGATGGCAAACATGTCCTCGCGAAGCGCGGCCTGGAAGTCGCCGAGTGCGTCGTACTTCATGGGCATGAAATTATGGACCACCTGATTCAGGTGGTAGCGCACCGCCCACTCACGCAGCTTCGCGAGATTCCCGGCCGGATCGCGCCTGTCGAACGCCGCCTCCCACAGCATCTCCGGCAGTTCGAACCGCGGGATCTGGTAGAAGCCATCCGGCACATCGCGAAGAATGCCACTCAGCGACTCTCCCTCGATACGCGGCACCAGTAACATGTCGGTGTTCGTGTAAAGGATCCAGCGGTTGTTCGGGTTCGACCGGCGGAGCGCCACGTTCCGCGACTGGCATTCCAGCGCCACGAGATGGGTTTTCGACTTCAGGTGCGCATGCTGCTCGGGGCGGATCCTCAGCACGCGCATCACTCGCTTGGCTTTCTCCGTCAGCGTGTCGTGGATCGCTTCGGGAAAGGTCGGATGGTCATCCGGCGTGTTGTAGTCGACGAAGAGAAGCTCGTCGTCGGGATCCGACATCACCTCGGCCAGGGCATTGAAACTTATGGCCGCCCGCTTGTGAAGATTGTAGCCGTGAGTGTCGTTGCGACCGTAGAGAATGACGGAAAACATGCTGCCTCTCCGGCAAGGAATTCAGCGCGAGACGCGAGCGAGCTCGTTGCGAGCGCAGGCGAACTCCATGAGCTCGGGCGGACCTGACTCGACGACCTGAAGCCAGGCACGCTTCGCCGCCGCCGAATCGCGGGCATGTTCGACGGCCCCGACCTGGAACATCGCCTCCGCCCGTCGGCCTGGTGTCGTCGCGGCGCGGAGCAACTGCTCGGCGGTGATGCTTCCGGCCTGGAACGCAAGCAAGGGGGCCGGCCAGAGCGAACCGGTTCCACCGGGCAATGGCGGCAAGGCACGCCCGAGACGCAGCAGCGCGACGCGCTGATAAAGGGTCCAGTACGAATCCTGAGGAAATGACGCGGCTGCCGCCTCCAGAAAGGGCAGCGCGCGCTCATACTCTGCAAGCCGCAAGGCCACGAAGGCGCTCGCCGGTGCTCTCCCGCGCAGAAGTTGGAGCTGGAGCTCCCAATCCTGGTTGGCGGCCGCTACCTGGCCGAGCGCCATGCGTGCAATAGCCCTCCCGCCCAGAGCTTCCGCGTCCCGCGGACGAACCGCCAGGGCGACATCCATGCTTGCGACTGCCTCTGCGTGCCGGCCCAGGGCGATCAGGCACTCACCCATTACGATTCGAATATCGGGATCCTTGGGCTTCAGCTTCAAGGCCCGCTCGTAGTCGGCGAACGCCCTGGCGGGTTGCCCCCCGGAAAGGAAGGAATTCCCACGTGCGACGTAGGGCAGCGCGTGCTTGCGCATCGATTTGAGAACCGAACTGTAGGCAACTGTTTCGGCAATGACGGCCCCCTGACGCCGCCAGACGAAATGGCGATCCGGCGCCCCGGGACGAAGCCCGCTCCTGATCTGCCGGGCCTGTTCATACCTGGCCATTGCGCCGGTGGAATCGCCCATCACGTCGAGCAACTCGCCCTGCGCCTCGAGGGCGTCACTGAAGCTGGGGTCGAGCCCGGCCGCCTCCTCCAGCAACGAAGCTGCCATCCGGATGTCTCCGGCCCTCGCCACGGCCTTTGCCCGCAGAAAGAGCTGCTCCGGGCCTACGGGCGAACCCGCGCGAGCGCGATCATCGCGCTGACGCTGGCGCCACGCATCACGAAGAGTTCCCGTCAGTTTCAACAACATACCTGAACTGGTCACACACAAGCCCCAGCGATGCGCATCGTCCAACCGCCCGATCGCTGCGCCGGCGGCCGATGCAGCCTCGGGAGCTAAAGTCGGGAGCAAGCTGACGGCTTCGTCCAACCGGCAGACCCGCTAGCCCAGCGCTCTCATGACGTCAAGCCGGCCATGCCTCAAGTTTGCTCCTGGCCCCTCGCATGGGCCCGTATTTGACGATCCCGAGCAGCCTCGTTAATCAACTTCCGGCATGAGCACTGCATTCGCCGGCTACGTCGCGGGGAGTATCCGGCAGAGCCATTTCACCTATATCGACATCGGGTGCTCCGGCGGAATCGACCCCGTCGTGCGGGTTTTCGGCGATCGCCTCAGGGTTCTTGCCCTCGACGCGAGCGCGGACGAGTGCGAACGACTGGCAGCCCTCGAGACGCATCCCGGCATCCGGTATGTCGCCGGCTTCGTCGGCATAGAACCCGGCCACGAGTTCGCCCTCCGAGCCGGACAGCGGCCACGCTACGAACGCAACCCCTTCGGACGCTTCTGCGCCGGCCGGATGCTCGAGATCAACAAGGAGCGCCTCGAATCCGCTCCGCTAGAAGAGAAATTGCATCACAACGCCTGGGGCATGACTCGCCTCGCCGACCCGTCACGGCCGGTGATCGTGCCGTCCCTGCTGACGCAAATGGGTTGGACCGACATCGACTACCTCAAGATCGACATCGACGGTCCGGACTTCGATGTCCTGAATTCGTTCGATGGCTACCTGTCGTCGATGGAAGCGATTGCTGCCCGCCTCGAAGTCAATCTTTATGGCGGCACGGATGAGGTTCAGCATACGTTTCACAACACCGACCGATTCATGCGTGCTCGTGGCTTCGAACTGTCCGGCCTCGACGTCCGGACCTACGCTATGTCCGCCATGCCTGCTCCATTCGCCATCACCGCGCCTGCACAGAACGTAAGCGGTCGTCCCTACCAGGCCGAAGCCTTCTATGCCCGGGATCCCGCGGCCCCCGAGCAGACATCGTCCTCGATTCCCCTGACGCCCGAGAAGCTCGCCAAGCTCGCGGCCATCCTCTCGATCTGGCACCAGCCGGACGGCGCTGCGGAAATCCTCAAGGTGTTCTCCGACAGGCTGTCGCCCTTGCTGGATACAGAGATCGGTCTCGAACTGCTGGCCGGGCAGGCTCAATCCAGCGCCACGAAAGCCCTGCATTATGCAGACTACGTCGCGGCTTTCGAAGCCGGCGATGCCCGATTCTATCCGGCCAGCTGACCAATGACGAACACGCCGTACCTCTCCATCGTGTGCTTTGCGCGGAACGACGCCTACACTCCAACTTACGGGCTGCGAGCGGATCGTTCGCTTCAATTCCTCGTTCGACAGCTCGAGCGTCACCGCGTGCCTACCGAGATCGTCATCGTCGAGTGGAATCCACCCGTGGGGAAACCACTTCTGGCCGACGAACTGACCACACCGCCTGGCGGCGGATACGTCACACTTCGCTACATCATCGTGGACGGCCAATATCACAAGAACTTCGGAGGTTGGGAAAATCGCGGCATCCACGGGTCTGCGGCCGCGAATGTCGGCCTCAGGCGTTCCCGCGGCTGATTCATTCTCTTCAAGCACATCGACACATATCTGGCGGAACCGCTCGTCAAATGGATCTCGACACAGCAGGCTCGAAGCGACGCGATCTACCGTTGCGATCGAGTCGACATAAGAATGGAGGGCGACGATTGGATCGATTTGCCCGACGACAGGATCATCGAGGAATTCTCGAAGCATATCGTCCAGCGGCAGACCCGGCTCACCCACAGCGTCGATTGGAAGATTCGCGACCTGCACACCAACGCCTCGGGCGACTTCATGCTGATGGCCGCGGAGAAATGGGTCGCGATCCGGGGCTTCCCCCATGATCCAACGGTGCTGTGCCTGGACGCCGACTCCATTGCGATGCACGCTGCCGCTGCGCATGGAGCGCAGGAGGTGTGCCTGCCCGACGAGTGTGTCGTCTACAAGCTGACCCACGGCGGCACCTATGTCTCACGCACCCGAACAGTCTGGCGAGGTTGGCAGAAGAAGCTCGACCACTATCTGGTCGAAATCAAGAAACGCGAACTGGCGGCGAAGCTGCGCATCGTCTTCAACTACCCGCGCCGCCGCGTGGTCGGCGTGGAGTCCATCCTGGCGCCTTCCATCGAGCGCCTGTTCGTCGCCAGGGCCGAACGCTTTGCGCGCAACGATACATCTCTGAAGACAAACGACAAGAACTGGGGTCTTGCCGGCGTCGCCCTGCCAGAGAAGACAGTCACGCGCGCCGCTTGGGACGGGCCTTGATCCCCAGGCAAGCGGTTTGCCTGGTGGGCGGGCGTGGCTCGCGACTGGGCAACCTGACGGAACGAACACCCAAGCCGCTCCTGGAGGTGGCGGGGCGCCCCTTCATTGCCTTCATCCTGGCGGAAGCAAACCGGTTCGGCATCGAGCGACTGCTTCTTCTTGCCGGCCACGCAAGTGGAGAATTCATCCGACGGCAACACGATCGAAAGTTCGGCAACGTGGCGGTCGACGTCGTCGTCGAAGACCGGCCCGCCGGCACCGCCGGCGCCCTCGCCCTCGCGGCCGACCGGCTCGACGACACCTTCTTCCTCGCCAACGGCGACTCCTTCTTCGACTTCAACTGGCTTTCGCTCGTTCCGGCGCTCGAGCGCGATGACTGGACGATGCATGTGGCGCTCGCCGAGGGTGTGCACGGCGGCCGCTATGGCCGCGTGGAGCTGTCCGGCGACCGCATTTCCCGCTTCCTGCCCAAGGCCGAGAGCGACCTGCCGATCAATGCCGGCCTCTATCTGGTACGCCGGCGCCTGCTGGAGCGGATACGGAACGTGCCCTGTTCGCTGGAGAACGACGTCCTGCCCGGCCTGGCCGCAGAGGGGGAACTGCTGGGGCGGCCCGCGCGGGGAGCCTTCATCGACATCGGCATTCCCCAGGACTTCGAGCGCGCGCAGACGGCGATGCCGGCCTTCCTGCGCCGGCCCGCCGTTTTCCTCGACCGGGACGGCGTGCTCAATCACGACGACAACTACGTCCATCGTCCCGAACAGGTTCGCTGGGTCGAAGGCGCGATCGACGCCGTCCGCTGGCTGAACGACGCGGGCTACTACGTCTTCGTCGTGACCAACCAGGCCGGCGTCGCCCGCGGCCTCTACGGCGAGGAGGACGTCCGCCTCCTCCACGGCTGGATGCAGGACGAGCTGCGGCGCGCCGGCGCCCATGTCGACGGCTTCGCGTACTGCCCGTATCACCCGGAGGGGACGGTCGATGCCTATCGACGGGCCTCCGAGTTCCGGAAACCCGGCCCCGGCATGATCCTGAAGCTCAAGAAGGACTGGGGCATCGACGAGGCTGGGTCGCTGCTGATCGGCGACCGCGACACCGACCTGCAGGCCGCCGCCGCCGCCGGCATACCGGGGCACCTGTTCAGCGGGGGCAGCCTGCTTGAATTCGTCAGGAAGATCGTGCCGACGACACGAAGAAGTCCCGCCGCCGGTTGATCGCCAGGACGGCCTCCACGGCCGCCGGCGGCAAGGGTCCGGAAGTTCCCGCCGAGGCATTCGTCTCGGCCTCCTCCGGCCGCAGGATGCCGGGAATGGTCGTCGATACGGCCGCGAAGGACAGGCAGAAGCGCAGAGCGGCCACTGCCCCCTCCTGCCCCGGCTCGGCCCGGACGGCGCCCAGGAGGTCTCGCGCACCGTCAATCCAGTTGTCGAGCTGAGCCCGCGGCCAGGCCAGGCGATGGTCGCCCGGGGGAAAAGTGGTCCCCTGATGGACGGTGCCGGACAGGAAACCGAAGCACAGCGGCGTCCGGGCGATGAAGCCGGCTTTGTGCACGGCCAACGCATCCAGCAGGCCCGTCGTCAGGGCCCGGACATCCATCATGTTGAAGTTCGCCTGGACGACCGCCGCTCCGGCCATTTCCAGGGCCTCCAGAGCCAGTTCCGGGCTCTTGGTCGAAATTCCCCAGGCACGAACCTTGCCGGCCTTCTGGAGGCCCTCCAAGACCTTCTGCACGTCGGTCGAGGCCAATACTTCGGGCGGCGGGTTGTGGAGCTGCAGCAAGTCCAGGTGGTCCGTCTGCAGTCTTCGCAGGCTGTCTTCCACCGACCGGACGAGGGCCTCGGGGGAAAAGTCCGGTGGACGGGTCCAATCCTGATAGCCGGCCTTGGTCGCGATCACGACTTGGCGACGGCGCCCCCGGAAGGCCTGCCCGATCAGCCTCTCGCTGTGCCCGGCGCCGTAGGCCGGCGACGTGTCGAAAAAGGTGATGCCGCGATCGAGCGCCCGTTCCAGGGCGGCGAGCGACACGCGGTCATCGGTCTCGCCGTAGGAAGTGTCCCCTGCGCTGCGCCCGCCGATGCCCCACGCCCCGAAACCGATCTCAGAGACCGAGATCCCGGTCCTGCCCAAGTTGCGATAGCGCATGACCGTCTGCCAACGGTCAGTAGTGCCCGGCGAGTTCCGGCGTGATCTCGACCGACCGGGGCGAATAGAGATACGCGCCCTTCTTGTTGCCCCACCAGACGATCTCGCGGCACCATCTCTGCAGGTCTTCGTATGGCTTGCTGGTCCTGTCGATCTCCACGACCATCGGGGTCTTGCGCAGCATCGCCGGCTCGCCGCCCCTGACCTTGTTCCAGTAGTCCAGCAGGTCGTAGTCGAGCGGAACCTTGAGGTCTTCCCGGGCGAAGGGCTGATGGACCATCGCGTGATTGAGCCGCACGGCCTGCTCGACGACATCGATCGGCAGGTTCGCGCTTCTCGCCTGCAGCGTCTCGCCCAGCAGCCTGCCCGCCTCCTCATAGAAGGCGTCGAACTTGCCCTCGGCGGTGAGCTTCACGAACACGTACTCGTCGGCCGGCCAGAAGATGTTGAGGTATTCCTTCGAGAACACGTACTCCGCGCCACCCTGCTGGATGGACCTGGCCTCGCTCTCGAAGAAGCGGTTGATCTCCGCGATCATCGGATAGCGCTCCGGATCGGCCGCCATGAACGCCTCGATCATGTCGCGATAGGCGATGCCCGAGATACCGTGAGCCAGGATCAGCGGGATCTGGAACAGCTTGTCGAAGTGCAGGAGCGCGGTCATCCAGCAGAAGACCCGGGTGCGTCTCCAGTCGGCAAGCGGCGTCGATGCCGTGGCAACGACGAGGTCCTGGACCTCGGGAACGTCGTCGTCGAGTTCGACCCGCTCGCCGTGGATGTTGATGATCTTCGACTCGACGGTGACCATGCCGTACTTCGCCTGGTAGGCGGGGTCGCCCATCTCGGCATTGGGCAGGATCGACAGGTTGTTGAACTGGATGCGGTTGTGCTGGCCGTTCTCCATGAGCAGATCGACGCCCCTGACGAACGATTCGTAGGTCTCGCCCGGCAGGCCGAGGATGAGATCGGAATAGGTCTCGACCTTGTCGCGCGTGAAACGGCGCTGCAGCTCCATGTAGGTGCCGAGCGAGATGTTGTCCCGCTTGATGGCCTCGAGCGTCGGCATGTCGACGCTCTGCATCGAGAGCGCGACACCCTTGTTGAGGCCGGCATCGGACAGGATCTTCTGCGTGAGATAGGCACGCTCCGTCGCATTCTTGGTGTTCTGCACCGAGAGCGCCACCGGGTAGCCCTTCTCCCGCTTAACGGCGGCAACGTAGTTCGCGATGTCGACATCACGCTTCTGGATGCCGAAATTGGCGTCGCAACAAAAGATGTACTCGATCTTCTTGTGCGCGAACCAGTCGACTTCCCTGAACAGGCGATCCTCGCCGAACTTCGTCACCTTGGCCGCCGTCGCCGAGCCCCAGTCGCAGAAGGTGCACCGGAAGGGGCAGCCGCGGTTGGTTTCCCAGAGGCCGATCCAGCTCTCGTTCGGATTGGCCTTCATGATCCCGTCGAATGCGCCCTCCAGGAAGGGCGACGGAATCTCGTCGAGATCGCGCACGCGATCGACGTTCTGGGTGCGCACGAACGTCCCGTCCGGCTTCACCATGCTGATGCCCGGAATAGCCTCCCAAGCGACCCGGTCGCCGAAGGTTTCGAGCAGCTTCAGGAAAGTCCGCTCACCCTCGTTGTGGACGGCAAGGTCGATCTGTCGGTTCGCCCGCATGAAGCTTTCGGGCTGGTCGGGCACGTGTGGCCCGCCGAAGACGATGACGATACTGGGCTTCAGCGCCTTCAGCCTGCGTGCAATCTCAAGCGAGATGCGTCCGTTCCAGACATAAGTACTGAAGCCGACCAGATCGGCACCCTTGAGCGCATCGACCGCATCGGCGATCCGGATGCGCTTGTAGAGGGGCGGCAGGAACGTGTAGGCCTCCGGGCGCGCAGCAAACTTCCGCACGTAGGTCTGCAGCAAGGCGACCGAGTAGGGCAGATAGTTCTGTCCCGAGAACGAATTGTTGATCTGGACCAGGCCGACAGTCAGCCGGGAGCCTGCCGGTTGCGGGTCGAGATTCGAGCCGGCCTTCTCCAGTCCAACTGACGGATGGTCCAAAATCGACATCCTGGGGGTTCGCCTGTCTGTCGTCAGCCGAGGTCGTACAATGTGCTGTGCCCTGACGGACACGAAGGCCGCCATAGCGGGCCCGTACAGTTAGTGCAGCCGGCCTCGAAAAGCAAGAACGGCAGCGATTAACCCATTGGAATAATGAGAAAATCCGTTTAGCGGCCGGTCAACCGGCGCCGTGATTTCCTCGCCACCAGTCGATCGTGCGGCGGATTCCCTCCGGGAAAGCCACGGTCGGCCGCCATCCGAAGGCCCGGGCGGCATAGCCGTTGTCGAGGGAAAACGATGTCCTGATGGTCGGTCCACGAGGGTCGTGCACAATCCGCAGCGTCCGGCCACTCGCCTCGATGGTCTGGCGGACAATGTCGTTTACGCTGATCGCTCGCCCCGCACTGACATGGACCATCTCGTAGGGCGTCGTCTGTCGATCCAGTGCTCGCTCGACGAAATCTACAAGGTCGTCGACGTAGACGAGGTCGCGCGCCTCTTCCCCGCTCCCCCAGACCGATACTGTCCCGTCCCGGCTGGTCATCGCCTTGGTGACCGTCGCACCAACGACGTGGCTGCGCTGCAGGTCGAACTTATCGTGGGGACCGTAAACGTTGGTATGCCGGATGACGGTGTGCTTCGTCATCCCGTGTCGCGCGAAGAACTCGCACATCTTCTCAATATAGACCTTGGTCCAGCCAGAGCCGAAGTAGTGCGGGTGAAACTCGTCGCCGGCGTCCCACTCCTCCTCGCGCCAAGGCTCAACGCGCGGCTGGTACATCACAGAGCAGCTGAAGAATACGAAATGGCCGACCTTGTTTTCAAAACATTCGCGCAGCAGGAGGGAGTTCATCAGCGCATTGTCGGTGATGTGGATGTGAGGCCTGTTGACGATCTCCCCGGAACCGGACGTCGTCGCTGCGGCTTGGATCACGACGTCCATGCCCTTCGCAAGGCGGGCCACGACCGACGCTTCCCGGAGATCGGCTTGGTGCCAGCGCACGCCCTCGATCGGATACGCCTCCCGGGTAAAGCGCACTGCATGAAGTTCGACCCCCGCCCGAGCAACCAGGCGCTCCACCAGGTTGCGCCCGATGAAGCCGGTAGCCCCGCAGACCAGAACCCGAGTCGCCATGCCGCCACCTGCCGCGAAATCAGGCCGGCTCCAGGACGCCGGCTCGATTGGAATCATATCGGAGCAGCTGCGTGCCTGTCGCCTCGAAGCAGAACGGAACGACGAGCAGCTTCTCGAGCGCCTTCATGACGCTGGCCCTGCGCTCGGGCTCGACGAAGATCAGCATGAACCCGCCCCCACCCGCGCCCAGCAGCTTGCCGCCCTCCGCGCCGGCCTTGCGGGCGGTATCGTAGATCTCGTCGACGAACGCAGGCGCCACCTTGCTCGAGAGTGTCCGCTTGAGCTGCCACCCCTCATGGAGCAGGCGACCGAAGTCCCGCAACGACTGCCCGGACCTAAGTATGCCCTCCCCTTCTCCCACCATGCGCTGGATGGTACGCAGCTCACTGGTGCGACTGCCGATCGAGGCGATCTGCTCGGCAGCGATCTCCGACGCATGCCGGGAAAGGCCCGTATAGACCAGCAACAGTCGCTCCTGCAGCGCCGTGAGACGGGCCCGCTCGACACCGAGCGGTACGACCTCGAAAGATCCGTCATGCGCAATGTCGATGCGATTGAAGCCGCCGTAGGCCGCCTGGATCTGATCCTGAACGCCGACATTCTCGTTCAGCACGACCTGCTCCACGTGGATCGCCTCCTGCGCAAGCGCGCGGCGGGTGATCTGTCGGGATTGCAAGGCATGCAACGCGTGAAGCAGGCCCACCGAGAAGGACGAGCTGGAGCCGAGCCCAGTGCGTGCCGGAAGGTCGCCATGGTGGTGGACTTCGATGCCATCGTCGATTGTCAGGTACTTGAGAATGCCCTTGATCGCCGGATGCGTGATCTCCGCATGGTCGCTCACGCACTCGATTTGCGACCAGACGATCCGGCTGCGAAAGTCGAAGAACGGCGGGAGGTATCGACAATGAAGGTAGCAATACTTGTCGATGGTCGTCGCAAGCACACCACCGCCGTGCTCGCGAAACCATGTGGGGTAGTCCGTTCCACCGCCAAAGAACGAGATGCGCAGCGGTGTTCGAGTGACGATCATCTCAGCCCTGATCAGCCTGCGCCGTGTTTCCGCAGAAATGCACGAATCTGTGTCGCAACGTAGCTCCGTGCGCCTTCGTCGACGGCCTGATGATTGCCGAACGAAAACGCATTCTCCATCACGGCCGAGGAATGGCGCAGGTCGCCCGAGATGCGGTGTTCGTACATGCGCAGCGCCGGCTGCCGGGCGATGTTGCCGGCAATGATCGGACGCGTCTCGACTCCCGCCAGATTCAAGGCCGCCGTCAGCTCGGTGACCTTAAAGGGCGAACCGCTCTTCACGCGCAGCGGAAAGCCGAACCAAGAGGAGGTTCCACCGGGCGTTTCCTCCTGGAAGTCGAAGAAGTCGCCATGCTGCGCGAGCTCACGCCCGAACCAGGCGGCATTCTCGCGCCGACGCTCCACATAGGAGGCGAGCTTGGGCAGCTGGACGAGGCCCATCGCCCCCTGCAGTTCGGTCGGCCGGAGGTTGTAACCGACATTGACGAACAGGAACCGGCGGTCGAATTCCGGGTACTTGTCGTACCATCGCTGCTTGTCCTCGACTTCGCGCACCCATCCGTGCGCACGCAGGATTCGCATCAGCTCCACGAACTCGAACTCGTCGGTCACGCAAATGCCACCTTCGAGCGTCGTCATATGGTGAGAATAATAGAAGCTAAAGGTGGCGACGCGGCCGAACTTCCCGACGGGTTTGCCCTTGTAGTAGGCGCCCAGCGCCTCGCAGCAATCCTCGATGAGCTGGAGATCGTGCCGCCGGCAGATGTCGACGATGGCGTCCATCGCGCAGGGATTGCCATAGACGGGAACGATCATGACACCACGGGTCCGCGGCCCGATCGCCTTCTCGATCTCGTTCGGATCGATGTTGAATGTCGCCGGATCGATATCCACAATCACCGGAACCAGCCCACATTGGATGAGCGGCCAGACGGTAGTCGACCAGGAGAGAGCCGGCACGATCACTTCGTCGCCTGGCTTCAGCCCGTCCCTGCAGTCAGGATTTGCAAGGGCCGCGACCGCCAGCAGGTTGGCCGACGAGCCGGAGTTGTTCATCAGCCCGTATTGCCAGCCGAAGTGCGACGCGAACACCCGCTCGAACTCGCGCACCTTGTCCGCCATGGTGACGCGCGTCGTCAGCATGCACTCCAGCGCAGCATTGATCTCGTCGGCCGCAAAAGTCGGCTCGTGCAGGCGGACGATCGGCTTCTCCGGCTTGAACGAAAAATCGAAACCGCCGGCTCCACAGTAGGCTTCGACTGCCTTGAAGACGGCCTGCCGCAATAATTTCTCGTCAGACATCCAAAAACCCCATTGAACGGCGGCCGTCAGAATGGGCCGCGGAACTCCGCGACTTCGTGGCTTGCCGCATTCGGCGGCTCCCATGGTGCTGATGCCGCGCCGCGAACGGTCCGATAAGCCGCCTCGGCGATCGATTTCGCAGACGGATAGTATAGATCTTCGAGGACCCTGGTCGTCGGGCAAGGCGTCGGCAGATACCCGAGCCTCCGCGCCGCGAACGGCCGCCTCTCGCCGAGCTGCTCGAAGACACGCGACAGAATCTCGGCCGAAGCGCCACAGCTCAACCAGCCCGTATCGACGACGACGAGGCGCCCGGTCCGCTCGACAGACGCAGAGATCGTATCGACGTCCAGCGGCGACAGAGATACCGGATCGATCACCTCGGCGTTGATCCCGACCTCCGAGAGCAAATGCTTTGCGCGCACACATTCCAGGACCATGTGGCTTATGCCGACGAGCGTCACGTCATCCCCGGAGGTCAATGTCCTTGCATGCCCATAGGGCACCTCGTAGCTGTCGGTCGGCACGATGCCTCGAATGCCATGCAGCATCCGGTGCTCGACTATGAGCACGGGATTGTCGTCACGGATCGCCGTCGTCAGGCAGCCCTTGGCATCATGCGGCGTCGTCGGCGCCACGACGCGGAGGCCGGGCACATGCATGAAGTAGGAGTGGAATGCCTGGCTATGCTGGGCTCCCTGCCCCCAGCTCCGGCCGATGATCGCGCGCACGACGAGCGGAACGCGATGGGCGCCAGCGAACATGTAGCTCATCTTCGCGGCCATGTTCACGAGTTGGTTCATGCAGAGCAGGACGAAATCCATGCGCTGATGCACCTGGATCGGGCGCATACCGAGAAGCGCCGCGCCGATGCCAACTCCGGTCATTGCGTCCTCGGCCAGCGGCACGTCGAAGCTACGGTCGGCGCCGAACTCCTTGTGGAGTCCTAGGGTCGTCCCGAACATGCCGCGGGCATCGTCGACACCCTGGCCCATCACGAAGACGTCGGGATCGCGATGCATCTCCGCACGCGTGGCCTCGAAGACCGCCTCCGCGTAGGTAAGCTCGCGGTCAGCCGGAGAAGACATGGTCGTAGATCTCCATCGCTGCCGGAAAGTCGCCCGCTTCGGCCCACTTGATCGCGTCCGCGATCCTGGCCTCTTCCTCCGCCTCGATGGCGAGCCTGGCGTCGGCCGGCAAGAGCCTGCCGAGCGCCGAGAGATTGTCCTTTTCAATGCGAGCATTGAGCTCGGCATCGGGCCGGTAGCCATATTGCCGATCCTCGCCGGGACCGACGTGATCCCGCCACCGGTAGGTCATGCACTCGAGGAACCGTGGTCCCTCGCCGCGCCGGACGGCAGCGATCGCTACGCCGACCTTCTCGTGAAAGGCCAGAACGTCGACATCGTCGAGCCGCTCGGCCGGAATGCCGTACGCTTCGGCGCGAGCGACGAGACCCGGACCTGCGAGCCGATCGCGCACATGGGAGTAGATCGCGAAGAAATTGTTCTCGCAGACGAAAAGGATCGGGAGCTTTCTCAGCGAGGCGAAGTTGGCGCTCTCGTGGAACGCGCCTTCGTCCACGGCGCCCTCGCCGAAGAAGCACACGACGATGCGGGGCAGCTTCTTCATTTTCAGCGCCAGCGCGGCGCCTACCGCATGCGAGATACCGGTCGCGACGATGGCGGACGTCCCCATCATGTTCACGTCGGCGTCGACCAGATGCATCGACCCCGCCTTGCCCCGGGCGGCGCCGTGCGCCTTGCCGTAGAGTTCAGCCATCATCCGCCGAAGGTCACCGCCCTTGGCTAGGTAGAGGGCATGACCGCGATAGGTGCCGAAAGCGTAGTCGGTCGGCTCGAGGTGGTCGCAGACCGCCGCGGACACGCCCTCCTGGCCAATGCTCAGATGAACCGGACTCTTGATCTTGTCGGAAGGGTAGAGCCGGATGATTTCCTCCTCGACCCTGCGAATGAGGTACATCGACCGGTATAGCCGCGCGCTCGCCTCGTTATTCACACGCCCCTTCATTTGCCAGCTGCCAGATCCCTACAATATTCTCGCCGGCCGAGCGCCTAGGCCGCCATCGCCTTGCGATGGTCGCAATACCACCGATACATCTGGCACAGGCCCTCCGCAAGGTCTCGCCCCCCACGCCATCCCAAGGCCGCAAGGCGCGTGCTGTCGAGCAGGCGGCGTGGCGCACCATCCGGCTTCGTCCTGTCGAACTCGAGCGTTCCCTTGTATCCCACGGTCTCGGCGGTTGTCCGGGCGAGTTCGGCAATGGTCACGTCGACGCCTGTTCCGACATTGATCGGCTCCACCGCCGAATAACGCTCCAGGATGTGGATCAACGCGTCGGCAGCGTCGTCGACGAACATGAGTTCTCTCCGCGGGCTGCCCGTGCCCCAGATCACCACCCTGTCGAGACCCTCATCCCTTGCCTCGACCATGCGCCGCATGAGCGCGGGCGCCACATGGCTCATCAACGGATCGAAATTGTCGCCCGGCCCGTACAGGTTGGTCGGCACTGCCGTGATGAAGTCGCTGCCGAACTGAGCGCGAAAGCTTGCGGCGAGCTTTGCGATGGCGATCTTGGCCACCGCATAGGCGGCGTTGGTGGGCTCGGGCGCCCCGGTCATGAGGGTTTCCTCGCTGACCGGCTGGGCGGCATCGCGCGGATACATGCAGCTCGACCCGAGGTTCAGGGCGCGGCGCACACCCGCTTCGTGCGCAGCCTTCAGCACGTTGGTTCCGATGAGAACATTCGTCAGGAGGAAGTCTGCCGGAAGCGTGGAGTTGGCATGGATGCCGCCGACGCGGGCAGCGCAGAGAATGACGGCGTCGGGCCTAGAGGAGCGCACCCAGCTCTCAACGTCGGACTGCCGCGTCAGATCCAGATTCCTGCGATCGACGGTCAGCATATCGCACTTCTCTCCGGCCAGACGGCGGCAGACAGCGCTGCCGACCATGCCACGATGGCCTGCCACCCAGATTCGCTTGCCGGTCAGGTCGAAAACCTTGGATGCCACGGACGCTTCCTTCGAGAAGTCGCGGAACTTGAACAATAGGCGGCAGGGGGTCAAGGACCACCAGCAGCCGCGTTTTCCCGCGCCGTTGCGCCCTAGCCTTCTGCCGCCGCGTCCACTACTTTCCGGCCGCCCCGCAGCCCCGGGACCGCACCGCCTTCAGGACACACCATGGCCACTCCGCGCGTATTCATCACCGGCATCACAGGGATGGTGGGGTCCCATCTTGCCGACTACCTGCTGCAGAACACGGATTGGAGCATCTATGGTCTGTGCCGCTGGCGCAGCCCGATGGACAATCTCGGGCACCTCGCCTCGCGCATCAATGCCAGGGACCGGATACAGATCGTGTATGGCGATCTACGGGACACGCTCTCGATCCGCGAGGCCGTGGCGACGTGCAAGCCTACCCACGTCTTCCATCTTGCGGCACAGAGTTTCCCCCGTACGAGCTTCGATGCGCCGCTCGACACGATGGACACGAATATCCAGGGGACGGTACGGGTCCTCGACGCGCTGAAGGAACATGCCCGGGACGCGATCATCCATGTGTGCGCCTCGTCCGAGGTGTTCGGCAGGGTACCGAAGGAGAAGCTGCCTATCGACGAGGAGTGCTCGTTCCATCCCGCATCGCCCTACGCGATCTCCAAGGTGGGGGCCGACCTGGTTGGACGCTTCTACGCCGAGGCCTACGGCATGACGGTGATGACCACGCGCATGTTCACGCATACCGGTCCGCGACGTGGCGATGTCTTCGCCGAGTCCACCTTCGCGAAGCAGATCGCGATGATTGAGCACGAGCTCATTCCTCCGGTGGTCAAGGTCGGCAACCTGCAGTCGCTCCGGACCGTCGCCGACGTCCGTGACGCGGTGCGGGCCTACTTCATGCTCGTCACGATCAACCCCACGCCGGGCGCCTACTACAATATCGGCGGCACTCACTCGTGCACGGTCGGGAACATCCTCGAAACCTTGCTCTCCTTTTCCCCGAAGAAGGACATCCGCATCGAAGTCGATCCTGATCGGCTACGGCCGATCGACGCGGACCTGCAGGTGCCCGACACCCGGAAGTTCGAAAAGCACACCGGCTGGAAGCCGGAGATCGCCTTTGAAACGACGCTCCGCGATCTGCTCGAGTATTGGCGCAGCAGGATCGCCAAGGAAGGCGATCGCTTCCTGACGCGTTAGCGCGTCGCCCGGTACCACTCCAGGGTCTCACGAAGGCCTTCGCGCAAGGAGACGCTCGGCGACCAGCCATACTTCGCCGAGAAGGCCGCAGATGAGACGTCCAGTGCCGCGGCCCCCGCGGCAAGGTCGCGCCGATAGGCCAGCATCGCGTCGCTGAAGCCGTCGAGGTCGACGAGCGTCGACAGCACGTCCTTCACACTGGCTGCACGGGCGGCTGCCACGTTGTAGGCCGCAAAGCGCTCGGGGGATACAAGCCCCGCAAGCACCGCCCTGGCGACATCACGGGCGTGGATCAGGTTGCGACTCTGGCTGCCGTCGCCCCATATCTCGATCGGCCTTTCCCGTTCGACCACCCGCCGAATCAGCGACGGCACGAAATGAGCCGACTCCGGTTGGAAGTCGTCGTGAGGACCGTAGATCAGGGTCGGACGAAGGACGATTGCAGACCGTATGAGGCCGAGCTGTATGTACCACTCGAGCTGCTTCTCGAGAAAGCGGTGCATCCAGCCCACCCCGAACCAGGCCCCCGGCGGATCGCCGGCGAACATGTCCTGCTCCTCCTTCTGGCCGTCACCAACCGGGTATCCCGTGCACGAGCCGATCAGGACGACCTGATCGAGGCCCAAACCTGCCGCCGCCTGGAGGGCATTGATGCCGATCCTCAAGGTTTCCTGGACGGAGGAGACCGGATCCCGGCGCAGTTCAGCCGCCGTCGAGACCCGACCGGCACAGATGACCGCCTTGCGAGCACCTCTCATTGCCTCTCGAGCCGCATCGGCATCAAGCAGGTCCACTCGTCGCCATTCGACACCGCCTCCGGATGGGTGCGCCCGACGTCGACATGTGGCAACGACCTGGGCAGCACCGGCATCGCGAAGAGCCTCGACCACGTGGCGTCCGATGAGACCCGTCCCGCCAAGCACGACTACATGCGAGAGACCATCTCCGCCTGTCCTGATGTCGCTCATCGAGCCCGACCTTCCCCACAATCCACTTTCCCGCCCCTGCGACCGAAAGGCTCGTGTTCGGGCTTCTGATCACCACGATTGTTCGCTAGTTTGCCGAAGCGAGCAACACTCCGCCGCAAGAGGAGGGCGATTCGGCCATGGCTATGCCGGATATCGACAAGGTTTCTCAGGCCTATGCCCGGGACGGCTTCGCGATCGCCGCAGACGTGTTCTCGCCTTCGGAATGCGCCGAGATCAGAGCCCTCGCGGCAGGACTGCCGGAATCCCAATCCGGCGACTACCTGCCGGTGATGAATCCACACAAGCAAGTCCCGCAGTTGCTCAAGGTGATGAGCGATGAGCGTCTGATGGCAGTGATGCGCCGCCTCATGAAGGGTAAGCCACAGGGTTTGCAGACGCAGCTTTTCTTCGGGCGGCCCGGCGCGAGAGGATTCTCGGCGCATCAGGACAACCACTATGTGCAGGCTCCGCGGGACATGTTCGCGTCCGCCTGGCTGGCGCTCGACGACGTCGATGTCGAGAACGGCGCCCTGGTGGTGTTGCGGGGATCCCATCACGAACCCCTTCTGGACGTTCGTCCCGTCGAACAGCTCTCGACATTCGGCCAGGATCCCAATCACAACCGACAGGAGTGCATCGTCACTCACCAGTACGAGCCGGTCGACGCGGTCGTGAAAACGGGAGGCGTGGTCTTCCTGCACAGCCATGTCGTGCACCATTCGCACCACAACACGACCAGCAATCGTTTCCGTCGCGCCTTGCTGATGACCTATCTCTCGGAGGGCGCCGCCTATCGACCAGGCTTTATCGCGAAGCGGCAGCCTTTCGGGCTCGAGGAGGCGGCGCGCGTCAGCTAGGCTCCACCTTGATCAGCTTTTCGAGATCGTCAGAGACAACGACACATCTTTCGCCGTCCGCGGTCTCCCGCGCCACAAAAGAGACCGGCGCGCCCCCACTCCCGTCCTGCTCGCGCTCACCGCGACGACGCGAGCGGCGTCTGGATCGGGCTTCGTGGTTCCGTATTCCCAAAAGCGAGGTGGGCCATGCTTCGCAGCCCCTGCGTCTCGCCAACGGGGACGTCATTGGGCTTTGCTCTGCCGCTCACCTTTCCAACTCCTCTCGACAATTATGCCGATGCAGCTAGTTGACAGCGCCTTGACGCCCACGCTGCTTGCGGAACAGTCCCATCAAGCTCGCCAGCATCGAGGGGCTTCGGCCAGTCGATGCATCATCCGGCGGCGGCCATGACAGCCGCTCGGTCGTCGAATCGACGTCGAACTCGATCAGCCGCGGCAACAACGAAACTTCCTCTCCGACCGGTGTAAAGACGACACGGATGGCCTTGGTTCCGGGAGAGAAACTTCCGGTCAGAGTCATTTCCGATCCCAGGCCGAAGTCCACGTCACGCCTGGCAATCATTTGCTCCATCCGATCCTGATTCTCGACACGGACAAACGCCCTTCTGACGACCTCATTGGCGCTGTCGAAGCGCGGCCACTGCAACTTCACACGAAAGCTGCCGTCCTCGCCGGGCTTCACTCCGAGGAATGCCGTTGCGACCGAATCCCCCAGCCTCGTTCGCAGGAATGCTGAGGTGTCGAATCTCGTGCCGAGTGGCACTACCTCTTGCCCGGCTGTCGGCGTCGCGACAAGTGTCGAGGCCCAGTTAGTGGTCCGCTCGCCCTCGCCTTCGGCGCCCGACTCCTGAGCAACCCAATCGTTGCGCAAGTGGAGACGTCGGTCTTGCTTCGCGTCAGCCTTGGCCACAGCCGCCTCAACGCGCCTCTTGAAGTGCGTCAGCGAGGCTACGGTCGACTCTCTTCCTGCCTTGGCAAACGAGTCGATGGCTTCATCGAAATATGAGCGCCATTCAGGGATGTCTTCCAGCAGCGCCGGATTGTGAAGGAAGTTCTCCCGGTAGAACGTGTCCTCCACTCCCGGTGCCGAGATAAAGTCCGAGAACACCGTTTCGAGATTGTGCTTGGCGTGCCAGCGCGCGAACTCAGGCAGGTTCTTGAGCGTGCTCTTCTGGATCAGGGAGGCAGTGCTGATCTCCCATTCCGGCCGATCGGTATCTCGAGCTTCGACGAGCTTCAGGACATTGCGCTCGACGTCAGCCCAACTGGCCCTCAAGCGAACAGCCTCAAATGCTTCACCTATGCCGTCCAGGCTGATGCAGATGGCAAGACGACGCTTCCGGTGTATGGTATTCCAATGCTTGTGCAGAACCGTTCCGTTGGTCGTGATGGCAAGCTGCACAGTTTCGTATCGGCTCTCCTCAGAAATGAAGCCGCGCATGAACTTGACGGCCTGCGGCAGTGTGAAAGGCTCGCCGCCGATAACGATCATCTGTCGCGACCGCTCGATGTCGTCGCCCCAACCGAGAAGCTGGTCGGCCGACATGGTCCTGCGGTTGTCCAACCTGCGCGGGACCTGATGACACATCGTGCAGGAAATGTTGCAGCCAAAACCAAAGTTGGCATAGACACGCGCCGGCCGGCTGGTCAGGACTTCTGCGCCAGCAAGGAACTCCTGCTTCCCGAGTAGCCAGTTGGCCTCCTGCTTGGCCGACAAGCCTACCGGTGGACGTTCAGGCGAGTAGTCATAGCGCTCGTAGCCCGGCGCCTGATTGGCGTACAAATGGCACTCGGAGCAGCCGTGCCCCGCGGGCGGACTGGGATCAATCTGGAGACGACGCAGGTAGCGCATGCGTTGGCTGTTCCAGTAGTCGTCGAACTTAACCGTCTCACCACCCCACTCGTCGGTTTCGCCCGCGTAGTAGCAGCAGGCCGTCACCCGGTTGTCGGGGCCTGACATGTTGAGTTCCAGCCATGGGGCTGCGCAGCGATTCATTCCCGCACCTGTAGCGACCTACCCGACAACGCCGTTCGCTGTACCACAGGGCATGTAGGTTTTCGAGAATCCAGTCGGGGCACCTCTCGAGCGCTTCGGGCTTGCTTTCATGCGTCGAATGGCGTCTTTCTCGTCCCGCAGGACAAGCCATGAATCTGACGAACGAAAGCCGCTGCTTCGTGCAGCATGTAGCCAAGGTCTTCCGCCGACCGACGATCGAGCGAATCCGGAACCGGTTTATCGAGGGCGAGGCTTCCGGATGGGCCGCCAGAGACGACCGGGAAGAAAAGCGCGTGTCGATCGGCGCCGCCCCGGACGATTTTCGCCTGGACGAGGCCTGGTACGAGTTGTGGCAGGACGTGGACCAGGCCGTCGTGGACCGATTAGCCCCCTATCAGTGGCTTCTCTACCCTGTCCACATCAGACATCTGCGGGCCGATGCCCATCTCGTTCCGTGGCACCAGGACGCCGCCTACGTCGCCCTGATGCCTCGAAAGCATGAGCGCCTGATCACCTGCTTCATTCCCCTCGAGCCCGATCCCACCGCTACGTCGACCCTGGAATTCGCACGCGGTGAAGTGCCTCTGCTGCCCCATGAGGCCGAGGGCAATCATGGCGCTGCCATCCAGAACGCGCCGACGAACGACCTGGTGCGGTTCGACCTTCAATTCGGCGACGCCCTGGTCTTCGGCGACCTCACACCGCACCGCACGGTGCCCGGTCGAGCCGGACTGATCGAGCGACGCTCGTTCGAGTTCCGCCTGGTCCGCCCGGAGAATGCCCTGCCCGGCAAGGACTATTTCGACCTTGGAAGTCGCAAGTTCGTCCGTACGGACAACTAGGATCACGCCATGAACGAGAAGAGATTCGACGGCCGGGTGAATTTTGCCGCGGACGATCAGACTGAAGCCAAGCTCGAGGAGCATTTCGAGAAGTTCTCGGTTTCGCCGACGGAGATCTGGAAGCACTTCCCGATCTATGCGCGGCGCCTTCACCTGAAGCGCTTCCTAGCTCACTACGAACTCTTCCGGATGATCGTCGATCTTCCAGGCGACATCCTCGAACTCGGCGTGTTCCGGGGCACGTCTCTCATGTCCTGGGCGAACTTTATGGAGATTCGCTGTATGGGCGACCGGCAGCGGCGTGTGTTCGGTTTCGACAATTTTGCCGGCTTCACCGGGCTGGAAGAGAAAGACGGAGCTGTCTCGGCGCAGGTAGACAAGGTGACCGGCGGCTTCGACCCCAGCGGCTACGAGGAGATGCTGAAGGATGCCATCGGCATCTTCGATGCCGACCGGTTCATCCCCTACAAGGCCAGGGTCGTATTGGTGAAAGGCGATGTCGAAAAGACGATCCCACAGTTCGTCCAGGAGAACCCGGGCATCCGACTGTCGCTCGTCCACTTCGACGTCGACCTGTATCGGCCAACGCTGATCGCCCTGGAGCAACTGTGGCCGCTGGTGGTTCCTGGCGGCGTCGTAGCCTTCGACGAGTACGGTATTCCGCCCTGGGAAGGCGAGAGCAAGGCTGTCGACGAGTTCTTCGCCGACAAGAAGGTCGAGCTGCGCCGCTTCACATGGTCGAGCAATCCCGGAGCCTACCTCGTCAAGAGCTGATCACATCCTCGAAATTGCACATCGGTCGCCTTGCATCGACGAAGCGGCCGACTGCGACATTGGCGTTGTCGGGCGAGGCGGCAACGGCCGACGCGAGCTGCTCGACCGCGCGCTGCGCCGACTTCGGATCGTTGCCCGCAAGTTCCTCCACCAGCGCCAGGATTTCGGTGCGAGCCGAAGATTCGAAAGCGAATGTGGCTTCGGCGACTTCCAGCGCGAAGTCGAAGTAACCAAGCAACAGTGCCACCGTAAAAAGGACATGAGCTTCCCGCTCGGTCAACGCGCGCTTCCCCGCACCGCCGGGTAGCGGATCCTTGAAGAACACCGCATCCGCATGAAGGAGGCGTTCGCGTCCCGCGAACTGTCGTTTGTCCAAAGCCTTGCGCGAACGTTCGTGCGTCGTATGGAATCCGAAGAAAGAGAAACCGCGATCGCGCAGGAAGACCTCGATATCCGAAAAAAGCGCCTGCCCCTCGTAGATCTGGCAGAACTCAACCTCGACGAACAACGCAACGGACTGCTCGCGCAGCGTGCGTTCCGCCCCACGCAGAACTTCAAGCTCTGTTCCCTGGGTGTCCAGCTTCATGAACTCGCCCCAGCGACGGCTCTCGGCTCCCTCCTCAAACAGAACCTGATCAAGGGTCTGCGTTTCAAGGTCGAACCGGCCTGTCTGCGCGAACTTGACCATCCGGTAGCGTTCGGCAAACTCGTGATTGACCGGACGCAAGGAGTGATTGGTCGGCGCCTCACAAAGATGAAGGGTTGCCGGTCCTGCGCGATCCGAAAGCGCTACCGGAAGAAAACGCGTCGCAGCCCACTCAGAGCCCTTCGAGAACCGAACGTTCAGCTCAGCGCAAGCTGCCGGATCCGGCTCGAATCCAAGAACTGCCGTCATGGCCGCGATCGGGGCCACGAGATCATGAACGCCTCCCCGCGCGCCTACATCCACGAAGCCCATGGGGTTTCCCAGCAAGGCTCTGCCTGGTGCCGACCCAGAGAAGAGTGGCCGTCCGGCAAGCTCATTGGTCGCGTACCGGCCGAGTAGCCACGGAGGAATCATCGAACCTACCCTTCAACTTGCGACGGCGGCCGTCTCGAGGAGTTCCTCGATCATGCCGACCAGATGGTACAGAGAACTCGCGGGTATCGTATCGCTGGCCGGCCGACCTTGATCGTCCAGGCGATCCATCCAGGTTCCGGCCGGCATCTGATCCAAGAAGGAAGTCCAGAGCCTTTCCGCAGCGGCCACAGCCTTCGTCATGGCTTGTGGGCGTCCGTGGCGAGCTTCGATACAGTAGCATCTGATCGCCTCGGTCATCGGCCAGAGTCGATGAGAGCGCTTTCTCGGCGAACCGTCTGCCAGCAGTTCATCCATGACGAGTCCTGCAGCGTCGAAGCCGTATGTGTCGGCATGCCGGTAAAGCGCGCCAATCACGCCTTCCACGTCAGCTCCAGCGCGGGCGCGTTGATAGCGACGAAGTAGCCAACACCACTCGAAATGATGCCCTGGTTCGACGACTACGCCGTCGCCTTCGCATACGGGTCGAAGATCATCATGGAAGTATTCTGGCAAAAATCCACCTCGAGCCTGAAACAGGCGGCTGACGAAAAGGTCGAAGGCCACGTCCGCCCTCTTCAGAAAATACTCATCCTCGGAACACTCCCAAAGCGCCAGCAAAGCTTCGAAGAGGTGCATGTGCGGATTCTGCCGCCGACGAGCGGGGGTGGGCGGAATGGTCTCGATGTAGCCGCCCGCCGACGACGCCATCGCGGCGTCTAGAAACGACAATGTCTCCTCGGCAAGCGCCAGCGCGGCGTGGTCGCCAGTTGCCCGAACGTAGGAAGCGATGCCCAGAAGCGCAAAAGCATGGGCGTACAGGTCGCGTGTGCCGTCCGCGAGGGTTCCGTCACGAAAGATCATAAAAGCCCACCCACTGTCCCCATTCCGGCGAAAGTAGTCGCGTTGCATAGCCGTGAATGCCTGTTCCACAATGCGTGGGGCCCGATCCAACCAACCCCGACGCGCCGCGAGGCCGCAAACAAATATCTGGCGTGCCTGAACCGTCAGGCGAGTCGGCAACTGGGTGAGAGGCTCCAGTGCGAAGGAAAGTTGTTCTGCGAACAGACCTCGGTCGTCATAAAGCCCGACCCCCGACCAGAGGGGCAAAGCATGACTCTTGAGCCAGCTCTCGGCGGCCAGCGCAACGGATTGTACGTCAGGGGGCAGACGCTTGTCCTTTGCCAGATGTCTTGGGAATGGCAACGATGTTTGCCGAAAGAGGAACACCCTCGATCATTCTCTCTGGGCGCCCAACGACGGGTGAAAAGGTCAGGATCTCGTAGCGAAAATCTACCTGCAGCCGTCTCAGCAGCTGCTCCGCACTCTGTCCCTGCGCATGCAGCGCTCTATCATTGAGCTCCATGAGCAATATCGGCCGCATCGTCGTGAGCACCTCGTGCGCGCCTGCGATCACGCCCGCTTCCCCGCCCTCGACGTCGATCTTGACCATGTCGACCCGGCTCAACCCGTGTCGCGCAACCACAGCATCAAGCGTCTCGAGCGCAACCCGCTCCGAGCTGGCGCGGACCACGTCGTCGTGCGCGAACTCGCCCAGCGTGTTGTGGCCTGCATGCACACCGTGGGCGAGATGCAGGTCGACGACTCCCGGCTCGGCACCGAGCGCCGCGGCGACGACATGAACGTTTTCGAGGCCGTTGCGCCCGAGGTTGCGCTGCAGGTGCGCCCGTTCGCGCGAGGAAGGCTCGATCGCCACGACCTTGCCGGTCGGCCCGACACGCCGCGCCGCGAAGAGCGTGTAGTAGCCGTCGTTGGCACCGACGTCGATGAAGGTCATCCCGGGCTTGAGCACCCGGTCGACGAAGGCGAACTCGTTGGGTTCGAACGCGCCGCAGACATAGAGGCAGAGGCTGTTGTCGTTGCCCAGGGTCACATCGACCGTCGTCCCGCCGTGCCAGCGCACGGTGAGCGGCACGGCGAGCTCCTTCTCGCGGGCGGCCT
>CAYQAY010000016.1:0-40271 GCA_964415585.1 uncultured Reyranella sp.
TGTTGGCTTTCCGGCGTGCGGGAAGCCGAAATCGGGCCGGGGACCTGGTCCAGGGTTTACGACGCCGTTTTCGGCTCGCCCCGGGCCGCCTTGGCCGCCTCGAAGGCGGCGAGCCGCTCGGGGAACTTGCCGAGCGACGGGCCCGAGGCGGCCGCGATCGCCGGCTTCGGGATCGTCTCGTAGAAGTGGCAGGCGACGCGGTGCCCGCCGCCGGCGTCCCGGAGTTCCGGCTGCTCCTGCCGGCAGCGCGGCTGGGCGTGGATGCAGCGTGTGTGGAAGCGGCACCCGGCGGGAGGGGCGAAGGGGCTGGGAACGTCGCCGGCCAGCAGCACGCGCTCCTGGCGCACGCTGGGATCGGGCCGCGGGATCGCCGACAGCAGCGCCTGCGTGTAGGGATGCAGTGGCCGGTCGTAGAGTTCGCGCTTGGTCGCGATCTCGACGAGCTGGCCGAGATACATCACCGCGACGCGGTCGCTGATGTGCTTCACGACCGCGAGGTCGTGGGCGATGAACAGATAGGAGAGGCCGAAGCGCTGCTGCAGGTTCTGCAGCAGGTTGACGATCTGTGCCTGGATGGAGACGTCGAGCGCCGAGACCGGCTCGTCGCAGATGATGAGGTCGGGATTGACCGCCAGCGCGCGGGCGATGCCGATCCTCTGCCGCTGGCCGCCGGAGAACTGGTGCGGATAGCGCCTGGCATGCTCGGGCAGCAGGCCGACGACCGCCAGCAGCTCGCGCACGCGCGCCGCGCGCTCGGCCTCGCTGCCGATCTCGTGCACGGCCATCGGCTCCATCAGGATCTCGCCCACCGTCATGCGGGGGTTCAGCGACGCGTACGGATCCTGGAAGATGATCTGCATGTGGCGCCTGAGGCGGCGCAGCGCGTGCTTGTCGAGGCCGGCGATCTCCTCGCCCTTGAAGCGCACCGAGCCCGCCGTCGGGTCCATCAGGCGCAGCACCAGGCGACCGGTCGTCGACTTGCCGCAGCCCGATTCGCCCACCAGGGCGAGCGTCTCGCCGCGCGCGATCTCGAAGCTCACGCCCTCGACCGCGCGCACCATGCCGATCACCTTGCGCCGGATCAGACCGCGGGTGACGGGAAAGTGCTTGACCAGCCCCTGCACTTCGAGAACCGGCACCTGCGGGCCGGGCGTCGCGGCGTCGCTCATGCCGCGATCCGCGCGAGTTCCACGGGCGCCTTCCAGCAGGCGACCCTGTGGCCGGGCCCGATGTCGCGCAGCGGCGGCGGCTCGCCGTGGCAGCGGGCGTCGGCGAAGGGGCAGCGCGGCGCGAAGCGGCAGCCCTTGGGCTGGTTGTTGGGGCTGGGCACCGTGCCCTCGATGGTCGAGAGCCGCTCGCGGTCGATCTCGATGCGCGGGATCGAGCCCAGCAGGCCGATCGTGTAGGGATGCTGCGGATCGGCGAACAGCGCGTCGACCGGCGCGCTCTCGACGATCTTGCCGGCGTACATCACCACCACCTCGTCGGCGATCTCGGCGATCACGCCGAGATCGTGGGTGATGATCAGGATCGCCATGCCCAGCCGCTTCTGCAGGTCCTGCAGCAGGTCGAGGATCTGCGCCTGGATGGTGACGTCGAGCGCCGTGGTCGGCTCGTCGGCGATCAGCAGGGTGGGCTCGCAGGACAGCGCCATGGCGATCATGACGCGCTGCCGCATGCCGCCCGACAGCCGGTGCGGATAGTCGTCGATCCGCTGCGCCGCCGAGGGGATGCGCACCAGCTCGAGCATCTCGATCGCCCGCTTCTTCGCATCGGCCGGCGACAGCGTCGTGTGCGCCAGGATCGCCTCGACGATCTGCTGGCCGATCGTGTGGACCGGGTTCAACGAGGTCATCGGCTCCTGGAAGATCATCGACATCTTGCCGCCGCGCAGCTTGCGCCGTTCGTCGGCCGGCATGCCGAGCACGTCGCGGCCGTCGAAGCGGATCGCGTCCGCCTCGACCACACCCGGCGGGCTGGCCACCAGGCCCATGACAGAGAGCGACGTCACGCTCTTGCCGCAGCCCGATTCGCCCACCAGGCCGACGGTGCGGCCGCGGTCGACGGAGAAGTCGATGCCGTCGACCGCGCGGAAGAGGCCGCGGTCGGTGTGGAAGTGTGTCCGGAGACCGCGGACCTCGAGGAGCTTTTCCATCAGAAGGAGTAATCCAGCCCCTTGTAGAAGGTGTTCTGGTAGAGCATGTGCGGCCGCACGCCCTTCAGCTTCTTGAGGCTGGTGACGTACATGTCGATGTTCATCACCGGCATCCAGAGATGCTCCTCGGTGACCCTCTGCTGCGCCAGCGCGTAGTATTTGGCGCGGTCGGCCGCGGAGAGCGCCGCCTTGCCCTTCTTCAGGTACTCGTCGGTCTGCGGGTCGTTCCAGTTCATGCGGTTCGGCGCCGGGATGTTCTTGGAATCGAAGTAGAAGTTCAGCAGGTCGCCGGCCGACATGTAGGGGAAGGTGACGGTCCAGATCTCGTAGTCCTGCTCGCTCATCTTGGAGAACGCGATGGTCGAGTCGAAGCCCTGGACCTTCCAGTCGATGCCGATCTGGCGCATGTAGCCCTGGATCGCCTCCGACACGCGGCCGAAATAGGCGACCTGGGTGAAGTAGACCTTGGGTGCCAGCTTCATGCCGTCCTTCTCGCGGATGCCGTCGGCGCCGACCTTCCAGCCGGCCTCGTCGAGCAGCTTCTTCGCCCGCTCGACGTCCTCCTTGATGATGCCCTTGGTCGACTCGGCGAAGTCGAGGGCCTGGGGATCGATGAAGGTGTAGGCGGGCTTGGCGTTGCCCAGCATGATGCCCTTGACGATGTCGGCACGCTTGATGGCGATGTTCATCGCCTCGCGCACGCGCCTGTCGGAGACCATCGGCCGGTTGGCCTTGTAGCCGTAGTACATGAGCTGGAAGTTGGGCGTCGCCTCCTGGACGTTGAGGTTGGGCGAGGCTTTCACCTGCTGGATGAACTGCAGCGGGATCTGGTGCGTCACGTCGAACTGCCCGCCCAGCATGGCGGCGACGCGGCTGGCGTCCTCGGGCACGATCTTGATGCTGAGCTTTTCGAACTTCACCGGCCCCTTGTTCTGGTACATCGAGGGGCCCCACTTGTAGGCGTCGTGGCGCTTCAGCACGATCTCGGTGCGCGGGGTCCACGACTCGAAGCACCACGGCCCGGTGCCGTCGGCGGCCTTGACGCCGTAGTCCTTGCCCAGCGCCTCGACGCTCTCCTTGTTGTGGATCGCCATGGTGAACATGGTGAGGTTGAGCAGCAGGTCGGAGTAGGGCTCGTTGAGCTCGTACTCGACCGTGTAGGCGTCCTTGGCGCGGATGTCCTTGAGGTTTCCGGCGCGCCAGGCGAGCGGCGCCTTGAGTTCGGGGCTGACCAGCCGCTTGATCGAGTAGACGACGTCGTCGGCGGTGAACTTCTTGCCGCTGCAGAAGCTCACGTCGTCGCGCAGCTTGAAGGTGTAGAGCTTGCCGTCGGGGCTCACCGTCCACGATTTGGCGAGATAGGGGATCGGCGTCTTGCCGTCCCAGTCCATCGCCACCAGCGTGTCCTGGAACATGTTGACGATGTCGGAGGTCGGCGACCAGGTCGTGCGCTGGCCGTCGTAGTGCGGTGCGTCGAGCGACTTCATCATGCGCAGCGTCTGCGCATCCGCAGCCACGGATGCGCAAAGAAGACCAAGCGACGCCACAACGCCCGTGAAGATGTTACGCATTGTCGTTCCCTCGCCTCGGTTGAACTTCAGAATGACGCGTCGAGCCCCTTGTAGAAGGTGTTCTGGTAGATCATGTGCGGCCGCGCGTTCTTTACCTTCTTGTTGGTCACCTGATGCATGTTGATGTTGAGCACCGGAATCCACAGGTGCTCGCGCGTCACCTTCTGCTGCACCAGGGCGTAGTACTTGGCGCGGTCGGCGTCGGTCAGCGCGGCGCGCCCCTGCTTCAGCCATTCGTCGGTCTCCGCATCCTTCCAGTTCATCCGGTTGGGCGTCGGGATGTTCTTCGAATCGAAGTAGATGTTCATCAGGTCGCCGGCCGACAGATAGGGCACCGTCACCGACCAGATCTCGTAGTCCTGTTCGGCCATCTTGGCCGCGGCGATGGTCGAGTCCCAGGGCTGCAACTGCCACTGCACGCCGATGCGGCGGAGATAACCCTGGATCGCCTCGGCGACCCGCGGCGTGTTGCCGGCCTGGGTGTAGTAGACCTTGGGCTGCAGTTTTACGCCGTCCTTCTCGCGTACGCCGTCGGCGCCGATCTTCCAGCCCGCCTCGTCGAGCAGCCTCTTCGCCCGCTCGAGATCCTCGACGACGATGCCCTTGGTCTTCGGATCGAAGTCGAGGGCGTCGGGATCGACGACGGTGAAGGCCGTGTCGGCATTGCCGAGAAGAATTCCCTTGGCGATCTCGGCGCGGTTGATGGCGATGCTCATGGCCTCGCGCACACGCCGGTCGTCGACCATCGGCCGGTTCGCCTTGAAGCCGAAGTAGAGCAGCTGGAAGTTGGGCTTGGCCTCGCTCACGGTCAGCATCGGGGCGGCCTTGGCCTGGGCGATGAACTGCGCGGGAAACTGGTGGGTGATGTCGAACTGGCCGGCCATCATGGCGGCGACGCGGCTGGAATCCTCCGGCACGATCTTGATCACCAGCCTTTCGAACTTCACCGGCCCCTTGTTGTTGTACATCTTGGGGCCCCACCGGTAGGCGTCGTGGCGCTTGAGCACGATCTGGGTGCGCGGCTGCCAGCTCTCGAAGCACCAAGGACCAGTGCCGTCGGCGCCCTTGATGCCGTAGTCCTTGCCCAGCGCCTCGACGCTCTCCTTGTTGTGGATGACGTTCGTGAACATGGTGAGCTGCAGCAGCAGCTCGGAGAACGGCTCTTCCAGCTCGTACTCGACGGTGTAGGGATCGGGTGCGCGCAGCTCCTTGATGTTGCCGGCGCGCCAGGCGAACGGGCCCTTGATCTCGGGGCTTTTCAGGCGCTTGAAGGAATAGATCACATCCTCGGCCGTGAATTTCTTGCCGCTGCAGAACTGCACGTCGTCGCGCAGCTTGAAGGTGTAGAGCTTGCCGTCGGGGCTCACCGTCCACGACTTGGCGAGGTAGGGGATGGGCGTGCGGCCGTCCCAATCGAGCGCCACCAGCGTGTCCTGGAACATGTTGACGATGTCGGAGGTCGGCCCCCAGGTCGTGCGCTGCGCGTCGTAGTGCGGCGCATCGATCGACTTCATCATGTTGAGGGTCTGGGCCGAAGCCGGGCCGGCAATGATTGCCGCCGCACCCAACGCGAGCGTCGCACGCAGAATTGATCTGGTCATGTTTGCAGCCTCGGATCGAGGACGTCGCGCAGTGCGTCGCCCAGAAGGTTGGCGGCCAGCACGATGACGAAGATCGCGAAGCTCGGGATCGTCGCGATGTGCGGCGCCATGAACAGGAAGTCGCGGCCCTGGGCCGCCATCATGCCGAGCTCGGCGGTCGGCGGCTGCGCGCCCATGCCGAGAAAGCCCAGGGCCGACCCGATCAGGATGATCTGGCCGAAGCGCAGCGTCAGGAACACGAAGATGGTGGAGATGCAGTTCAGCGTCAGGTAGCGCCAGATCAGCGTTCGGTCGGAGACGCCGACGGCGCGGCCTGCCTCCATGAACTCCTGGCCCATGACGCCGACGGCGGCGCCCCGGGCCACGCGCGCCACGTCGGGCACGGTCGCCACCACCAGCGCGATCACCACCGCGGTGAGGCCGGCGCCGAAGATCGCCGCGACGGCCAGGCCGATCAGGATCGCCGGGAAGGCCAGCATCACGTCGACCAGGCGCATGATCCAGCCGTCGGCCCGAGGGTAGTAGGCCGCCAGGATGCCGAGCACGCCGCCCAGCGCACCGCCGATGACGACCCCGACCAGGCCCAGCATCAGCGTGTTGCGCGTTCCGTAGATCACGCGGCTCAGGATGTCGCGGCCGGTATTGTCGGTGCCGAACCAGTGCTGCTCGCTGGGCGGCTGCATCACCTTGGTGAGGTCGGTGAGGTAGGGATCGTAGGGTGCCACGACCGGCGCGAAGGCTGCGGCCAGCGCGATCAGGGTCAGGATGATCGCGGCCGCGGCGGCGACCTTGTCGCGCGCGAGACGTCGCAGCACGCCGGTACGCGATAGCGCGCCGGTTTCTTCGGTGGCAGGCGCGGGCGCGTTGAGGGCTTCGACGCTCATGACCGCTGCACCCTGGGATCCAGATAGACGTAGAGAATGTCGACGATCAGGTTGATCGAGAGGAAGGCGATCGCGAGGATCATGATCGCCCCCTGCGCCGTCGGGAAATCGCTCGACACGATGGCGCCGACCGCGAGGCGGCCGACGCCCGGCCAGGAGAACATCGTCTCGGTGACGACCGCACCGCCCAGCAGGAACGCCGCCTGCAGGCCGATCAGCGTGACGACCGGGATCAGTGCGTTGCGCAGCGCGTGATGCACGATCACCACCGTCTCGCGCAGGCCCTTGGCGCGGGCGGTGCGCACGAAGTCCGCGCCCAGCACCTCGAGCACGGCGGTGCGCGTCAGCCGCGCGATCGGGCCGATCAACACGCTACCGAGCGTCAACGCCGGCAGCACGAGGCTCGGCAGGCCGCCGTCCCAGACCGGACCGGTGCGGCCGGTGAAGGGGAACAGGCCCCACTTGAAGCCCATGTACTGGATCAGGATCAGGCCGATGAAGAAGACCGGCATCGACACACCGGCGACCGAGAAGGCCATGATGATTCGGTCGACGATCGAGCCGCGCTTCACCGCGGCGAGCGTGCCGAGCGTCAGGCCGAGCGGCACCGCGATGATCATGCCGCCCAGCATCAGCTCGACGGTGGGGCCGATGGTCAGCGCAAGCTCCTCGCTCACCATCTTGTTGGAGATGATCGAGCGGCCGAGGTCGCCGTGCAGCACGCGGCCGATATAGTCGAGGAACTGGATGGGGATCGGCCGGTCGAGGCCGAGTTCGAGGCGGATCGCCGCGATCGTCTCGGCCTTGGCGTCTGGGCCGGCGATGATCATCGCCGGATCGGCCGGCACCACCTGCAGGAGGCAGAAGCAAAGAAAGAGAACCCCGAGCAAGGCGGGGAACGAGACCAGCAGGCGGTGGACGATCTGTCTTCCCATGCGCCGTCCTCGGACCGAAGGCGGCCAAGGCGGAACGCGCCGATGCTACACCGACGTGTCTCTAGACGTTCCTTCCCTGGCGGTCGCGCATTCGGTCAACCGTGTGCGACCTTTCTTGTGCGCGAATGATGCATGCGATCTTCGCCAATGTCACGCCCAGCCGCCGGCGTGCGGAAGAACGTGTCCGGTGATGAAGCCTGCGGCGTCGGAGCAGAGAAAGCAGACGGTCGCACCGAGTTCGTCGGGCCTGCCCAGCCTGCCAAGCGGAATTTGCGCGGTCATCTTTGCCATCGCCTCGCTGTTGGCGAGGAGTGCCGGCGGGAAATAGTCGGGGTTCTCGACATAGTTCGAGCCGACGGCGTTCACCGTGATGCCGTCGCGGCCGAGTTCCCTGGCGAGCGAGGAGACGAGCCCGTTCGCCGCAGCGCGCGCCGAGACATAAGGCGCGTAGTTGGCGATGCCGCGCAGCGGCGCTGCCGAGGAGACGAACACGATGCGGCCCGATTTGCGCTTGCGCATCGACGGCGCGACGAGCTGGGTCAGCCGGAGCGGCGCCACGGCCATCGCCTCGAGCGCGTCGCGATAGTCCTCCATACGCGCTTCGGCGAGCGGCGCACGCAAGGCGGGATAGGCGTCGTTGTTCACCAGCGCGTCGATATGACCGTGCCGCTTCAGCGCCAGCTCGACCATGGTGGCCGGGTCGATCGCCGACAGGGCATGAGCGCCCTGGAACTGGGTTTCGTACTTTCGCCGGGCGCTCGGAGCCTCGAACGAGGGATCGTGCGCCAGGACGGTGGCACCTTGGGCCAAGGCGACCCGTGTGGTGCCATGACCTGCGAATTTCTCGACGTTCGTGATCAGAATCACGCGGTCTTTCAGCGGCATGGCGATTCCTCTAGGTTGCGGCCTCATGAGCCGACCTCCCTCAGACGGCCCCGATTCCGGGACCGATCCTAGCGCAAGCGCTTCGTTCGGCTACCGCGACGTGCCGGCGGCAGAGAAGGCCGGGATGGTGCGCGAGGTCTTCGCCAGTGTGGCACCGCGCTACGATCTGATGAACGACCTGATGTCGGGCGGCATCCATCGGCTCTGGAAGAACACCATGGTCGACGTGGTGAACCCGCGGCCCGGAGAGCGGCTGCTGGACGTGGCCGGCGGCACCGGCGACATCGCGTTCCGGCTGCTGAAGCGGCAGGGGGAGCGGCCCGACGTCACGGTCTGCGACATCAACCCCGCGATGCTCGAGGTCGGCCGCGATCGCGCCGTCGACCGCGGCCTGCTGCAGGGGCTGACCTGGACGACCGGGGACGCGGAGAACCTGCCGTTCCCCGACCGGTCCTTCGACGCCTATACGATCGCCTTCGGCTTGCGCAACGTGACCGATATCGACAAGGCGCTGGCCGACGCATACCGCGTGCTGAAGCCGGGCGGGCGCTTCCACTGTCTCGAGTTCAGCAAGGTGACGTCGGCGCCCATCGCGCGTGTCTACGACGCCTATTCGGAGCGTGCGCTGCCCTTCTTCGGGAAGATCGTCGCCAAGGACGCCGAGTCCTATCGCTATCTCCACGAAAGCATCCGCCGCTTCCCGCCGCAGCGCGAGCTGGCGGCCCGCATGCGCAAGGCCGGCTTCGCCAACGTCGCCTGGCGCGATATGTCGCTCGGCGTCGTCGCCCTCCACTCGGGCTGGCGAATCTAGATGTTCCGAGCCCTCCGCAACGGCTGGCGCCTGCTGCGCATGGCGCTTAGCTTCGCCCGCCACGACGCTCTCTTTCCGCTGGAGACGCTGGGCATCGCGCCGGCACTGATCGCCTGGGCGCGGCTGGTCGCACGGCGCCGAGATCCGCGCCGCCCGGGCGAACGCCTCGCGGCCGCGCTGCAGGAGATGGGGCCGTCCTTCATCAAGCTCGGCCAGGCGTTGTCGACCCGCGCCGACCTTCTGAGCGAGGCCGTCGCCGCCGATCTCGCGAGGCTGCAGGACCATCTGCCGGCGTTTCCAGGTGCGGACGCGCGTCGCATCATCGAGACGGAGCTTGGCCAGCCGATCGGCGCGGTCTTCGCCAGCTTCGAGGACGTGCCGGTCGCCGCCGCGTCGATCGCCCAGGTGCATTTCGCCGTCACGACCGACGGACGCGACGTCGCGGTCAAGGTGCTGCGGCCCGGCATCGAGAAGGCCTTCGAACGCGACCTCGATCTCTTTTACTGGATGGCCGAGCTGGTCGAGCGCACGCAGCCGCGCTTCCGTCGCCTCAAGCCGGTCGAGTCGGTGCGCGCTTTCGCCGACGTGGTGCGGGTCGAGATGGACCTGCGCATGGAGGCCGCGGCGGCCGAGGAATTGGGCGAGAACTTCGCCGACGATCCCAGCTACCGCGCGCCCAGGATCGACTGGGACCGCACCGCCGAGCGGGTGATGACCCAGGAGCGGGTCGACGGCACGCCGATCGGCGACCGCGACGCCATCGTCGCCGCCGGGCACGACCCCGACATCGTCATGAAGAAGTGCGCCGAGGCGTTCTTCTACCAGGTGTTCCGCGACGGCTTCTTCCATGCCGACATGCACGGCGGCAATGCTTTCGTCGACCGCGAGGGCCGTATCGTGCCGGTCGACTTCGGCATCATGGGCCGCATCGACGAGGACACGCGCGGCTATCTCGCCGAGCTGCTGGTCGCCTTCCTGCGACGCGACTATCGCGCCGTCGCCGAGGTCCAGTTCCGCGCCGGCTACGTGCCGCCCGACCAGTCGGTCGAGACCTTCGCGCAGGCCTGCCGTTCGATCGGCGAGCCGATCTTCGGCAAACCCAGCCACGAAATCTCGATCGCCCGGCTGCTCGCCCAGATGCTGCGCGTCACCGAGCAGTTCGAGATGGCGGTGCAGCCGCAGCTTCTGCTGCTGCAGAAGACAATGCTGATGGCCGAGGGCATGGGCACCAAGCTGAACCCGCACGTGAACATCTGGGAGTTGGCGCGGCCCTTGATCGAGGACTGGATGCGCACGCATTTCGGGCCGCGAGCCACCGTGAGCCGTGCCGCCGAGGACCTGGCGCAGGGCCTGCGCCGCCTGCCGCGTCTGATCGACAGCCTGCACCTCGTGGCCGAGCACGAGCGGCGCAAGGCCGAGCGCGACGCCAGCCATCCACCAGTGCCCGGCCGGCTGTGGCGGCCGCGCTTCGCGGAGGTGATCGCCGTGCTCGCCCTGCTGGCCGCCATCGCCGCCTGGTGGCATTGACCCGTGCCGACCGACCAGATCGTCATCGGGCTGGCCGTGTTCCTGCTGGCCGGAGCGGTCAAGGGACTGGTGGGCCTCGGCCTGCCTGCCATCTCCATCGCGCTGATGTCGCTGTTCCTGCCGCTGCCGGAGGCGATCGCGCTGATCACGCTGCCGACCATCTTCACCAATATCTGGCAGGCCGCGGTCGGCGGCAATTTCCGGCGCATCGTGCGCCGGCAATGGCCGTTGATCGTGCCGCTCGCAGTCGTCCTCTACCTGACCATATGGCTGATCGGACAGAAGGGGCCGGGCTGGGCGTTTCTCGTGCTGGGTACCGTCCTGATCGTCTACAGCACGCTCGGCCTCTTCCGCATCCGTCTGCACATCCATGCCGACCTCGAGAAGCCGTTGGCGCCGGTGATCGGCGTCGTGTCGGGCTTCGTGGCGGGGCTGGTCGGGGTACCCGTCATACCCCTGATGCCCTACCTGCAGGGCCTCGACGTCCGGCCGTCGGAGCTGGTCCAGACTCTGGGCGTCGTGCTTTGCGCCACGTCGATCACGCTCACTGCGTCCCTGCTGTTCTTCGGCCTGCTCGACGGCCCGCGCGCCACCGTTTCCGCCGCCGCGGTGCTGCCGGCCCTGGGCGGCATGTGGCTCGGCCAGCAGATCCGCTCGCGGCTCTCGGTCGAGCAGTTCCGGCTGGCCGTGTTCTGGGCGCTGCTGCTGACCGGGCTCTATACTGTCGCCACCCGGCTCTTGTGATAGTCTGCACGGCATGTTGCACGGCAAGCGGATCCTGCTGATCGTCGCGGGCGGCATCGCGGCCTTCAAGTCGCTGGAACTGATCCGGCGGCTGCGGGAGCGCGGCGCGTCGGTACGCTGCGTGCTGACCGAGGCGGGCGCCCGGTTCGTGACGCCGCTGTCGCTGCAGGCCCTCTCCGAGGACAAGGTCTACGGCGACATGTTCTCGCTGACCGACGAGAGCGAGATGGGCCACATCCAGCTTTCGCGCGATGCCGATCTCCTGGTCGTGGCCCCTGCCACGGCGAACATCCTGGCGCGCATGGCGGGCGGCCTCGCCGACGATCTCGCGGCCACCGTGCTGCTCGCGACCGACAAGCCGGTGTTGGTCGCGCCTGCGATGAACGTCCGCATGTGGACGCATGCCGCGACGGTGGCCAATGTCGAGACGCTCAGGAAGCGCGGCGTCACCGTCGTCGGCCCGAACGACGGCGCCATGGCGTGCAACGAGCACGGCCCCGGCCGCATGTCGGAGCCCGAGGAGATCGTCGCCGCGATCGAGTCCATGCTGGTGCGCGAGCGCCCGCTGAAGGGAAAGCGCGCGCTGGTGACCTCCGGCCCGACGCGCGAGGCGCTCGATCCGGTGCGCTACATCTCCAACCATTCCTCGGGCAAGCAGGGGCACGCCATCGCGGCCGCGCTGGCCGAGCTCGGCGCCGACGTGACTCTGGTGAGCGGTCCGGTGTCGGTTCCCGATCCGCGCGGCGTGAAGGTCGTGCGCATCGAGTCGGCCGACCAGATGCTGGCGGCATGCCTCGCCGCGGGATCGATCGACGTCGCCGTCTGCGCTGCGGCGGTCGCCGACTGGAAGGCGGCGAACCCCGCCGCCGGCAAGATCAAGAAGAAGGCGGGCGCCGCGCCGCCGGCGCTGGAACTGGCGCCCAACCCCGACATCCTTGCGACGCTCGCCAAGCGCGGCCCGAAGCGGCCGGCGCTGGTGGTGGGCTTTGCTGCGGAAACGGAGGAGGTGGTGGCCAACGCCATCGACAAGCGCGCGCGCAAGGGCTGCGACTGGATCGTCGCCAACGACGTGTCGCCGGCGACGGGAACGTTCGGCGGGGACCGCAACACGGTCCACCTGGTGACATCGAGGGGCGTGGAGAACTGGCCGCCGCTCGGCAAGGCCGACGTGGCGGCCCGGCTGGCGGCGAGGGTTGCGTTGCATTTCGCAGAGGCAGGAAAGGCGGAAGCGGCGGAGTGATCGCCGCGATGGCGTAAGGGGACGATCGGGGGGCTGATGAAGGGCGTCGAAAGCATCGAGATCGAGGTGGTGCGGCTGCCGCATGGCCGTGACCTGCACCTTCCGGACTATGCGACGGCCGCCGCGGCCGGCGCCGACCTTCTCGCCGCCATCGATGCCGACATCGAGCTCGGGCCGCTCGAACGCAGGATCGTACCGACCGGTATTTCGCTCGCCCTGCCGGCGGGCTTCGAGGCCCAGGTGCGGCCGCGCTCTGGCCTGGCAGCCAGGCACGGCGTCACCGTCGCCAACGCACCCGGTACCATCGACGCCGACTATCGCGGCGAGGTCGGCGTTATCCTGGTCAACCTCGGCAGGGAGCCGTTCCGCATCGAACGCGGCATGCGAATTGCACAGCTCGTCGTCGCCCGCCATGCACGGGCCGTCTGGCGGGAGGTTTCCAGCCTCGACGAGACGGCACGCGGCGTCGGCGGGTTCGGCTCGACCGGCGTGAAGAGCGCCTGAGAGGACAGGGACCGGGAATGCCTCGGCTCAGCAAGAAGACCATGTTCGCCATCGAGGCCGTCCTCGACGTGGCGTTCCATGTCGGCGAGCATCCGGTGCGCAGCGGCGACATCACCGAGCGCCAGCGCATTCCCAAGCGCTACCTCGAGCAGGTTCTTCAGCACCTGGTGCGGGCCGGAATCCTGAGCGGCAAGCGCGGTCCGCGTGGCGGCTATCGCCTCGGCCGGGACAGGAGCACCATTACCTTGGGCGAGGTGGTGAGGGTGGTGCGCAACCTCGAAGTCGAGACGGAGCCCAACGACCCGTCGATCGGCTCGCCGCTGGCGCACGAGGTCGTGTGGCCGCTCTGGGAGAGGCTGCGCGAGGACATGATGAAGCAGCTCGACCGCATCACGATCGAGGATCTCTGCCAGAACGCGCGCTCCAAGGGCCTCGACGTCCCGGCAAAGCCGCACACGGGCCACGCCACGGTCTGATATACAGCTCCCCGGTTCCATCCGGAGGAGACGACGATGGCGAAAGCCAAGGCCCTGAAGACCAAGTCCAAAGCGAAGCCGCAGCCGCGCAACAAGAAGCTCTACGACGAGGGCATGAAGATCCGCAAAGCCGTGCTCGGCGCGGCCTATGTCGACAACTCGCTGGCCGGCGCCGCCAACGACGACTTCATGATGGCCTTCCAGGACATCACCACCGAGTACTGCTGGGGCTACGCCTGGACGCGGCCCGGGCTCTCGAAGAAGACGCGCTCGATGCTGAACCTTGCGATGCTGGCGGCGCTCAACCGCAGCCCCGAGCTCAAGCTCCACGTGAACGGCGCGCTGAACAACGGGCTCACCAAGGACGAGATCAAGGAGATCTTCCTCCAGGTCGCGATCTATTGCGGTATCCCCGCGAGCCTCGACGCCTTCAAGACGGCGCGCGACGTCTTCAAGGAGCGCGGCGTCTGAACGATGGTCGCCATCCGGCCGGCGCGGGCAGGTGAGGCGGCGCGCCTCACCGCGCTCTGCCTGCGGTCGAAGGCGCACTGGGGCTACGATGCGGCGTTCATGCGTCTCAGCGCCCGCACGCTGAAGATCCGAGACGGGGACATCGCCGCCGGCCGGGTGCTGGTGGCGGCCGACGGCCGCGACCGTCCGCTCGGCGTCGCCTGCGTGCAGGGCGACGGCGAGACCGTCGACCTCGCCGACATGTTCGTCGATCCGCCGGCGATCGGCAGTGGCGCCGGCCGCGCGCTGTTCGAGGCGTCGGTCGCGCTGGCCCGCGGGCTGGGGGCGCGGCACATGACCATCCTCGCCGATCCCAATGCCGCGCCGTTCTACGAGCGCATGGGCGCGCGCTTCCTGCGAAACGCGCCGTCCGACGCCATTCCCGGCCGGTCGCTGCCGCTTTATGAGTACGATCTCACATCGGGGGTACAGACATGACGACGCTCGCGCCGCCAGCCACCATCGCCTTCGTCGGTCTCGGCATGATGGGCCGTCCGATGGCGACGCGCCTCGCCGAGGCAGGCTTCAGGCTGCGTGTGTTCGACGTCTCGCAGAAGGCGGTCTCCGATTTCGTCGGTGCCCATCCCTCCGCGCTGGCGACAGCGTCGGCCAGGGCGGCGGCCGAGGGCGCGGCGGCGCTCATAACCATGCTGCCCGACGGCAAGATCGTGCGGCAGGCCGTGCTCGAAGACCGCGATGCCGCAATCGGCGGGCTGGCGGCGGGTGCCCTGGTCATGGACATGAGCTCCTCCAATCCTGTCGACACCCAGAAGCTCGCGCGCGATCTCGCCGCCAGAGGCGTGGCGCTGCTCGATGCTCCGGTGTCGGGCGGGGTGAAGCGTGCCATCGACGGCTCGCTTTCCATCATGGTCGGTGGCGCGGCGGCCGACCTCGAGCGTGCCCGCCCGGTGTTCGCCGCCATGGGCAAGACGATAACGCTTTGCGGCTCTGCCGGGGCGGGCCATGCGCTCAAGGCGCTCAACAACTATCTCTCGGCTGCGGGCCTCGTTGCGATGTGCGAGGCGCTGGTGGTCGGCGAGGCGTTCGGCCTCGACCCCGGCACCATGGTCGATGTGTTCAACGCCTCGACCGGCAAGAGCAACGCCACCGAGGTCAAGGGCCGACAGTTCGTCGTGCCGCGCAACTTCGCGGCGGGCTTCACCACCGCGCTCATGGCCAAGGACCTGCGCACCGCGGGCGACGTGGCCATGCACCTGAAGCTCAAGGTGCCCCATCTCGAGCAGGCCGTGGCCTACTGGACGGCCGCCGACGGCAGGCTCGGCAAGGGCGCCGACCATACCGAGATCTTCCGCTACGCCGAGATGCTGGCCGAGGAGACGTGACCGGTCCGGCGGCGCCTGAGGCTTTGACAGGCCGGCGAGGCGTCCCTATATGAGGGCTTCCTCAGGGCCCTTGGCATCGCCTCCCCGGCGGTAACTCGACGGGGCCCACCCGTATGACACAGCGCTGTTTTTCGAAGGTTTGGCCGCTCCGGTCGCCGAACGCGCGTGCGTCATCTCCCACTTCACCGAAGACGACCAAGACCCATGAATCTACAGGACCTCAAGAAGAAGAAGCCCCCCGAACTCCTGGCCTTTGCCGAAGAGCAGGGCGTGGAGGGTGCGGCGATGATGCGCCGCCAGGAGCTGATGTTCGCCATCCTCCAGAAGCTCGCCGCCGCCGACCAGCCGATCTTCGGCGTCGGCACCATCGAGGTCCTGCCTGACGGCTTCGGCTACTTGCGCTCGATGGAAGCCAATTACCTGCCGGGCGCCGACGACATCTACGTGAGCCCGACGCAGGTCCGCAAGTTCGGCCTGCGTACCGGCGACACGGTCGAAGGTGAGATCCGTGCGCCCAAGGACGGCGAGCGCTACTTCGCCATGGTCCAGATCAACAAGATCAACTTCGACGATCCCGAGGCGCTGCGCCATCGCATCAACTTCGACTCGCTGACGCCGCTCTATCCCGACGAGAAGCTGAAGCTCGAACTCGAGGGCGGTGCCGCTGCCATGGCGCCGGCCGTCGCCGAGGAATCTGTCGGCGGCGCGCGTGCCACCTCGTCGGGCCGCGTCGGCGGCGCCCGCCGCACCGGAACGCTCACCAAGAAGGCCGGCTCCACGCCGCAGCAGCAGCTCGACATCTCGACCCGCGTGATCGACCTGATCGCGCCGATCGGCAAGGGCCAGCGCGCGCTGATCGTGTCGCCGCCGCGTACCGGCAAGACGGTGCTGCTGCAGAACATCGCCCACGCCATCACCGCCAACAACCCCGAGGTCTACCTCATGGTGCTGCTCGTCGACGAGCGGCCGGAGGAAGTGACCGACATGCAGCGTACTGTGAAGGGCGAGGTCGTGAGCTCGACCTTCGACGAACCGGCCTCCCGTCACGTCGCCGTGGCCGAGATGGTGATCGAGAAGGCCAAGCGCCTGGTCGAGCACAAGAAGGACGTGGTGATCCTGCTGGATTCGATCACCAGGCTGGGCCGCGCCTACAACACCGTCGTTCCCAGCTCCGGCAAGGTGCTGACCGGCGGCGTCGATGCCAACGCGCTGCAGCGACCCAAGCGCTTCTTCGGTGCTGCCCGCAACATCGAGGAAGGCGGCTCGCTCACCATCATCGCCACGGCGCTGATCGATACCGGCAGCCGCATGGACGAAGTCATCTTCGAGGAGTTCAAGGGCACCGGTAACTCCGAAATCATCCTCGACCGCAAGGTCTCCGACAAGCGCACCTTCCCGGCGATCGACATCACCAAGTCGGGCACCCGCAAGGAAGAGCTGCTGGTCGACCGTGCGACGCTCTCGAAGATGTGGGTGCTGCGCCGCATCCTCATGCCGATGGGCGCCGTCGATGCGATCGAGTTCCTGCTCGACAAGCTGCGCACGGCCAAGACGAACCAGGATTTCTTTGGTTCGATGAACCAATAGCGACGGCGGCATGAAGACGCTCGTCGTCGTCGGCCATCCGGCTCCGGGCAGCCTCAACCGGGCCCTCGCCGAAACGATCGGCGAGGCCTGGCACGCGGCGGGATGCGAAGTCGCCTTCCACGATCTGGTCGAGGAAGGTTTCGATCCCTGCCTCAGCGCCGCGGAGGCGCGTGGCCAGCCGACGGACGATCCGCAGGTGCGCCGTCATATCGCGGAGCTCAAGGCGAGCGATCTGCTCGCCGTGGTGCATCCCAATTGCTGGGGTGCGCCGCCTGCCATCGTCAAAGGCTGGATCGACCGGGTGTTCGCGCCCAACGCGGCCTATGGATTCGAGAAGGGCGTCGACCGAGGCGACGTGCCGATCGGCCTGTTGACCACGAAGGCAGCGCTGATCATCAACACCGGCAACACCCCGCTGGCGCGCGAGCGCGCAGCGTTCGGCGATCCGCTGGAACGCATGTGGCGCGACTGCGTCTTGCATTACTGCGGCGTCGGCCACGTGATCCGAAAGCTGTTCGGCGTTGTAGCCGGCAGCTCGGCGGCCGAGCGCTCGGCGTGGCTCGAGGAGACACGCGTACTGGCTACGCAGGCGCTCGACGTGGCGAAGCACAACTAAGGGCGATCGCCGGTACGCGCGAATACCGCCGAGGCATGGACGATGCGCTCGTCGCCCACCTTCAGGTAGCAGTTGGCGAAAGCCAGTCGCCCGCCGACCTTGTGTACGTCGACATGTGCCTCGACCCAGTCACCGATCTTCGCCGATCCCGCGAAGTCGGTCTTTACGCTCGCCGTCGTGAGCAGGGGCGAGGGTGTCTGGCTGCGCGTGGTGCGGTAGCCCAGCGCGATGTCGCATAGGGTCATGAGGATGCCGCCGTGGGCGATGCCGCGCGCGTTGGCGTGCTCGGGCCTGATGCGCAGGCCGACCACGAAGGTGCCGTCGCCGTTCTCGCGATAGAAGAACGGGCCGTTGTGATCGAGGAACGGGCTGGTGCGGAACAGCGGCTTGAAGCCTGCCGGCACATCAGGGGGCGGGTCGCTGTCCATCGTTCACACTCCCAGATCGGCGGCGACGGCACGGCGCTGCTCGGCGCTCACGTCGACCTTGCGGCCGAACCATGCCTCGAAGCCCGGGCGGCCCTGGTGCAGCAGCATGCCGAGCCCGTCGACGCAGCGGTTGCCGCGCGCCCGGGCGGCGGCGAGCAGGCCCGTCTCGAGCGGCACGTAGACGATGTCGTAGACCACCGCTTCGTGCGGCAGCGCCGCCAGGTCGATGTCGAGCGGTGGCTGGCCCTTCATGCCGAGCGACGTCGTGTTGACCAGCAGCGTGGTCCCTTCGACAAGCGCCGAGCGCTCGGCCCACGAACCGATCACGATACGCCGGCCGTCGTCGGGCGTGAAGGCGACCCCGAGTTCGACCGCGGTCTGTCGCGTGCGGTTGACCAGCCGCAGCTCGGGCACGCCGGCATCGATCAGGCTGGCGACCACGGCACGCGCCGCGCCGCCGGCACCCAGCACGAGGACCGGCCCCGCCTCGGCGCTCCAGTGGGGGGCGTTGTATCCGAGCGCTTCGAGAAAGCCGAAGCCGTCGGTGTTGCGGCCCTCGAGCGTGCCGTCCTTCCGCTTGACCACCGTGTTCACCGCGCCGATGCGCCGGGCGGCCGGATCGATGCGATCCAGCAACGGCATGATCTCGATCTTGTGCGGCAGCGTCAGGTTGCAACCGCGCGCGTTGGGCGTGCGCTTGAGGAACGCCACCAGCTCTTCCAGCGCGGCGCGTTGGGGTTGGACGGGCAGGCGGCCGTAGTGACCGTCGATCCGGTGCTGCTTCAGCCAGTAGCCGTGCAGCGCCGGCGAGCGTGAATGCTCGACCGGCCAGCCGACGATTGCGGCGAAGGGCCGGCCGGCGGCCTCGGCGACCAGGGCGTCGAATGCGTTCATGCCGCGCGCTCCAGTCCGATGCCGTGGCCGGCGAGGAAGCCCAGCAGCGGCAGCAGAGGCAGGCCGAGAATGGTGAAGTAGTCGCCCTCGATACGGCTGAAGAGATGCGCGCCGACGCCTTCGAGGTGGTAGGCGCCGACCGACGAGGTGATGCCCTCGCCGGCCCGCGCCAGATAGGTGTCGAGGAAGGCATCGTCGAACGACCGCATGGTGAGGCGGGCTCGCTCGTTGTGATGCCACAGCCGGCCGCCTGCCTTCGCCACGACCACCGACGAGCAAAGCTCGTGGGTCTTGCCGCGGAGCGCCAAGAGCTGCTCGCGTGCCGCCGCCATCGACGACGGCTTGTCGAACAGCCGTCCCTCGCAGGCGAGCGTGGAGTCCGCGCCGATCACCACGGCGTCCGCCCGCCGCCGCGACACGCGCACTGCTTTCAGCTCGGCCAACGTCTCGGCGATGTCCTGTGCCGAGGCCTTCTCCGCCAGCAGGCTGCGCTTGGCCTCGTCCTCGTCGACGCCCGACAGCTCGACCCCGAATTCGAGTCCGGCGTTGGCGAGCATCTGGCGGCGTGACGGGCTGGCGGAGGCGAGAATCAGCATCTTCTTCAGGCGGGCTCCAGGCGGTAGAGCCCGCCCTGGTCGGTATGGGTCACGACGTAGAGGAGTCCGTCGGGCCCCTGCCGCACATCGCGGATATAGGGAAGCAAGTCGGGGAGCAACCGCTCCTCGCCGGCGTAGCGCTCGCCGTCGAGCTGGATGCGGAACAGCGCGTTGTTGGAAAGCGCGCCGGTGAACAGCGAGCCTTTCCAAGCGGGAAAGCGGTCGCCGGTGTAGAAGGCGAGGCCGCTCGGCGAGATCGACGGCACCCAGACCCGCACCGCATCTTCCATGCCGGGCAGGCTCTTGTTGGGACTGATCGTGGCGCCGGAATAGTCGACGCCGTGCGTGGCCAGCGGCCAGCCGTAGTTGGCGCCGGCTTTGAGAAGATTAAGCTCGTCGCCGCCGCGCGGGCCGTGCTCGCAGAGCCAGAGGCGCCCCGTCGTCGGATGCATCGTCATGCCCTGCGGGTTGCGGTGCCCCCAGGTGAAGATCTCCGGCCGCGCGCCGGCCCGGCCGACGAAGGGATTGTCCGGTGGCACCGAGCCGTCGTCGCGGAGCCGCACGACCTTGCCGCCGAGATCGTCGAGCTTCTGTGCGCGCTGCATCTGGTAGCGCTCGCCGCAGGTCACGTAGAGGAGGCCGGCGCGGTCGAACACGATGCGCGAGCCGAAGTGCAGGCCGCCCGACGTGCGCGGCAGCGCCTCGAAGATGGGGCGGACGTTGACCAGCGCGTTATTGCGGAACTCACCGCGCGCTAGCACTGTTGCCGCGCCGCCTTCGCCCTCGCCCGAATAGCTGAGGTAGACGAGGTTGTTCTGCGCGAAGTTCGGATGCAGGCAGATGTCGAGCAGGCCGCCCTGGCTGCGGGCGTAGACCCGGGGTACGCCGCCGACCGGGCCGCGCTCCAGCCGTCCATTGGCGAAGATCCTGAGCCGGCCCGGCCTTTCCGTGATCAGCAGCCTTCCGTCGGGCAGGAAGGCCATGCCCCAAGGCTGCTCGAGGTCCTGGGTGAGGGTCGTGACACGATACGACACATTGCCGGCACGGAGCACACCCTGTGCACGACCGACCATGGGGCTGGCCACCATCGGCGCGGCGAGAAGGGCGGCCGCGCCGCCGGCAAGAAGGTTACGGCGCTGTTGCAAGAAACCCTCCTCTGAACAGGGGATGTACCGGGCTGGCGCCTCGAAAGACGGCCACTATACTCGACGCCCGCACGCGGGGGGACGTTCCCCCGCCAATCGTCTGCACGGGGGAAGAGCTTCCATGTCCAAGTCCATCCTGATCCACGAGAACGGCGGCCCGGAGAAGATGCAGCTCCACGACGTCGACGTCGGCGCGCCCGGTCCCGGCCAGGTCAAGATCCGCCACACCGCGATCGGCCTCAACTATATCGACGTTTACACCCGCTCGGGGCTTTACCAGACCCCGATGCCCAACGCGGTCGGCCGCGAGGGCGCGGGCGTGATCGTCGAGGTCGGCCCCAAAGTGAAGGGATTCAAGAAAGGCGATCGCGTCGCCTATTGCGGCGTGCTGGGCGCCTACTGCCAGGAGCGCCTGATGGGTACCGACCAGCTCGTGCACGTGCCCAAGGGCGTGAGCGACGAGCAGGCCGCGGCGATCATGCTGAAGGGCATGACGACCGAGTATCTCGTCGACCACACCGCCAAGGCCTGGCTGAAGAAGGGCGACACGATCCTGTTCCATGCCGCCGCCGGCGGCGTCGGCCTGCTGTTCGGCCAGTGGGCCAAGGCGCGTGGCTATAAGGTGATCGGCACGACCTCGTCGGCCGAGAAGGCGGCGCTCGCCAAGAAGAACGGCTACAAGTGGGTGATCGACTACACCAAGGAAGACATCGTCGCGGCGGTGAAGAAGATCACCAAAGGCAAGGGTGTGCCGGTGGTGTTCGACGGCGTCGGCAAGGACACGTGGAACGCCTCGCTCGACTGCCTGCAGCCGCGCGGCCTGATGGTCTCGTTCGGCAACGCCTCGGGCGCCGTGCCGCCGGTGGCGCTGGGCGTCCTGAACGCCAAGGGTTCGCTCTACGTCACGCGCCCCAGCCTCGCCGCCTACACGGCGACCCGCGGGGAGCTCGAGGCGTCCGCCAAGTCGGTGTTCAAGATGATCAAGAGCGGCAAGGTCAAGATCGCCATCGACCAGCGCTATCCCCTGGCCGAGGCGGCGCAGGCGCATATCGACCTCGAGAGCCGCAAGACCACAGGCCAGACGGTCCTGGTCCCCTGATCCGGCGTCCGGCGACCGCGTAGATGGTCATCGTCGGACTGACCGGGTCGATCGGCATGGGCAAGTCCACCGCGGCGAAGATGCTGCGGGAAATGGGCGTGCCTGTGTACGACGCGGATGCCGCCGTCCATGCGCTGCAGGCCCGCAACGGGCCGGCGCTGCCGGCTATCGAGGCGGCGTTTCCCGGCGTGGTGAAAGCGGGCGTGCTCGACCGCCAGGCATTGGGCGCGCGCGTCTTCGGCAACAAGGAGGCGTTGCGCCGCCTCGAGGCCATCGTGCATCCAATGGTGCAGCAGCGGCAGCGCGCCTTCCTGCGGCGCGCGGCTCTGGCCGGCGAGAAGCTTGTCGTGCTCGACATTCCGCTGCTGTTCGAGGGGATGGGAGAGCGCCGCGTCGACGCGACCCTGGTGGTGAGCGCACCGGTCTTCCTGCAGCGACACAGGGTCATGGCGCGACCCGGGATGACGGTCGAGAAGCTGGACGGCATCCTGCGCCAGCAGGTCGCCGATTCGCTGAAGCGGCGCAAGGCGACCATCGTCATTCCGACCGGCCTGGGCATCGCGCCGACCCGCGCGGCGCTCGCGCGCGCCGTGAAGGAACTGCGCCGTCGTCACGGCCGGTTCTGGCCGGCCAACCCGTGGCGCGAACGATTCACAGCCCGGCTGGCGCGCACCCGTCGCAGGTAAGGCCGCAAGTGCGCTAGAAGATTCGCCATGCGCGAAGTCGTCCTCGATACCGAGACCACCGGCCTCGATCCGCTGGCGGGCAATCGCATCGTCGAGATCGGCTGCATCGAGCTGGTGAACATGGTCGCCACCGGCCGCTCGCTGCAGCTCTACCTCAATCCCGAGATGCCGATGCCGGCGGGGGCGCAGGAAGTGCACGGGCTCGACGACGCGTTCCTGGCCGACAAGCCGCTTTTCGCCGACAAGGTCGACGAGCTGCTGGCGTTCCTGGGCGACGCCCAGCTCGTGATCCACAACGCACAGTTCGACCTCGGCTTCCTCAACGCCGAACTCGAGCGGGTGGGCAAGCCGAAGCTCTCGAACGACTATGTCGACACGGTCTCGATGGCGCGGCGCAAATTCCCCGGCCAGCGCGCCAGCCTCGACGCGCTCTGCGAGCGCTTCGGCATCGACAACACCAAGCGCACCAAGCACGGCGCGCTGCTCGACTCGGAATTGCTGGCCGAGGTCTATCTCGAGCTGAGCGGCGGCCGCCAGCGGGACCTCGGGCTCGCGCCCGAGATGGCGGCATCGGGGCTTGCGGGCTTCATGGCGATCAGGCGGCCGATCCGCCCGGCACGGCCGCATGCCGCGAGCGCCGAGGAGCTCGCCGCGCACGCCGAGTTCCTCAAGAAAATCAGCGATCCGATCTGGCTGAAGGATTAGCCGCGGTCAGGCGTGACCGACGGGACCGCCGGCCACGCCCGGGATCGTGCCGCCGTTAGCCTCGAGCTGCTGGCGATAGAGCGCCACGAAATCGACCGGTGCGATGTTGAGCGGCGGGAAGCCCGCCTCGCGCGTGGCGTTGGCCACGATGGAGCGCGCGAAGGGGAAGAGCAGGCGCGGCGTCTCGATGAACAGCATCGGGCCGTAAGCATCGGCTGGCAGGTCGCCCAGGGTCACGGTGCCGGCATAGACCAGCTCCAGCATGAACAGCGGCTCCTGCTTCGGCGTCTGTGCCGAGGCCTCGATGGTGAGCGACACCTCGAACGTCTTTGCATCGAACTGCCGGTTGGCGACCTGCACGTTCAGTGTGAGCTGCGGCTGGGTCTGCTCGATCAGGCTCTGCGGCGCGCGAGGATTCTCGAAGCTGAAGTCCTTGATGTATTGGCCGTGCATGGTGAGCGGCGCGGCGGGACCCTGCTGCGGCTGCTGGCCCGGCGCGGGCGTGCCGGGCGGCGGGGAAGACGGCGGAGGGCTGGTCGTCATGACACTCTTTCCAGTATTTGCTGCGGCGCGGCGGTACCATGCAGGGCTGCACTGCACAAGCTGCGGGCAGGATCGGGGACCGGGCAATTGCCAATCCGCTGGCCAGCGGCGATGATGAAAACCCCGGTATTTGCACGCTTCGATAGACCATGCCCCGCTCCGCCCCGCGCCCGCTGATTGGAGTTTCCGCCTGCCTCAAGGAGAACGGCCGCGGCGGCTGGCATCACACGGTCGGCGACAAGTACGTCCAGGCGGCAGTCCGCGCGGTGGGTGGCATGCCCGTCCTGATTCCGGCGATCGGGCCTGAGTTCGGTGACGAGGCGGGCTTCGGCGAGGCGCTCGATCGTCTGCTCGACGGCCTCGACGGTGTGCTGCTGACCGGCAGCCCCTCCAACGTCGAGCCGCATCACTACGGCAAGGAGAGCCGCGAGGGCACGCTGCACGACAGCGCGCGCGACGCCACCACCCTGCCGCTGATCCGGCACACGATCGCGCGCGGCGTGCCGCTGTTCGCAATCTGTCGCGGCCTGCAGGAAGTGAACGTGGCGCTGGGCGGCTCGCTGCACCAGCACGTGCACGAGGTCGAGGGACGGCGCGACCACCGCTCGCCCAAGTCGCCCGACATGGACGTGAACTACGCGCCGACCCACGACATCGACGTCGTCGAAGGCGGCATGCTGCATCGCCTCCTGGGCGAGCGCCGCGTCCGGGTGAATTCGCTGCACGCGCAGGGCGTCGACGTGTTGGCGCCACGCGCGAGGCTCGAAGCCGTTTGCTGCGAGGACGGCCAGGTCGAGGCGCTGAGCGTGCCTGATGCGACGGCCTTCACGCTCGCGCTACAATGGCACCCCGAATACAAGGCGCTCGACAACCCGGTCTCGATGAAGCTGTTCGATGCCTTCGCCGCCGCCTGCCGCAGCCGTATGGCGGCGCGCTCGGCACCTGTGCTGCGCGCGGCGGAGTAGGCGCATGTCGCCGCCGGCGACCCGCAACAACGCGCGCCGCGACTTCTACGAACGCATCGGCGGGTTGTCGATGGCGCCGCTCTGGGAGTCGCTGCACCAGCTCGTGCCGCCGAGCCCGTCGCCGAAGTACCAGCCCGCGAGCTGGGACTACGACAAGGTGCGGCCGTTCCTGATGGAATCCGGCACGCTGATCACCGCCAAGGAGGCGGTGCGGCGCGTGCTGATCCTCGAGAACCCGGCCATGCCGGGCAGCGCCTGCATCACGCCGACGCTTTATGCCGGACTTCAGCTGATCCTGCCGGGCGAGGTGGCGCCCAGCCATCGCCACACCCAGTCGGCGCTGCGCTTCATCGTCGAGGGCGAGGGCGCCTACACCGCGGTCGACGGCGAGCGCACGATCATGCGCGAGGGCGACTTCGTCATCACGCCGACCTGGACCTGGCACGATCACGGCAACGACTCCTCCAAGCCGATGGTGTGGCTCGACGGGCTCGACATCCCGATGGTCGCGATGTTCAACGCGGGCTTCGCCGAGAACGGCGAGGAGGACGAGCAGGCCGTGACGTCGCCCGAGGGCACGTCGGACGCCAGGTTCGCGAGCGGCCTGCTGCCGGTCGACTGGAAGCCCGCGAAGCAGACCTCACCGATCTTCAACTATCCCTACGCGCGCACCCGCGAGGCGCTGCACGGGCTCGCCAGGGCCGGCGCGCCCGACACCTGCCACGGCTACAAGCTGCGCTACGTCAATCCGGCGAGCGGCGGCGCGCCGATCGCCACCATGGGCACCTTCATGCAGCTTCTGCCCAGGGGTTTCACGACCGCCCCCTACCGCAGCACCGACGGCACGGTGTTCTCGGTGGTCGAGGGTTCCGGCGAAAGCAAGGTCGGTGACAAGGTCATGCGCTGGAAGAAGCGCGACCATTTCGTCGTGCCGAGCTGGGCGAAGGTCGAGCACCGCGCCGAGGCCGACGCGGTGCTGTTTTCCTTCTCCGACCGTCCTGTCCAGGAGAAGCTCGATCTATGGCGCGAGGATCGCGCCGGGCGTTAGTCCACCGTTGTCACTTCAAGACGGCGATGTCGACCAGCTTGCCGTTCATGCCCTTGACCATGCCGACCTGCGTGGCCTTCCCGCTGGCGAGATCGATCGTGTAGATCGTGTTGCCGGCGATCACCCAGGCGGTGTTCTTGCCCTCGGCCTCGTTGTCGATGTCCATCACGACGTCGGCCGCTGCCGGGATGCCGACCATACCGCGGGTCTTCAGCACGCCGTCGTTCGGCGGGTTCTGCAGGACCAGACCGCCGGTCGCGCCGTCGACATGGAAGAGCTCGGTGGCCTTGGCACCTTTCATCGAGTTGGTGTAGGCGCCTGCCGCCACCATCGGCTTCTTGCCCGCGTTGGCGTCGGCCGCGTCGTAGTTCAGCGGCTTGTCGACCGTGGTCGCGCCGGTGTCGACGTTGATGCGCAGGCTGACGCCATCGGCGCCGATCACGCGCAGCCGGTCGGCCGCCGGGTTGAAATCGACGACCGGGCGGGCGCCCAGCGCGGTTTTCTCGGAAAGCATGCTGCCGGCCGTCGCCGCGCCACTCGCGGGATCGATGGTGACGAGCTGGCCGGTCTCGGTGAGGCCCCACAGCTTGCCGTCGGCCGGGCGCTGGTCGATGCCCACCACTTTGTTGGCGCCGGTGATCGCCATTGGGGCCGAGGCGGCGCCGGTGGCGGTGTCGATCTTGACCAGCTTGTTGTCGGCGGTGAGGCCTACCAGCGTGCCGGCCTGCGCCGAGGCGGTGCCGATGGCGAGGGCCAGCAGCGGTGCGCCGGCGAGAGCTGCGAACTTCTTCGTGAAAGCCATAGAGAGCCCTCCTGTGTCCTGTCGTCGTGCGGATGCACGAGTCTTAGACGCAGGAAAGCTGCGGTTCAGATGTATGCTCTCACGCGGTCGTGAGAATCAGGCGACGCGCTTTTTTTGCGCTGCAACGGAACCGGCACACTGGTCGGGCGGCAATGGCCGGAGATGCGTGTCGTAGGCGTCGGCGAACTCCGCGCGCCAGCCCTGGCCGCCCTTCTGGTACAGGGATACGAACAGGGTGCAGGCGTCCGATCTGTAGCGCAGCACGCGAGCCGGTCCGTCCTTGCGATCGTGCTGGGGCGCGCCGAACATCGCCACGAGCTGCACCTCGTCGAGACCCTTGATGCGGTCCGCGGGAATGGGTGAGCCGGCGTTGCGCGAGCTGAAGACGCCCTTTTCGCCGGTCCCCAGCGAGTATTCCTGCTTGTCACTCGTCTGGCAGGCGGCGAGCAGAAGCCCGGCCGCGAGCACCCCAAACTTCACTTTCATGAAGCGGAGCTTAGCGCGGGCCCGGGGGCGGCAGAAGGGGCGGGCGCAGGGTTTGCGCGATATGGACCATCGCGGCCACGCCCAGGACGGGCACGATCAGGTTCAGGATCGGGATGGTGCCGAGAAACACGATGACGATGCCCGTGAGCCACAGCGTGCCGCCGTTGGCCTTGCGCCAGGCGCGGACCTCGGCCGGATCGCGGCGACGCAGCGCCACCTGCTCGTAGTATTCGCGGCCGGCCAACCAGCCGTTGACGCCGTAGAACAGTACGGCACCGAGGCCCGCGACGAACAGCGCGACGAGATAGAAGGGCAGCATCACCAGGTTGATGACGATCAGCGTCACCAGGAACAGGAGGCCCGACCACAGGCCCGTCCAGACCGGGATGCCGCGGGCCGGCCCGAGCGCGGGATAGTGCTTGCTCTCGACGACGTCGGCGATGCGCTCCATGAAGATCGAGATCACGATGCCGAAGCTCGCCGGGAACAGCATCAGCGCCAGCACCGTGACGGCGCCGCCGCCCAGCCAGCGGATCGCCTCGTTCAACCAGCTCCACTGGAAGGTGGCGAAAGACTGCAGCGCCCACCAGGCGACCACGCCCAAGGCGATCTGAAGGACCAGCGACAGCGCCAGCGACTGCCAGACGATGCTGCGCAGCCTGGGATCGCCGAGCTGCTGCACCGCCAGTTCGAAAGCGCGGATCATCGATGCGGCATCACTGCGGCCCGACGATTCCGGCCGCCTTCAGTTCGCCGATCTCCTTGGCCGAGAAGCCGCACTCGCCCAGGATCTCGTCGGTATGCTGGCCACGCCTGGCGGCCGGCCCCTGGATGCCTTCCTTGGTACGCGAGAATCGCGGCGCAGCGGCCGGTTGCGGGAAGCCCAGCACATCGACATAGGCGTTGCGCGCCTTGGCGTGCGCATGGCGCGGCGCTTCCGACACCGACAGCACCGGCGCGAAGCACACGTCGCTTCCCTCCATGATCGCGCACCACTCGTCGCGCGTTTTGGTCTTGAAGATGGCGGCCATCCGGCTCTTCAGCTCCGCCCAGGCCTTTCGGTCGGTCTGTGCCGGCAGGGTCTCGCCCTTGAGCCCGGTCTTCTCGAGCAGCAGGGCGTAGAACTGCGGCTCGATCGAGCCGATGCAGACGAACTTGCCGTCGCGGGTCTCGTAGGTACCGTAGAAATGCGCGCCGCCGTCCAGCGTGTTGCTCTCGCGCTCGGCCTCGTCCCACAGGCCGGCACCCACCATGCCGTAGATGCCGCCGAGCAGCAGTGCCGTGCCGTCGACCATGGCGGCATCGACCACCTGGCCCTTGCCCGATCTCTGCGCCTCGAGCAGGCCGCACACCATGCCGAAGGCCAGCAGCATGCCGCCGCCGCCGAAGTCGCCCACAAGGTTGAGCGGCGGCACCGGCCTTTCCTTCGGGCCGATGGCGTGCAGGGCGCCGGTGAGCGCGATGTAGTTGATGTCGTGGCCGGCCGCCTTGGCGAGCGGCCCTTCCTGGCCCCAGCCGGTCATGCGGCCGTAGACCAGCTTGGGATTGCGCTGGAGGCAGACGTCGGGGCCGACGCCCAGGCGCTCGGCGACGCCGGGGCGGAAAGGCTCGGTCATGCCGTCGGCCCTGGCGACCAAGCGCAGCACGACCTCGATGCCCTCCTTCTTCTGCAGGTCGACCGAGACCGAGCGACGGCTTCTGTTGTGGACGGCGAACTTGGGGTCGGCGAAACGGTCCATGACATGGGCCTTGGTGCGGTCGACGCGAATCACGTTGGCGCCCATGTCGCCGAGCATCATCGAGCACATCGGTCCCGGACCGATTCCGGCCAGCTCGACGATCGTCAGTCCCGAGAGCGGACCCGCCATGATTTCCCTCCTGTCTAGTGCGCCATTTTCCAGTGCGGCGATGGTAGCCGATGGGTTCGGCGTTACAAAACCCGTCCCCCGGTCTAAAGTCCGCGCCGCGAGAAAGACGTCGGAGGGAACGGGATGGGGTTGGGCCGCGTAGTCGTATCGGCGGTGCTTGCGCTTGGCGTAACAGGGATAGCGTTGGCGCAGCAGGCGCCGTCGCCCGCGCCGTCGGCCAGGGAGTACAACCAGCAGATTCTCGTGCCGGGTTCGTGGTTCCACGGCGTGCACGGCCTCGCCTTCAACAAGGACGACCAGCTCTTCGCCGGCTCCGTGGTCGGCCAGACGATCTACCGCGTGCAGGTCGATTCGGGCGAGGTCGATCCCGTCATCGACCATAAGGCCAACGGAATGGCCGACGACATCGCCTTCGCCGAGGACGGCACGATGGCGTGGACCGCCTTCCTGATCGGCAAGGTCTATATCCGCAGACCCAACGGCAAGACCATCGAGGTGGCGCACGGGCTGGGCGGCCCGAACTCGCTGGCCTTCGGCAAGGACGGGCGCCTGTTCGTCACCGAGGTCTTCCTGGGCGACGCGCTCTACGAGATCGATCTCAAGAACGTCGACAAGCCCGACTTCAAGCCGTTCGCCAGGAGCGAACTGCGCAAGGTCGCCGAGAAGCTGGGCGGCCTCAACGGCTTCGAGGTCCACAAGGATGACGGTTTCCTCTACGGGCCGATCTGGTTCAAGGGCGAGATCGTCAAGGTCAACGTCGAGACCGGCGCGGCCGAGGTCATCGCGTCGGGCTTCAAGATTCCGGCGGCGGTCAACATCGACCCGCAGAACCGCGACAACCTCTACGTCGTCGACACCGGTACGGGCGGCATCTGGAGCGTCAGCCTCAGCAGCAGGACCAAGCGACTGGTGGCGTCGATGAAGCCCGGCCTCGACAACCTCGCCTTCGACTCGCGCGGTCGCCTGTTCGTGAGCTCGATGACCGACAACGGCATCTATCACGTCGACAAGCAGACCGGCTCGTGGCGCACCATCGTCGAGGGCAAGCTCGCCATGCCGGCCGATCTCGCCGTCACCAGCGAAGGCGGCAAGGAGACGGTGCACGTGGCCGACGTGTTCAGCTACCGCACCGTGGACGGCGCGAGCGGGGCCGTGCACGACGTGATGCGCGTGCACGGCGAGACCCATGCCTATCCGACCGGCCTGTCGATCGGCCCGAAACATGTGCTGCTCTCGAGCTGGTTCTCCAACACCGTCGAGAAGGTCGACCGCAAGACCGGCAAGCTGGTCGCGACGCTCGGCGAATTCAGCGCGCCGGTCGATGCGCTCGAGGCCGCCGACGGCACGCTCTATGTGGCGGAGCTCGCGACCGGCAACCTCGTGAAGGTGAGCGCCGACGGCAAGACGCGCAGCATCGTCCTGAAGGAGCTGCGCGGCCCCGTGGCACTGGCGCAGGGCACCGGCAATCTGATCTACGTCACGGAGATCGCGGCCGGCGCGGTCAGCCAGATCGACGTCGCCACGGCCGCACGCAAGGTCGTGGCCGACAACCTGGCCGGCCCCGAAGGCATCGACGTGGGTCCCGACGGCAAGCTCTACGTGGCCGAGGTCGGCCAGAAGCGGATCGTCGCCATCGAGCCGGCGACGGGCGCCAAGACCGTGGTCGCCTCCAATCTCGACATCGGCCTGACGCCGTTCCCCGGCGGGCCGCCGGCCCTGATGCCGACCGGCGTCGCGGTCGGCCGTTCCGGCGCCGTCTATGTCAGCGCCGACACGCGCAATGCACTCTACAAGTTGACGCCGCCGACCCGGTAGGAGGCTGCGATGCCAGGCATTCCCTTCATCAAGGATTTCAAGTTCGACTACGGCACCGCGATGGAGGTGACGCCGCTGATCCGCCGCGTCGTCGCCAACAACCCGAGCCCCTTCACCTTCAAGGGCACCGGCACCTACATCGTCGGCCACGGCAACGTCGCCGTCGTCGATCCCGGGCCCGATGATCCGACGCACATCGACGCCGTGCTGCGCGCGCTGCGCGGCGAGACGGTGACGCACATCCTGGTGACCCACACCCATATCGACCATGTGCCGGCGACGCCCGCGCTCGCCAAGGCGACCGGCGCCAAGGTCTACAGCTATGGCCCGCATCCGACGCCCCAGGGCGTTACGACGGAGCAGGACGGCGACTTCTCCTTCGCGCCCGACATCAAGCTGAACGACGGCGACGTGATCCAGGGCGACGGCTGGAACGTCGAGGCGGTCCATACGCCCGGCCACATCTCCAACCATCTCTGCTTCGCGGTGAAGGAGGACAAGGCGCTGCTCTCGGGCGACCATGTCATGGGCTGGTCGACGGCGGTGATATCGCCGCCCGACGGCAACATGGCCGACTACTTCGCCTCCCTGCGCAAGCTGCTGCCCCGCCACGAAGAGCTCTACATTCCGACGCACGGCGCGGAGATCCGCGATCCCGTGCCGTTCGTGAACGCCTACATCGAGCATCGGCTGGCCCGTGAGGCGCAGATCATCGCCCGCCTGCAGGACGGGCCGCAGACCATTCCTCAGATGGTGGCCAAGAACTACGCCGACGTGCCGGTCCACCTGCATCCGGCCGCCGGCCGCTCGATGCTGGCGCACCTCGTCCAGATGGTGAAGGACGGGCGCGTGAGGACCGAGGACGGCCGTGCCGCCATCGACAGCACCTACAGGCTCTGGTGACAGGACCGTTCGGCATCGCGATCCTGGCACTTGCCGTTCTGATGGCCGTCGCCCGGCCGTCGCTCGGCCAGGCAGTGCGAGTCGATCGCATCGAGCTTCTCGAGGCCGGTCTCTATCGCGCCGAGCAGGCCGGCCGGATGCCGGCGCCGGGCTCGGTCGCCGGCAACATCAACCGGCTGGCCAGCGTTACCTTCTACGAGCAGACCTCGCGCGTGCCGGCGCGCGTGGGCGTGCGCTTCGGCGTACGCTTCGACGTGATCGGCGCGCCGGAAAGGGCGATCGTGCCGTTGCGAGCCATTTGGCGCTTTCCCGCGCCCGGCCTGCGCGATCCCAGGAGCGGCAAGGTCTACTCCGAGAGCGTCGAGAACTTTCGTTCGCCGATCGGCGAGCCGCGCCAGCGCGGCTACGGGCTCGACAACGACTGGGAACTGGTGCCGGGCGAGTGGACGTTCGAGATCCTGTACGCCGAGCGCCGGCTGCTGTCCCATACCTTCACCGTCTACAAGCCCTGAGGAGCGGCGACATGGACCTCGAGCTTTCCGGAAAGACCGTGCTGATCACCGGCGGCAGTCGCGGTATCGGCTTCGCCTGCGCCATGGGCTTTGCGGCCGAGGGCTGCACCGTGCACATCGCCTCGCGCTCGAAGGAGTCTCTGGAGGCAGCGCGCGACAAGATCCGCGCCCGCCACAACGTGCCGGTCGAGATCCACCCCGCCGACTTCTCCAAGGGCGACACCGCGCGCAGCGTCGTCGAGGCCGTGGGCCATGCCGACATCCTGGTGAACAATGCCGGCGCCATTCCGCGCGGCGACATCTTCGGCATGACCGAGCCCAAGTGGCGCGAGGCCTGGGAGCTCAAGGTGTTCGGCTACGTCAATGCCACGCGCGCGATGCTGGAGAAGATGTACGTGCGCAAGGCCGGCGTCGTGGTGAACGTGATCGGCCTCGCGGGCGAGGCTTACAACTACGACTACGTCGCGGGCACCATGGGCAACGCCGGCCTCATGGCCTTCACCCGCGCGGTCGGCTCGCGCAGCGTCGAGCACGGCGTGCGTGTCGTGGCGATCAATCCGCCGGCCACGCGCACCGACCGCATGTTGACCCTCCTGCGCGGCCAGGCCGAGCAGAAGTGGGGCGATCCCGAGCGCTGGCCCGAGCTCACCAGGCACATGCCGTTCGGCCGCGCCGCCGAGCCCGACGAGGTCGCCGACCTCGCGGTCTTCCTGGCGTCCGGGCGCGCCAGCTACATCAGCGGCGTGGTGGTGACCCTCGACGGCGGCCAGGCGGCCAAGCACTGACTCTCGATCAGTAGACCTGGCGCATCACCTGGGCGGCGAAGCTGTCGACCGCCGACTTCTTCTGCGCTTCGCTGAGCCGGTTGTCGGCCGCCACCGTCGGGCAGTAGGCCGTGACCAGGTAGTTCACCAGCTCGGCCTTCTCGACGCCGGGGTAGCGGATGCGCAGGTCGGCAGTGACCGAGGCGATGGCATTGAACGTGTCGCCGGCGGCCAGTGTCTTGCCGACCTGGGCCATCTGGGCCGGGGTCTCCTTCAGGATGCCGGGCTGCGCCTTGGCTTGCGCCGTCGGGCAGTCGAGCGCGAATGCCGGCGCGACCGGGGCGACAAGAAGGACCGAGGCCGCGAGGACGACAAGACGCATGAACGATCTCCCGTGAAAACCTGTCGCAACCGATAGCAGACCGGGCCACGCGAGGGTAGGTTGTCGCCCAACCAATGAACGACGCCCTCTCTCGTGCCCGTGACCTGCTGCATTCGGTCTTCGGCTTCGCCGACTTTCGGCCCGGCCAGGAGGAGATCGTGCGCGCCGTGCTGGCCGGCGAAAACGTGCTCGCGGTCATGCCCACGGGCAGCGGCAAGTCTCTCTGCTACCAGCTCCCGGCCATCGCGCGGCCCGGCCTCACGCTGGTCGTATCGCCGCTGATCGCCCTGATGCGCGACCAGGTGCGGGCGCTCGGCGCCGCCGGCGTCGCGGCCGGCAGCCTCAACTCCAGCAACGAACCCGCCGAGAACGCGCGCATCATGGGCCTGCTGCGCAGCCGCGCGCTGCGGCTGCTCTACGTCGCGCCCGAGCGGCTGGCGCGGCCCGACATGGTCGAGATGCTGGCCGAGGCCGACGTCTCGATGATGGCGATCGACGAGGCGCACTGCGTCTCGCAATGGGGCCACGACTTCCGGCCCGAGTATCTGACGCTGGGCAATCTCGCGCGCGAGATCGGCGCCATGGAAGGGGGGCGGTTGCAGACCATCGCGCTCACCGCGACGGCCGATGCGCCGACCCGCGGCGACATCGTCGACAAGCTGTTCGCGAAGGAGCCGCGCCTCTTCGTGCGCAGCTTCGACCGGCCCAACCTCAAGCTCGCCTTCCGGGCGAAGGACCGCTCGACGCGCCAGGTGCTTGCCTTCGTGCAGGCCCATCCCGGCGAGAGCGGCATCGTCTACTGCGCCTCGCGCCGTAAGGTCGAGGAATTGGCCCGGTCGCTCGCGGCCGCCGGCGTTCGCGCGCTGCCCTATCATGCCGGCCTCGAGAAGAGCGTCCGCGACGCCAACCAGGATGCCTTCCAGCAGGAGGACGGCGTGGTGATGACCGCGACCGTGGCCTTCGGCATGGGCATCGACAAGCCCGACGTCCGCTTCGTCTGCCATGCCGACCTGCCGGCCAATGTCGAAGCCTATTACCAGGAGATCGGCCGTGCCGGCCGCGACGGGCTGCCGGCCGACACGCTGACGCTCTACGGCCTGGGCGACATGCAGCTCCGCCGGATGCAGATCGAACAGGGTGATTCGTCGGACGAGCGCAAGCGCATCGAGCGCCAGCGGCTGGGCGCGCTGCTGTCGCTCGCTGAAGCGCCGCGCTGCCGCCGCCAGACCCTGCTCGCCTATTTCGGCGAGCCGTCGGAGCCGTGTGGAAACTGCGATCTCTGCCAGGAAGGAGTCGAGCTGTTCGACGCCACCATCGACGCGCAGAAGGCGATGTCGGCCATCGTGCGCACCGGCGAGCGCTTCGGCATGGAGCACCTGGTCGCCATCCTGACCGGCGACCTCACCGACAACGTCCGCAAGTACAATCACGAAAAGCTGCCGACTTTCGGCGTCGGCAAGGAACGCAAGGCCGCCGAGTGGCGCTCGATCTTCCGCCAGCTCTCCGCCGTCGGCCTGATCGCGCAGGACATGATGGAGCACGGCCGCTGGTGGGTGACCGAAGAGGGCTGGCGCGTGCTGAAGGGCGAACAGAGGATCGAGCTGCGCAAGCATCTTTCGCCGGGAGCGGCGACCAAGGGTGCGCGCCGCCAGGCCGCGGCCGCCGTGATCGTGGGCGATGCCGACACCGCCCTGCTCGATGCCCTCAAGACCCTGCGCACGAAGCTGGCCCGCGCCCAGAACGTGCCGGCCTATGTCGTCTTCTCCGACCGGACGCTGACAGAGCTCGCCATCCACAGGCCGACGACGGTGCGCGCCATGCGCGAGATCCACGGCATCGGCGATGCCAAGCTGGAACGTTATGGGCCGGCCTTTCTGGGCGTCGTGCAGGCACACGTGTCCTAGTTTCGCCGCGGGAACTTATCGGGCGTCCTCGCGTTCATCGAGTCGGCCCTGGGCGGCGGGAGAGGAGCGATGGACGCCACGGAGATGAAGCGGGCCCGGACCGGGGTGCTGGGCCTCGATGAAATTCTTCAGGGCGGTCTGGCGGAGGGGCGGGTCTTCCTGCTGGAGGGCACTCCGGGCACCGGCAAGACCACGATGGCGCTGCGCTTCCTCGTTGAAGGGGCCCGGGCCGGCGAACAGGGTCTCTACATCACCCTTTCCGAGACGTCGCGGGAGCTCCAGGTCACGGCCGACGCGCACGGCTGGACGCTCGGCGACAGGATCGAAATCTTCGAGGTCGTGCCCCCCGAGAGCCTGCTCGATGCCGACCAGCAGCAGAGCCTGCTCTATTCCTCGGATCTCGAACTGGGCGAGACGACCAAGGCCATTTTCGAGGCGGTCGAACGCAGCAAGGCCAAGCGCGTCGTGCTCGATTCCTTGTCGGAGATCCGCCTGCTCGCCCAGAGCTCGTTGCGCTACCGCCGGCAGATCCTCGCTTTGAAGCATTATTTCGCGCGCCACGGCGCCACAGTGCTGATGCTCGACGATCTCACGACCGATTCTCTCGACAAGACGGTTCACAGCGTCGCCCATGGCGTGATCCGTCTCGAACAGATGACGCCCGACTACGGTGCGGAGCGTCGCCGGCTGCGCGTGGTCAAGTACCGCGCCCAGGGATTCCGCGGCGGTTATCATGACTTCATCATTCGCCGCGGCGGCGCGCGGGTCTTCCCGCGTCTTGTCGCTGCCGAGCATCGCCACGACTTCGCGCGCACCCAGATGCGTTCCGGCATCGCCGAACTCGATGAACTCCTGGGCGGCGGCATCGAGCTGGGATCGAGCACAATGGTGCTCGGCCCGTCCGGCGCAGGCAAGAGCATCCTGTGCCTGCAGTTCGTCGCCGACGCCGTCCGCAAGGGCGGCAAGGCCGCCATGTTCGTCTTCGACGAGGAGATCGGTCTCCTTCTGGAGCGCGCCAGGCCGCTGGGCTTCGACCTCGAAGCCATGCTGCGCGACGGCGGGCTCAAGATCTCCCAGGTCGACGCAGCCGAGCTGTCGCCGGGCGAGTTCGCCCACGAGGTGCGCAAGGTGGCGAACGATCCCGAGATGAAGACCGTGCTGATCGACAGCCTCAACGGTTACCAGGCGGCGATGCCGGAGGAGAATTCGCTCGTTTTGCACATGCACGAGCTGCTGCAGTATCTCAACCGTTGCGGCGTTTCGACCTTCCTCACCGTGGCGCAGCACGGTCTGGTCGGCGAGATGAAAGCACCGGTCGACGTCACCTATCTTGCCGACACGGTGATCCTCCTGCGCTACTTCGAAGCCGAAGGTTCCGTGAAGCGCGCCCTGTCCGTCATCAAGAAGCGGACCGGCAGGCACGAGGACACGATCCGCGAATTCTGGATCGACAAGGGCATTCATGTCGGCGAGCCGTTGACGGAGTTTCATGGCGTGCTGCGCGGCACGCCCGTCCTGCAGGGCGACCGCACGCCGCGGCCGATGCGCAGCGAGTGAGCACCCACGATCCGGGACGACATCTCTTCGCGTTGATCCTCGCGCCGCGCGGCCGCGACGCGGCCGTCGCCGTGTCGCTGATCGAACAGGCGGGAATCGCCTGTCGTGCGTGCCGCACGCTGGCGGAGCTGCGCGATGCTCTGGGCGACGACACGGCCTTCGTCCTGATGACGGAGGAGGCGATCCGCACCGCCGACCTCAAGCCGCTGTCGCAATGGTTGGCGAGCCAGCCCGCCTGGTCGGACCTGCCGTTCGTGCTGGTGACGGACCATGGCGGGGGGCCGGAGCGCAATCCCATCGCCGGCCGCTGGCTCGAAACGCTGGGCAACGTTTCCTTTCTCGAGCGGCCTTTCCATCCCACGACCCTGACCAGCGTGGTGCGGGCCGCTCTCAAGGGCCGCCGCCGTCAGCTCGGGACGCGCACCCTGCTGGAGGACCTGAAGCAGGGGGAGCTGCGACTGCAGAGGGTCAATGACGAACTGGAGCACCGCGTCGAGGAGCGCACGGCACAGCTCCGCAGCGCCCACGACGAGCTCCTGGCACAGATCGCCGAACGCGAACGCACCGAGTCCCAGCTTCGCCAGATGCAGAAGATGGAGTCGATCGGCCAGCTCACCGGCGGCGTGGCCCACGACTTCAACAATCTCCTCACGGCGGTGATCGGCAACCTCGAGCTGCTGAGCAAGCACCTGCCTGCCGACGCGAAGACCGCCCGCCTCATCGGCGGCGCCATGCAGGCCGCCCAGCGCGGCGCGGCCCTCACGCAGCGTCTGCTCGCGTTCGCCCGTCACCAGGATCTCGAGCCGCGCGCCGTCGATCTCGCCGACCTCGTTCGCGGCATGAGCGACCTGTTGCGCCGATCGATCGGCACGGTCGTCGAGATGAAGCTCGAACTGCCGGACGGGCTGCCGGCCGCCCATGTCGACGCCAACCAGGTCGAGCTGGCGCTGCTCAACCTCGTGGTGAACAGCCGCGACGCCATGCCGGACGGCGGCTCCCTGACGATCGCGCTGGAGCTGGCCGAAACGGCAGCGGCACCGGATCTCGCCGCAGGCCGCTATCTCCGGCTCTCGGTCTCCGACACCGGTGCCGGCATGGATGCCGACACGCTGCAGCGCGCCGTCGAGCCTTTCTTCTCGACCAAGGAAATCGGCAAGGGCACCGGCCTCGGCCTTTCCATGATCCACGGCCTCGCCCAGCAGCTTCACGGTGCACTCCGCCTGTTCAGCACGCCGGGTTGCGGCACGCGGGCCGAGCTTTGGCTGCCGGTCGCTAGCGGAAGCGCCACGGCCGAGATCGGTCCCGCAACGCTGCCGGCGCCTGTGGCGCGGAGTCGCCGGCTGAAGCTTCTCTTCGTCGACGACGATTTCCTGATCAGCCTCAGCACCGTCTCGCTGCTCGAGGATCTCGGACACGACGTGCTCAAGGCATCGACCGGTGCAGATGCGCTGAAGCTGCTTCAGGGCAATGCCGCGGTCGACCTGATGATCACCGACTACGCCATGCCCGGCATGAACGGCCTGCAGCTCGCGGAGGAAGCGCGCAAACTGCGGCCCGGCCTGCCGATCCTTCTGGCCACCGGCTATGCCGACCTGCCGACGCGGGCAAGCTTCGAACTGCCACGCCTCAACAAGCCCTACCAGCAGAAGGAACTCGCCGAGCAGATCGCGATCCTTCTGGGCTGAGCCTTGCGGCGGACGTGGGCCGCCTGGATGGGGAACATCCGATGGCGGTGTCCATCGGCGTAAACCGGAGTGAGGAAGGGCACACGATGCGGGCCGCCCAGACCATGTGCCGGGCGTTCGTGGTTCAACTCTTCTTCTGGGGTGTGCCCATCGACCAGAGCACGCCGAACGGGTCGCGGAACTGGCCGTAGCGGTCGCCCCAGAACATATCCTGTACCGGCAAGACCACGGTGGCGCCGGCCTCGATCGCCCGGTCGAACGCCACGTCGACGTCCGGCATGGCGAGATGCAGCGTGAAGCCTGCTGGCTTCTCCCAGGGATGGCCGTGCTCGGGGAAAGTGTCGGCCAGCGTCAGCGAGCCGCCGTTGATCACGAGATGGATGTGCATGTAGCGGCCCTTGTCGTCCGGCGGCATGCGCATGACTTCCTCGGCACCCAGCGCCTCCACGTAGAAGTCGGACGCCTTGGCCGCACCCTGTACCGAGAGGTAGGGGCAGGGTCCGCCGAGCACGGGCGGCTGAACGGGCTGGTTGTTGTCGGTCATCACAAGCTCCATGGCTGTTGTCTGTCCCAAGGACGAGTGACCGACAGCCGTCCCGACATCGAGCCCGGAATTACTTATCCCGACAGCCGATCGAGATGCTGGCGGATATGCGCCGCCTCGGCTGGAGTGTTGGCGAGCGCGATGGCGCGGCCGAAGGCGGTGCGGGCCTCGTCGGGCCGCTCGAGCTGCTTCAGCAGCGCGCCCTTCACGCCGTGGAAGTAGAAATAGCCGTCGAGCCGCTCGGCCAGCGGCTCGATCATGTCCAGCGCCGCCTCGGGCCCCCTGACCTTGGAGACGGCGACCGCGCGGTTCAGCGTCACCACCGGCGAGGGCTGCAGCCGTTCGAGGTTGGCGTAGAGCAGGTCGATCTGCGCCCAGTCGGTGTCCTGCGCCTGCGCGGCTCGCGCATGGAGCGCCGCGATCGCGGCCTGCACCTGGTAGGGCCCGGGCCGCGCATGGCGCATCGCCTTGTCGATCAGCGCCAGGCCCTCGGCGATACGTGGCCGGCTCCACAGGCTGCGGTCCTGTTTTTCCAGCAGCACGACGTTGCCGTCGGCATCGAAGCGCGCCCTGGCGCGCGACTGTTGCAGCAGCATCAGGGCCATCAGGCCCATGATCTCGGGCTCGGCCGGGAACAGCCGCAACAGCAGCCGCATCAGCCAGATCGCTTCCTCGGCTAGCGGCTTGCGCGCCTCGGCCTCGCTCGCGTTGGCCGAGTAACCTTCGTTGAAGGTGAGGTAGATCATCGCCGCCACGGCTGCCAGCCGTTCGGCGCGCTCGACCGCGCCTGGCGTCTCGAACGCCACCTTGCCCTGTGCGATGCGGGCCTTGGCGCGCGTGATGCGCTGCTCCATCGCCGCTTCGCCCACCAGGAAGGCGCGCGCGATCTGCTTCACCGAGAGGCCGCAGACGATGCGCAGCGCCAGCGCGATCTGCTGCGTGGCCGGCAGGTCGGGATGGCAGCAGACGAACAGCAGCCGCAGGATGTCGTCCTTGTAGTGCTCGCCGTCCAGCCGTTCGGCCATCGGCGTCTCCATGTCGTCGAGGTCGGAGAGCTGCTCCTCGTCGGGCAGCTCCGTCTGTTTGGCGCGCCGCCGCACGTCGTCCATCGCGGCATTGCGGCCGACCATGATCAGCCAGGCCGCGGCGTCGCGCGGCGGGCCGTTCTGCGGCCAGGTCCGGAGCGCCCGCAGGCACGCCTCCTGGAAGGCCTCCTCTGCCGTATCGAGATTCCGGAAGTAGCGCAGCAGGGCCCCCATCGCCCGTGGACGCGCGGCGGTCAGGACCGGGTCGATCCAGGCAAGGTCGTTCATGCCGCCGGTTTCTTCTGAGCGGGAAGCTGGCTTTCATGCATCTCTGCCACCGGGCGGATCTCGTAGCTGCCGGTGCTGGGATTGGCCTTGGCGAGTTCCTTGGCCACGTCGATCGCGGCGTCGAGCGAGGCGCAGTCGACGATGTAGAAGCCCAGCAACTGCTCCTTGGTCTCGGCGAACGGCCCGTCGATCACCACGTCCTCGCGGCCCTTGCGCAGTGTGGTCGCGGCCGTGGTCG